>RECY01000042.1 GCA_007693785.1 Phycisphaerales bacterium | reverse complement strand
GGCAAGCACGCCGACAACACCGTCGACTTCCAGGAGTTCATGATCCAGCCCTGGGGCTTCGACGACTTCAACGAGGCCCTCCGCGCCGGCACCGAGATCTATCACACCCTCAAGAGCGTCCTCAAGGCCCGCAAGATGTCCACCGCCGTCGGCGACGAGGGCGGCTTCGCGCCGGATCTCGCCGACAACGAGGACGCGCTGAAAGTCATCGAAGAAGCCGTCGACAAGGCCGGGTACACGTGGGGCGAGCAGATCTTCGTCGCCCTCGACCCCGCGACCAGCGAGCTCTGGAACGAGGCCGAGAAGGACGGCAAGAAAGGCTACAAGTTCTTCAGCTCCAGCCAGGAGATCATGAGCTCCGACGACCTGATCAACCTCTGGGCGAGCTGGTGCGAGAAGTACCCCATCCGCTCGATCGAGGACGGGCTGGCCGAGAACGACTGGGACGGCTGGCGCAAGCTCACCGAACGCCTCGGCAGCAAGGTCCAACTCGTCGGCGACGACGTGTTCGTCACCAACAAGTCCTTCATCGAACGCGGCGTGCGGGAAGGCTGCGCCAACGCCGTGCTGGTCAAGGTCAACCAGATCGGCACGCTGAGCGAGACCTTCGACGCCGTCAACTACGCCCACCGCAGCCGCTACGCCTGCGTGCTCAGCCACCGCTCGGGCGAGACCGAGGACGCGACGATCGCCGACATCGCCGTCGCGACCAACTGCGGGCAGATCAAGACCGGCGCCCCCTGCCGGAGCGACCGCAACGCCAAGTACAACCAGCTCATCCGCATCGCCGAGGAACTGGGCGACACCGCCGAGTACGGCGCGACGATGTGGTGGCGCTGATCGGGACAATCGGCGTAGTCGGTCTGCAACAAGAACCCGTGGCCCGGGCGTCCCGCTCGGGCTTTTTTCATGCCATCCGCGGTTCAGACACTCACCGCCCGCAGCACCTCGCTGATCGTCGTCACGCCCGCCCGCGCCTTCGCGTACCCGTCCTGCTTCAGCGTCGAAAGGTCGCCGTCCCGGAACGCCTTCGCCGCGATCTCCGGCGCGTTCTTCCGCGACATGATCATCTCCCGCACCTCATCGGAGACCCGCAGCAGTTCGTACGCCCCGAGCCGCCCGCGGTACCCCGTCTGCCGGCACGTGCGGCAGCCGCTCCCGCGTGTCAGCATCCCGCCCTCGCCCAGCTCAAAGTCCGGCGGCGTCTCCCCGTGCTCCGGCTCGTACTCGTGCGCACACTCGGCGCACACCCGGCGCACCAGACGCTGCGCCAGCACGCCCTCCACCGAGCTCGACACCAGGAACGGCTCCACGCCCATGTCCAAGAGGCGCGTCGTCGCCCCGCACGCGTCGTTGGTGTGCAGCGTGCTGAAGACCAGGTGACCCGTCAGCGAGGCCTGGATCGCCGTCTCGGCCGTCTCCTTGTCGCGGATCTCGCCCACCATCACCACGTCCGGGTCGTGACGCAGGATCGACCGCAGCCCCGCCGAGAAGCTCAACCCCGTCTGCGTGTTCACCTGGATCTGGTTCACACCCCCGACGTGGTACTCCACCGGGTCCTCGACCGTGATCACCTTCACCGCGTCCGACACGATCCGGTTCAATGACGCGTACAGCGTCGTGCTCTTGCCGCTCCCCGTCGGCCCGGTCACCAGCACGATCCCGTGCGGGCGTGTGATCAGGCGGTCCCACGTTGCCTGCACGCGGCTCGGCATCCCGAGGTCGTCCAGGTCCATCAGCACCGCCGACTTGTTCAGCACGCGCAGCACGACACCTTCGCCGAACAGCATCGGGATCACGCTCAGGCGCAGGTCGAACTCCTCGACGCCGCGACCCTTGCGCCGCTGACGGAACGTGATCCGCCCGTCCTGCGGCTTGCGCTTCTCCGCGATGTTCAGGTTCGACATGATCTTCAGGCGGCTCACGATCGCCGCACCGAACCGGTTGATCGTCGACGGCACGTTCGCACGCTGCAGCACGCCGTCGATGCGGTACCGCACGATCAGCTCGCGCTCGTACGGCTCAATGTGCACGTCCGTCGCGCGCTCCGCGATCGCCTCCGCCAGCACGTCGTTCACCAGCTTGACGACCGACGCCTCCTGCGCCTGCTCGATCTCCGCCTGCGCCTCGGCGTCCTCGCCCGCGGCCTTCGGGCCGCGCGAGGCGTCGCCGTCCATCTCGTCCAGCGTGTCACCGCCGACGCCGTAGTTGGCGCGGATGAACTTGTGCAGCTCTTCCTCGTCGGCCAGCACGAGGTCGATCGCGCACCCGGTCAGCATCCGCAACTCGTCCAGCACGCTCAGTTCGAACGGGTCGCTCGTCGCGACCGTGAGCCGCCCGCTGCTGAAGAGGATCGGCACGCAGTTCTGCCGATAGACCAGCTTCGCGGGCAGCATCTCCAGCGTCGCCTGCTCGACCTCCGTCGTCGCCAAGTCGACCACCGGCATGTGGAACTGCTCGCCGATCGCCTCGAGCACCTGCTCCCGGTCCACCAGCCCCAGGCGCACCAGCACCCGGTCGAGGCGGTCGCCGGTCGATCGCTGCTCGGCCAGCGCGGCCTCCAGGTCCGCCTTGCTCAGCAGACCACGCTCCAGCAGCACAACGCCGATGCCCATACGCAGCAACCTCTTCACACGAGCCGCCAACAACCGCGGCCGGCTCGCCAGTCTACACCGAGCACACCCGAATCCTGCGCCCCTCACCAAGGACCCGCTGAAATCACCTACACCTATCAATCGGCCCGCGATGCAGCACCGCCGCACCCCGCGACCGAGAAAATGGGCAAACCGCCCCCTCTCCGCACCCCGCAAGTTGCCCAGATCCCCAATAGCTCGGCTCGAGGCGGAACGCCCCCGCCATCACGATCCGGTCAGCCCCGTTCGGCGAGCACGCGGCACTGACGGGCCGCCGCCGGGTGGCTCGCCCCCGCCCACGCCCCCAGCCACCGCACCCGGAACCCCGCTTCGCCGAGCACTGCCCGCACGCGGGCCTCGTCGGCGAACGGGCTGGGGTGCAACTCGTCCCGGTGGGTCATGAGATCCACAAGCAGCCAGAGCAGCCCGCCCGGGCGGAGGGCCCGGCGCAGCTCGCGGAGCACCAGCGCCGGGTCTTCGCAATGATCGAGCGCGTTCTCGCAGACCGCCAGGTCGAACGCCGCACTCGGCGCGGGCAGCCGCTCACCCGGCGACGACGCGAGCACCACGTGCCCCGCCCACGTCGGCACCAATCCCTCCGCCCGATACCCGTCCGCGAGCGGATCGACCGCGAGCGCCGCGCGCCACGGGGCCACCCCGAGCGCGGGGATCGGCCCGGGCCCCACCTCGACCGCCTGAACCCGCGACGTCCACGCGTGGAGCGCCCGCTCGTCCCGGAGTTCGAGCCGCTCGCCGAGTTCGCGGAGCCGGGCGGTCTGCCACACCCTGAATCGATGCTCCAGTCCGCCGTCAAGGGCGGGATCCTCGCCGCGATGGGCCGCGACCCAGTAGGTGAGTTCGCCACGGAGTTTGCGGGTCATCGCGGGGTGCGGGCGTCCTCGCGGATCGAAAGCCGCCCCTTGTTCGAGCGTCCCGCGCCAGACCGCGAGCGGCGCGGGCCGTTCGACCCGAGCCGCGAGACGCGCGGCCCCCTCCGCGAGGGGGGCCACGCCGGCCCGCCACGTGCGCACGAACCGCGCGGAGGCTCGCGACGGCTCGGGCGTGGGGCTCGGGTGGGCGGAACTCGGCACAGACTCATCCTCGCACGCGGTTTCGTCCGATGCTAGCTGAATGGTTCGGGCCAAAGCGTGGTTCGGCTTCGGGGCATCCCCGCGGGACGGGCGGGCGCGTATCGTTCCGTTTGGCCTCCGGCGCAGCGAGCCGGACTAGCGCGGGGCGCGGGGGGAGAGGACGGACGTGCAGTTTTCGGGCAACGCATCGCGCTCCGGGCCGCCGGCTCCGGGCACCACGCTGGAGCAACTGCTGATCGGCCTGAAGCGTCGTCTGGTGCGTCAGGCGTCGTCCTCGATCGGGATGCTGGAGCAGGCGCTCGACGCGCTCTGGCGTCTGGACGCCGAGCAGTGCCGAGCGGTGCGCGATCGCGATGAAGCGATCGACGCCGAGGAAATCGCGATCGAGCGCGACTGCCACGAGCTGCTGACGCTGCACAAGCCGGTGGCGAAGGACTTCCGCGTGATCGCGTTCATCCTGAAGGTGAACGCGGACATCGAGCGTGTCGCGGACCACGCGTGCAGCATCGCGAAGGTGGGGATCAAGCTCGCCGAGCAGCCGCCCGAGTCGTGGCCCACCGCGCTGCGCGACCTGAGCGAGCGTCTCCCGCAGATGTGCCACGAGTTGCTCCGCGCCGTGCTGGACGAGGACGCGGACCGCGCCCGCGCGCTCGTCGCGGCCGACAAGACGATCGACAAGCTCGACAAACGCCTGTTCGAGGAGGCGACCGAGCTGATCACCCGCGACCCGACGCACGCGGCCGCGGGCCTGCTGATCTACCGCCTCGGCCGCGAGTTGGAGCGGATCGGCGACCTCATGGCGAACATCGCCGAGGACGTGGTCTATCTCGAAACCGCCGAGATCATCCGGCACGCCAAGAACCGCCGCCCCTCGGGCATGTAACGCCCGCCGACGCCCGCCCCGCACCCAAACCCGGAAACGACCACCCGCCCGCACGCGTGATCGCGAGCGGGCGGGTGGTTGATGTGTTCGCGAGGCCCGCGCGGGCTCAGTTGTCGAGAATGAGCGGGAGAATGTTGTTGTTGGGCAGGTCGAGCGCGCCCATCAGGGCGGCGGCCGCCGTCGCCTCGCCGGGCGAACCGGTGCGGGCGATCTCGACCAGGCGCGTGATCTGGCGCTGGCTGAGCATGCTGCCGAACCTCTTGACCGACTCGGTGGTGCGGTTCAGGAGCATGACGCGCTCGGCGCCGCTCGCCTCGAGAGCCGCCACCATCAGCGCCGACTGCGCCCGCTGCTCGTCGACCAGCGCCAGGACGTCCGCAACGCTCTGACGGATCGGCCCGGTCCGCGTGCCGAGGGCCGCGATGAGCGGCTGGGTCGCGTCCCGCACGTCCAGCACCGGGCTGGAGCCGATCGCCAGGTCCCGCAGCACCCGGAGCGAACGTTCCGCGTACGACTGGGCCTCCTCCGCGGAGATCGGCCCGCCGCTCGCAACCCGCACCAGCTCGGTCGCCGCGTTGGCGAAGAGCTGCTCGTCGATCGCGATCGGACGCAGCATCACGCCCTGCTGGCGCTCATACCGGCGCTGCAGACGCGTGTAGTCCCGCGTGGGCATGAGGGCAAGCACCGGGGTCGCGCTGAACCGCGCCGAGGAGCGGACCTCCTCGATCGCCGCCTCGGTCGAGTCCTCGCCCAGCGTCGTCACGACCAGGTCCAGGCCCGAAACGTTCGCGAGCGGCTCGGCCAGCGCCTCCAGACGCGGCGAGAACGGCAGCACCTGATACCCCAGACGCTCCACGATCTGCCGGTATCCCTGGTACAGCTCCTGATCGCTCGAGAGCACCACCGCGTACCGCGTTTCCGCGTCACGCACGGCGTCGGCCAGCGTCGGGATCACACGCTCGGCGCCCGCGAACGTCTCCCGCGGCTGGCTCGATCCCAGCGCCAACGCCGACTCGATCTGCACCCGACGGTTCGGGTAACCCAACGCCTCCAGCAAGGGCTGGCGACCGCGCGGGCCCTGGCGGAGCGCGGCGCTCCCGGCCGTCCGCTCGATCGCCGCCAACGCGCGACGCGCCAGCGGCGTGTCCCGATCGTCCAGCGCCCGCGCCAGCACACGCTGGGTCACGTCCGTCCCCGACGCGACCGCGAAGTATTCCGCGCTCCGGCGAGAAGCCGGGTAGACCGGGTTCGTGTACCCCTGCGGCTGCTGGAGCTCGCGCCGATAGTTCGACGCGACCCACAACGCCAACGCCTCGGCGTTCTCGCCCCGCAGCGTCAGCGAACGCTCGCTCAGACGCATCGCCATCGCCTCGTGATAGACCTCGGTCCGGATCGGCGTCATCACCAGCCCGAGCCCGCCGTCGTAGCCCCAGAGCAGCTGCTGCTCCTCGCCAGGGAAGCTCGTGAGCTGGCGACGCTCGTTGTAATAATCGTTCGCGAGCGCCAGGTACCAGTCGGCGACATCGCGGGCCGGGTCGTTGGTCCCGAGGCGCGTGATCGCGCGCCGTCCGGCCGAGGCGACTTCCTGGTTGGTCGTCGTCGCGAGCAGGTCGTGGATGTACGGGGCCACCGTCTCGGAACCGATCTGCCCGAGCACGGTGAGGACCAGCTCCTGACGGACCGGGTCGAGGCTCGCCAGGGCCGTCGCGAGCGGGGTGACCGCCTGCTGGCCCTTGTCGATGAGCAGACGCTGGACCTCGGCCTGCAGCGACGGGTTCGCCCGCTGCAGCAGCGCCGCCAGGAGCTGCGGCATCGCGTACTCCCCCGCTTCCAGCAATCGCTGGCGGGCGAGCAGGCGACCGCGGGCGCCGCCGGTGAGCATCGCGATGTTCTCGGCGATCTGCTCCGGGTCGCGGGCGCGGTCGAGCTTGCCCCGCTCGTACATCCGGGCGAGTCGAGCCGCGGACCGCTCGAGCTCCGGCGTCCGGACCGCCAGCGCCAGCGCCTCCTCAAAGCGGACGAGCTCGCCCGTGTCCTCGATCAGGCGGGTGAAGTCTTCCGGGCTGATCTCGCGGCTCAGCAGCTCGCGCATCAGCACGTCGGCGGCTTCGGCGCGGTTGATCTTCGTGAAGTGGATGATGTCGCGGATCAGCTCCCGCTCGTTCATCCCCTCCTGAGCCCACGCCGACGAGGGCGCCGCCACGCCAGACGCCAGCACCAACGCCGCCACGCAGCCGAGGCAGTTCCGACGAAGCCAGTTGCGGCGAACGCCGTTCCGGCGAGCAGAGGTCAGGGCCACTTCGGCCTCCCCGTCAAGTCCGCGTGCACCGGGCCGATCGGCCCACCGCGCCGGGCCCGGGCGAACGGGCCGAGACACGGCATATGCACGCGATGCTGTCCAAAGTTTCAGAACCGGGCGACGACGCCGCCGCGCGAACAGTCCCGATCCTTCCCGTCTCCGCACCCCGCGGCAACCCCGCGCGGGCACACCACCTCAAGCCGCGAACGCACAACAACGACGCAGCCGAGCACACCTACGAACCGACCCGCCCCGCTGTTGCAAGCCCAAAACCCGGGAGCGGCGAGCGAAAACCCAAACACATGCCATAAAAATCGAACGCCCCACGGGCGGAACGTCAAGGTACCGCCCCCCATCCCCGCGGTCAATCCGGGCACCCCCGCCACCACGCCCGCTACGCACCCCGCAAGCCATCGCCCAGACCGAGGGATCGCCCCAACCCCGACCGGGCACAAATCCGCTCGAACCCCCCCGACCGGTCAAGACGCACCCCGGATTCGCCGAAACACCCCTTGGCCGGCCCAGGACGGGCCGACGCCCACGCACGGCTTCCGCCTCCCTTTACGAGGAACGACACATGCCACTGGAAAAGGATGTCCTCACGACCGGCGAGGTCGCCAAGCTCTGCAACGTCGCCCCCCGGACCGTCAGCAAGTGGTTCGACTGCGGATCCCTCCGCGGCTACCGCATCCCCGGCTCCAAGGACCGACGCATCCCCGTCTCCGAGCTCATGAAATTCATGCGCGCCCACGGCATCCCCATGGACGGCATGCAGACCGGCTCCTGCCGAGTCCTCATCGTCGATGACGACCGCGAGATCGTCGACACACTCACCAACGTCCTCGGCGAAAAAACCACCTACGAGATCCAGTCGGCCCTCACCGCCTTCGGCGCGGGCATGGTCTGCGAACGCTTCCGACCCCACGTCGTCCTTCTCGACGTCCACCTCGGCGACACCGACGCCAGCGACTTCCCCCAGTTCGTCCGCAAGAGCGACAACCTCCAGATGACCAAGGTCATCGCCATGAGCGGCAAGCTCACCGACGGGCAGGCCCAGAGCCTCCGCGCCAAAGGCTTCGACAGCTTCCTCAAGAAGCCCTTCCAGATCCGACAGGTCGTCGACGCGATTGAAGCCGCCACCGACATCACCCAGTAAACAAACCACACTCCACCCGGCAATCCAATTGGCACGGGCGTCCCGCCCGCACCCCGCCGGAACACAGGTCAGAGACCTGTGCCACCACAAGCCTGATGCAAACAGCAACGCCCGCGTTCAAGGACGAACGCGGGCGTTGTGTATTTCTGACTTAAACCGATGCCCGTCGTCGGGCCGGCGCTCGTTTACCCCACCTGCTCGAGATACGCCGCCAGCACGTCCCGCGCCGCCGCCAGGTCCGTCTTGTCGACCATCTCCGTCACGGTGTGGATGTACCTCGTGCCGACGGTCACGCCGACGGCCCGCGCCCCGGCCGCCGCCTGCTGCGCCGCGGCGCCGTCCTGACCGCCGCGCGCCAAAATCGACCGCTGGTAAGGCACCTTCTTCTTCTTCGCCACCGCTTCCAGGTCGTTCACCAGCCCGAAGTCGCTGATGAACGACGCGTCCTTGATGTGCAGCGCGAAGCCCTTGCCGTGCTCGGTCACCCGCTCGGCCGCCGGCACGCCCGGCGTGTCGCACGCCAGCGTCACGTCGATCCCGATCCCGATGTCCGGACGCACCGAGTAGCTCGCCGTCCGCGCCCCGCGCAGCCCGACCTCCTCCTGCGTCGTGAACGCGACCACCACCTCGCACGAGTGCCCCGCCCCGCTCTTCTCCAGCGTGCGCACGGCCTCGATCCCCAGCCAGCACGCGACGCGGTTGTCGAGCGCCTTGCTCACCACCTTCTGACCGATCTCGATCAAAGGCTCGTCCATCACGACGTAGTCCCCGATCTGGATCTTCTTCTTCACCTCGTCGGCCGTCATCCCCGTGTCGACGAAGAACTCCTTCACCTCCGGCACCTTGTTCCGCTCTTCCGGGCCCGAGATATGAATCGGACGCCCGCCCGGGTTCATCACCGCCTGGTAATCGCCCTTGTCCGTGCACACCAGCACCCGGCGGCTGAACAGGTTCCGCGTGTCGAACCCGCCCGCCGGGTCGAGAAACACGAACCCCTTCTCGTCGATGCTCGAGACGTAGAACCCGATTTCGTCCATGTGGCACAGCAGCATGACCCGCGGCGGCTCGCCCTTGCCACCGGTCGGCTTCTTCGCCGTCGTCTTCTTGCTCCCACCCTTCTTCGCGGCTCGCGGGGCGCGGGTGCAGATCAACGAGCCCAGCGCGTCCACCTCCACGTTGTCGAACAGCCCCTTCACTTCCTTCTCGATCAGCGCCCGCACGCGCTCCTCGCGACCGGGCACGCCCGGGGTCTCGCACAACCGTTTCAGCAACTCAACGTTCACCGGGCAAGCTCCCTTCGCAACCGCGCGCGGGCCGCCCGTGACCGTTCACGTCCGCCCGCCCGCGCGAGCCACAGCCTAGGGCCCACGCCCCGCCCGCGTACCATCTGCCGGAGGAACCGAATGCCCAGGGTCAGCCCAATCCGACAGCGCCACCTCGAGGCCGAGGCCTCCCTGCTTCCCTATGGCCCTGAGAACTCGCCCGTCGAGCTCGTCGAGACCTTCGGCGAACTCGAGCTCGAGTATGCCGCCGTGCGCAAGTTCGCCGCCCTGCTCGACCTGCCCTCCCGAGCCCTCGTCCGCGTCCGCGGCGCCGACCGCCTCGACTTCCTCAACCGCATGCTCACCCGCGAACTGCTCGGCAAGGCCCCCCTCACCCCCCACCACACCCGACGGAGCTTCTGGCTCAACCGCAAAGGCCGCATCGACGCCGACCTCCGCCTCATCGAGCTCGACGACCACACCCTCCTCGAACTCGACACCTTCAGCGTCGAGCACACCATCGAGACCCTCACCAACTTCGTCTTCACCGAGGACGTCGCCTTCGAGGACGCCACCCCCGAACTCCACCGCCTCGCCCTCCACGGGCCCAACGCCTTCGAGCTCCTCCAGCACCTCGCCACCCACGCGCGGGGCGTCCCCCTCGCCGAGCTCAACAACGCCGACGTCAGCGAGATCGAGATCGACGGGATCCCGGTCACCGTTTTCCGCGAGGACACCGCCGGCGTCCCCGGGCTCGAGCTCATCACCCCCGCCGAGCGCACGAGCGAGGTCTACGCGAAGCTCTGCGACGCCGGGCAGCCGCTGGACGACGACGGACGGATGGCCTCCGTCCATGCGAACGCCGACACCCTCGCCGCCCGCGTCCGCCTGCGCCCCATCGGGTGGCACGCGTACAACATCGCCCGCATCGAGGCCGGCACGCCCCTGTTCATGCTCGACTTCGGCCCGACCAACCTCCCGGCCGAGACCGGCGTCCTCAACGACCGCGTCAACTTCGACAAAGGCTGCTACCTCGGGCAGGAAGTCGTCGCCCGCATGCACAGCCTCGGCAAGCCCAAGCAGGTCCTTGTCGCCCTCAAACTCCAGGGCCAGCACGCCCGCGACGCGCAGGGGCACGCCCGCCAGGCCGTCACGGGCGCGCAGGTCTTCCTCACAGGCGACGCCGGCGGCGACGTCATCGGCGCGGTCACCAGCAGCACCATCAGCCCCATGCTCGGCGCGAGCGCGATCGCCTTCGCGATGGTCAAGACCAAGCACGCCGAGCCGGGTCAGAAGCTCACCGTCGCCGCCGAGGGCGAGTTCGTGGAAGCCGAAGTCCAGCCCGCGCTCCGCACGCTGCCTTAACCACTCCCCCGCCCCGTCGGGGGAGGTGTCGGCGCAGCCGACGGAGGGGGCCGGGGCGGAAAGGGCCAAAGCAGCAAAAAGCCAGAGGGCCAAATCGGAATCCTCCGCCTCCCGCCCCCTCCGATCGAGCCCTCTCCCCCTCTGGCCCTCTGGCGATTTCCCCACTCCCTCCCCGTACCATCTCCCGCACCCTCACCCACGGAGGCCCACGACCATGCACACGCTGACGCGACGGACCGTGCTCACGCTCTGCCTGCTCGCCTGCTCGCTCCTGATTGCGAGCCCGGCCCGAGCCACCGACCGCCCCGCCACCACCATCCGCGTCGCGACCTTTAACCTCCTCGATGTCCGCTCCGAGGACGTCCGCAACCCGGAGCACCCGCGTCTGCGCGCCTTGGCCGAGCTCATCCAGCGGATCCGCCCCAACGTCCTCCTGCTCACCGAGATCGCCTACGACGCCCCGGGCTACCCCGGCGTGCCGGAGTCCCAGACCGAAAGCGGCCAGAACGCGCGCCTCTTCGCCGAGAACTTCCTCGCCCGCCCGCAGGCCCCGGGGCTGGAGCCGCTGAGCTACCACGCCTTCATGGCCCCCTCCAACACCGGCATCCCCAGCGGCTTCGACCTCGACCGCGATGGCAACGTCGTCACCGAGTTCCCCGAGCCCGCGCCGACGCCGCCGAACGAGCTCCCCGGGCGGGCCTCCGACGAGGCGATCGCCTACGGCAACGACGCGTGGGGCTTCGGCGTCTTCCCCGGGCAGTACGCGATGGGCCTGCTCGTCGACACACGCCTGACCATCGAAACCGACCGCGTGCGCACGTTCCAGCTCTTCCCTTGGGACTACATGCCCGGCGCCTTCCTCCCCACCGATCCCGAGACCAACGACCCCTGGTTCACCGACGAGGAACGCGACTTCGTCCGACTCAGCAGCAAGAGCCACTGGGACGTCCCCGTGCGCCTGCCGAGCGGCGCGGTTGTCCACTTCCTCTGCAGCCACCCCACGCCCCCGGCCTTCGACGGGCCCGAGATGCGCAACCGCAAGCGCAACCACGACGAGATCCGATTCTGGGCCGACTATGTCTCCAGCGGGGCCTACATCGTCGACGACCGCAACCGCCCCGGCCCGCTCGACGACGACGCCCACTTTGTCATCCTCGGCGACCTCAACGCCGACCCCGAGAAGGGCAACAGCTACCGCGACCCGATCGGGCGTGTGCTCTTCACCGCCCCACGCGTCAACAGCCGCCTGACCCCGACCGGCGACGTCGAGATCGAGGGCCTCGCCCCGACCGACACCGCGATGTTCCGCATGCGGGTCGACTATGTCGTCCCCAGCACGAGCCTCGGGGCCGTCCGCGCGGGCGTCTGGCGTCACCCGCCGACACTCGATGCCTGGCAGGGCCCGTTCCCCAGCGACCACTTCCCCGTCTGGGCCGATCTCCGCATCCCGCGCCCGAATTAACAGATTGAGAATCCATCTCTACCCGAACACGATTCCTGTTGGATAACATGAAGTCTTGTCCCGCAGGAACCGTCCTGCCCCAGAGCCCCTGCCGGAGCCTTTGGTGAGCCGATCCCCGCTTGTCAGCCTGGCCGCGCAACCCCGCGCCGATCGCCTCGCGCACCAGGCGGCCGCGCTCCTCGAGACCACCAAGCCCCGCATCACCCGTCTCGTCACGATCACCGCGGCCGTCGGCTTCGCGATGGCGGCTCTCGGGCGTTCCTGGGCCCTGCCCGAACTGCTGATCGCCGTCGTCGGGTGCATCGTCGGCACCGCGATGTCAGCCGCCGGCGCCAACGCGCTCAACCAGCTCATGGAGCGCCACCGCGACGCCCGCATGCCGCGAACCGTCGGCCGCCCCCTCCCGCAGGACCGCGTCGAACCGATCGCCGTGCTGATCACCGGCTCCTCCCTCTGCGTCCTCGGCGTGCTGGCGCTCTGGCTGACCTGCGGGCCCGTGCCGGCCGCGATCAGCGCCATCTGCGTGCTGACCTATCTCGCGATCTACACGCCGATGAAGGTCGTCTCGATCTGGTCGACGCTCGTGGGCGCGATCCCCGGTGCGTTGCCGCCGCTGATCGGCTGGACCGCCGCGAGCCAGGCGACCGGATGGGCCGCCGGATGGGCCGCCGCCCTCGAGCCCGGGGGCATCAGCCTCTTCCTGCTTATGACCGTCTGGCAGCTCCCGCACTTCCTCGCGATCGCCTGGCTCTATCGCGAGGACTACGCCGCCGGCGGGTACCGCATGCTCCCGGTCATCGACCCCTGGGGCGTCGCGACCGCGCCCGCGATCGTGCTCACCGCCCTCGCCCTCCTCCCGCTCACGCTCCTGCCCGCCTACGCGATGCCGGACCTGCTCGGCTTCGCTTATCTCAGCGTCGCGTGGGCGACCGGGCTCGCGTATCTCGCGCTGGCTGTGCGACTGGCGATCACGCGGACGCGCCGCGACGCGCGGACGGTCTTCATCGCCTCGATCCTCCACCTCCCGCTGCTGCTGATCGTGATGGTCGCCGAGGCCGTCGTCCGCGTGCTGATCCTGAACTGACCGGTGACGCCAACCGCCGCACAACCCGCGATCCTCGCCAACCCCACAGCCCCCGCGGCTCACTGGTCGGGCGTTTCCCGCGTCTACCCCGCACGCCGACGCCAGCCCGAGCGTGTCGCGCTCAACAACGTCACGCTCGAAGTCCCCCCGGGACAGTTCCTCGCCCTGCTCGGGCCCAACGGCTCCGGGAAGTCCACGCTGCTCAAGCTCCTCGCCGGGACCGATCGCCCGGACGCCGGCGACGTCGCCCTGCTCGGGGCCGACCCTGCGGCGGGCGCGAGCGCCAGCGCCCGGGCCCGCCTCGGCGTCGTCTTCCAGCACCCGGGGCTCGACCCGCTCCTGACGATCGCCGAGAACCTGCGCACGGCCGCCGCGCTCTTCGGGATGACCGGGGCGCAAGCCCAGGCCGCGATCGAGCGCACCGCGGCGGAGCTCGAGCTCACGGACCGACTCCACGACCGCGTCGCCTCGCTCTCCGGCGGGCTGGCGCGACGGGCCGACCTCGCGCGGGCGATGCTCAGCGGGCCCGACGTCCTGCTGCTCGACGAGCCATCGACCGGGCTCGACCACGCGGCCCGCGCCTCGTTCATGGATCTCGTCGCCCGCCTCCACGCCGACGCCCCGCCGGAACGCCCACGAACGGTGATCCTCTCGACGCACCTGATGGACGAGGCCGAGCGCGCGCAGCGGGTCGTCTGCATGAGCGAAGGACGCGTCGCGCTCGACGGCGAGCCGCGAGCCCTGCGCGAGCGCCTCGGCGAGCGCACCGTCCGCGTCCACGCAGACGGTGCGCCGGACGCCTTCGCCCGCCTCGGCCTCACCCCTCAGCGAGCGGGCGGCGCCTGGACCGCCCCGCTCCCGGACGCCGAGGGCGCGAGCGAGCTGGCCGCGTCGCTGGCGCGCGAGGGCTTCGCCTTCGAGCTTGGCCCCGCGACGCTCGCCGATGTCTACCTCCACGCGACCGGCCAGCCCCTTAATCCCGAAACCGAGCCCGAAGCTCCCACGCCCGCGCCGCTCCGGAAGCGGGGCGAGCGATGACCACGCACGCCCCGCACCGCGTCGGCACGCCGGCGATCCTCGCGCTCTGGCGACGCGAGCTGACGCGCGTCGTGCGCCAGCCGACGCGATTGATCGCGGCCCTCGCGACGCCGCTCCTGCTCTGGCTCGTCCTCGCCAGCGGCTTCGCCGATTCGATCGCCCCGCCCGTGCGCACGGATGATGCCGAACCCGCCCTCGGCTACGCCGCGTTCCTGCTGCCCGGCATCATCACGCTCACCGTGACCTTCACAAGCATCTTCGGCGCGATCAGCCTCATCGAGGACCGGCACCGCGGGCTGCTTCAAGGCGTGCTCGCGAGCCCCGCGCCCGCGTGGGCGATCGCGGGGAGCAAGCTGCTCGGGGCCGCGACAGTCGCGACGGCTCAGGGCGCGATCCTGCTCCTCGCGGCGTACGCCGTCGGGATGCGACCCGGGCCGACCGAGCTCGCCCTCGCGCTCGCGGGCGTGCTGCTGGTCAGCCTCGGAATCGGGGGCGTCGCGCTCGCCGCCGCGTGGTGGGTCGATTCCGTCCAGGGCTTCCACAGCGTCATGAACCTCGTGCTCATGCCGATGTGGCTGCTCTCCGGCTCGGCATTCCCCATCGACGGCGCGGCCGGCTGGATGGGCGCGGTCATGCGCGCCAACCCGCTTGCGTGGGCGACGGGCGCGGTCCGCGCCGCCCTGCTGGGCGAGTTCCCGGCTCTCCCGTGGCTCGGCGGGCTCGCCTTCGCCGCCCTCGGCGTCGGGCTCGCGATCCTGACCATCGGGCGACGCACCCGCCGCCCGCATCGCGCCGGCGTGCGCACACGAACAGCGGACGGAGGCTGACATGGCGCCGAAATGGATCCTGCCGGCGATGGTCGTGCTGCTCATCGTGATGGTCGTGTCGGGCGTGCTGGCGCGCCTGCTCGCCCCCCGCCAGGCGGCGACGCGCGAGTTTCTCGCGGCTCAGGAGGCCGAACGCCTCGCCGACCCCCTCGCGCCAACGCCGCCGCTGGACGAGGTTGAGATGGTCTTCCCCGTCGCGGCGTTGACCGATCAGGACGGGCGGTCGCGCACGACCGAGATCCTGAACGGGCAGATCACGCTGGTGAGCTTTATTTTCACCAACTGCGTGCTGGTCTGCCCGCAGCTCACGGGCGTGATGGCCGAACTGCACGAGGCGACCGAGGGCGTGCGTCACGGGGGGCGTCCGATCCGTCAACTCTCGATCAGCGTGGACCCGGAGCGTGACACGCCGGAGGTGCTCCGCTCGTACGCCGAGAGTTTCGGGGCGGATACCGAGCGCTGGGTCTTCACGCGGACCGACCAGGCGCAGGTGGACGCCCTCGCCGAGACGTTGATGTTCCGCATCGCGCCGGACCCGGACCCGGCGAACCTGATTCTGCTTCCCGATGGGTCGGAGATGGCGAACATCGTGCACCCGTCACGTGTGTTCCTCGTCGGGCCGGACCGTCGCGTGCTGGGGCTGTACGACTCGAACCACCCGCAGGAGATCGACCGTCTCAAGCAGCGTCTGCAAGCGATCGCGCGGGCACCGTGACGCCGGGCGCGGTGAGCTGGCAACCGCCGCTCAGAGCTGCTTGAGGAAGCGGACGTCGTTCTCGAAGAGCATGCGGATGTCGGGGATGCCGTACTTGCCCATCACCAGGCGTTCGATGCCGAAGCCCCAGGCGAAGCCGGTCCATTCTTCGGGGTCGATCCCGCACGCCTCGAGCACAGCCGGATCAACCATGCCGCACCCGCCGAGCTCGACCCACCCCGGCTCCGAGTCCGGCCCGCCGAGTCGGATCTTCATGTCCAGCTCCGCCGAGGGCTCGGTGAACGGGAAGTAGCTCGGGCGCAAGCGGATCTCCGCGTCCGCCCCGAAATAGGCGCGGGCGAACTGGAGCAGCGTCGTCCGCAGGTCGACCATCGAGACGCCGCGATCGATGTAGAGGCCCTCGAGCTGGTGGAACATGAACGAGTGCGTCGCGTCGACCGTGTCCGGGCGGTAGACGCGCCCGGGGCTGATGACCTTGATCGGCGGGCCCCAGCCGCGTTTCACGGCGTCCTCCATCACGCGGATCTGCACCGTGCTCGTCTGGCTGCGCAGCATCCGCGGGATCGCGACCTTCGCGGGGTCATCGACGTAGAAGTTGTCGATCGGGTCGCGGGCCGGGTGCTCCGGCGGGATGTTGAGCTTGACGAAGTTGTGCTCGTCGTCCTCAAGTTCCGGGCCGGTCGCGACGTCGAAGCCCAGGCGTGCGCACACCTCGACGAGCTCGTCGCGGACGCGCGTGATGATGTGCCGACGCCCGACCTCGCCCGAGGCGATCAGCCCCGGCTCGGTGACGTCGATCGCGCGGCCGCCCTTCGCGCCGGCGCCGCCACTCGCGCCGAGCGCCCCCTGCTTCTCAGCGAACGCGGCCTCGAGCCTCTGCTTCACCTCGTTCGCCCGCTGGCCCACCGCGGGCTTGTCGGCCGGGGGCACGTCCTTCATCCCGCCCATCGCGGCCTTCAGCCGCCCCTTGGAGCCGAGGTAAGCGACCCGCCACGCCTCGACGGCGGCGGCATCTTCCGCGGCATCAAGCTCGGCCAGACCCGTGGTTTCAATCTCGTGCAGCGCGTCAAGCATGGAAACGATGATAGCCGAGACGTACGCAACATCACCCCGGATGCGCACCCGCTACGGGCGACCGGCCTCATCCGAAAACGCCGCTCGGACGGTCGCGAACACCCGGAGTTCCATCCCGTTCCGATGCTCTGCGGGGATCTCAGGGCCCAAGACGATCACGCCCTCCCCCGACCCCAGCGCCGGACGGATCGACCTTCCGATTTCGACCCCGTTGCTGACGCCAAGCACGAATTGCAACTCCGGCGTCCAGACACGGGTGCCGTCCTCTTCGCGATGCGTTGATAATGTGTGACGCGTGCCGCCTCTCTCGATCGGCTTTAGAATCAGTTCATTCACCGGAAATTTCTGGAACGCTCCACTCTGATACGAGCGGCTTCTCGCGGCACCCTCGGTCTCGGAAAAAGAATAACTGAATCGCCCAAGACCCACGGGCACGATGTGCCCGCTTTGCAGCAGGGGGCGGAGCAAGACGAGCAGAGCACGAAGATCATCAACTTCCAGTGCATCTGAACCTTGCTCGACCCACGCCGCATCACGACCGAGAGCCGCGGCGATCGTCTCGCGAACATGAGGCTCATCGGCGTACGCAAAAACCTGCGTGACCAGCAGCCCCGCCGGCGAGGCCCCACGATGCTCGAATCCGAGAACCAACCCCAACTCTTCAGATTTCGACGGCACCAACCATCGCGCACGTCCCGACGGGATCTTCACCGAACGCTCCGACTCGACCATCTCATCGTCTTCGGCGTCGATCGGCACCCACACCCGCAACCCCGCGGCTTCAGAGGGCTCGCGGTGCTCCGCTGCGCTGATCTGGTGCCGGAAGACCACTTCGGCCTCATGCTGATCCACCTCCCCCAATCGTGTCATCATGCTCAGCGAAGAACGGACTTCTCCGCTGAATGCGCGGTTGGTCGACCGAAATCTCTGCCAGTCTTCTCGCGCAAAGGAGAACGGCGACGGAGTGCGAAGAGCGGTGCCGCCCAAGGGCTCGAGCCACACGGAACCGTCAAAGGCACGCGCCTCCGGGTGGACGTGCCAATTGTTCATTCTCGAAACGAGCGAGGCGGATGCTTCCACAGAGATCGGCCGTTCGGACAACTCGCGCAGCTCACGCCCGAGTTCGGTATCCCAAAACCGCCCATCCCCTACCCCATACGCGAACACCCTCACGTCAACCGAGACCCAAGGCGACGGCAACGGATTCAGAAACCGATCGATGTTGTACACCCACCCGACCATCTGTGGCTGGACCAAACCGCCGGCCCCTGCGCCCGCAACACCACCCGATCCCGGCCCACCCAGACGGAGAAAGAGCACAGACAACCCCACCACCAGCGACACGATCACCACGCAACTCAACAGAAAAAAACGAACCATCACCCATCCCCTTTCTACATAAAACCACGCGGCGCGGAACGCTGATTCAATAAGAAAACACCCACCGTTCGGCGGGTGTCAGCGTATCGGATGTATTGTGACGTCACAAGGACTGTGATGAGCCTCAGCCCTCGCTCTTCGCCTCGCCAGCGTCGTCGCCCGGGGCTTCCGCGGCCGGGCCGGCGGTGGCGGCGGCCTTCGCGCCCTTGCGGAGCTGGGCAGCGTAAGCCGTGCGTCGGTCGGCCTGGCGACGGCGGGTGCTGCCGCGCCCGCCGATCTCGGGGCCTTCTTCGTTGCCGACGAACTGGATCACCACGACCTCGGCCTGGTCGCCGAGGCGGCGGTAGCCGAGCTTGACGATCCGGGTGTACCCGCCGGCGCGGTCCTCGAAGCGCGGGGCCACGTTCTCGAAGATGTGGCGGACCAGCTTCGGAGCCTTCCGAAGCTCGCCGTAGCGGTTGCGCTCGACCTGCGAGCTCTCGGGGACGTTGAAGAAGCCCTCGGCCCGCTCGCGCAGCTCATTGACGGCGTCCTTCTCCTCCTCGGTCGCGTTCTTCGCGACGTAGAGCCAGTCGAAGGCGTTGCGATCACGACCGAGCATCGCGACCACGCGCCGGCGGGCGTGCAGGTCGCCGCGCTTCGCCTTGGTGATGATCTTCTCCACGAACGGCTGCAGGGCCTTGGCCTTGGGCAGCGTCGTGGTGATCTGTCCGTGCTGGAACAGGCTGGCCGCCATGTTCCGCAGCATCGCCTGCCTGTGCGAACTGGTCCGACCGAGCTTCCAACCCGCCTTGCGGTGACGCATCGCTCCGCTCCAAACACGGCCGAGTTGCCGGCCGATTCTTCCGTCTGACTCTCGCCCGCAAGGGGACGACCCGGTTCACCGGCCGCGACGCACGCCGAGGCCGAACTCCACTGAGAACATGCCGAGGCACCGAACCCCTCCCGGGCCCGGATCCTAGACCGTCGGCCCGGCCGACGTGTTCCCGAACAAAAACAGCCGGCCGCGGGTCTCCCCGCCACCGGCGTTGGTGTGCGATCAGTCCTCGATCTCGTCGCCGGTGATGCCGCTGTTGGCGATCGCGGCGCTCACGCCCGTCGGGGCGACGTGGAAGCCCTCGGGCAGGTCCATGCCGAGGTCCAGCCCGATGTCCTGCAGCTTCCGCTTGACCTCGCGGAGCGAGGTCCGCCCGAAGGAGCGGAGCTTGAGCAGTTCGGCGTCCTGCTGGATCACGAGCTGGCCCACCGTGTCGATCCGGGCCGACTCCAAGCAGTTGCTGGCGCGGACCGAGAGGTCCAGATCCGTGATCGGCATCTCGAGCTTGCGCAGCAGCTCCTCGTCGACGCCCGCGGCTGCCGCCGCCTCGTCGCTGACGCGCTGCGTGCCGAGGTCGAAGTACTGCACAAAGGGGTTGAGGTGCTTGCGGAGGATCTTGGAGGCCTCGACCATCGCGAGCTCGGGGGCGACGGTGCCGTTGGTCCAGACCTCGAGGGTCAGCTTATCGTAGTTGGTCTTCTGCCCGACGCGGGTGTCCTCGGTCTTGTAGCGGACGCGCTGGACGGGGCTGAAGATCGAGTCGACGTAGATCACGCCGACCTCTTCCTCCGCCGCCGCGGCGACGTGGTCGCTCGCCGGGACGTAGCCGCGGCCCTTGCCGACCTGGAACTCCATCTCAAAATCGACCTCGTCGGTGAGGGTCGCGATGACGAGGTCCTTGTTGACGATGGTGACGGCGGTGTCGGCCTCGATGAGGTCGGCGGTCACCTCGCCCGGGCCGCGGGCCGCCAGACGCATCGTCTTGGGCTCGTCCGCGTCGAGCTTCACGACGAGCTGCTTGACGTTGAGGATGATGTCGGTGACGTCCTCGAGCACGCCGGGGATGGTCGTGAACTCGTGCTCGGCGCCCTGGATCTTGACGCTCGTGACGGCGGCGCCTTCGAGCGAGCTCAGGAGCACGCGACGGAGGCTGTTGCCGATCGTCGTGCCGAAGCCGCGCTCGAACGGCTCGACCGTGAACTTCCCGTAGAACCCGTCGGAGTAACGGGCGTCCCGATTAACTTTGGCGGGCAATTCCAGCCCACGCCAGCGAACGCGCATGGGTCACCGTCCTTTGCAAATCCGCAGCGGTCGCTTGCCTGAGCGTCGCCCCGTGGTCCGGCTATCGGGGTGCGTCCCCCGCTGCGATGCGGGACGCCCCCTGCTCTCCGGGCGGGGCACAAACTGATTGCCGAGCCGAACGCACGACGACGCCCCGGCGCGCCCGGGCGGTGCCGGGGTGCGGGGGCGGCGCGGGATCAGACGCGGCGCTTCTTCCGGGGGCGGCAGCCGTTGTGGGGCACCGGGGTGTGATCCTCGATCGCCGTCACGCGGATGCCGGTCGAGACCATGCCCTGCACGGCGGACTCGCGCCCGCTGCCGGTGCCCTTGATCTTGACTTCGACCTCGCTCATCCCCATCTTGCGGACCTTCTGGCCCACCGTCTCGCCGGCGCGGGTCGCGGCGTAGGGGGTCGACTTGCGGGCGCCTTTGAAGCCCATCGTGCCGGCCGAGTCCCACGCGAGCGTCTCGCCGTTGACGTCGGTGATGGTGATCATCGTGTTGTTCTGCGTCGCCTTGATGTGGGCGATGCCCCGCACGACGTTCTTGCGAACCTTTTTCGTCTTCTTCGCCATCGTTCCGCTCGCTCCAATCGGTTCCGTTCATGCCGCCGACTCGGCCCGACCCTCGGACCGCCCCGACCGCTCGGAACCTCGCAAGCCGCCCCGCCCGGCCCCGGCTTACGCCGCACACCAGAGAGGGACGCTGATTCTGTTGCCACACGCGCCGGGTCCCCCCTGCCGAGGGCAGGGGGGCGACGCACACTTCCAAAAGGGCTTTAGCCCTTGACGCCCTTCTTGCCGGCGACGGTCTTCTTGCGTCCCTTGCGTGTGCGGGCGTTGCAGCGGGTCTGCTGCCCGCGGACGGGCAGGCCGCGACGGTGCCGGTCGCCCCGGTAGCAGCGGATGTCGCGCAGGCGCTGGATGTTCTGCTGCACCTGGCGGCGCAGAGCGCCCTCGACGAGGAAGGAGGTGTCGAGGATCGCGTTGATCGACGCGATCTGCTGCTCGGTCAGCTCGTTCGCCTTGACGTGGGGCTCGATCTGAGCCTCCGCCAGCAGGTCGGCCGCGAACTTCGGGCCGATCCCGTGGATGTACTGCAGGGCGTAGTAAATCTTCTTCTTGTCCGGGACGTCGACACCAGCGATACGCGGCATGTGCTGCCTCCTGCGAGCCGTGCTTCAGCCCGCCGATTCTTCGTTTCGGCCTTCAACCACCACCACGCCGACGGGGCGAGCCCGTCGGACGCCGATGATCTCAGCCCTGGACCTGCTTGTGCTTCGGATCCGCCTTGCAGATCACCCGCACCTTGCCCTTGCGACGGATGACCTGGCACTGGTTGCAAACCCGCTTCACGCTTGCCTTGACCTTCATCGCAAAGGCTCCCTACTCGCCCGCTCACGTGGGGCGCTCCGAACCGGGCCGCCGTCACGGCGGGCCGAACCCGCCCGCCCCTCGCGGGCCGGACGATTCCTTGAAATCCGCAATCCTGAATACCGTGATGACTCGCCCCGGACGGCGGTCGCGCAGCACCAAAATGCCCTGCGCACGGCGTCGGGCCACCATACTAGGCAGCCCCCCACGCCCCGGCTACACGCCGATCACCGATTCTCAAGCCCCACGACCTCCCACCGCGGCGTGAGCACCCGGCACCCGCCCCGCACGACCGCCACCGTCCGCTCCTCGTGGCACGCCCAGCCCCCGCCCCGGGTCGCGACCGTCCACCCGTCGCCCATATCCATCGTCGCCGGCGGTTCGGGCGGGGACGTCCCCGGATGCCGGGCGGAATCTCGGACCGGTGCGTCCGGCTCCGGCTCCGGCTCCGTTCGCACTGGCTCGGTCAGGATCGGCTCCACGGTCAGCACCATGCCGGGGCGGAGCGTGAAGTCGTCGTCCGAGCCCGGCTCGACCGCGGGGCGTTCGAGGCGGGCCCGGGGCGGCTCGTGGAGTCGGCGACCGATGCCGTGCCCCGCGAAGCCGGGGATAAGGTCGAAGCCCAATTCCTGCGCCTTCGCGAGCACGCCCGCCGAGACCGCCGACCAGCGGACGCCCGGGGCGATGGCGGCGAGGGCGGCTTCCACGACCGCTCGGGCCGCGGAGGCGAGACGCTCGCTCCGCCCGGGCGCAGGCCCTTCGCCGGGCGCGACGGGCTCGGTCCAGGCGAGATCCGCGCACCAGGCGTCGAGCTCGATGCCGGTGTCGATGGTGAGCAGGTCGCCGGCGCGGATGAGGCGATCGTCGCGGGGCACGGCGTGAACGGCTTCCTCGTTGAGGCAGACGCAGGCAACGCCGGAGAAGGGCGGGGCGTGGGGCGCGGGGCGAAGGCCGCGGAAGATCGCACGGGCCCCGGCGGCGCGGATCTCGCGTTCGACCGCGCGATCGACCTCGCGCGTGCTCGCGCCCGGGCGTGCGGCGGCGAAGCCGGCGGCGAGGGCTCGGGCCCCGATCTCGCCCGCGCGGGCGATGCCGTCGATCTCGGCCTCGGTTCGGATCGGGACCGGCAAGGCGGGGTCAGCCCCGTGCCGAGCGGAGGCGCGGGCCGCGGTCCCCGCCGTCGCCGCCGAGGAAGCCCGAATAGTTCCGCATGAGCAGGGCGGCCTCGACACGCTGGAGGAAGTCGAGCGTCACGCTCACCACGATCAGGAGCCCCGTGCCGCCCAGGAACTGGGTGACCGCGAAGTCGATATTCAAGCTCGTGTTCACGACCACGGGGAGGACGGCGATGATCGAGAGGAAGGCGGCACCCACATACGTGATGCGCTCCATGACCGTTTCGAGGTACTCGGCGGTGCGCGGGCCGGGGCGGAGGCCCGGGATGAACGACCCGTGATCGCGGAGCTGCTTGGACATCTCCTCAGGATTGAACTGGACGGTGATCCAGAAGTAAGCGAAGAAGTAGACCATCGCGATATAGATGAGCGTGTAGAGGAACTGGCCCATGTCGATGTTGGTCTGGAGCCAGCCGAGGGCGACGATCCACCACCCGCGTTCATCGGGCGTGGTGCCGGCGCTGACCGAGTCGTAGATGCCGCTGATGAGCACGGCGGGGAAGATCATGAGGCTGCTGGCGAAGATGATGGGCATGACGCCGCCGTGGTTGACGCGCAGGGGCAGATAGCTGCGCTGCCCGCCGTAGACGCGCCGCCCTCGGGTGTGCTTCTGTTGCTGGACGGGGATTCGTCGCTGCGCAACGGTCAGGAGGACCGAGCCGGCGACAACGAGGACGAAGCCACCGATCAGCAGGAGCAGGCCCATCCAGCTCATCTTGGTGGAGTCGGCGGGGTCGAAGTTGGCGGCGACGGTGCGGATCGCGTTGGGCATGCCCGCGAGGATGCCGGCCATGATCAGCATCGAGATGCCGTTGCCGATGCCGAAGCGGTCGATCTGCTCGCCGATCCACATCAGGAAGACCGTGCCGGCGGTGAGCGCGGTGATCGCGGTCAGCCACCACAGCGGGTTGGCGGCCCAGACCGAATAGACCAGGTTTTGGTTCGAGATGAAGCTCAGCCAGGCGAAGGCCTGGATGATGCAGATGCCGATCGTTGTGTACCGCGTCCACTCTTGGATCTTCTGCTGCCCGCTCGGGCCTTCCTCGCGGAGGCGCTTCAGCGTGGGCGAGACCGCCTGGAGGAGCTGGAAGATGATGGCTGCGGAGATATACGGCATCACGCCGAGCCCGAAGATCGTGCTCTGGCTGAACGAGCCGCCGGAGAAGATCGCGACAAACTCGGCGGCGCGCCCGGCGGCGGTGCCCTGCTCGCTCTGCTCCTGGAAGAACGTCGCGAGGGCCGACTGATCGACGCCGGGCAGCGGGATCCAGAACCCGATGCGGTAGACCGCGAGCATCGAGAGCGTGAACAGGATCTTGTTCCGGAGCTCCGGGATACGGAACACGTTCGCGATCGTCTGGAACAACATGCGGTTCGGGCCCCTCGACTGGCTGGGCGATCGGTGCTGAGCGTGCCCCGCGTCCCTTGGCGAGGCCCGGCGGCTGACGCCCGGTCCGCCGCGGGACGCGACGCGGAAACAGAGCGTAGGCCCCCCGGTCCGTGGCGCCGATCCGGTTCACGGGCCGATCTTGGACCGCCCGGGGACCGAGGCCCGTCCCGGGGCTGACCCCGGGACGGGCTTTCGGAGACGGGCGAGCGGATCAGCCGCCGATCGGCTTGGCACCGCTCGGGCGGCGGAGCTTCTTGGTCAGGTTCTTGGGCGAACGGTCGTCGGCGTTGCGGTCGATCCCGCGGACCATGTCGCGACGCGTGCCGGTCTCGTGGACCGAGCCGCCGGCGTCGGTGATCAGGGCACGGGCCTTGTCCGAGACGCGGTGGACGTGGACCTCGAGCTTCACGCCGAGCTTCTCGGCCTCGCCCATGTCGCCCAGGATCTTGACGTCGCGGGTGTTGTCGCGGATCAGCTTCGCCCCGACCAGGGACTCGACCGTCACCGAGCCGCCCTTGGCGAACTCCGGAGCCGCGACGATGTCACGCAGGTTCACAACCCAGAACTGGGTCTTGAACTGGACGTTGGTGAAGCCGAACTTGGGCAAGCGCCGGAAGAACGGCATCTGGCCGCCCTCGAACTGGTGGCGGCGTGAGTAGCCCGAGCGGCTGCCGGCACCTTTGTGCCCGCGGCCGGCCTGCTTGCCGTTGCCGCTGCCCTGGCCGCGTCCGATACGCTTGCGAGTCTTGTACTTGCCCGCCATCGCGGTGATGTCGTGGATCATCATGGCAGGTCGCTCCCGTGCCTTCGGTCTCTGGGTCGTTGCACGCGGGTGGGTCGCCGAATGGGCGTCCGCTCGCGTCCGGATCATTCGCTACAAGGCCGCACACCGACGGGGTGCAGCAATCAGTTCCCACCGGCGTTATCGGCGCCGCCTTCGGTCCCGGCGGAGCCGCCGCCGGAGCCCGCATCACCGCCACCGGGTCCGCCACCCGGGCCACCACCGCCGGGGCCGCCGCGACCGCCGCGTCCGCCTCGCCCGCCGGGTCCGCCGCGTCCACCGCGACCACCCCGCCCGCCGCCGCCGCGTTCTTGGCCGACGGTGTTGACGGGGGCGCGCATCTTGTGCTCGTCCTCCCCGCTGGTGGTGGGCATGAAGCGTCGCCCGCGTTCGATCTTCTGCTCGATCTGCGAGAGGCCGAGATCGACCCCGCGGAGCTCGGCGATCTGCTCGCGGGTCTGGAGCTGGCGGATGCCGTCGAAGACGGCCTTGACCACGTTGATCGAGTTGTTGGACCCGAAGCTCTTGGTCAGGCAGTCGGTGATGCCGGCAAGCTCGAGCACGGCGCGGACGGTCGCGCCCGCGACAACGCCCGTACCGGGCGAGGCCGGCATCAGGCGGACGTGGCTCGCGCCGAAGCGCCCCTCGACCTCGTGCGGGATGGTCGTGCCGGCCATGGGCAGGCTGACCATGTCGCGCTTGGCCTTCTTCTGGGCCTTCTCGATCGCGCCCGGGACCTCGGTGCTCTTGCCGTGCCCGTGCCCGACGCGTCCGCGGCGGTCACCGACGACGACCAGAGCGCCGAAGCTGAAACGCCGGCCGCCCTTGACCGTCGAAGCGGTGCGGAAGACGTTGACCGTCGTCGACTCGAGTTGGCTTTGTTCGTCCAGCAGTTCCGCCATGGTCTTCAATCCCGGGCCCTGGCCCGATTCGGTTGCCTGCGCTCATCGGGGCGTGGGCGCCCCGGCGTGAATCTCGCACTCCGCCCCGCGCCGGCTCGCCGACGCGGGTTCGCTCAGAACTTCAGCCCGCCCTCGCGTGCCGCGTCCGCGAGCGCCTTGACGCGCCCGTGGTAGCGGAACCCGCCGCGGTCGAAGACGACCTCGTTGATCCCGACGGCCTTGGCCCGCTCGGCCAGGCGTTTGCCCACCGAGGCCGCGGCCGGCGAGTTGCCCGTCGACCCCTCGGCGGCAGCGCCCTTGTCGGCGGTGCTCGCCGAGGCGAGCGTCCGACCGGTCAGGTCGTCGATGACCTGTGCGTAGATGTGGTTCAGCGAGCGGAAGACCGCCAGTCGCGGGCGCTCGCTCGTGCCCATCACACGCTTGCGGATGCCGACCCGGCGCCGACGCCGCTGCATGTCTTTCTTGCGTTGCTTGTTCATCGTCTGAAACCTCGAATCTCGCCGCCTGAGCCTCACGCGGCGAGCCACTCAGGCCGCCGCCCGCGTACCGCCCGGCTCGCTTAGGAGCCGAACGCCTTGCCGCTCTTGCGGCGGATCACTTCGTCGGCGTACTTGACGCCCTTGCCGTTGTACGGCTCCGGCGGGCGCTTGGAGCGCAGCACCGCGGCGAGCTGCCCCACCGCCTGCTTGTCCGCGCCGCTCACCGTCACCATCTGCTTCTCGACCGTCACGTTCACGCCCGTCGGGACGTCCACCATCACCGCGTTCGCGAAGCCCACGTTCAGCTTCACCTGCTGGCCCTGGAGCTGGGCGTTCCAGCCCACGCCCACGACCTCGAGCTTCTTCTCGTAGCCCTTGGTCACGCCGTCGATCATGTTCTGGATGATCGACCGCGTCGTGCCCCAGAGCGCCTTCGCCTGGCGGCTGTCCTCGTGACCCGCGGCCGGGGCGACCGAGACCGACTTCTCGCCCTCGTCCCAGGTCACTGTCAGCTCCGGGCGGTGCTCGAAGTTGAGCGTGCCCTTGGCGCCCTCGACCGTGATCTGGCGGTTGTTCAGCGAGATCTTGACCCCGCTGGGGACCTCGATGGATTTTTTCCCGACTCGGCTCATCGCGTCTGTCCTTTTCTCTGTCCTCTGCCGTCCGCAGTCGGCCCTTGTGGGCCCGAGCGGGGATTCCAGAGCTGTCTTCTGCCGTTCTCGCCGAGGGCCGCACTCGCGGACCGGGGCACACATGATCTCACCGACCTCGCCTCACCGGAGCCCTCGCCCCGGCGATCCCGTCCGGTTTACTGGACGGTGCAGAGCAGCTCGCCGCCGACGCGTTCTTCGCGGGCCTTGCGGTCGCTCATGACGCCGCGGCTCGTGGAGACGATCGCGATGCCGAGGCCTTGGAGGGGACGGGGGAGCTCTTCGACGCCCCGGTAGACGCGTCGCCCGGGCTTACTCTCGCGGTGGAGGAGCGTGAGCACCTGCTCGCCGCGCGGGCCGTACTTCAGGTCCACGCGGATGATGCCCTGACGACCGTCGTCGATGACGTCGAACCCGTTGATGTAGCCCTCGTCGCGGAGGACTTCCGCGATGCCGCGGCACACCTTGGAGTTCAGGACGTTGACGGTCTTGGCGCGGTTGCGCACCGCGTTTCGGATCCGGGTCAGCATGTCCGCGATCGGGTCACTCAGAGCCATCGGTCGCCTTCCTCCGGGGCCGACGCCGCTGCTCGGCGTCGCCCCGCTCCATCATCTGTCATCCGGCCGTCGGCAGACGCCCCACGCGGGCGCTCGCCGACCGATCCCAACACCCTCGTCTTACCAGCTCGCCTTGCGCATGCCCGGGATCTTGCCCTGGAGGGCCAGCTCGCGGAGCACGATCCGGCTGATCCGGAACTTGCGGTAGACCCCGCGGGCCCGCCCGGTCAGCTCGCAGCGCCGGACCGTCCGAGAGGAGAACTTGGGGGTCTTCTGACTTTTCACTACCTGCGCTTTGGTCGCCATCGGTCGCTCGCTTCCGGGCCCCGAGAGGGGCGAAATCACTTACTTCTTCTTTGGCTTGTCTTCCGGCTTGGTGAACGGCATGCCGAGTTGCTCGAGCAGGAACTCGCTCTTCTTGGCGTCCGAGTTGCGGAAGACCATGTTCACGTTCATGCCGTGGGTGAAGTTCACCTCGGCCATGTTGATTTCCGGGAAGACGCCCTGCTCGTTCAGCCCGAACGAGTAGTTGCCCTGCCGGTCGAAGCCCTTACGGCTCAGCCCGCGGAAGTCCTTGATACGCGGGGTCGCCAGGTTGATCAGGCGGTCGAGGAAGTCCCACATCCGCTCACGCCGGAGGGTGACCATTGCGGCCGACTCGTAGCCCTCGCGGACCTTGAAGTTCGACACGCTCTTCTTCGCCTTGATGATCACGGGCGTCTGCCCGGAGATCGTCGTCAGCGTGTCCAGCACGGTCTGCTTGACGTTCGGGGGGATCTTTGTGCCCTCGAGGTGGCGCCCCATGTTCACGTTGATCGTGATCTTCTCGAGCTTCGGACGCGACATCACGTTCGGCATCTCGAACTGCTCGCCGACCTTCGGCGAGACCTGCTCGTCGTAGATCTTCTTCAGACGCGGCTTCGGCGCCGGCTCGGCCGGCCCCCCCGCACCCTTTTTGCCCTTGGTCTTCGCCATCGTCGCTGCCCTTTCGCCCGCGCCGAGCCGTGCTCCGGCTCGTGTGGGGATCGCTCCCGCTCCGTTTACCGCTTCGCCGCCCGGACCGTGCCCAGCACCGAGCCGTCTCGGGCCGCGACGCGGACCTTGCTGCCGTCCTCTTTCACCTGGAACCGCACGCGGGTGGGCTTGCCGCCCACCACGGGGTTCACGTTGCTCATGTGGATCGGGGCCTCTTTGGTGATGATCCCGCCCTGGGGGCGCTGCTGCGTCGGCTTGACGTGCTTGGTCCGCAGGTTCACACCCTTGACGATCACCTGCGACTTGTCCGGGATCACGCGGGCGACCTCGCCGGTCTTGCCCTTGTGGGCCCCGCTGATCACCATGACCTGATCGCCTTTTCGAACGTGACTCGGCATCTCAACTACCTTTACCTTCCGCGGCTCTCAGGCCCGACTCAGACGACCTCGGACGCCAGCGACACGATCTTCATGTAGTTCCGGTCTCGCAGCTCGCGGGCGACCGGCCCGAAGATGCGCGTCCCGCGGGGGTTGCCGTCGTCGTTGATCAGCACCACCGCGTTGTTGTCGAACCGCACGTACGACCCGTCCTTGCGGCGCGTCGCCTTGCTCGTGCGGACGATGACGGCCTTGGACTTGTCGCCCGGCTTCACGTCCGCGCCCGGGAGCGCCTTCTTGATCGACACGAACACGCGGTCGCCCACGCCCGCGGTCTTGCGGGTGAACCCGCCGCGCCGCGTCGAGCCGCCGTAAACGCGGATCACGTACGCGATCTTCGCGCCCGAGTTGTCCGCGACATCGCATCGCGATTCTTGCTGAAGCATCGCCCGTCACTCCCGACCCGGCGTCTGTGCCCGGGTCTACTCACGCCTGCGGCCACTGCCTGGCCGACTCCGTCTTCCGATCCTCCGAACGACCGCGTCGCCCGGCTCCGCACCACTCCTGCGCCCGTCCTCGCCCGAAACCCGCCGGAGCGGGGGACGAGGACGAGCTCCCGGTTTAGTTCCCGGCCGCCCGCTCGAGGACGCGAACCAGCGTCCAGCTCTTGGTCTTGCTGATCGGGCGGCACTCGGCCACTTCAACCCGGTCGCCCAGCTTCGACTCGTTCTGCTCGTCGTGCACCTGCAGCACCGTGCGCCGACGCACGTACTTGCCGTACTTGGGGTGCTTGGCGACATACCGCACCACGACCTTGCGGGACTTGTCCCGCGCGTCGCTCTCCACGAACCCGACCTTGGTCCGGACCTGGCCCGTTGTGCTTTCCGTCGCCGTCACCGGCTGAGCTTCCGACATCGTCGCGACTCCTCGTTCCCGACCGGGCCCGCCCGGCACGCTCGGCAGGCCCCCGCGGGCCGACCGGGATCATTCCGATCTTTTTCTTCCAACCCGACCCGTTCTGACCCGACTCCGACACGTTCTCGTTCAACCCGTTTGGCACCATCGCACGACTTCAAGCGTCGGGCGAAGGCCGTCGCCTCACGCCGAGGCCGCCTCACGGGCGCGGCGCTCGGTCAGCAGACGGGCGATATCCGCCCGGAGCTTCGGGAACTGCGAGGTGTCCTCGACCTGCTCGCTGACCCGCTGAATCTTCAGCGCGTGCAGCTTGTCGCGCAGGCGACGCAGCTCCACCGTGATCTCTTCGCTTGAAAGCTCGCGCACTTCTTTGCCCGTCATCTGCAAACCTCCGCCGGCTCCGGCTCAGACCTCAACCCGACGCGTCACGAAACGGCACCGCACCGGCATCTTCATCGACACGCGACGGAACGCCTCGCGCGCCTTCTCCTCGCTGACACCCGCCAGCTCGTAGAGGATCACGCCGGCACGCACGCGGGCGGCCCAGTAGTCCACGTCCGCCTTGCCCTTGCCCATGCGGATCTCAAGGGGCTTCTTGCTGATCGGCTTGTCCGGGAAGACCCGGATGAACAGCTTGCCCTCACGCTTCAGCGAGTGCATCGTCGCGATGCGCCCCGCCTCGATGTGGTTGCTCTTGAGCCAGCAACCCTCGAGCGCCTGGAGGCCGTAGTCGCCGAACGCGACGTAGTTCGCCTTCGTCGCCTTCCGGTCACGGGCCCGACGCATCTCCTTGCGGAACTTGACCCGCTTTGGAATCTTGTAGGGAGGCATCGCAGAAACTCCTCAATCCGAAACCGTCGAAATCCACCAATCCGAACCGACCCGTTCCCATTCCGCTCCGACTCAGCGGCGGCCACGCGCCCGGGCGCGAGCCCCGGCGGCCGTCCCCTCGTCCTCGCGGACCTCGTCCGTGTACAGGCCCTTGTAAATCCACACCTTCACGCCGATCGTCCCGTACGGGGTGCGGCTTTCCGCGAACCCGTAGTTGATGTTCGCCTGCAGCGTGCTCAACGGGAGCGAGCCCAAGCGCGTGTCCAGCGTGCGGCTCATCTCGGCGCCGCCGAGACGACCCGAGATCTGGATCTTCACACCCTTGGCCCCGGCCTGCATCACGCCCTCGGCACGCATCTTCACGACGCGGCGGAAGCCCATCCGCTTCTTGAGCTGCTCCGCGACGCCGTCGGCGACCAGCTGCGCGTCCATGTCGGGCTGCTTGATCTCGATGATCGAGATCGAGACCTTCCGCCCGGTCATGTACTGCAGTTCCTGCTTCATCGCGTCGACCTCGGCGCCCTTGGGGCCGATGACCAGGCCCGGGCGGGCGGTCTTCACGAGGATCTTGAGCTCCTCGCGGGTGCGCTCGATCAGGATGTCACTGACGGCCGCGTTCGGCGGGCGGCGGTTGAGCCGATCGTCGAGGTACTTGCGGATCTTCTGGTCTTCGATCAGCAGCTCGCCGTAGAGCGCCTTGGGCGCGTACCAGCGGCTGCGGTGCGTCTCGGTGATCCCGAGCCTCAGACCAAACGGGTGCGATTTCTGTCCCATGTCAGCTCCGCTCCTCGACACCCACGGTGATGTGGCTCGTCTGCTTGATGATCGCGTGGGCGCGCCCGCGGTCCTTGGGCTGAAAACGCTTGATCTGCGGGCCCTCGTCGACACGGACCTCGGTGACCACGAGTCGGGTCACGTCGGCGTCGGCGTTCTCGGCGTCGGCGATCGCCGCGAGGAGCGCCTTCTTCACGTTGACGGCCGCGCGCTTGGAGCTGAACTCCAGCAGGTTCAGGGCCTGATCGACCGGCTTGCCGCGGACCAGGTCCACGACGAGGCGGGCCTTCTGGGTGCTCCCGCGGTGGTGGTTGATCTTGGACTCGAACCGGACCAGGTCACGCGGCGCGACGCCGCAGGCCTGGGCGAGACGGGCGACGTCGGACGCCTTGCACCTGGGGTGGTCGCGTCCGCTCATCCAGTTGTTGATCGCCGAGCGGGCCGCCGGACCGCGAAGGCCCGTCCGCTCGATCGCGCCGGCGAGCGCTTCGGCGTCCACGCCCGCGCCCGCCATCGCCGCTTTCAGCTTTTCCGCTCGCAGCCTCACGTGCAGCTCCTGCCTTCCAAGGGCGACCCGTGCCGCCCCAACACCATCAAACCCAATCCTGCCGTCCCGCCAAGCTCCGCCTTGTGGTTCGCTCGCCCGTCCGCGGGCGGGGCGATCAGCGGGACTTGATGCCTTCCTTCTTGTTCGTGTGCCCGCGGAAGGTCCGCGTCAGCGAGAACTCGCCGAGCTTGTGCCCGACCATGTCCTCGGTGATGAACACGTCCATGAAGACGCGCCCGTTGTGCACCTGGAACGTGTGCCCGACGAACTCCGGCACAATCGTGCAGCGACGGGCCCAGGTCTTGATCGGCTCGCGCCGGCCGTCCTCGACGAGCTTCTCCACCTTGCGGTAGAGCTTCTCATCGACATACGGGCCCTTCTTCAGACTCCGACTCATCGCTCAGATCCTTCCAACACGCTCACGACCCAACCAATCCCGACACCGAACCTGTTTCCACCGGCCGCTTCCACTCAGACCGTTTCCACCGAAACGCCCGAAACCAAACCGAGCACCGATCAGCGGTTGGGCAACTGCCCGTACCGCTTGCTGCGCCGACGCCGGATGATCAGGTCCGCGCTCGGCTTGCCGCGTTTGCGGGTCGGCCCACCCTTCGACGGCACGCCGGAGCGGCTCGCGGGGGCGCGGTTGCCCTTGCTCTTGCCGTCGCCACCGCCCAGCGGGTGGTCGTTGTGGTTCGTCGCCACGCCGCGGGTCGTCGGGCGACGCCCCATCAGGCGGCTCAGGCCGGCCTTGCCGAGGCGCCGGTTCTGGTGATCGGTGTTCCCGACCTGCCCCACCGTCGCCCGGCAATCCAGGAGCACGCGACGCTGCTCACCCGAGGGGAGCACGAGCGTCGCGAAACGCCCTTCCTTGTTCGTCAGACGGGCGTACATCCCGGCCGAGCGGCACATCTGCGCCCCGCGACCCGGCTGCAGCTCGACGCAGTGGACGTTCAGGCCCGAGGGGATCATCCGCAGCGGCATGCAGTTGCCGACGCTCGGCTCGACCGCCTCGTCCGAGGTCGAGACGATCTTCATCCCGTCGGTCAGGCCAACCGGGCAGGGGATGTACCGACGGACGCCGTCGGCGTACTCGATGAGGGCGATGTGGCACGTGCGGTTCGGGTCGTACTCGACGCCGACGACGGTGCCCTCGATCCCGTCACGGTCCTTGCGCCGGAAGTCGATCTGGCGGTACATCTGCTTGACGCCGCCGCCGCGACCCTGCGCGGTGATGATGCCCTGGTTGTTCCGCCCGCCCTTTTTGGGCTTGGGCTTGAGCAGCGACTTCTCGGGCGAGTTCTTGGTCACCTCCGCGTGGAGGTTGACCGAGGCGTTCCGCCTGCCCGCGCTCGTTGGTTTATAGACCCGAATCGGCATGACGCACCAGCTCCAACTCGAACAACCGGACCAGACTCAAACGCCCCGCACCCCGAAGAGGACGGGCCTCAGAACAGCTCGATCACATCGCCCTCTTTGAGACGCACGACGGCCTTCTTGCTCGTGCGCTCCTGCACCCATCCGTAGCGGAGGCGGCGAAGCTTGCCCTTGCGGACCTGCGTCGCGACTCCGATGACCTTGACGCCGTAGATCCGCTCCACGGCGGCCTTAACGTCATCCTTCGTAGCGCGACGGTCCACCTCGAAGGCGTACCGCGCCTGCTCGTTCATCCCGAAGGTCGATTTCTCCGTCAGGATCGGCCGACGGATCACGTGCGTCGATTCCATCATCACGCAACCCCCTCAGCCGTCTTGGCGGACTTCACGAACGTCTTCTTGCTGTACGGGCGGCGACGCTTGGGCTTGCGATCCACGCGCCCCATCGGCTCGACCTTGGCGCTCTTGCCCGTCTGCGAGCTGGGGCCGGAGAGCCACGCCTCGAGCTCCGCCTTGCCGATCACCAGGTAGCGGTGATTCAGCAACTCGAAGCAGGTGAGCTGCTCGACGGCGCAGAGCGTTACGTCATCGACGTTGCGGGCGCTGAGGCGGACGTTGTTGGCCCCCTCGCTCCCGACGCCGACCGCCACCAGAGCCGAGCGGTCGAGGGCGAGCCCGGCCATCAGAGCCTGGAAGCCCTTGGTCTTGGGCTCGGCGAGCGTCATCGAATCGATGATCTTGACCTCGCCGTCGACCAGCTTCGCCAAGAGGGCGTTGCGATTGGCCTTCCGGCGCATCTTCTTGGGCATGTCGAGGTGGTAATCCTCGCGGGTCCGGGTCTTCGCGTGGGCGTGACCGCCGCCGCGGAAGATGTTGGGCTTCCGGTCACTGTGCCGCGCACGGCCGGTGCCCTTCTGCTTGTAGATCTTCCGGGTCGAACCCTCGACGTCCGATCGCGACTTGGTCCGGGCCGAGCCCTGACGACGGTTCGCGTGGTACATCACGTACGCCTGCTTGATCAGGTCGGCGTTGATCATCCCGCCGAGCGATTGCTCGTCGATGGACATCGCACCGACCTCGGCGCCTTGCATGTTGTAGACGGGGACTTCCATTCGTCGCCTTACGCCTTCGGCCTCTTGCGGGACGCCCGGGCCCAGTGCCCGATCCGACCCAACCCTCGCCTAGCCGCCACACCGGATTCGGCTCAAGACGGGCCCGCAAAGGCCCGACTCAGCCCGCCTCGGACAACGTCGCCCGAGGCCCGGAGCGGTCGGCATCGACTCGGCTCCACCCCGGACCGACGCGGCGAGCGGCGATCCGGGCACAACACTGACTCCGTCCGGCGGTTCCCTGACCCGCTCGCCCTCGCGGGCGACGGTCCCGGGCCTCCCGGACCCGACGGCTTCCTTCACGCGGGAAACCGCCGGTCTTCGCTGCACAATCCCGCTTGTCGCGGCCCGTTCCGAGCCGCGACGAAGCGTTTCTTACACCCACGCGTTCCGATTTTGGATCGGGTGGGCCGCGATACTAGGCACGCCGATCGCAGGAGTGAACCACGGGCGGGCGGAGAATCGCGATTGCCGGGGCTCAGGCCCCGGCGGCCGCGACCTTGGCGGCCTTGCTCTTGTAGAGACGCACGGACGGGCGGACCTCCACCATGCCCCCGTTCGCGCCGGGCACGGGGCCCTTGACGAGAACGATGTTCCGATCGGCGTCGACGCGGACGACTTCGAGGCTTCGCATGGTGACGCGCTCGTCGCCCATGTGCCCGGCCATTTTCTTACCTTTTTTGATCCCGCCGCCGGTGCCGGCGTTAGTGGCGTGCCCGCCGATCGAGCCCGGGGAGCGGTGCTTACGCTCGACGCCGTGGGTCGCTTCCTTGCCCTTGAAGCCGTGGCGCTTCATGCCGCCGGCGAAGCCCTTGCCCTTGCTGGTGCCGGCGACGTCGACGAAGAGGATCGAGGCGAGCGCGGAGGCGTCGATGGTCTGCCCGAGGTCGTACCCGCCGGCCTCGGCGAGGCGGAACTCGCGGTGGAAGCGCTTGGGCGTGGTGCCGGCCTTGTGGTCGTGGGCGATCTGGGGGATCGTGGAGTTGCGGGGCTTGATCTCGTCGTAACCGATCTGGACGGCGTCGTAGCCGTCGGTCTCGGCGGTGCGGACCTGGGTCACGACGCAGGGGCCGACCTCGAGGACGGTCACGGGGACACTGACGCCGTCGTCGTTGAAGACGCGGGTCATGCCGAGCTTGCGGCCGAGGAGCATCGGGCCGTCTTGAGAGGTGGTCTTCTTCGCCGCCATCGCGCACACTCCGAACTTGGAAGCACGCCCCGCCGCCGCGATCGCGGGCCGGCCGGTGCGTCCCCAGGGTTTCGGCCCCGGGCGCCGCTTCGTGCCGAGCCCCGGCGACGTGCCGGGGGCGGCAGAGGAAGGTTTACGGGCTGAGCCCGGGTGTGCGCGGGCCGGTGGCCGCGACGCGTCCGAGCCCTGAAACACAATCGGCCGCCCGTCAGGGCGACCGTGTGCAGGGGTTGGCCTGGGGTCAGGCCTTGATCTTGACGAAGACGCCCGCGGGCACGACGAGGCGGTTGAGCGCCTCAATGGTGCGTGCGGTCGGCTCCAGGATGTCGATGATCCGCTTATGGGTGCGGATCTCGAACTGCTCCCGGCTCTTCTTGTCGATGAACGGGCCGCGGAGCACGGTGTACCGCTCGATGCGCGTCGGGAGCGGGATGGGTCCCGCCACCTTGGCGTTGGTGCGTTTGGCGTGGTCCACGATCTCACGAGCCGACGCGTCGAGCGCCAGGTGGTCGTAGGCCTCCATACGGATTCGAATCCTGCCGCCGGTCATGGGTTCAACAATCCCCGCACATCTCGAACTTGCCCCGGGCGCCCCTGCACGCGCACCCGCGAGCCCGAACCGGCTGAGGACCACCCTCAGCACCGCGAACCCGTCGCTCCGCCTGGCACCGACCCGCAACCCGAAGCCCGGCGACCAGAACAACCCGAGGCCCGATGGAAACCGGACCGTGCGGGGGTTGGCGTCGTCTTCGGTGGCGCCGGGAACGGCGCGGCCGCGAGGGGTGCCGATCCCGACGCCCGTAGAACGGGACACCGAGCGTCGGCGGCACGACTCGACCTGTCCACCCCCGTCACGCGTGGCGAGACGGGAACCCAGGCCGAACCCCGCACGGGATCGATCCCGGCGGAGCCCGGAAGCGTAGAGCCGCGACCCGGCCAGTCAACACGCCTCGCGGCACTTTTGCCAACAATCTCCCGAAGCGGTCGATGGAGAGGTAGGCTGGGCGGGATCCGGATTGGAAGCGAGCCGCCCGCCCGCGACGGACGCGCCCCACGGGGCCGACATGAACGCCTGACGTTGAACCCATACCCCACGGAGGGGCGATGCCGATGCCAGCAAGCCGAACCCGGATCTCGTTTTATGGCCTCTTGATGCTCGGCGTGATCGCCTTGGCGGGCGTCGCCGACGCCCAGAATCGGGATGCTTCGCAGCCGAGGCGGGCTCCGGAGATCGCGCCGGCGTCGGGCGCGTCGCTGCTGGCTGACAGCCCGGCGCAGATCGAGGCGGTCGGGCTCCGGTTCTACCCCCCCGCCGACGCCCGGACGAACATCACGCGTCTTGGGGATCAGACCACGGTGCAGGTGCTGCCCGAGGGCTCCACCTGGGTGATGAACGTGCAGACCCCGCGGACGCGGGACGGGGAGCAGACCGTCCGCTCGGTGAGCGAGGCGATCCTCAATCAATTGCTCGAGTCGGTCGCGGCGGTCGAGGTCCGCGGCGAGGAAGGCGCGATGACGGCGCGAGCGAACGTCATCCGCGTGCCGGACCTGGAGATCAACAACCAGCCGGCGGCCCGCTTCTACGTCGCGCTCGGCGACGGGGATCGCGCCAACGCCGGGGAGCGGGTGATCCGTGGGTACACGGTCTTCAAGCCGATGGCGGACCGGTTCGTCACCTTCGAACTCATCACCACTGAAGCGGAGTTCGCCCGAGCGCGCCCGATCTACGAACTAGTCGTCGGGACGGCGCTGTTCAGCGACGTGGGCGAGCGGGCCGAGGCGCAGCAGGCGAGCGCCGAGCGGAGCGGGGCGTTCATCGAAGCGCTCTCCGGCGAGTCGATGCGCCGGGCGATCGGCGTGACGCGGGAGCGTTGGGACCGTCTTTACGAGCCCTCGGCGAGCGGGTCGGACCGGGACGCGACGGAGATCGGGTACCGGCGTCTGCGGACGCGGACGGGGCAGCGTGGGGAGCTGCGTCCGGAGGTGCCGCAGTCGCGCTGGCGTGCGGCCGACCGCGAGCGCGGGTACATCGTGCATGTGGACTCGCGCGTGCTGCAGGACCGCCAGGTGATCGATATCGAGTCGATCTTTTTTATGGGCGAGAACCGGGAGAGCGAGGCTTGGACGATCCGCGTCGCGGTGCGGGACCGCCAGGCGGACCGGCGCCAGTCGCAGGTGGCCTTCACGGAGATCGGTGCCCGCGAGGGCTCGCGTCTGAGCGTGCAGGTGGAGCCACGGGGCGGCGCGCCGACCGCGAGCAGCGCGAACATCGACCCTCGGAGCTATGTCTCACAGGTGGAGCACTTTTTGCTGCCGCACCTGTTGGTGCAGGGCGGGGGCGAGGGGTCGTACGCGTTCACGTACTGGTCGAGCAACGCGGGGGCGGTGACGACGCGTCGGGACGAGCTTCGGGAGCCTTCGTCCGGCGTGTTCGAGCTGGAATCGACCCTCGTCGAGAACGACCCGGCACAGACGAGCCGGTTCAACGAGGAGGGTCGCCTGCTGCGGACGACGCTCCCGGCGACGGATATGACGCCCCGGCGCGTCTGGCAGCCCATCGAGCTGAACCGCCTGATGGAGCTTTGGCGGAGCAAGGGCCTGCCGATGAACTGAGGCGGCGCCGCACCGGAAAACGCAGAACTCGGAGCCGCGGATCGGAGGCCGATGCGTGCGCGATGCGAAGCCCGATCCGCGGCTCCGAGTTCCGAGCTCTGATACTCTCTCCATACCCCATGCCCACCGAACGCATCCTGACCCCGACGCACCAGCCCGCCGACGAGGAGCCTGCCGGCCTTGCGCCCAGCCTGCGCCCGGAGCGGATCTCGGGGTACGTCGGGCAGCGGGAGCTGATCGAGCGGTTGCGGATCGCGATCGAGGCGGGGCGCTCGCGCGGGGAGCCGATGGAGCACACGCTCCTCCACGGGCCGCCGGGGCTTGGCAAGACGACGCTGGCGCACGTGATCGCGCACGAGATGGGGACGCGTTTGTACACGACCAGCGGGCCGGCCCTGACGCGCGGGACGGACCTGGTCGCGAGCCTGACGCGCCTGGAGCAGGGGGACGTGCTCTTTATCGACGAGATCCACCGCCTGCCGGTCGCGGTCGAGGAGTTCATCTATCCCGCGATGGAGGACTTCAAGATCGACGTGCCGGTGGAGAGCGGGCTGAACGCGCGGACGGTGCAGATCCGCTGCCGCCCGTTCACGCTGATCGG
>RECY01000018.1 GCA_007693785.1 Phycisphaerales bacterium | reverse complement strand
CCTAGTGCCTCGTGCCCAATGCCGAGTGCCTCCTCCCTCCTCCCCCTATCGTTCCACCCCCTCGCCGGAGCCTCCCATGCACGCCCATCACCCCCAGCACCTGGACCTCAAGAAGGACCGCGGACTGACGGTGCAGTGGGCCGACGGGTCAGGGAGTTACTACACCGTCCGCTACCTGCGCAAGATGTCGCCGAGCGCGGACATGCGTCAGCTCCGCGAGGAGATGGACAAGAACCCGCTGACGGTGCTGCCCTCGAATAAGTCGCCCAACGCCGGGGGTGAGCTGACGATCACCGACGCCGAGCTTGTGGGCAACTACGCGATCAAGCTCGTCTTTAGCGACGGGCACTCGACGGGGATCTATTCGTGGACGTACCTGCGCGAGATCGACCCCGGCCAGCCCTTGCCCCCGACCGCGCCGGACACCGACCCGGGGCCGGGCCCGTGAGCGATGCTTCGACGTGGACGCTGCGGACGCCGCTGGCGGAGGTGCTCCCCGCGGGGCTGAGCCGCAAGATGGCGCAGCTCGGGCTCCGCCAGGTCGGGGGGCTGCTCGCGCACGTCCCGATGCGTCACGCGTTCGAGGAGGCCGAGGCCCCGATCGCGGAGCTCGCCGAGGGCTCGGTCGTGAGCGCGCGCGGCGAGGTGACGGCGACGCGCGTCGCGGGAAGCGGTCGCGGCAGGCGGTTCGAGGCCGTGCTGTGCGACGACTCCGGACGCCTCGACTTGGTCTTCTTCAACCAGACGTACCTTGCGAAGAAGATCCACGCCGGGCACCGGTTGCGGGTGCAGGGCACCGCCAAACGCCGCGGCCCCGGACTCCAGATCGCCAACCCCACCTTCGAGATCCTGGAGCCCGAAGGCGAGGACGACGAGCCGAACGCGCGCGACGAGCGCCTCCGCCCGGTCTACCCCGCGACCGAGGGCGTGACGAGCCGCGACGTCGAACGTGCAATCGACGTCGTGCTCGCCCCCGGGCTCGCGCTGATCGAGGACCACCTGCCCGAGCCCTATCGGCACGAGCGCGCGCTCCCGGCGCTGCACGAGGCCTACCGGATGCTCCACGCCCCGCAGAGCGAGGATGAAGTGCGGGCCGCCCGGCGGCGACTGGCGTACGACGACCTGCTCCTGCTCCAGTTCGGCGTGCAGATGCGCCGCGCCCACCTCCGCGAGCGCTGCGTCGCACCCGCGCTCGAGACCGGGCCCGTGATCGACGCCCGCATCCGCGAGCGCATGCCCTTTGCGCTCACGCCCGCGCAGGACCGCGTCGTGCGCGAGATCGCCGCCGACCTTGCCCAGACGCGCCCCACCAACCGCCTCGTGCAGGGCGACGTCGGGAGCGGGAAGACGGCCGTCGCGCTCTACGCGATGCTCCTCGCAGTCGCAAGCGGGCACCAGGCCGCCCTGCTCGCCCCCACCGCGATCCTCGCCGAGCAGCACATGAGCTCGATCGAGGCGATGCTCGAGGGTTCCAAGGTCCGCACCGCGCTGCTGACGGGCGCACTCACCGCGAGCGCGCGCACGGCCCTGCTCGAACGGATCGCCGCGGGCGAGGCCGACCTGGTCATCGGCACGCACGCGCTGCTGACCGACAGCGTCCGTTTCCGATCCCTCGGCGTCGCCGTCATCGACGAGCAGCACCGCTTCGGCGTCCACCAGCGCGGCGTGCTCCGCGGGCGCGCCGCCGCCAGCCCCGACGGACGCGAGGTCGTCCCCCACACCCTCGTCATGACCGCAACCCCCATCCCGCGCACGCTCGGCATCACCATCTTCGGCGACCTCGACGTCTCCACCATCGACCGCCTCCCCCCCGGGCGACGCCCCGTGCGCACGCGCGCGGTCCTGCCCACCGAGCGCGAACGCGTCTACGCCTTTGTGCGGCGTCGATTAGAACGCGGGGAGCAGGCGTTCGTCGTCGCGCCCTCGATCGAGGCCGAGGAGTTCGCGGGTGTCAATGCGCTGGTGGAGGAGCTCCGCGCGGGCCCTCTGCGCGGGCTGGAGGTGGAGGCCGTCCACGGGCGGCTGAAGAAGGACGAGCGCGACGCGGTGATGGCTCGCTTCCGCGCGGGCGCGTCGCACGCGCTGGTCGCGACGACGGTGATCGAGGTCGGCGTGGACGTGCCGAACGCGACGGTGATGGTCGTGGAAGGGGCCGAGCGGTTCGGGCTGGCCCAGCTCCACCAGCTCCGCGGTCGCGTGGGGCGCGGTCGCAAGGGGGGCGTCTGCCTGCTGGTGGGCGAGGCGAAGACCGAGGCCGCCGCCCAGCGGCTCGGGGCCCTCGTCGCGACCAGCGACGGCTTCCGCCTCGCGGAGACGGACCTCGAGATCCGCGGCGCGGGCGAGGTCTTCGGGGCCAAGCAGTCCGGCGCGAGCACGATGCTCCACGCCGACCCGCTCAAGCACCGCGACCTGCTCGAACTCGCCCGGCGGGACGCGAAGGCCTGGATCGCCCGCTCCCCCACGCTGGACAGCGCGAGCGAGCGCCTGGTGCGCGACCGCGTGCTGAAGCGCCACGGCGAAGGGCTGGGGCTGGCGGACGTGGGCTGATCGCGCCGCGTTGTGGATATCCACAAACGTGTGTCTTTATGCGGCGTGCCGCACGGGGTTGTGCCGAGATCGCGTGCTCGTGCGAAAATGATGCGGATTGGCGGCGTTTGTTGTCGCCTTGTTGTTGGCTCTGGTTAGGATGTGCCCGTGTCGCAGAGCCCGTTGCATGAGCGTTTGGAAGTCGCCGCCGGGGATCGGTCGTACCGCGCGCTCGCGGAGCTGACCGAGACCAACGCGGAGACATGCCGTCGGTACATGCAGGGGCAGTCGCCGAGCGCGGAGTTTCTCTCCGCGTTCTGCGCGGCCCTCGGGATCAGCGGGGACTGGCTCCTCACCGGGCGCGGGCCGATGCGTGTCGCCGACGCGACCAGCCACGCCCTGAAGCGGGCCGACCCGGGCGAGCTTCTGGGGGCGATGGCCAATACACTGGAAACCCTCGGCAGCCGCGTGGATCGGCTGGAGGTCTTCGTCCAGACGCTCGAAACCCGCGTCCGGGCGTCCAAAGCGGCGTCAGCCCCCTCCGGAAGCACCGGTTCGGGGGGATCGGGCGCGGGATCGTTGGGCAGCGACGGGGAGCCGGATGGGCGAGCGGTCCAAAGCGATGTGGCGGCCCGAGGGCGGATCGACCGGATCGCCAGGGTTGTCGCCCGGCGACCACCTCCGCCTGCTGACTGACCTGCTCCGCCCCGGGCAGCTCGAACTGGGCCGCCGATGGGTCGCCGCCCTCATGCTCGTCCCAGAAGCCGAACGCGAGGCCCTCGTGGAGGCGATCGAGCACCAGATCATCGACACCTACGGCGATGAGCCGGCGAGCGTAGAGATGAAGCCGGGGAAACCGGCGAGCGAGACAGCTCACGAGCCACGACCGTGAGGGAGCGGTCCGCAACCGTCCATGCACGCCAATCCCTCGATACGCCCGCGGCTTCGCCGGACGCCCGGGGTAGCATCCGGCATGTCGATGAATGAGCGTCTGGCGGCGAAGTTTGAAGAGATCGGGCAGATGCTCGAGCTGCTCGGGGCGAACAAGTTCCGCGTGATCGCCCACGAGAAGGCGGCCCGGGTGATCCGCGATCTTCCCGGAGACGTCGGCGAGCTGGCGTCGGACCGCGAGCGTCTCTTGGCGCTGGACGGGATCGGGGCGAAGCAGGCCGACAAGATCGCAGAGTTTGTCGAGACCGGCGACATCGGCGAGCACGCGGAGCTTCGCGCCAAGGTGCCGGCGGGGTTGCTGGACGTGCTGAGCGTGCCCGGCGTCGGGCCGAAGACCGTCAAGGCGATGTGGGAGCAGCTCGGCGTGACCGACCTCGCGAGCCTGCAGCGGGCGCTCGACGACGGCTCGGTCACGCAGCTCCCGCGGATGGGGGCCAAGAGCGTCGAGCGGATCAAGGCGAGCCTGAAGTTCCTGGAATCCGGCGGCTCGCGCCTCCCGATCGGCGTCGCGATGCCGGTCGCGGAGCGCCTGGTCGCGATGCTGCGCGAGGTCGAGGGCGTGGCGCAGGCCGAGTTCGCCGGGAGCCTGCGCCGCGGCGTTGAGACGATCGGGGATATCGACATCCTGGCGTGTGTCGAGAACGATGAGGCCGCGGCCCGTGCGCACAAGGCGCTGCGCGAAGGCGTCGTAGACGTCGTCGGGAGCGGCGAGACCAAGACGAGCGTGCGCGTTTCGCTCGAGCGCAATTTCGGGCGATGGAAAGGGCACGAGGAGGCGACGGGCCCGACGGTGCAGGTCGATCTGCGGACGGTGCCGGGCGAGAGCTTCGGCGCGGCGCTGATGTACTTCACCGGCTCCAAGGCCCACAACGTCGCCCTCCGCGAGCGGGCACAGAAGCAGAAGCTCACGCTCAACGAGTACGGCCTCTTCCCGGACGACGGGAAGAGCGAGGGCTCGCCGCAGTCGCGGGGTGTGAAGCCGGTCGCCGGCAAGACCGAAGGCGAGATCTATAAGAAACTCGGCGTCGCGGTGGTTCCGCCCGAGCTGCGCGAGGACCGTGGGGAGCTGGACGCTGATCTTCCGGGCGTGATCGAGCTGGAGGACATCAAGGCCGAGCTGCACGCGCACACGACCGAGAGCGACGGGGAGATGGCGCTCGCCGAGCTCGTGCGGCGCGCGCACGAACGCGGCTTTCACACGATCGCCGTCACCGATCACAGCAAGAGCGCCACCGTCGCGAACGGGCTCTCGCCCGAACGCTTGAAGAAGCAGCGAGCCGAGATCGAACGCCTGCACGAGCAGCTCGACGCGGACGGCGTCGAGATCGACGTGCTCTGCGGGAGCGAGGTGGACATCCTGGCCGACGGCTCGCTGGACTACGACGACGACGTGCTCGCGGCCCTCGACTTCATCGTCGCCAGCCCCCACGCCGCCCTCAGCCAGGACACCAAAACCGCGACCAAACGCCTCCTCCGCGCGATCGAGCACCCGCTCGTCCACGTCATCGGTCACCCGACGGGGCGCCTGATCGGTCGGCGTGCCGGGCTGGAGCCGGCGATGGGCGAGCTGTTCGCCGCGGCGAAAGAGCACGACGTCGCGCTCGAGATCAACGCCCACTGGATGCGCTTGGATCTGCGGGACACGCACGTGCGGGCGGCGGGCGAGGCCGGCGTGAAGATCGCGATCGATTGCGACGTCCACGCCCCCGCCGACTTTGACAACCTCCGCTACGGCGTCCTGACCGCCCGGCGCGGGTGGCTCCCCAAAGACCTCTGCGTCAACGCGATGACCCGCGCCCAGCTCCGCGCGTGGGTGCGAAGCAAACGCTCGTAATCTCCGCCGCGCGAGCCGGACGGTCCCGCGTGACCCGGGCGGAAGAACGCCGCAAAGAAAACACGCCCCGGCGTGTGGCCGAGGCGTGCGGTGTTGGCTGCGAACGTGTTTCGGAGCTTTGCGGGCTTACTTGCCCCCGGCGTCCTGACGCGTGGGGGGCGCCTGGCGATCGACCCCGACGCCGCTGGTGCCGCGCCCGCCGCTCGGGGCCGCGCTCCCGCCCTCGCTGGGCTGGAACTCGGCGCCGGCGGAACTGGCGCGGGTGAGCAGGATCTCGACGCGCCGGTTGGCGGGGGTCGCGCCACCGGGGCCGCTCGGGGCGACGGGGCGGAACTCGCCCCAGCCGGCGACCATGATCTTGCGTCCTTCGACGCCGAGGGAGACGAGCTCGTCGCGGACGGAGATCGCGCGGTTGGCGCTGAGGCCGATGTTGCTCCCGTGACGGCGGATCGTCGCGGGGTTCGCCATCCGCTGCGCGTCGGTGTGCCCGACGACGTGGATCTCATACTGCGCGCCGGCGGCGGTCTGGAGGACGCGGGCAAGGGCGGCCAGCCCGCTCTTGGCGGTGTCGCGCAGCTCGGCCGAGCCCGAAGCGAAGGTCAGGTCGCTCGCGAACCGCAGCATCCCGCGGTCCGGGTCGTAGGTGATCAGCTCCGGGTTCTCCGCCGCGAGCTGCGAGAGGGCCCGGCTCGTCTCGGCGTCCAGCTCGCCGAAGGTCACGCCCGCGAGGCGCTCGTTGAAGTCGCGCAGCGCCCGCTCGCGATCGCCGACGGTCCCGCGGAGGGCGCTGTTCTCGCGCCGGAGCTCGGCCAGCGCCTGCTCGGTCCGGTTCTGCTGCGCCTGGAACTGGCGGATCATCGCCTCCTGGCCCTCGACATCGCGGACCAGCTCCGCGTTGCGGTTCTGGAGCCCGCGGTTGGTGTCGGCGAGGTTGTCGTAGGCTTCTTGGCTGACACACCCGCCGAGCAGCGTGCCGGCGGCGAGAACGGTCGTGGCCGCGGCCAGAAGCCGGCGGGAGCGTGAGGATCGGATCTGCATGGCAAGGCCTCCGTGAATGCCGCGTGGTTCGAGCGCCGGGCGTCTCCGGGCCCGACGATGGCACCGGCGGCGTCCATCGCGGCCGGCGCGAGCCGAGGACTCGGCTCCAAGCAGAATACGCGCCCCCGACGGGACGCGCCCCGCAACATCGGTATCTTCGGACGCCCGGAGAGGTTGCCATGAATCCGCCACAACCCCGCACACCCAGGACGCCCGATCCCGCCCCGGAGCGGCGGATCCTGCGCATCCGGGGCGGGAGCGCCTGGGACGATCGCGGCCCGCGCCACGCCCCGGGCCCCGTCGCCGCCCTCTTCGACACCCGCGACCGCGACCGTTTCTGCCCCGGCACGCTGCTCGCGATCGGGCCCGCGGACGAAATCGACCGCCATGAGGCCTGGGCGCACACCCCGCCCGAGCAACGGCAAACCATCGACCGCCCGGGCTCGGTCCTCCTCCCCGCGTTCGTCAACGCCCATACCCACCTGGATCTTTCCGCCCTCGGTCCGCGCCCGCCGAGCGACCCCGCCGACCCCAGCGCGTTCGCCGCCTGGCTGGATATGGTCCGCCTCGGACGCCCCGCGCAGCCCGACGCAATCGCGTGGTCGGTTCGTCTGGGGGTCGAGCTTTCCATCCGCGGCGGGGTGGCGGCCGTCGGGGATGTGGCGGGTGCCGCGGGCGGACAGACGAACCTCGAGGCGTGGCGGACGCTCGCCGACGGGCCGCTGCTGGGGGTGAGCGAGGTCGAGTTCTTCGGCATCGGTCGCGGGGAAGCCCGCGGGCTGGAAGCCGCGACCGCCCTGTGGCGTGCGCACGAGGCGGGGTTCCGGATCGATCCGGACGCGGGCGTGCGCCTGGGCTTGCAGCCGCACGCGCCGTACTCGGTCGCGGAGCCCACGTTTCGCGCCCTGGCGGGCGAGGCGGCGCGTTGGAACGCCTCCGGTTCACCCGCGTTGCACCTCGCGACGCACCTCGCGGAGAGCCTGGCCGAGCGGGAACTGATCGCCCACGCCCGAGGGGCGCAACGGACGTTTCTGGAGTCGCTCGGGCTCTGGGACGAGTCTCTGGCGGCCCAGGTCGGGCGGGGGCGCCACCCGATCGAGCACATGGAACGCGCGCTCGTGTCGGCGGCCGAGGGGGGGAGCCCGTTCTTGTGCGCGCACGTTCACGATTGCCCGCCAGAGTGGGAAGGACGCGAGCCGGAGGCGTTGCTGGGCGTGCTTCGGCGCGCCGGCGTCAGCGTCGCCTACTGCCCGCGCTCCAGCGACGCGTTCGCCTCACCCGACGCCCTCGGTCCCCACCGCTACCGCGCGATGCTCGACGCCGGGGTGAACGTCTGCCTCGGGACCGACAGCCTCGTGAGCTGCCCGCCCGGCACCGACCGACTCTCCCCGCTCGACGAGGCCCGACGCCTCCACGCACGCGACGGCACGGACCCGCTCACGCTGCTCGCGATGTGTACGACACGCGGGGCGCGGGCGCTGGGGATCGACGAGGATCGGTGCCGATGGACCGTCGGCGGGCGCATGCTCGGCGTGGTGGCGGCCGAGGGAGCCACGCTGGCGAGCGTTATGGGCGGCGAGAGCGAGGTGGCATTGCTGCCAACGACGACGTGCTGCTGATCTTGGCGATGGGCCACTGACCTTGCCCGCACGGTCCGTGCTCCGAGCACACCAGTTTCTTTTTAGCCGGCTGGTGTGGGGCGTCGGTGATCGGGGCGTGGTCAGAGGGTGAAGAGAGCACCCGGAGCACGGACCTCTCGGAAGACGTCCGGGGCACATCCGGGTTTGGCCCTGCGACTCGGGCCAGGTCCCCGGACCGCTTCCGTCGGCTGCGCCAACACCTCCCCCCGCTGGGGGCGGGGAAGGGCGGGAACGCGTCCTGTTTTACGGGAATAGGTCTTGTTTTGCAGGAATCTAGCTGGAGGCTTTGGCGAAGCTTGGCCTAGGATCTTCGACTTGGATCTGGGCGATCCCGAGGGGGTGGTTTTTCCGGGGAGTGCATGAGCGCGAAGTGGCGACGCAGCTTGGCGTGGGATGACCGGTTTTTCCCGGCGTGGGCCGCGCCCGCGAAGTGGACCTTGCGGGCGTTCAGCTCGATCTGGTTGGCGGTCATCCTGCTCGTGCTCGTCTCGCTCTACGGCATCGTCGCGAGCGTGCCGATCGGGCTGCTCGCGCTGATCCCGACGTGGGCGGTCTACATCGGCACGGTGCTGCTGGGCGTGCTGGTGCTGGCGGCGGTGCCATCGGGCGTCGCTTGGAAGCTGATCGCGCCACGCAGCCGCGGGCTGGCGTTCGCGTGCACCGTGCTGACGTTTCTGATCCTCACGCCAGTCGCGGCTTGGCTCTGGCACCGGTACGCGTGGCCGAGCCTGCACTTTGACCCCGCGACGGGCGAGGGCGTGCGCTTCTTCGCGGACTTCGCGGCCTCCCACGAGTCGGTCACGCTCCGCCACCTGCCGGGCTTTGAGATGAGCGAGCTGGAGTTCTACTCCTGGTGGCCGATGCGGGTGCTGCTGCTCGCGTTCGTCGTCAACATGGTCATCGCGACGTTCCGTCGCATCGAGTTCTGCTTCAAGAACCTCGGCGTGCTGACGGTGCACACGGGGATCGTGACAATCGCGCTCGGGAGCGTGTACTACCAGTCGCTGAAAAAAGAAGGCGACACGATCCTGATCGCGGGCTCATTCGACGAGGCGGCGGGGCGCCCCGGGCTCGGCGCGGCGCAGCGGACGTTCTACGACAACACGCACATGGCGTTGTACGTCGATCAGTTCCGTGGTTGGCAGCAGCGCCCGATCTCCGGCGTGCCGCGGTACAACGCGTACAACCTCGACGCGGGCGTGCCGTCGGTCGAGGGCGACGGGCCGGCGACGCTCTGGGCGTTGACCGAGCGCACGCTGGACCGACGCGAGGAAACGGGGCGAGACCTGCGCGTGCGCGCGCCCGATGTGCCCGCGTCGGAGAGCGTGCGCCTGATCGTGGACGAGGACCTGCGGTTCGAGATCGTGGGGTACGCGCCGTACGCGGCTCCGGAGCGGGACTGGCGGCGCGTGCCCGAGCCAACGGGCCCGAACCGTGCGCCGGATTTCCGTCCAAACCCGTTGCAGGTGATCGAGCTGATAAGCCGCTTGGAGGACGAGTCCGGGCGTGTGCCGGAGGGGCCGGTGTTCCGGTTTGCGCTGCTGGCGAACGACCCGGCGCACCGGATCTCGTCGAACCAGATCATCGCGCTAGAGATGACGCGGGACATGCCCGCCTCGCGCTGGCGCGACCTGGCCCAGCGCCACCCGGCCGGCCCGGGCCCGATGCTGGTGATCGAGATCCCGAGCGAGGAGGCGGGCGGGCGTCCGACGCGCCGTGTGATCCCGGCGGCTCCGGAGGTGCCGGTCCAGCTCGGGGGCTTCCGGATCGAGGTGCAGGAGCTGCACGCCGAGCCGCCGTTCCCGATCGTGACCGAGGGGTACGTCGGGGCGAGCACGGAAGTCGCGATCGTGCGCGTGACGACGCCGACGGGGGAGACGTTCGACCGGTGGGTGTACCACGCGTTCCCGGAGATCTCGCAGGACCTGCTGGACCCGGGCGAGTCGTCGGACGCGTCGGCGATGGCGTCGCCGAGCCGTCGCGTGGCGGACGAGTCATCGATCCGGCTCGGGTACGTCCCGCACTCGGGGCTGCGGGTGTATTTCGACGAGGTGACCTCCGGCGAGGGCGGGACGCGTGTGCGCGCGATCGTGCGCGATCCGGACGGCGGGGTGCGCGTGTTCGACCCGTTGCCGGAGGACGGCGTGCTGCGGGACGCGGTGCCGCTGATTGATTTTCGCCTGGGCGAGCACTGGGCGCACGCCGAGGCGTTTGACCGCCCGGTGCCGGTGGCGGAGAGCGAACGCGACCGCTCGTTCACGGGGACGCACGAGCAGGCGATGTTCGCGGTCAAGGTGTCCGGGACGATCCGCGGTCGTCGCCCGGGGGAGGCGGCGAGCGAGTGGTCGGAGACGCGCTGGGTGCCGTTCACGCGGTTTCTGGGCTTGCAGGGCGAGGAGAACGCGCGTCGGTTCGACCTGCCGGACGGTCGTCGCGTGCGCGTCGCGGTCGGTCGTCGCCAGCACCCGCTCCCGGGGTTTCAGTTGCGGCTGGTCGATTTCGAGATGATCGCGTACGACCACCGGGGCGCGCCGCGGGATTACCAGTCGATGGTGCGTGTGGAGCCGGTCGAGGACCGGTTCGGGTTTGTGCGCACGGGTTTGGGGGCGAACTTCGAGGCGTTCGAGCACGTGACCAAGCTGAACGCGCCGCTGACGGCGCCACACAACGTGTACGACGCGCCGAACCCGGTCGTCGGCGTGCTCCGCCGCCTGGTGACCGGGGTGAGCCCGAATCAGTACAAGTTCAGTCAGGCGGGGTGGGACCGGGCGAACTGGGAGGAGACGCAGGTTCTGGCCGACCAGGGCCTGCTGGAACGCCCGTACGCGATGTTCACGATCCTGGGCGTGGGAAACAACCCGGGGATCCACGTGATCGCGTTGGGGGGGATCATGATGGGGGTCGGGATCCCGTGGGCGTTTTATCTGAAGCCGTATTTGGTGCGGCGTGAGAAGCAGCGGCTTGCCGAGGCCGCGGCCCGGGGCGAGATCGCGCCCCCGCCTCGCGCCGGCACGAACGAGGGCGCTTCGATCTGAGCACGACGCGTCGCCCGCCCGTGCGCACGCCGCCGGGTGGCACGGAAAGAAGAGACCATGCACGCAGTGAACTTTGACGGTGGATCGCGGGCTCTCCGGTCGTGCGCGTGGGCGTTGGCGGGCGTGCTGCTCGCGTGCCTCGTGTCGCCCGCGCTTGCGCAATACGCCCCGGCGGGCAACGAGCACCCCGAGTCGGCGATGGTCGACGAGGCGTCGGGCGATCTGCCCAACCCGTTCGGCGAGGCGAACATGATCTTCGAGCGCCGCCCCACCGCGGCCCAGAAGAACGCGTTCTACCGCTCGGTCGATCTGGAGCCGCTGCGACGACTGGCCGTGCTGCACAACGGGCGGGTCAAGATCCTCGACACGCTCGCGATGGAGACGGTCGAGACGATCACCGGGCGGCGGGCGTATCAGGACGTGCTGCCGACCGGGGACGCGACAAGCGATGGGACAGATGGTGGGTACGCGGCCGGCGATCACGCGAGCGGGCACCTGCACACGTCGATCCCCGCCGGTGAGCGGGTGGAGCTGGTCGCGCACGACCCGCTGTTCACGCTGCTCGATTTGATCATCGACCCGGTGTATTACGTCGATCGCCCGCTGCTGCACGTGAACTACCTGCCGCTGCGCCGGGCGTTTCTCGAGGCGGCGTTCCCGGGCGACGGGGCGATGCAGTCACGGTGGATGCGGTTGACGCGGATCACGCCGATGATGGCGCAGCGGTTCGGGCCGGAACTGGAGGAGCGGCACGCGTTCAACCAGCCCTACCGGGACGCGCTCTCGAACGTGCGGCGGGGGCTTGGGCTGTGGGATCAGTCGGCTTCGAACATGCGCCTGGTCGCACCGGAATACCGCGGGGACACGTGGCACCACCTGAGCGAGCTCGCGCCCGATCACCCGGCGCGCACGGCGGCTTCGGAGCTCGGGCGCGCGTGGCGCGCGATGGACCCGGCCGCGGTCAATGAGGCGGCTCGCCGTCTGGCAGAGATCCTGCCGACGGTGAACAGCGAGCTCTACCCGACACAGCGGGCGGAATTGGAGCACCTTTACAACCGCTCCGGCGCGTTCACCTACGGCTACTGGGCGTACTTCCTCGCGACGGTGGCGCTGGTCCTGGCGTTCGGCACCGGGCGATCGTGGCTGACGGGGCTCGGGACGGGGCTGTTTGTGCTCGGGCTGCTGCTGCACGCGTTCGGGTTTGTGCTGCGGTGCATCATCGCCGAGCGGTTCGCGATCCAGAACCAGTTCGAGTCCATGACGGGCGTGAGCCTGTTCGCGGGGGTGGTCGGGCTGGGGCTGGCGGTGGCGCGGAAGCAGCCGCTGTTCGCGGCGGCCGCGTCGGCGACGGGGTTCCTGATCCTGATCGCCGCGACGGAGACGGGCATCCCGGGTCGGTCGATCGAGCGCGAGGCGGCGATCCTGAACACGTCGGTGCTGCTGAAGTATCACGTGACGACGGTGCTGGTGAGCTACGGGCTGATCGGGCTGGGGTTCATCATCAGCCTGTTCTATCTGGGAACGCACTACGCGAGGCGCGTGCTGGGGGCGAGCCGGATGGAGGCGGTGTCGGCGGCGGCGCTGGAGGGGGGGCGCACGGGCACCGGGCGTGCGGGTGAGACGCTCGCGCCACGGGAGACCAAGACCACGGCTCGCACGCTGGCGGACCTCGACACGGCGTTGATGACCGTGCTGCAGCTCGCGTTCTGGACGCTGGGCGTCGGCATCCTGCTCGGCGCGTGGTGGGCCGACCACTCGTGGGGACGCTGGTGGGCGTTCGACCCGAAAGAGACGTGGGCGCTGATCACCTGGATCGTCTACCTCATCGTGATCCACCTGCGGTTCACGACGGGCAAGAACAAGGCGCTTATCACGGCCTGGCTGAGCGTCATCGGGTTCTTCGTGATGCTGTGGACCTACTTCGGCGTGAACCTGCTGCTCCCGGGCCTGCACGCCTACGCGTGAGCCGACACCCGGAGAGGCTGGGGCGTGCGTTCTTCGCGACCGACGCAGGCGCGCTCGCGCAGCAGTTGCTCGGGTGCGTGCTCGTGCGCACGGGCGAGGGCGGCGAGCGCCTCGCGGGGCGGATCGTGGAGACCGAGGCGTACCTCGGGCCAGAAGACGCGGCGGCCCACAGCAAGGGGTGGCGACGCACGCCACGCACCGAGCCGATGTTCTGCGAGCCCGGGACGAGCTACGTCTTTCTGACTTACGGGATGCACCACTGCTTCAACATCGTGTGCGAGCGGGCGGGCTACCCGGCGGCTGTGCTGATCCGGGCGCTCGAGCCGACCGAGGGTGTCGCCGCGATGCACGCCCGCCGGCTCGCGGGGACGAAGCGCCCGGGGCGGGTGCTTCGGGATCGCGACCTGTGCTCCGGGCCGGCGAAGTTGTGTCAGGCGATGGGGATCGACCGGGCGCTCAACGCGATCGACCTCTGCGTACGCGGGGACCTGTGGGTGGAAGCGGGCGAGGCGCCGTTGAGCGTGACCAACACAACGCGGATCGGGGTGGATTACGCCGGGGCTTGGGCGAGCGCGCCGCTGCGTTGGTACGTCACGGCCAGCCCGCACGTGAGCGTGCGGGACCGGGCGAGGGAGAGCGCGGGCGGCGTGTGAGATCCCAGCACGCGGCGTGCGAGTGGTCGGTCGCCGGCGCGGCGTTCGGACGCTCCCCATGAGCGAGGCGGGTTGAGCCCATGGGGAGGTGGACCCATGAATACGGGGGGCGGGTGGCTGCGATCCCGTCGGAAAGGGTCAAGAAGCTGGTTTGACGACCCATCTTGACACGATCCGCATCGATCGGTTGCGTCAAGAAATCTGCAACGGGTCCTAGGATTGTGGCGAAGGATGTACGGACGGGTGCCCGGGGTGTGCGTTCTCGGGAAGTCGGGCCCCGTGTGTGTGGGAGAGCAGCCGTGGCAAACGTGACGTTGGATTGGAAATCGATGCGTGACCGGGCGGGCCCGTTCCCGCCGGAGGCGTTCCAGTTCGTGCGCGAGGGCTTGGCGCACACGGTGGAGACGGCGCACGGGCCGCACGCGATCGGCCCGCTGGATGATGACGAGTCTCGCCACGTCTCCGGGCAGCAGCTCTGCCTCGGGATCCGTGATTACGCGATCGACCAGTTCGGCGACCTGGCGGGCACGGTGCTCCGGCACTGGGGGCTGCGCAAGACCGAGGACTTCGGGAAGATCGTGTTCGCGATGGTCGACGCGGGGCTGATGCGGACGACCGACGACGACTCGATCGAGGACTTCCGCGACGTGTTCGATTTTGACGAGGCGTTCGCGAGCCCGGCCCGGGCCGGGGGGCTCGGCGGCGAGAAGCCGGAGACGAGCGGGCGGGCCTGATCACCCCCGGGTGCATCGCTCGGTTTTCCGAACGGGTTGGCGCGTGCGGTCGTCCTTCCGCCGGTCGGGCCCGGTATTCTTGCGGTCATGACGACCGGCTCTGATCAGCCTGTTCCGCCGCCGCCCGGGCACGCCTCGTCCGGGGCTTCCCGTCCCGCTTCAGGCGGGCCGGGCGGGACGTCGAAGTCGTGGCGCGAGCTGCACCTCTGGCAGATTCAGCCGATCCGCGACGTGCTGCTGGTGCTGGGGCTATTTGGGCTGCTGTGGGTCGGGCAGAAGATCTCGCTGGTGACGGTGCCGCTGCTCTTGGCGCTGCTGCTGGCGTATTTGTTCGAGCCGGTGGTGGGCTGGCTGACACGAAAACTGAGGGTCTCCCGTCAGATCGCGGCCGGGGCGATCCTGACGGCGTTCGCGCTCTTCGTGGTGATCCCGGGCGTCCTGGCGCTCTCCTTCGGCGTGGTGCAGGGCATCGACCTCGTCACGCGACAGTTCGACAACATCTCGCACGTGCGGGAGAGTCTCGAAGCGGAACGCACGGGGGGAGAAGACTTCGATCGCGAGGCTTCCATCGAATCGCTGCGCGAGGAGACCGGGGCCTCGTGGGTGTGGATCCGGGAGCAGGTCGCGGGGATCGACGACGAGTCGATGGCCGGCGCTCTCGAGACGATCTCGGACTGGGTCAGCGCGAACACCGAGCGGATCGCGACGACGGTCGCCGACCTGGGCGCGAACGCGGTGTGGGTCGCGGTCGCGCTCGTGAGCTCGGTGATCGGTCTGGGGTTTCTGGTTTTTCTGACGGTGTTCTTTTTCTTCTTCGTGTCGGTGTCGTGGCCGAGTGTTCTGCGGTTCGGCGACTCGCTCATCCCGGACAAGAACAAGCAGACCGTCCACCACCTGGTGAAGCGGTTCGACCGCGTGATCAGCGCGTTCATCCGCGGGCGTCTGACGATCGCGTTCGTGCAGGCGATCCTGTTCACGGGGCTGTACTGGGCGATCGGCGTGCCGGCGCCGTTTATTCTGGGTCCGGCGGTCGCGGTGCTGGCGATCGTGCCGTACCTGGCGCTGGTCGGGGTGCCGCTCTCGATGATCCTGCTGTTTCTGGAGGGGCACACGGGCCTGCGCGGGCACGTGATCTACATCCTGCTCGCGCCGACGGTGGTGTACTTCCTGGTGCAGGCGATGGACGACTATGTCCTGACGCCGCTGATCCAGGGGAAGACGACGGAGATGTCGGTGCCGCTGATCCTGTTCGCGTCGCTGGCGGGGGGCATGCTGTTCGGGTTCTTCGGGCTGCTCGTGGCGATCCCGATCGCGGCGTGCCTGAAGATCGTGGTGCAGGAGCTCGTGTGGCCGCGGTACAAGGAATGGGTCGAAGGACGTCGGGCGGACGTGCTGCCGTTGGATAACGAGTCCTGAGCGTGTGCGGATCGGGGAACGGGCGTTTTTCCCGTCAAGGAGCGTTGGGAGAGACGGGCCGAGGGCCCATCCCACCGAGATTGTGAAGGCGCGTTCGCACGGTCGAAACCGATACCTACGCCGCCGGTTGGGATCGCTTGCCGTTGGCGGCGCTCGCGACCGCGAGGCTGGCGAGCAGGGCCATGAGGCTGAGGCTGGCGGCCGCGAATGGTCGCTGGGCGTGGACGAGCGCGCCCTCGGTGAAATCCTGTCGCGGGGCGGCGCCCTTGGGCATGACCTGGAAGGCGACGTCGTACTGCCAAGTGCCGTAGCGGAGCTCGCCCTCGAGCGGGGCCTGCTGGCGGCGTGTGGTGGGGAAGCGGAGCTCGGTGGACTCGATGGAGCCGTCGGGCTTGAACTCGTGGAAGCCGAAAAACCAGTTCTTGCGCTGGACGTTCTGCCAGCCCCAGCCTTCCTGCGGCTCCAGCCCGAGGGCGCCCTCGTTCGCCTCCAGGCGCGGGATGCGTTCGACGATGACCAGGCGGTCGGCGATCTCGCCGCCCATCGCCATCTCCTGCGCCCGCTCCAGCGATGTCCGCGGCGGGGCCTCGATGAAGCGGACGATCGTGAACCAGTCGGCGTGGCGCGCCAGGCCCGGGAGCGGGTTGGGCTGCGGGATGCGCACGGGGAGCTTGAGCACGCGGTCGCCGTAGGTGACAACGACGACGCCGCGGCCGCGGTCGTCCACGTCGTCGGTCACGCGGATGTCTCGCCCGTGGAAGCGGAGGCTCTCGGCCAGGAGCGGGAGCGTGTAGTTGATGCCCGTGGGGTTGTCGGTATTGAACTGGGCGATGCCGCGGGCGAGGGCGACCGCGCTGGCGATCAGAGCCACCGCGCTGACAAGCGTGCAGGCGGCGGCGATCTGGCGCGTTCTGGTCATTCGCGGCGGCTTTGCCCGACCGGCCCGCCAGTGCTGCGATCGCACGAGCGGGGGTTCGGGTTCGGGTCAGTCGGTGGTGTCGGCGTCAAAAAGGCCGGGCGTGCGCCCGCGGGCCGGGCGGGATATCTCGCTGCTGGAGGTTTCCCGGGTCTTCATGGCTTCGACCTTCTCGGCAAATTTCTCTGGCCCGATCGTCGCGATCTCACGCTCGCGGGCCCACGTCGCGATCGACTGCCCGGAGGGGAAGTTGTGCGGAGCGGCCTCGGTCGCGAGCCCGACGCTGTTGCCGCCCTCGATGATGGCGGGCGCCTTCCACGCGTAGATCCGGTCGCGGTTGCCCAGGTCGATCGTGGTCAGGCCCATGAAGAGGGCGAACGCGAAGAGGCAGAACAGGAAGATCATGGTGTTGATCGGCTTGTCGTACTTGAGCTGCATGAAGTACATGAGCACGAGCATGCCCTTGATGCTGGCGATGCTCATCGCGACCATGACGTTGACCCACGTCGGGATGACAACGTCGAACTTCTCGCTGATCCAGACCTCCGCCGAGCCGGCGCTGACGGTCAGGACGGTGAAGAAGAGCAGAGCCGCGAGCACCACCACGAGCGTGCGGAACGGCAGGATGACGTGCCCGTGGTCGTGATCGCCCTCGTGAAACCCGTGCGGGTCGAGGTCGTTCAGTGCGGGTTGGCGCGGCTCGTTCATGGCTGAGGTCCCGTGTGGGTTGGGGTCGCTTCGGGTCGGCTTCTCGGTCGGTTCAGGTCGGAGCGGGGCGAACACGGCTCGGAGAGCCGTGCCACCTGGGGGCCGGGTCGGTCAGTGGATGAGGTAGAGGAGTGGGAAGAGGAAGATCCAGATGAGGTCGACAAGGTGCCAGTAGAGGCCCGTGATCTCGACGCCGGTGTAGTGCGTCGGGCCGTACTTCTTTTTGCGGGCACCGAGGTAAACCCAGAAGAGCAGGCCCATGCCGATGATGACGTGCAAAGCGTGGACGCCGGTGGCGCAGTAATAGAGGCCCCACCAGATCGGCTCCCACGGGCTCTCGGCGTAGGCATAGCTGAAGAACCAGCCCGGGCCCTTGCCCTCCATGATCTTGGGGTAGTACTCGAAGGTGCCCTTGATGAACAGGAAGGCGAAGCCGCAGGCGATGGTGATGAGCAGGTTGAGCTTAAGCAGGCCCTGCTTGTTGAGCTGAGCGCAGCGGATGGAGTAGGCGACGGTGAAGCTGGAGAGCAGAAGGATCACCGTGTTGATGAACCCCCACTTCACGCTCAGGTGGTGCGAGCCGGCGACGAAGGCTTCCGGATACTTCATGCGGAAGACGGCGTAGGCGACGAAGAGCCCGGCAAAGAGCAGGACCTCGGTGGTCAGGAAGAGCCACATGCCCATCTTGGCCGCGTCGAACTCGTCGTCCGCGTTCCGCCAGTGGTGCCCGTGGCGGTAGGTCTGCCATCGCGGGGCTTGGGCGAGGTCGGGCTTGGCCGGCTCGCCGGTGTGGATCGAGGCCATGTCGTGCTTCCCCTACGTGAATCTAGTGGTCTCTTCGGGCGGGCGGATCGGTCAGTGCGCCCGGTTCGGGTCGCGCTCGTGGACGGGGTACTCGGCCGGGTCGCAGTGCGGCGGGACGACGTGCTCGAAGTCGTACGGCCCGTGCTTGACGATCGGCTCATGGTGGAAGTTGTGCAACGGGGGCGGGCTCTCGACTTCCCACTCCAGGCTGATCCCGCCCCACGGGTTCGGCGGCGCCTTGCGCCCGGCGACCAGCGAGTGCGCGAACACCAGCAGGTGAACCAGGAAGCCCAGGGCGAGGACCCAGGAGCCGACGGTCGAGATGACGTGCAGGTCCTGGTACTCGGTGAGGTAGGTCGCGTAGCGGCGGGGCATCCCGCGGGTGCCGAGGATGAACTGGGTGAAGAAGGTCATGTTGAAGCCGATGAAGACGAGGATGCACCCGAGGATGCCGCCGGCCTCGTTGTACATGCGCCCGAACATCTTGGGCCACCAGTGGTGGATGGCACCGACAAAGGCGATGATCGTGCCGCCCATCATGACGTAGTGGAAGTGGGCGACGACGAAGTAGGAGTCGTGCAGGTGGAGGTCGGTCGCGAGCGCGCCCAGAGGGAGCCCGGTGAGCCCGCCGATGGAGAACAGGAACAGGAAGCTCAGCGTGTAAAGCATCGGGGTGTTGAGGCTGATGTTGCCCTTGTAGAGCGTCGCGATCCAGTTGAAGACCTTGATCGCGGTCGGGATGGCGACGAGGAAGGTGAGAGCGCTGAAGATCGCGGCCGCCAGCTCGCCGGAGCTGGTGAACATGTGGTGCCCCCAGACCAGGAAGCTGACCGCGGTGATGCCGAGCGAGGCGAAGGCGATCGCGCGGTAGCCGAAGATGTGCTTGTGGCTGTGGACGGCGATCATGTCGCTGATCACGCCCATGCCGGGCAGGATCATGATGTAGACCACGGGGTGGGAGTAGAACCAGAAGAAGTGCTGGTAGAGGACGGGGTCGCCGCCGAGGACGGGGTCGAAGATGCCGACCTTGAAGACGCGTTCGGCGATGAGCAGCATCATCGTGATGCCGATGACCGGCGTCGCGAGGACCTGGATGATTGCGGAGCTGTAGAGCGCCCAGACGAACAGGGGCATGTCGAACCAGCCCATGCCGGGGGCTCGGAGCTTGTGGACGGTGACGATGAAGTTGAGGCCCGTGAGGATGGAGCTGAAGCCGAGGATAAAGACGCCGATGATCATGAAGACGACGCGCCAGTGATCGGCGTCGGTGGTTGTGGAATAAGGGGTGTAGAAGGTCCAGCCGGTGTCGACGCCGCCGCCGAGGATGGAGGCGACCGCGAAGACGCTGCCGAAGACGTAGATGTACCAGGAGAGCAGGTTCAGGCGGGGGAAGGCGACGTCCTTGGCCCCGAGCATGATGGGGAGGAAGAAGTTGCCGAGGCTGGCGGGGATCGACGGCACGATGACCATGAAGGTCATGATCGCGCCGTGGAGCGTGAACGCGCGGTTGTAGTAGTTGTTGTGATCGGCGACGGTGCCGTCGGCATCGAAGAGGGCGCGGGTGAACTGCCCGACGACCGAGCCGTCGCTGAGGACGCGAACGGGCTCGAGCAGCTCCATGCGGACGAGCAGGGCCGCGACGCCGCCGAGGAAGAACATGAAGAGGATGGCGAAGAGGTACATCACCCCGATCTTCTTGTGGTCGACGGTGGTGCACCAGTCCCAGACGGTGGCCCAGAAGCCGCCGACGGGGGTCAGGTAGGACCCTTCGTGGTGCCCGGCGTGCCCGTGCGGATCGTGGCTCGGCATCTGGCTGTGCTGATCAATCGTGCTCATGGGTTGCCCTCGGGGCTCTGCGGTCTGGGGTCAGTTCGCCGGGTTGTTTTCGGCGTTGTTCGCGTCGTTGTTGGTATCGGGTTCAGTCTCAGGTTCAGTCTCGGGTTCGGTGCCTTCCGCGTCGGCATCGGGCCCGTCTGCTTCCGTTTCGGCGCCGTTGGCGAACGGGTCGACCGGGCCGCGATCGGAGAGGGACTGGATATAGGCGATGATGCCGTTCATCTGGCGCTCGCTGAAGACGCCGGCGTAGGAGGGCATCTGGTTCGGGTAGCCCGCGTGGATCTCGGCCGCGGGCTCGACGATCGAGCGGCGGATGTAGTTCGCGTCGTAGGGCACGCTCTCACCGGTGGTGAGCTGCACGTCGTAGCCGTAGGCGTTCTGCCAGGTCGGGCCGGTGTTGCGGCTGCCGTCCACCGAGTGGCACGCGAAGCACCCGCTGCGGCGTGAGATGATCTGCCCGAGCTCCGGCAGCGGCGTGTTCTCCTCGTCGATGCCGCCGGACTGCACCCACTCCGCGTAATACTGGCGGCTCACCACGCGCAGGATCGCCAGCATCTCCGAGTGGAAATCGCCGCAATATTCGGCGCAGTAAATGATGTGGTCGCGGTACCGCTGCCCGTTGGTCTCCGGCAGCACCGGGTCGTTCTGGCTCAGGCGATCGGTCCGGAACCAGTAGCTCGTGTACCGGTTCGGGAACACGTCGAACTTCACGCGGAAGTCCGGCACCCAGAAGCTGTGGATCACGTCGCGGCTGGTCATCCGCAGGCGGATCGGCTGATCCTCGGGCACGTAGAAAATCGGGTACTCCATGCTCGTCGCGGACGGCCCGCCCGCTTCGAGATCGACCGTCGGCGTGTCGCCCGGCATCGGGATCGCCGCCCGACGCTGGCTCACGTCCAGGATCCGCGTCGCCTCGGCGCTCTGGATCCCGTTGGGGTAGGTCAGGTCCCAGCCCCACGTGTACGCCTCGAGGCTGTACTCCATCGCCGGGCCCTCGGCGACCACCTTGTTCATGTACCCCTGGAAGCCCGCGAAGAAGATGTACACCAACCCGAGACTCGGGATCACCGTCCACGCGATCTCCAGCGGCGTGTTGTGGCTGCTCGATCGCGGCGTCGGCTGACCCGGGCGACGACGGTACACCACCACGCAGAAGACCATGAACGCCATCAGCAGCACGAACCAGAACGCGCTGAACCAGAAGATCCACATGAACAACCCGTCGGTCGAACGCGCCGTGTCCGTTGCGGCCTGCTCGCCGAACCAGAGCCAGTGCCAGAAGCCGTCTGCGAGGGTGGTCATGGTCGTGTCCATCGTGGGGTCTTCAGGTCAGGTCCGCGGGCTTCAACTCGGTCACGCGGCGGCAGGGGTCAACGACTGCTTCCGACGCATCGTCTCTCGGATCCGGAGGGTGAGGATCAACGCCACCATCGCCAACGCGCTCAGGATCGCACCGCCCTGCATGATGCGGAACGCCTGAAGCGTGTACGCGCCGCTCCGCGGGTCGTACAAAAAACACATCGCCAGAAACATGTCGCCGATCGACGAGCCGATCCGCCCTTCCGAGGCCTCCAGCAACGCGAGACGCACGCGGCGCGGGGGGTAGTCGAAGCCGTGGATGTAGCGGCTGATCGTTCCGTCCGGCGTCAGGATCATCACCGCGATCGGGTGGCTGTACTCCCCGTTCGGGAGCAGGCGGTAGGGGAAACCCGTCGCGTCCGACAGCATCCGGGCCGTCGCGGCGTCGGTCGTATGAAACGCGACGCCCGCGCGGACCTCCGGGGTCAGGGGCTTGTCCAGAGCCGCCAGCGCCAGCTCCTTCTTGATCGCCGCGTCGCTCGACTTCTCGGTGTGGTCGAAGCTGACCGCCACGATCTGATAATCCGTGCCGGGCTCGTAGTTCAGGCGCGCCAGGCTCGCGCACATGCGGTCGAGCACGGCCGTGCACGCCACCGGGCAGTCGTAATACACCATCGCGAGGATGATCGGTCGCCCGTCGTCGTTGAAGTAGCTTCCCAGCGTCACCGCGCGCCCGCGGCTGTTGGTCAGCACCAGCTCGCCCGGCACACGCTCGCCCGTCCGCTCCTCCACCTCGAGCCCCTGGGCCTCGAGCGGGCGGTTGTCCGTCTCGGGACGGATCCGCTCAAGCATCGCCTCGACCGCCGGGGAGAGGGCCGGCTCCTCGGGCTCCAGCCCGTCGTCCATGCCCCCCACTGCGAACCCCGACGGCATCGCGAGCAGGCACCACGCGACGCACGCGCCCACCCACGCCCGAGCGCCCGCGCCACACCCGCGACGCGCGGGCGCGGGCCCGCGGTCGGTTGTGGTCGTCTGGTTCTCGGTCCTCGGGCTGGGCACGCCTTCCGCCTTTCTTTCCGTCTCGTAAACCGGCTTTATCGCCGGGTGTTCTGATACGACTCGATCACGCGGGCCTTGGCGCGGTCGATGGGCACGCGAACGACGCCGTCGGTCTGGTCCTGCCACCCGTACTCGCGGAGGCGACGCATCGAGCCGGCCTCGTACGGGCGGTACTCGCTCTGGTACCAGACGGTGTTCTCCGCCTTCTGCGCCGTGAGCGTCGAGCTGTACGCCTGGAAGTAGATCACCACCAAGATCACCAGCGCGACCACCACCCCCACGATCACCACGCCGACGAAGCCCAGCACCGCGATGTTGACCGATGCCGCGTGCTCGGCCTGCGGCATTCCCTCCGCGGAGGTGTGCTGGTGCCAATCGTCCAGATGCTCGGGCGGTGGCGTCGGCGTGTGGTCTAGTTCCTGACTCATCAAGGGCCTCACCCACGGGCACTACGCCCGGTCTCCATCGTCCGAAACTCAGCCAATCGATACTGCCTGACAAGAAACATTCCGGCCCAACGGCACACAACGGTTCGTCAAGATCCTAGAGCCGATGCGGGGCGTCGGAGGAAATGCAGGAAAGATCGGGCTCCGTTCAGGGGATCAGCCGCCCAATTGCGGATGATATCGTCTCAAAATCGCCGGGGCGTCACCCGACGTAGTTCTTGTGCTTGAGGGATTCGTGGAGGTAGGGGTCGTTGGCCGCGACGAGAGGGCCCGAGGCGATCTTGCGGATCAGCACCCCGGCAAAGAGGGCGAAGACGCCGACGATCGCGGCGACGTCCACCCACCACCCGGTCGGCCCGGGGTTCAGGCTCGCCCAATCCTGAACGTAGACCATCGGGCGGATGATCCAGAACATGTCCAGCACGTGCATGACCAGCAGCCAGCCCGCGACCAGCGCCAGGCCCAGCGTCGAGTGCTTGACCGGCTTGAACAGCAGCAGGACGAACGGCACCACGAAGTGCCCGGCGATCAGGAAGAAGCTCAGCGCCTCCCACCCGCCGGTCATGCGACGGAGGTAATAGGCGGTCTCTTCCGGGATGTTCGCGTACCAGATCAGGAAGTACTGGCTGAAGCCGATATACGCCCAGAAGACGCTGAACGCGAAGAGGAACTTGCCCAGGTCGCGGAAGTGCTCATCCGTGACGGCGCCGGTCAGCCGTCCCATGCCGCGGAGGATCGCCAGAACGATGACCAGCGTCGCGACACTCGCGCCGGCGCTGGCGGCGAAGTAGTAGACGCCCCACATGGTGCTGAAGAAGCGGTAGTCCATCGACATCATCCAGTCGAAGGCCGCGAAGGAGCTGGTGAGCGCGAGCACCAGCGTCCCCCACCCGCTCATGAAGCGCGCCTTCTGGCTGAGCCAGCGGTCGCCGGTGAGGTCCTGCTGCTTGCTCAGGCTGTAGAGACGCTGGGCGAGAAAGATCCAGATCGCGGCGTAGAGCACGAACCGGAGCAGCCAGAACGGCGCGTTGAGGAACCCCGCCTTGTGCTCGATCAGAAACGTGCCCGAGATCGCGGGGTTGAGCCACTCGAACAGCAGGAACCCGTCGCGACCAGAGTCGCCCGCGACGACGGCCCGGATCACCTCGATCGCCAGCACCGGGAAGACCAGCAGGACGCACAGCGGGAGCATGCTGAACAGGTGCTCCCACTGGCGTTTGACGGTCCCGTGCCAGCCGGCGTTGACGAGATTGAAGATCATGATCATGAACAGCGAGCCTAGGGCGATCGCGAGCACGCTCATGACCCCGACCTGGTACGCCGCCAGGGCGTGCTTGACGTTCACCACCACCGCCCCGAGCAGCGTCAGGGCCAGCCCCGCGAGCGCGACGCCGAAGCAGAGCGCGCTGAGCTTGGTCCCGCTCCCGGCCGGCAGGTGGATGTTGTCCGCCGCGAGCGCCGGGTGGCGACGCGTTCGCTCGAGGTGGGCCCGGTACTGGTCCGCCGTCATCTGGCTCACTGGGCGCCTCCGTTCATCGGGGCGGACGGGTTCTCGCCGTTTTCGCCGTTCGCGTCGTCATCGGGCGTCGGCGCGGGAGCCGGGGCGGCGGCACGCTGCTGACGCAGGTTCCGACGCACGTTTTCCGGGATCCCGGGGTCGTTGATGTCCCCCTGGCGGCTCGCCTGCAGCGCGCGGACATAGGCGACGACCGCCCACCCGTCCTCCTCGCTCAACGCGTGCGCGTACCCGGGCATCGCCCGGCGCCCGTCCGGGCCCACCACGCCCCACATCGCGACGCGGTAAAGATGCCCGTCCTGGCCGAGCTCGCCACCGGGCTGGTACTGCTCCAGGTGGACCGACGGCACCGGGTAGGACCACAGCGACCCGACCACGCCCTGTCCGTCGCCCTCATACCCGTGGCAGACCGCGCAGAAAATGTTGAATCGCTCGGCCCCGCGCTCCAGCATCGCACGTGTCACGCTCGCCGGCATGACGTCGACCGGCGAGCCGTCCGGGTTCTGGCCCTCGTAAAACCCGCGGTCCTCCTTCAGATAGCTCGCGCGACGCGCGACCGCCTCGCCGAGGCCCGCCTCGTCGTCCAGCAGCGGCCAGGCGCCGAAGGGCACCGTGCCGTCCGGCGGCAGGCGCATCGTCCGCCCGTCGGCGAAGAAGCGGCTCTCCCCCTGCGACTGCCAGCGAGCCTGGTCGTCCATGTCGGGGAAGAACTGACGCGGGGGGTTGTCCGAGCGGTCGCCCCGGCAACCGGCCGACAGGCCGAGCAGGAGCGCGCCGCCCGCGAGCGCCAGGCACAGCGTCGCGGGTCGGGATCCAGGCGTGTGCGTTGAGGTGCGGTTCACTGGTCGGTCGCCTTCAACTGGTCGGGACTGGGGTGGCACAGAATCAAGGGGCACGGGCCGCGGAGCGGCAGCGGTGAACGAGCGTCGATCAAGGGCGCGACGGGTCACTCGTCCTCCACGAGATCGACGCGCGACGAGCCCGCGTCTTCCAGCAGCTTCACGGTCGCGTCGGGATCAAACTTCTTATCCTCGGCCTCGATCACGATGATGAAGCGGTCGTCGCTGGCGCGCAAGAACCGCTCTTTCAGCATCAGCGGGTGGTGCCAGCGGGGCAGCCCGTTGAGCGCGAGCATCCCGAACAAGGCCGTGAACGCGGCGAAGAGGATGCCCAGCTCGAAGCTGACCATGACGAACGGCTCCCACGCGGCGTAGGGCTTGCCCTGCTTCATGAGCGGGTAGTCCACGCCCGAGATCCACCACTGCATCAGGAAGCCGAGCCCCACGCCCGTGAACCCGCCGCCGGCGACCACGAGCGGGAGGAACGTCCGCTTGACGCCCATCGCGTGCTCCATGCCGTGGATCGGGTAGGGCGTGTAGACGTCCCACTTGGTGTACCCCGCGTCGCGGACCTGCTCCGCGGCGTGGTAGACGTCGGCCGCCGAGTCGTACTCAGCCATGATCCCGTGCACGGGGCGGTCGTCCTCGGTCCGGAAACGGGCCGGGGGCTTGCGCACGACGAACGGGAAGTAGTCCGCGATGCCGCTGACGATCGACATATCAGTGCGCTCCCTTCGGGGCCGACAGCTCGCCGTGCCCGCCGCCGTGGACGTCCGCGCCCGGCTCGTCGTGGTCCCCGTGCCCGCGGTGCGGGTCGGCCTCGGGCAGGACGGCCTTCAACTCCGCGATCGGGAACACCGGCACGAACCGCAGGAACAGCAGGAACAGCGTCAGGAACAAACCGATCGAGCCCACGAAGATCCCGATGTCCACCCACGTCGGCCAGAACATGTGCCACGTCGCCGGCAGCCACGCCCGGTGCAGGCTCGTCACGATGATCACGAACCGCTCGAACCACATCCCGATCGTCACGAACAACGCCACCAGCCAGATCACCAGCGGGTTCGTCCGCATCTTCTTGAACCAGAAGACCTGCGGGCTCAGCACGTTGCACGTGATCATCGCCCAATAGGCCCACCAGTACGGCGCCATCGCCGGGTTGGCCCGGTTGTTGATGAAGACGTACCACTCGTACTCGTTGCCGCCGTACCAGGCGATGAAGAACTCCATCGCGTACGCGAAGCCCACCATCATGCCCGTCGCGAGCAGGATCTTGGACATGTTCTCCAGGTGACGGAGCGTCAGGAAGTCCTTGAAGTTCGCGTACAGCTCCCGGATCGGGATCAGCAGCAGCAGCACCATCGCAAACCCGCCGAAGATCGCACCCGCGACGAAGTAGGGCGGGAAGATCGTCGTGTGCCAGCCCGGCACCACCGAGGTCGCGAAGTCGAACGACACGATCGAGTGCACGCTGAGCACCAGCGGCGTCGCCAGGCCCGCCAGCAGCAGGTACGCCATCTCGTACCGGTGCCAGTGGCGGCTCGACATCCGCCAGCCCTGCGCCAGCAGCGTGAAGATGTAGGCCCGGAGAATGTCCGGGAGCTTCTTCTTCTCGCCGGCCGAGGCCGACGCGTTCAGACGAAGGATCGCCCGGTCCCGCATCGTCGCGAAGTCCGGGATCATGCCCATGTACCAGAACAGGCCCGAAACCGTCGCGTACGTGCTCACCGCGAACACGTCCCACAACAGCGGCGACTGGAAGTTGGGCCAGATGTAGTTGTAATTCGGGATCGGGAAGACGAACCAGATGAACCAGATGCGCCCGACGTGGATCGCCGGGAAGATGCCGGCGCAGGTCACGGCGAAGATGGTCATCGCCTCGGCCGAGCGGTTGACGGCCGTGCGCCACTTCTGCTTCAACAAGCACAGGATCGCGGAGATCAGCGTCCCCGCGTGCCCGATGCCGATCCAAAACACGAAGTTCGTGATGTCCCACGCCCAGTTGACCTGGTTGTTCAGGCCCCAGACACCCACGCCCGTGATGATCAGGTAGAGCACGCCGACGCCCAGCAGGCCCGTCGAGCTCGCCGCGATCAGGAACGCCGGGAGCCACCACTTGGGCGGCGTGTTCTCCGCGTACCCGCAGACGATCTCCGTCACGTCGTGCGCCGAGCGGTCGTTCAGGACCAGGGGCGCGCGCTCGCCCGGCGCCTCGACCAGCGTCCCGTCGCCGAGGTCCGCGTGCTTCGACCGGTCGGCGGCCCCGGGGCGGAGCCCCGCGAGCTGCTGCGCGGTCTGTTCGTCGGGGTTGATCGCGCTCATGCGTGGGCTCCGGGAGCGAGGATGCGGAGGCTCATGGCGTAGCCTTGGTCTTCGTCACGCTTCCGCGGCTCCACGAACGTCGAGCCGCTCGCGTCCGCGTGCCCGTAGTCGAGCGGATCGACCGGCTCGCGCAGACGCGGGTTCGGGTTGTTCACACGGATCAGGTGGCTCGTCCGCGGGCGGACGTTCAAATACCCCAGCAGCAGGTAGGACCGCTGCATCTCGCGCTCCTTGCTCACCTTGCTCGCCTTGTCCAGGATGTCGCCGAAGGTGATCGCGCCCGTCGGGCACGCCTGCTGGCAGGCGGTCTGCACGAACCCGTCCGGGATCGTGTCCGCACCCTTGAGCTTCATCTCGAACCGGGCCCGGTTGACGCGCTGGATGCAGTAGGTGCACTTCTCCATGACGCCGCGGCTGCGCACCGTCACGTCCGGGTTCATCCGCATCTTGCTGATCTCGTTGACCTGCTCACGCAGACGCGGCGGCACGAAGTTGATGTTCTTCGGACGCAGCCCCGTCTCTTCCTCCGCAACCCAGCCGCCGTTGAACTTCGCCTGGCTGTAGTCAAAGAAGTTGAACCGGCGCACCTTGTACGGGCAGTTGTTGGAGCAGTACCGCGTGCCGATGCAGCGGTTGTACACCATGTCGTTGGTGCCCTCGGGCCCGTGCACCGTCGCGTTGACCGGGCAGACCACCTCGCACGGCGCGTTCTCGCAGTGCACGCACGCGATCGGCTGGTGCAGCATCTGGTCCGGGTTGTTCAGGTCGTCGCCCGTGAAGTAACGATCGACGCGGATCCACGTCATCGCCCGCCCCTTGGCGACCTCGCGCTTGCCGACGACGGGGATGTTGTTCTCCGCCGAGCAGGCGACCGTGCAGACGCCGCAGCCCGTGCACGTCGCCATGTCGATCGTCATCCCCCACTGCGGGCCCATCGCGAACGGCGGCGGCATGTCTCGCTTGATCGCCCGGTCGTACTCCAGCGCGTCCGGGTCCGGCTCGGTGCGGCTGCGGTTCATCGGGTTCGGGTAGATGCCGATGTTCGCCGGTGTGTGCGCGAGCTCGCCCATTTTCTCCGCGACGTTGAGCGCCTGCGGGTCGTCGCCCCAGGCGTCGATCGCGCCGTAAATCTTGTCCGGCTTGGGCTGCACGGGCTTGGCCGAGTGCTTGTCCCACGCGGGCTTATCGATCTGGCGAACGATCGCGTCGCGTCCTTCCAGCGACCAGTGGTTCTGCGTGCTGGCGATCTCGTAGCTCCCGCGGACGCGGGTCAGCGTGGCGCCGCGGGCGACGCTCGGGCGATCGCTGGATCGCAGGGCGTATGTGTTGACGCCGACGTCCTTCGCGACGGTGCCGCCGACGGTCCGCCCGTAGCCGAGCATGACCTGCACGACGTGGTCCGCCAAGCCCGGCATCACCCAAACCGGCGCTTCGATCGTCCGCCCGCCAACCGTGAGGCGCCCCATGCGGGCCCGCGGGATCTGCTGCCTCGTGTACGGGTCCTCAGCCCCGCCCTGCGGCTCCAGCCCGAGGTCCTTCGCCGTCCGCGGGCTCACCAAGAGCGGGTTGTCCCACACCACGCGCGTCCCGCCGTGCGGGAGCTCCTGCAGCCAACCGTTGTTCGCAAACCGCCCGTCGTGGACATGCCCGGTCGTGAACACGACCTCCAGAGCCGCCGACGTCGGCGCCGGGCTCAGGCCCGCCGACACGAGCTCTCGCGCAACGGCGCCGAAGTCCACGCCGGGCGTCTCGGCCCGCGGCGTGCTCCCCGCGAGCACGCCGTCGTGCAGCGCCCGCGCCCACGCCTGGTCAAAACGCTCGCCCGTCAGACGCAGCCTGCGCTGCCACGCCTCGCGCACGATCCGATGCCCATCGGGGTCCGCATCGCCCGCGAAGAACGCGAGCAGTTCCAGCTCGCTCATCGCCGGGGCGTAGAGCGGCGCGATCATCGGCTGGATCGGCGCGATCGTGCCGTCGGCCGCCTCGGTGTCGCCCCAGCACTCCAGGTAGCTCGTCCCGTTGAGCTGCCAGCGGTTGGCCGCGTCGTAGGTTTCGGTCAGGCTCAGGCTGTACGCGATCGTGTGCGGCACGCGGGCGTAGAGCTCGGCGAAGTCCAGGTCCGCCGGCGCGTCGTACACCGGGTTGACGTCCACCGTCACCAGCGTCTCGATCTGCCCGCCCTGCATGCGGCTCGCGAGCGTGCGGATGGCCTGCACGCTGCTCGACGCCTCCTCCTGGCCCATCGGCAGGAAACTCACGGTCTGCCCGATGTTGCCGAGCGCCGCGTTCATCGCGTGAACCAGCGCGTGCACCGACGCCGACTGGCTCGGGCCCGCGAGCAGCAGGCTCCGACCCCGGTTCCCCTCGGCGAGCAGATCGTCGACAACGCCCGCCACGAACTCGCGGCTGATCCCATCGCCGCCCCGCGGCTCGCCCAGGTTCGTCAACGCGTCGCGGAGCGTCCGCGTCGTGCCGGACTGCATCCGCCCCAGCAGCTCCCGCGCGATCGCGGCGGCCGCGTTGCCCACTTGGCTCGGCGCCAGTCGCAGGCGGTGGTCGGCCATCGAACCCATCGCCGTGAAATCGCTCTCGATCGCGTACACGCGGCTCATCGGCTGCGTCGGGCCGTCGACGTACCGCGTCCGCGCCAGCCCGCGCGAGGCCGGCAGGCTCATCGCCTCGCGCTCCAGCACGCCGCGGTCAAAGGTGACGACCACGTTCGCCCGCTCAAGCCGCGGCAGCTCCCGCATCGGTCGCCCGAACGCCAGCGTCGAGCCCTCGATCGCCGCGTCGCTCTGCGTCGGCTCGTACGCCAGCCAGAACGCCCGCGGGAACCGCTCGCGCAACCGGTCCCGCACGCTGTCGCGCGTCGGGCTGGTTTTCTTGCTCACGACGAACGCGAGGCGCTCGCCGCCGTCCTCTTCGTGCCCGGCGAGGTGGTCCGTCGCCCAGGCCTTGAAATCGTCCAGCGTGGCGTTGAGCTTGCCGCGGGCCGGGTTCCCGAAAACGGGACGGCGAGGGCGCTCAGGGTCGTAGAGCTCCAGCGTCGACGCCTGGCTCCACGCGCTCGTCTTGCCCTGGTTAATCGGGTGGAGCGGGTTGCCCTCGATCTTCGTCGGACGACCCTCGTGGGTCTCGACCATGAGCCCCTCGGCCCCGCCGCCGGGCAACGGCATGCTCGTCGTGTACCACAGCGGCTTGCCGGGCACCACGCGCTCCGGCACCTCGCGCGAATAGCTGTAGATCTTGTGGTCCGGGCGACGGCAGCCGGGGATCGTTGCGGCCCCCGCCAGCGCCAGCCCCGCGCCCATGAACTTCATGAAATCGCGACGGCTTTCCGTCGCCAGCTCGCTCGCCCCGGCCGGGAACTCGCGCTCCAACAGCTCGCGAAACTCCGCCGAATCGGCGTATTCCTCCGGGCTGCGCCACACCGGGCGGTTGTTGCTGGTCGGCAGCTTGCGCTTCGCCGGATCCGGCGAACGCTTGCCCTTCGTCGACGGACACTGGTCGTGGCTCATCGTCGTCGCGATCCTCACTCGCAGCTTCAACGCTGCGACTTTCACCTACGCTCAACACACCCGCACGAACACACGCCGCTCAAGGCGATCACCGCCTGCGATCAGTGGTGGCAAGCCGCACAGTTCTGCGGCGGCGCCTGACGAAGACTCTCAAGAAGCTCCGATGCCGTCACGCCCTCGTACGAACGCTGATGCACCGGCGTCGCGAACCACTCCTGCTCCGCCCACACCAGCTTCGTCACCTGATCCGGCGGCACAAGGTGCTTCTCCGGCTCGCGGTGACACTCCAGACACCAGCCCATGCTCAGGCTCTCGGCCTGGAACACCACCGGCATCCCCACGATCTGGCCGTGGCACGAGTAGCAGCTCACACCCGCCTGCACGTGCACGTGGTGCGGGAAGTTGCGCACATAGTCCGGCAATTTGTGGATCCGGCGCCACGGGATCGAGCGGTCCTCCGCGTACGCCTCACGAACCCAACCCACCCGGTGGACGTCGCTCCCCGAGAGCATCCCCTCGGTGTGGCAACCCATGCACGTGCTCACCGTCGGGACGTTCGCCTCGGGCGAGGTTTCCACGTTCGTGTGGCAGTACCGGCAGTCCATGCCCAGACGCCCCGCGTGCAGTTGGTGGTTGAAGCCCTCGCCGGGCTGGGTCGGCATGTACCCGACTTCCCAGAAGTCCGGCGTCGCGTAATACCACGTGCCCACCACCACGGTCAGCAGGCCGCCGAGCGCGCCCATCGCGCCGATCGTCGGCACCGCGTTGGTCCATTTCGGGAAGATCGCCGACATCGGGACAGCACTCCTCGATCCAGGCCGGGCCCGCACGCCACCCACCGGCAGCCGCACCCGACGACAGGGGATCCCCTTTTTCCGCGTCTCACCAAACTGCCGAAACCATCAGAACACCCGGGCGAAGAACCCGCACCTGCTGAATCGCGGCTTCCCGGCGAGCCGGCAGCATACACACCTACGATCCGACGTGCCGGTTCTTGTCGGACAGCAATTTCTCCGCCCCGGGCCCGCCCCGTCAAGGGACATTTGCTGTCAGACCGTAATCGAAACTGAGTCTCAGCAAGCACCGCCGTCTGATTCTGGCTGTCTGACTCCAGATTCGCGCGGCCAAGACGCGGAGGCCGTTCCATGACCACAGCCGACGCCCAAATCCGCCAATCCGCACTCGCCCGCGAACACGCGGAGTCGGACGCCGCACGTAACCCCTTATTTGGACAGTGGCTAGCACACGGCTTCGCCGGAGCCGTCGCGCTCTGGGCGGTCTGGTTCATCACCCATCTGCCCGCGGTCCGCCTCGCGCCGAGCGTCGCGGGGCCGATCCTGCTCGCCACGCTCGCGCTGGTGCTGGCGATGGGTGTCCGCGGGTGCGGAGCCCAACGCGGGTGGCGGATCGGGATCGGCGCAGGGCTGGTCGCGGCCTTGGTCAACCTCCTGATCCTGGGGAGCAAGCTCGCCGAACAGCCGAGCGGGCTCGCCGAAGCCGAGGCCATCGGCCGCCTCCGCCCCGGCGCCGGTCTGGCGGCACTCGGCTTCCTCGCCCTTTCGGGCGCGATCGGGGCTGCCGCGGGCGCCGTCGGCGGCTCGATCCGCACCCGTCGCGACACCTCGCCCCTCACACCCGCCCTCGCCACAGGCCGGCACGACCGCTGGCTGGCGCGACTCGCCCTCGTCGCCGCGATCGCCGTCGCCCCGCTGCTGCTCATCGGCGGGCTGGTCACGAGCACCGACAGCGGGATGGCCGTCCCCGACTGGCCCGGGACCTACGGCGCCAACATGTTCCTCTACCCCATCGCCCTGATGGCCGACCAGCGCATCTTCCTCGAGCACACCCACCGCCTCTTCGGCTCGCTCGTCGGGCTCGCGATGCTCACGCTCTTCGTCTCGACCCTTGCCGTCCGCCCCAAGGGCTGGATCCGCGCGATCGGCGGCGTCGTCGTGCTCGTCGCGATCGGGCTCGCCTCACTCGCGGCTCACCTTGGCGCCTCGCTCTCCGCGGGCGCGCTCTTTCCGATCCTCGTCGCGCTCGCCCTCATCGCGTCCGCGTGGCTCGTGGTCAGCTTCCTCCGCGATCGCGCGGGCGAGGCCGCCGGGGCCCTCGGCGTGCTCGTCGCCCTCCAGGGCATCGCCGGCGGCGTCCGCGTCACCGAGAACGCCCTCGGCTACGCCCTGCTCCACGGCGTCGGGGGGCAGACGGTCTTCGCCCTCGCCGTCACCGTCGCCGCCATGCTCAGCCTCGCCTTCGTCCGCACCGACGAAGCGATCACCGATCGCCAACGCACCATCGCCCGACGCGCGCGCACGCTCGCGATCGTCGCGCTCGCGTGCCTTTTCATTCAGCTCATCTTCGGCGCGACCTACCGGCACCTCGGTGCGTCCCACGCCCTCTGGTCCCACGTGCTCTTCGCGTTCGTCGTGGTCGTCCTCGCCGGGATTGCCGGAGCGGCCGGCACCAAGCGTGACGAGCAGGACCGCCAGCCCCCCACCGCTCCCGCGCGCTGGCTGCGCCGCTTCGGCATGACCGCGATGATCGTTGTCGCGATCCAGTTCATCCTCGGGTGGGCGACGCTCGGCGTCGTCGCGATGCGCGAAGACCGCGGCCCCATCCCCACCGCCGACATGCTCGCCGACGCGCCGCCCGTCCCCATCCTCGAAGCCCTCGTCACCACCAGCCATCAGGCGACGGGCGCGCTGCTCCTCGCGGCCGTCACGCTGACAGCGGTCTGGGGGCACCGCCTCGCCCGCGCCCCACGCTGACGAGCCCCGAACACGACGCCATCCTCGCGTTTTTGCTTGCACGCCCCGCCCGGAAGCCCGATTCTGAACCGGGCGCGTGCAATGCGCCCGCAACCCCGGCGTTGAGCCGGCGGCGGAACGACTCGCCCGGGAGCGGAGAACGCGATGTCAAGACTCTGGAGCGACGTCACCCCGCGCACCAGCCCGCAGGCCCGGGCCCGGGCCGCGATCGCCCCGCTCGACCCGGGCGCGTTCGGGCCCGACGAGGCCCGCCACCTGCTCCTCCGCGTCGGCTTCGGCGGCTCACCCGTCCAGGTCCGACTCGTCGCCGAGTGGGGCCTCGATCGCGCAATCGAATACTTTCTCAACCCGGGAGAGGCCAACTTCCGCGACGACACCCCGCCGCGGGAGATCCGCGACAGCGTCATGGCCGAGCCCAACCCGGAGCAGCGCCAGGCCTACCGCCGGGCCGCCGCCCGCGGGGATGAGGACGCGCTCGCCCGCCTGCGAGCCATGATCCAAGAACGCCAGCGTGAAGACCGCCAGCAGGCCCGCGCGATCCAACGCTGGTGGCTGACGCGGATGATCGAATCCCCCGCCGCCTTGCAAGAGAAGATGACCCTCTTCTGGCACGGGCACTTCGCGACCAACTATCGCGCCATCGAAAACTCGTGGCACATGCTCATGCAGAACCGCCTCTTCCGTGCGCACGCGCTCGGCAGCTTCGCGGAACTGATGCACGCGATCATCCGCGACCCCGCGATGCTCGCCTACCTCGACAACCACCGATCCCGACGGGGCAACCCCAACGAGAACCTCGCCCGCGAGCTCATGGAGCTCTTCGCCCTCGGCGTCGGCAACTACACCGAGCGCGACATCCGCGAGGGCGCCCGCGCTCTCACCGGCTACACCTTCAACAACAACGAGTTCACCTTCAACCCGCGACAGCACGACCGCGGGAGCAAGCAGATCCTCGGCGCCCGCGGCAACCTCGACGGCGACGCCTTCGTCCGCGCCATACTCGCCCAGCGATCCTGCGCGAGCTTCATCGCCGCCAAGCTCTACCGCTTCTTCGTCGCCCCCTTGCCCGAGCACTGGGACGACCGGCGCGACCCGGGCGCGACCCCGGAGGTGCGGGCGTACGTCCACGCGATGGCCGACACGCTCCGGCGTTCGCGATACCAGCTCGCGCCGGTGCTGCGCGAGGTGTTCAGGAGCGCACACTTCTACGCCGACGAGGCGCGGGGCGAGCTGATCAAGAGCCCCGCCGAGCTGCTCGTCGGCTCGATCCGCCAGCTTCTCACCCCGACGCGCGACCTGAACACGCTGCTCGACGCGATGGATCTGATGGGGCAGAACCCGCTCTTCCCGCCGAGCGTCGCGGGCTGGCCGGGCGGGCGGTGGTGGATCAACACCAACACCCTATTCACCCGTCAGAACGCCGCGGCGTACCTGCTCACCGGGCGGCTCGCCGGGCAGCGCCAGCCGCGCCCCGCCGACAGCTACGACCCCGCGCCGATCGTCCAAACCCTCGCCCGCGAGGACGAGCGAGCCGCACGCGAGCCCGAGGCCCTTGCGGATCAGCTCCTCCGCTTCATGCTCGGGCGACGACCGCCCGAGGCCGCCGCCACCATCGCGTCGTTCATCGCCGAGCACGGCGGCGTGCGCAACGCGCAGGGCGTCACCGGCGCGATCCTGCTCATCACCGCGATGCCGGAATATCAGCTTTGCTAGAGGAAGGCACGAGGCACGAAGCCTCTGGGAATCAGCGATGAGTCTGCACAACAACCCATCCGAAGCCAAAGCCTACACGCGTCGCGCGTTCACGCTCGGCTCGCTCGCCCTCGCCTCGGCGAGCGTGGTCGCGCCGGCGTTCCTCCAACGCTCGGCCGTCGCGCTCGAAGCCGCCATGGGCGGGCGCGGCTCCACGCCCGGCGTGCCGGAGGACCGCGTCCTTGTCGTCCTCCAGCTCTCCGGCGGCAACGACGGGCTCAACACCGTCGTCCCCTTCGGCGAAGCGGGCTACTACAACGCCCGCCCGCGGATCGCGGTCCCCGAGCGCGAGGTGCTCCGCTTCGGACGCGGAGCCGACGGGCTCGGGCTCCACCCGCGACTCGCCGACGTCAAAGCGATGTACGACGACGGGCTCGTCGGTGTCATCCAGGGCGTCGGCTACCCCAACCCCAACCGATCCCACTTCAAGAGCATGGACATCTGGCACACCGCCAACACCAACGCCACCGGCACGGGATGGCTCGGGCGCTACGTCGATAACGAATGCGCCGGCTCCCCCGAAGAGGACGCCGGGCGCGCCCCGAGCGTCGCGATCGGTCGCACCGCGCCGCTCGCGATGCAAGGCCGCCAGGTGCAGCCGGTCGCGTTCGAGAACGCGAACCTCTTCCGCTGGCTGGGCGAAGACCTGCACGACGCGCTCGCCGAGCCGCACCAGCGACTCGCCGAACGCGCCCCCGTTCGAGACCACGCGCACGCCGATGGGCACGGGCACCATCACGCCGAGACGACGGCCGACTTCCTCGTGCGCACCGCCCTCGACGCCCGCATCTCCAGCGACCTGATCCGCAACGCCGTCGCCCAGCGCCCGCTCGTCGAATACCCGCGCACGCGCCTCGCGCAGCAGATGTCGATGATCGCGAGCATGATCCGCGCCGGGCTCAAGACCCGCGTCTACTACGTCTCCCTCGGCGGGTTCGATACGCACGCCCAGCAGGGCGGCGCGCAGGGGCGGCACGGGCAACTGCTCGCGGAGTTCGGCGGGGCCGTCCGCGCGTTCTACAACGACCTCAAGGCCCAGGGCAACGACACCCGCGTGCTCACCGTCAGCTTCAGCGAGTTCGGACGGCGCGTCGGGCAGAACGCCAGCAACGGGACCGACCACGGCACGGCCGCCCCGATGTTCCTCTTCGGCCCCATGGCCCGCGCCGGCGTCATCGGCGAGCACCCCTCCCTCCGAGACCTCGAAGACGGCGACCTGAAACACCTCATCGACTTCCGGAGCGTTTACGCCGGCGTCCTCGAACGCTGGATGCGCACCGACAGCCGCGAGGTCCTCGGGCGGAGCTTCCGCGTCCTGCCCGTCACGCGTCGGGGCTGAGCCCGCCCCGGAACCCAAGGGCGAGCCCAGAGCCGGGACGCCCACCGCCCGCGTACAGTCCACCGATGGATCGCTCCCGCAGGCTCTATTTCGACAACGCCGCCACGAGTTTCCCAAAGCCCCCGCGCGTGCTCGAGGCGATGCGCCACTACGCCGAGCACGTCGGCGCGTCCCCCGGTCGCGGCGGCTACGCCGAGAGCCTCGAGGGCACGCGCGTCCTCCGCACCTGCCGCGAGCGGATCAACCGCCTCATCCACGGCTCCGCCCCCGAGCGCGTCGTCTTCACGCTCAACACCACCGACGCGCTCCACCTCGCGATCGCCGGCGTCGTCCGCCACCGACGGCGCACCCGCCCCGGCTCGCGCGTCCACCTCGTCACCACGGCGATGGACCACAACTCCGTCCTCCGCCCCTTCAACGCGCTCGCCGAGGACGGCGACTGCGTCTGGACCTGCGTCCCGGTCGACCCTGAGACGGGCCTGGTCGATCCCGAGGACGTCAGAGCCGCGATCGGCAAGGACACGGCCCTCGTCGCCGTCGTCCACGCCAGCAACGTCAGCGGCACCGTGCAGCCCATCGCCGAGATCGGCGCGATCTGCCGGGATCAGGCCGTCCCCTTCCTCGTCGACGCCGCCCAGTCCGTCGGGCACATCCCCATCGACGTCGAAGCGATGGGCGTCGACCTGCTCGCCTTCCCCGGGCACAAGGGCCTCCTCGGCCCGCTCGGCACCGGCGTGCTCTACCTCCGACCCGGCATGGAACGCGTCGTCGCCACCGTCCGCGAGGGCGGCACCGGCAGCCTCAGCGAGCTCGACACCCACCCGGGCGACATGCCCGACCGCTACGAGGCCGGCTCCCACAACACCGTCGGCCTCGCCGGGCTCAGCGAGGGCGTCGCCTGGATCCTCGAGCGCGGCGTCGACCGACTCTGGGCCCACGAACGCGGGCTCATCGAAACCATGATCGCCTCGCTCAACGTCCGCGGCAGCCTCGAACGCCTCCGACTCCTCGGCCCGCAAGGCGTCGGCGACCGGCTCGGCGTCTTCAGCCTCGCCCACGACACCATCCCCGCGCGAGACCTCGCCGACCGACTCGAAAACGAGTTCGGCATCCTCGCCCGAGCCGGCATCCACTGCGCCCCGCGAGCCCACGCGAGCCTGGGATCCGAATCAGGCGGCGCATTACGTCTCAGCGTCGGCCCCTTCATCAGCCCGCAAGACGTCCGCTACGCCTGCGACGCGCTGGAAGCCGTCTGCGCCGAAGCGGAAAGAGCCGCGGGCGTCTGACCCGAGCCTCTCCGTGGCACGGGCGTCCCTCAACTACTCATCTTCTTCGTTCCCCGAGCGCCCCGTCTCCACCCATCCCGCGTCGGTGTGACGCACGATCGCGCCCGTCGCGACGTAGATCACCTGCTCGGCGACATTCGTGCAGTAGTCGCTGATCCGCTCGCACTCGCCCGCGATCTGCCCCAGTGTGAACGCCAGGTCGACCGAGATCGCCCCGCTCGCGACCTGCTCCTCCAGATCCCGGAGGATCGCGAGCTTGAACGCCTCCACCGCGTCCTCGGACTGGAGCACCAGCTTCGCCAGCCCCGCGTCCTGATGCTGATACGACGAGTTCACGTCCCGGATGATCCCGACCACCGAGTTGGTCATCACCCGGAACGTGTCCGGCGGCTCGCCCGTGCACCCGACCAGCTCCGCGACGTGCTCGGCCACCGAAACACCCGCGTCGGCCGTCCGCTCCAGCTCGTTGTTGACCTTCACGATCGTCAGCACCGCGCGGAGCTGGCTGTGCCCGATCGCCGCCCCTTCGCGCGTCGCGTCGTCGAGCAGCTGCACGCACGCCCGCTCGATATCGACGTCGGCCCGGTCGATCGGGTCGTCGTCGTCGATCACCCGGGCCGCCCCCGCCGCGTCCCGCGCATAGACCGCGTCGAACGATCGCTCCACCAGCGCCTGCACGCGCCGCCCCTGGTCCACAAGGTCCGCCTTCAGACGGTCGATGCGGGCGGCGAATCCTTCCGGTGTCGTGGGCATCGGCCTCCCCTGTCGCCCGCGCGTCCAGCGCCGGCTCCGCTCGCACGAAACATACCACGCCCGCGCCACCCCCGCACCGAGCCGCCGCCCGGATTTCGGATTGAACCCGATCTTGGCGCACGCCGAGCGACCTTCCCCGCCCCTCACGCCCCGGGCGAGCGGGTAGGATCACGCCCGGCGGGACGACCCGCCCCGGAACACGCGCCACCAGCCCATCCCAGGAGCCCCACGCCATGGCTTTCGATATCGAACTCGTCCACGCCCGCCAGGTGCTCGATTCACGCGGGAACCCGACTGTTGAGGTCGAGGTCGGGCTCAGCAGCGGCGCGATCGGCAGGGCCGCCGTCCCCAGCGGCGCCAGCACGGGCGAGCACGAAGCCGCCGAACTCCGCGACGGCGGCAAAGCCTGGATGGGCAAGGGCGTCTCCGAAGCCGTCGACAACGTCATCGAGCGCATCGCCCCCGGCGTCGAGGGCCTCGACGCCCGCGAGCAGGAGCTGATCGACCGCACCATGCTCGAGATCGACGGCTCCGCGAACAAGAGCTCCCTCGGCGCCAATGCCGTGCTCGGCGTCTCGATGGCCGTCGCCAAAGCCGCCGCCGAAGCCAGCGGCCTCCCCCTCTACCGCTATCTCGGGGGCTCGGCCGCCAAAACCCTTCCCGTCCCCATGCTCAACATCCTCAACGGCGGCAAGCACGCCGACAACACCGTCGACTTCCAGGAGTTCATGATCCAGCCCTGGG
>RECY01000015.1 GCA_007693785.1 Phycisphaerales bacterium | reverse complement strand
CTCAATCGCGCAACCGGCCGTGCGCCGAACAAATGATCCCTCAGACACAGCCTAGGGCCGGAGTTTGAAATCGCAGTTGACGCCCGGGCGGAGGCCCGGGCGTTTTTTGTGCGCGTGGTCAGCGGGTGTGAGGCTTCGGCTGCGTCAGCGTGTGCTGTTCGCGCGCACCCATTGCTCGGCGGCTCGCCCACCGGGCGGACAGAGCCGGCGCTCGCCCACCAGGCGGACCGGCGGCATGCCCGGGTCGTCCGGGTCGAGCGGGTGCCCCTGGATCTCGAAGCAGACGGGCCCGAGGTCGGTCGGGTCGTACCAGTGATAGAGGTTCAGCCGCAGGCGCGCGCGCGTGAAATGCCGCCCCCGGATGACCTGGTCGTGCGCGTCGAGCACCTCGACGGCGTCCTTCCCGGGGGTGTTGATGTTGAGCAGGCGCAGGGCCTCGCGTGTGCTCGGGTCGGAGGGGCGTCCGCGGGCGCGGGGACCGGTCGGGCGGGCGAGGCGGTACCCGTCGCGCGAGCCAACGACGAACAGGCGCGCGAACCGGGTGTGGCAGTCGTCGGTCATGAGGGCGAGGATGACGGCGTCCACGTCGCGCGTCGGCCCGCCGAGGTGGACCGTCGCCGCCAGGGGGCGGCCGCGGAAATAGAACACCTCCTCGAGCGCCATCGCGGCGGCCCCGGCGACGTGCGAGGGCTGGTGCGGGCGGAGCATCGCCCGGTCATCCGGAACCGGCGCCTCGCGGCGGACCAGCGCGGGGGAGTCCGTCTCGCCGCTCGCGAGCATCGCCCGTTCCCCGGCGTCACCTCGCTCGGCTCGCGGGGCGGCGCACCCGGGCGTGAGCACGGACACGAGGACGACCGACGCGCACGCGACGGTCGCCCTCCCCGTCCCTCGTGCTGCGCGCCCCTGCCTCGGCATCGGTTCGCCCCCCGGTGCGGGCCGCCCGCACCGGTGAAGCGTCCGATCCAAAAGGGAGGAAGAACCACCGGGGACGTCGGTCGCGGGTCCGGAAACCAAGATCCGGGTCGTTCCAACCGGCGAGGTTCCGCCAGTTCATCGCGCAGAAGTCGCGTTCTGTTCAAGACTTGCGAGGCCGCGCGGGGTCAGTGTCCCTCAGGGTCGGCCTCACCCCGTCCGAGGGGGAGCCAGGCGGTCATCTCGCTCTCACGGATCATCCGGACGCCGAGGATGCCGTTGATCGCGATGACGGCCCCGGCGGCGGCGCAGATGATCAACGCCGTCGCGACGCTCCGCCACGCGACCCCCTCGGCCCCGGGGTTCCAGACGCCCCAGATCGCCCCGCCGGCGGCAAAGACGACCGCCAGCAGGCACAGGGCGTAGCTCGCACGGTTCAAAAGCTTGATCAGCAGCATGGTGTGTTCCTCTCGGTTCGGGGTGCGCTTGCCCGTGTAGGTGGAATACCACCCGGGCTCAGTTAGTGAATACTAGCTAGTATACACTAACTAATCGGCAGGACAAGCCAAGGCTTCAAAAAAGGCGGGGTGGGGGTGTCGTCGTGGTTCTCGGGCTTTCTGCGGGTGTGGGCTCGTAGGATCGGGCCTTATGGACCCTGACACCGCATCGACAACGCCCCCGCCCGCCGCCGTCCCGACCGAGGCGGAGGTGCACAAACTGGAGCTGCAACGCCGAGCGAACCGGGAGGCGGTCGCGGCGCTGGGCTTTGACCCCTACGGCGTGCGCACGCCGAACCTGACGACCTGCGCCGAGGCGAAGCGCCGGTACGACGAATCGGCCGATCAGCAGCACCAGGCGTCGGAGTCGGCCCGCAGCGCCGCGAAGAAGGCGGACCCGTCGCTCGACGACTCGGCCCTGCCCCCGGTGGAGGACCATCGCCCGCGGGTCGCGGTCGCGGGGCGCGTTGTGCTGCACCGGGACAACGGGAAGCTGGTCTGGCTCAACCTGCGCGACCACACCGGGGACGTGCAGGTGGCGCTCAGCAAGCGGGACTGCGACGAGCAGGGGTTTGCGCTTGCGAAGAAGCTGGACCTGGGCGACCTGGCGGTGGTGCGCGGGCCGCTCATGAAGACGCGTGCGGGCGAGGTGACGATCTGGGCGGAGAGCGCTGCGCCGGGGGGCAAGTGCCTGACGCCACCGCCGGAGAAGCGGGCGGGGTTGCAGGACTTGGAGTTGCGGTATCGGAAGCGGTACGTGGACCTGTGGTCGAACCCGGAGACGATGCGGACGTTCACGCTGCGGAGCCGGATCGTGAGCCGCATCCGCAGGTATCTGGACGAGCGCGGGTATCTCGAGGTCGAGACGCCGATGCTACAGACGCTGGCGGGCGGTGCGGCCGCACGCCCGTTCCGGACCACGATGAACGCGCTGGGGCTGGACCTGTTTATGCGGATCGCGCCGGAGCTGTACTTGAAGCGGCTGCTGGTGGGGGGGATGCCGCGGGTGTACGAGGTGAACCGGAACTTTCGCAACGAGGGGCTGGACAAGACACACAACCCGGAGTTCACGGTCGTCGAGGTGTACGAGGCGTTCGGGGACTACGGGTCGATGATGGAGCTGACCGAGGGGCTCATCAAGGAGCTGGCGCGGGTCGTGATTGTCGAGGACCGCGACCTGGACACGACGGGGGCGGGCAAGGGGTGCGCGGTGCTCGCGCCGGCCGACGAGGACGAGCTGCCGGAGACGCTGGTGCTCCCGTTCGGCGAACTGAAGATCGATTACGGGCGCGCGTTCGAGCGCGTGACGTACGCGGAGCTGTTCGAGCGGGCGCTCGGGTTCCGGTTCGACGACTTCGATCGTGCGCACGCCGAGGCGACGCAGCGCAAGCTCAAGACGAAGAACGAAGCGGGTCAGGCGTTGGACCCGATCCTGATCGTGAACGAGCTGTTCGAGGAGGTCGCGGAGAAGTCGATCGACCCGGAGCGCCCGACGTTCGTGATGGACTACCCGGCCGCCCTGAGCCCCTTGACCAAGGCGAAGGCGGGGACGGGCGGTGACCGGATTCCGCTGGCCGAGCGGTGGGATTTGTTTATCGCGGGGATGGAGATCGGACCGGCGTACACGGAGCTGAACGACCCGGACGTGCAGGCCGAGCGCTTCAAGCAGCAACTCGCGGGTCTCGATGACGAGGAAAACACGTTCCGCACGTTCGATCAGGATTTCATCGAGGCGCTCAAGGTGGGCATGCCCCCGGCCGGCGGGCTCGGGCTGGGGATCGACCGCCTCGTGATGCTCCTGACGAACGAGCGCACGATCCGGGATGTGATCCTGTTCCCGCTGATGCGCCCGGTGGGGAGCGGCGGCGCGGAATGAGCGTCGTGCAGACGTGATGTACCACTGACCTTGTCCGCAAGGTCAGTGCTCCGGGCGATGCGTTGGGAGGACTGACCTCTCGGAAGAGGTCAGTGGCACAGGTGGAGCGTGTGCTTACTCAGCGGCGTGTTCCGGCGCCTGCCAGCCGCGTGTTCTTGGGGTTTGGCCCGCGGTGGGGTCGCCGACGACTTCCAGCTCCCCGCCCGCGGCCCGGAGCTGGGCGAGCTGGCGGTCGCCGATGCGGACGCGCAGACGCACCGACCCGCCCTCGTACTCGCGGCTCAGCACCTCGGCCCGGTTCTCGATCGTCGCGACCGTCTTGCTGTCGCGCATCGGCACGAGCAGCTCGCGCTCGCGGAGTTCGCCCTTGGCGGCGGCCGTCACGCGGGCGATCAGCGCCTCCGCGCCGATCTTCGGCATCCCCTCCTCGTTCGGGAGTGCGCACAGCGGGATCGAGCCCGGCACGCGCTGCTGCCAGACGAGCAGGTTGCTGTTGTCCGCGAGGCGGTCGGCCTTATTGAGCAGGAGCACGCGCTCGGGGTGGCGGGTGCCCGGTTCGCGCCGGTCTCGCTCGTCGAAGAGCTCGTCGAGCGTGCGTTGGACGGCCTCGAGGTGCATCTCGGCCGCCGGGTCCGCCACATCGAGCACGACCAGCAGGAGGTCGGCGTGGGTCGCTTCTTCGAGCGTGGCGCGGAAGCTGGCGACGAGGTGGTGGGGGAGGTCGCGGACGAAGCCGACGGTGTCGCTGAGCATGACGTCGAGCCCTCCGCCGAGGTCCCACTGGCGGGTGCGGGTCATGAGCGTCGCGAAGAGTCGGTCGTCGGCGTAGGCCCCGCCGGCGGTGAGGGTGTTGAAGAGCGTGGACTTGCCGGCGTTGGTGTAGCCGACGAGCCCGACCGTGAAGTGATCGAGCTTGCGCTTCTGCACGCTGCGGGCCTTGCGTCCCTGGATCTCGTTGAGCTCGCGCTGGAGCTGGGTTTTCTTGCGCTGGACGAGTCGCCGGTCGATCTCGAGCTGCTGCTCGCCCGGCCCGCGGGTGCCGACACCCTGGGGCGAGCCGCCGGCGACGCGCTCGAGGTGGGTCCACATGGCGCGGAGGCGCGGGTAGGTGTACTCGAGCTGGGCGAGCTCGACCTGGAGCTGAGCCTCGCGCGTCGTGGCGCGCCCGGCAAAGATGTCGAGGATGAGCTCGGAGCGGTCGAGGACCTTGCGTTCGACGACCTTCTCGATGCCTGCGATCTGCTTGGGGCTGAGCTCGTGGTCGAAGATGACGGTGCCCGCGCCGGTCAACTCGCAGAGCTCCCGGAGCTCGTGCAGTTTGCCGGTGCCGATGTAGGTGCCAGCGACGGGGCGTTCGAGGTTCTGGGTGAGCTCGGCGACGACCTCGGCCCCGGCTTGGCGGGCCAGCTCGCGGAGCTCGCCGAACGGGTCGCTGGGGTCGAAACGGTCCTCCGGCAAGCGGACGGCCGCGACGACCGCCTTCTCCGCGACGACCCGGATGCCCTGACGCTGCTGCTCGAAACTCGATCCGGCCAAGTGGTCTCCCGTGCAAGGGGCGAACGGTCGCCCGCGGGGCATCGTAGGTGGGGCGAGAGGCGAGCCACCACGCCCCATAGAATGAGGATGGGATTGTTGGGGTCAGGGGTTGGGGTCAGGAAAGGACAGGTGCGCGATGCGGCGATCGGTTCGGGATTCGGCAACGGGCTCGTCGCGCCGGCACGCGACGCACCGGCGCGCGGGCGGGGCGTGGACGCAGGGCCTGCTCGTGGGCGTTCTCGCGGTCGCCGTCCTCGGCTCCACGCTCGCCTTGGCGCTCCGCCCCAGCAACGGCTACGCCTTCCTCGACCCCATCATCGACGTTGAAAGCCTCATCACGCGTATGTATGTCGACGAGGTCGATCTCGAAGCGCTCCAGCGCGGCGCGATCCAGGGGATGCTCCAGAAGCTCGAAGACCCCTATACCGAGTACGTCCCCCCCGCCAGCGCGGCGGAGTTCAACAAGCGGCTGACCGGGGAGTACGTGGGCATCGGGGCGCGGATCCTCGTCCGCGACGGGTGGCTCACGATCGTCAGCCCGCTGGAGGGCTCGCCCGCGCTCCGGGCCGGGCTGATGGCCGAGGATCGCGTGCTCGAGATCGACGGCGTCAGCACGCAGGGGCGATCGGCGGAAGAGTGCGTCGATCTGCTCCAGGGCGAGGCGGGCACGGTCGTCACGCTCAACGTCGAGCGCGCCGGGCGGGAGCTGGAGATCGCCATCGAGCGTGCCCCCGTCCGCACGCTCTCGGTCACCGGCTTCCACCGCGACCCGGGGAACGACGGGCGATGGCTCCACATGATCGATCCGGAGCGCCGGATCGCGTACGTGCGCCTCAGCCAATTTACGCCGCGGGTTGATCGCGACCTGCTCGAGGCGATCGCGTCCTTCGGCGGCGACACGCCCGGAGGCCTCGGGGGGCTGATCCTCGACCTCCGCTGGAACCCGGGCGGGGGGCTGGAAGAAGCGGTCAACATCGCGAACCTGTTTATGGAAGAGGGCGACATCGTCTCCACGCGAGGGCGTGCGTTCGAGACCGACACACGCAGCGCGAGCGGCGAGGGCACGCTCCCGTACTTCCCGATGGCGGTGCTCATCAACGAGCAGAGCGCCTCGGCGAGCGAGATCGTGGCGGGCGCGCTGGAGGAGAACGGGCGCGCGGTCGTCGTCGGGACGCGCAGCTTCGGCAAGGGGAGCGTGCAGAGCCTGCAGCGCCTGCCGCGGGGCAGCGGCGGGCAGCTCAAGTTCACCACTCAGCGTTACTACCTGCCCAGCGGTCGGAGCCTGCACCGCAACGCGGGCGCGACCGAGTGGGGCGTGGACCCGACCGAGGGGTTCTTTGTGCCCATCAGCGACGAGCAGACGGTGCGTCTGCTGCGTCAGCGGGCCGAGCAAGAGATCATCCGGACCGACGCCGCCGCGACCGAGGCGAGCGAGCGCGGGCGGTGGGCCGACCCGTCGTGGGTGGTCGAGGAGCTGGCCGACCCGCAGCTCTCGGCCGCCGTGCTCGCGGTGCAGGGGCGGATCGACGACGGCGACTGGACGCCCACGGGCATGCCCGGCATGGGCGGCGACGCGATCGCGATGGAGGAGCTCCGCGAGATGCTGCTCCGGCGCGAGCGCGTGCTCCGCGAATTGGGGCGCGTGGACAGCCGCGTGCAGGAGCTCGAGCGCATCGCGGCCGGCGGCGAGCGCCGCCCGGCCCGCGACCTGTGGGACGACGGGATCGAGCTCGAAGGCGGCGTGGTCATCATCCGCGATGCGGAGGGCAACGTGGTGCGCGAGCTGCGCATCACCGGGCCCAGCCTCGAGCGGTGGCTGATCGACGCGGACGTCGAGCCGATCGAGAACGGCGGCGACTGAGCGCATGGGCGAGCGTCCGCGACTGGTGCTGGGCTTGGAATCCTCGTGCGACGAGACGGCGGCGAGCGTGGTGGAGGGCGCGCGCCTCGTGTGGTCGAGCGTCGTCGCGACGCAGGCGGAGCTGCACGCCGAGTACGGCGGCGTCGTGCCGGAGATCGCCAGCCGTGCGCACGCGGAACGCATCACGCCCGTTGTGCGCGCCGCGCTCGATCGCGCGGGCGTGACGCTCGCGGAGATCGACGCGGTCGCGGTCGGGCACCGCCCGGGGCTGATCGGGAGTCTGCTCGTCGGCGTCGCCGCGGCGAAGGCTCTCGCGTGGGCGCTCCCGGGGCGTGACGGGGGCGAGGGGCACCTGCCGCTCGTCGGCGTGGACCATGTCCATGCGCACCTCTGGGCCGCGGCGCTCGCGGACGGTGATGGCGACGACCCCGGCGAGATCGCGTACCCCGCAATCGGGCTGGTCGTGAGCGGCGGGCACACCTCGACCTACCGCCTGGATGGGCCGCTGACGCTGTCGCGCCTCGGGCGGACGATCGACGACGCGGTCGGCGAGGCGTACGACAAGGCCGCGACGATTCTCGGGCTCGAGTACCCGGGCGGGCCGAACCTTGACACGCTCGCGGTGACGGGCAACGAGTGCGCGCACGATTTTCCGGTGAGCCGATTGGGCGCGGGGTCGCTGGATTTCTCGTTCAGCGGCTTAAAGACGGCCGTGTTGTACGCCGTCCGTGGCACGCCGCGACCGAAGCACGAGGGGGGCGGCTACCCGCGCGATCTGCACGAGGTGAGCGATCGCGAGCGGGCGGATGTGGCGGCGAGCTTTCAGCGGGCCGCATCGCGCGCGGTCGTGCTGAAGCTGGAGCGAGCGCTGGCGCATCTGCACGAGGGCGGCGTGCGCCCGCGGTCGCTGGTCGCGGGCGGGGGTGTGACGGCCAACTCGCGTTTGCGGGTCGAGCTGGCGGCGCTCGCCGAGCGGGCCGACCTCGAACTCCGGATCCCCAAAATGCGATACTGCGTGGACAACGCGGCGATGATCGCGGGCCTCGGCGGCGCCATGCTCGCCAGCGGCGTGCGCGACGATCTCACCCTCACCCCCGTGCCGACCACCGCATGCTGATCGAGAAGCCCCGCCCCGAGGACTGGCCCGCCCACCCGGCCGCGCTGGCGGACGAGGCGCTGCTGGCGTTGTGCGAGCTGGGTCGCGGGCGCAGCAGCGGCCCGGGCGGGCAGCACCGCAACAAGGTGCAGACGCTGGTGGTGCTGACGCACCGGGCGAGCGGCGTGAGCGCGCAGGCCGGGGAACGCCGGAGCGCGATGGAGAACCAGCGTGTGGCGCTGCGTCGCCTGCGTCTTGCGCTCGCGACGGAGGTGCGCGTGGGCGTGCCGCTGGGCGAGTGCCGCACGGCGCTCTGGATGAGCCGAACGGGCAAGGGAGCCGGCGGCAAGGGCCGCATCTCGTGCAGCCCGTCGCACCGGGATTTTCCGGCGATGCTCGCCGAGGCGATGGACGTGCTGGAGGCGGCGGGTTGGGACGTAGAGACGGCCGCCCTGCGCCTGGTGGTGAGCAAGACGCAGCTCGTGCGCCTGATCGGGGATCACCCACCGGCGTTGGTGAAGATGAACGCCGAGCGCGTGCGTCTAGGCAAGCGGGTGTTGAAGTAGGGGGTGGTGGTGAGCGCCCTTAATGAACAACGCGGCCGCCCCTGGGAAGGGGCGGCCGCGTGCAAGTGTGTGGGAGAGATCCGACCCAGCTGGAAGGCCCCGTCAAGCGAGCTAGGTGTCTGAGCGGGCGACCGAGGGCGACGGGTTTTGAGACGTGGCGCATCGCCCCCTGCGTCCGACTCGCCGGGGCCGCGCCAAGGCAGGTGAACACCGAGTGGGTTCTGGGCTCAGTGTCGTTCGTCGTCGGACTGTGGGGCGAGGTTCCAGGCTTCGGAGGGGGTGTTGTTGATGGTGGTGCCGCCGTAGACGTTGTTGCGGGTGCCGGGGATGAACGACTGCGGGAAGATCGGGGGTTGGTGGCTCGCCTTGTCGAGGGCTTCGAGGTGCTCGGGGGCGAGCTCGACGTCGATCGCGATCAGGTTCTTATGGAGCTGGTCGAGCGTGCGGGCGCCGATGATGGTGCTCGCGACGGGCGGCTTGGCGAGGGTCCAGGCGAGGGCGACGGCGGGCGGGGTGCTGCCGATCGCCTCCGCGACGCGGGTGAGCTCGTCGATGATGTCCAGCGCGCGGTCGTCGAGTTTGTTCGCGAGCCAGTCCTTGCGCTTCGCGTCGACGTTCTCGAGGCTCTTGCCGCCGAGGTTGGCCCGCGTGTATTTGCCGGTGAGCAGCCCGCCCTTGAGCGGGCTCCAGGGCGTGACGCCCATGCCGAGTTCGTCGGCCATGGGGAGCAGCTCGTTCTCCGGCGTGCGCTCGATCAGGCTGTACTCGATCTGCAGCGCGATCGAGGGCGTCCAGCCTCGGAACTGGGCAATGCCCTGGGCTTGTGCGCACTTCCAGGCGGGTGTGTCGCTGATGCCGAAGTAGCGGATCTTGCCGTCGCGGACGAGGTCGTCGATCGCGCGCATCGTTTCGTCGATCGGGGTGAGTGCGTCCCAGAAGTGCATCCAGTAGAGGTCGATGTAGTCGGTCTGGAGGCGGCGGAGGGACTGCTCGCAGGCGGCGATGATCGCCTTGCGGTGGGCGCCGCCGGCGTTGGGATCGCCGGGGTACATGTTGCCGAGGAACTTGGTCGCGAGGACGAGCCGGTCGCGTTTGGCGTTGGTCGGCGTGTTGCTCTTGTGGGTGCGGAGGTAGTCGCCGAGGATCTTCTCGGAGTGCCCTTTGGTGTAGATGTTGGCGGTGTCGATGAAGTTGCCGCCGGCTTCGACGTAGGCGTCGAGGACGGCGGTGGATTCTTCGACGTCGGCGCCGAAGCCCCAGTCCTCGCCGAAGGTCATCGTGCCGAGGCAGAGGGGGCTGACGCGGAGGCCGCTGCGTCCGAGGGTGACGTACCGGTCGAGCTTGGTCATCGTGGATGCTCCCATCGCCCGCGCCCGCGGGTGTTGATTGCCCCCGGAGAGAGCGTAGGGAGCGCCGCCGACGGTGGCGTGCAAGGGTCACGTGGGTCGATCAGAGTTGACCGATCAGGGCTGATCGAGGCGTTGCTCGATCCGGGCGAGGCTGTCGCGGATGTCTCGGAGGAGGGCCGTCGCGTTGTCGGTGTCGCCGATCGTGGGCGACGACGCCGAGCGCGTGGGGCGGGGCTCGTCGCCCCCGTCCTCCAATCGGTCGCGCTGCTTCAGCACGGCGTTGCGGAAGCCCTTCGCGTCGCGGATGCCGACGAGAAAGACCAGGGCCGCGATGCCGGAGCTCTGCCCGGCCGTCTCGACCATGATCGCCTCGACCTTGCAGAGTCGCATGATCGGGCCCTGGCGGATCGCGAGGTCCGTGATCTTGTCGAGCGGGATGGTCTTCTCGACCTTGTTGAACACGCCCCGCTTGACCACGAGCGTGCGCTCGTACAGCGTGCATTGGATGTTGTCGTACTCGATTTTTCGAAACAGATACGTCAGCGGCACAAAGATCAGCAGCAGCGGGATCCCGACGATCGTGCAGGAGAGCGCGATCGTCGTCGAGATCACGTAGTACTTGACCGCGTCGTCGAACGCCGCCTCGCGCAGCACCCGTTCTTCGCTCATGCCGAGCCCCCTTGTTCGCCCGCACCCCGCGGGCGACTCGGCGAGCTTACGAGCGATCGGGTTTGCACGCCGCCCGGAGCGCCGGGTCCCCGCGCACGGCCTCCAGCAGGCTCGGCGCATCGCTGTCGACACGCACCCCCAGCCGGGCGGCCTCCTCCAGCAGCCCGGGGCGCGACGCGGGATCGACCACCAGCACCCCACGGGCACCGACCGCCGCCCCAGCCATCAGGTCCGTCAGGCTGTCGCCCACGATCGCCGAACGCGACAGGTCCACCCGCGGGTGCTCCTGCGCCGCCTGGAGCAGCATCCCCGGCGCGGGCTTGCGCATCGGCCCGTCCGCGTCCGGGCAGAGGTAGACCGCGTCCACGTCCGCCCCGGCGGCCCGCAGCTCCGCCCGCATCCGCTCGTGCACCGCGTCCACCCCCGCTCGCGTGGCGCGCCCCAACGCGATGCCCCGCTGGTTGGTCACGATGACCAGGAATAGCCCCGCGCCTCGCAGGAGGGCGATCGCCTCCACGGCTCCGGGCAGGAACTCGAACTCATCCCACGATGTGACATAGTCGCCCGGCAGACGCCGGTTGATGACGCCGTCGCGGTCGAGGAACACGGTGGTGAGCGCAGCGTTGGGCACGGGTTTATGATTGACCCCGATGCCCACGCCCGACCAGAACGACCTGAGCACCTGGATCGACGCCGAGTTGCACGATGCCCGCGCGATGATCGACGCCTGCCGCGCCGACGCCGACGCCCTCCGGCGGCTCGACGCCTTCGCCCGCCACCTCGCGGAGGTGTTCCGCGCGGGGGGCAAGGTCCTCGCCTGCGGGAACGGGGGGTCGGCCTGCGACGCGATGCACTTCTGCGAAGAACTCACCGGGCGCTACCGCTTCAACCGCCCCGCCCTCCCCGCGATCGCCTGCGCCGACGCGAGCCACATCACCTGTGCCGCCAACGACTTCGGCTACGACGCCGCGTTCGCGCGATGGGTCGAGGCCCTCGCACGCCCGGGCGACGCGCTCGTCGTGCTCTCGACCAGCGGGAACAGCCGGAACATCCTCGCGGCTGTGGAGGCCGCCGAAACACGAGGCGTCACCACCGCGGCCTTCCTCGGCCAAGGCGGCGGCGCCCTCCGCGGGCGCTGCGATTACCAATGGGTCGTGCCCGCTCCCCAAGCCCCGGACGGCTCCGAACGCAAAACCTTCTCCGACCGTATCCAAGAGGTCCACATGCTTTTACTGCACGTGCTCGTCGGGGCGATCGAGCGCCACCGCTTCGGCCCCGACGGCGCGGAACGCGACGCCGAATCAGAGTAAAGTCGGCGCGCGGGCAGCCCCGGGTCACACAATGACCCGGGGCTCACGCCCGCAATCGGGGGCAAATAAGGCGACGTCTCGCGGACGCCGAGGGGCGGGGGGGATCAACAAAGCCGCGGCTTCGCGTTCGCACACCCGCCTCGTTCCAACAACCGGGCGCTCGGATCGGTTCTTCCCCGCCCGCCGGATCTCTGACAAAACGCGGGTGAACCCTGGCCTGCACCGCGGGGGTGCGGACACGTTCGGGTCAGTCGGCGTCGCTTGCGGACCGGTTCTCGGACCTCTGTCCGGATCGGCGGCCAGACCGAGGCTCGGAGCCGCCGACGGCGTTGTCGTCGCCCGGCTCGTTCGGGCTCCCGCTCTGGTCGGCGGATTTTGGGCCCGGGTAGACCACGGCCGTGAACCCCACCCACGTCGTCCCCGGGCGGCGTTTCTTCCGGTGCAGGAGCTGGTAGAGCGTTTCCAGGCTGCGGTTGAGCTGCTTCAACTCTTCCGGCGTCAGCCACGCGTACCCGAACCCTGCGTGCGTGTCCCGCTCCAGCGTCGTGATCTTCGCCTCGCCGTCCACCACGCTGGCGCGGAACAGGCGCTCGGCCTCCCGCAGCCCGCTGGCGACGTTGTCGGCGATCGCTCGTCGACGGGCCGGGCTCGGGTTCGCCTTGCACGCGCGGAGAAACGTCCGCGGCGCGTGCCACTGCGTCTCCTTCCGACGCCCCTTCGCCACCACCGAGTGCGCCTCGATCAGCCCCACCTCTTCAAGAATCTTCACATGACGATACAGCGTCGTCGCCCGACGCCCGGTCTGCTCCGCCACCACCGCGACCGAGCACGGCCCCTCGGCCGCGATCACCTCGAACGCCAGCCCACGCACACTCGACCCGAGCGCCCGAAGCTGAGCCAGCGTCAAGAGATCGTCGGCATGGGGAACGTCATCGGCGGGGGGCATGGAGGCTCCGGGCGGCGGGACGGGAGCGGCCCGAATGAGGATATCGCGTGGCAGACACGAAACAGCGAAACGCGTCGTGATCTCAACCGACAGAACCCGCGCACTCTTCGCGGCCCGGTTGCTGTGCGAACAGGCGCGGACGTGCCCGAAAGCCCTTACGCCCGAGGTGGCGGAGAACATCCGGGCGCGGATCGGATAAGCCGGGCCATCGCCAGGCTTCTCTTGGCCCACATCCATTGACCACAACGAGTATACTTAGCGGCCGTCCGGCCTACTACGGATTGGATGCTAACAAGGACCGCATATGGATGACCATCTGAAAGCCCCGCACCATGATGCTGCGCCGATGCGGGGGATCGACTACGCCCCAATCGTTTCGTTGGCGGTTCCCAAGCCTCTGACGGGCGTGCCCCATCCGATCCCTTACCAAGGCAGCAAGCGGCAACTGGCGCAGTACATCGTCAGTCTGTTTCCTGGCGACACGAAGAGACTGGTTGAACCGTTCGCGGGCTCGGCTGCGGTGTCCCTTGCTGCGGGTCACCTGAAGAGAGTGAAAAAGTGGAGGATCAATGACCTTCACGAGCCACTGGTGAATCTCTGGAAAGAGATCATCGAACGCCCCGACGATATCTGCGCCAAGTATGAAGGCATCTGGAAGGCGCAGATTGGCGACGAACGAGCGCACTACGACCGCGTTCGAGATCGCTTCAACAAACAACAGCGTCCCGAGGACTTCCTCTACCTTCTAGCCCGATGCGTCAAGGCAGCAATCAGATACAACTCTCGCGGTGAGTTCAATAACAGCCCCGACAACCGACGACTGGGCGCGATGCCTTCGACGATGCGACGGCATATCCAAGGTGCATCGGCCCTGCTGCAAGGCAGAACAGCAATCTCTGCGGTGGATTATCGTGAGGTGCTGGAGCAGGCAAAGCCCGGCGACGTTGTGTACATGGACCCTCCGTATCAGGGTGTTGTGGACACGCACAACCATCGCTACCGGCACGGTATCGCCCATGACGAGTTCGTAGACGCGCTGGATTCGCTGCGCCGGAAGGGCATCCCGTTCATTGTGAGTTACGACGGACGAACGGGTACGAAGCACCACGGCAGACCGCTACCCGCATCCTTGGGCCTGACGCATGTCGAGATTCCGGCTGGCCGATCAACGCAAGCGACACTACTCGGGCGAGACGATTGCACTTTCGAGTCGCTGTATCTCTCGCCAGAGATTGCTGTGAACGAATCGCACTTGCGGCATGGTCCGAACCCGTGCGATGACGCGAGCACCCTTTACGCGGGGTCCGTTTAATGGCAGGCAGGTTCTCAAAGGCTGCGCAAGCGGCCCTAAATGCGGTCACAGGGAAACGCGCGCGCATTGTGGTTGACCACATCATCAAGCATGGTTCCATCACGACCGATGACCTCAAAGAGAAGTACGGCTACGACCACCCGCCCCGCGCGATCAAGGATGTCTCGGATCAGGGCATCCCGCTGGTGAAGGTGATTGTCCGCAAGGCCGACGGCAAGCGCATGGCTGAGTACCGCTTCGGCGATCTGGACAACATTACCGCTGGGCGCGTTGGCGGCAGAGCAAACTTCCCCAAGGCTTTCAAGGAATCGCTTGTCGCGGCCTACGGCAGCAAGTGCGCATTGTGCAACGCGCTATTTGAACCTCGATACCTCCAGATTGATCACCGAATCCCGTATCTCGTTGCTGGTGACGGCGTGGCGGACACTCTGGACGTGAAGGACTACATGCTGGTGTGCGGTTCGTGCAACCGCGCCAAGTCATGGTCCTGCGAGCACTGTCCCAACGGTATCGAGGTGAAAGACCCCGGCGTTTGCGCTGCTTGCTACTGGGCGAACCCCCTTCAGTACACCCACGTTGCCACTGCGGATATCCGCCGTCTCGATCTGACATGGACGGGGCCGGAAGTCAGCGATTTCGACGATGCCAAGGCGAAGGCCGGAACGGGTGATGGTGCAATGCCGAAGTTCGTCAAGGATGCCGTTCGACGCGCCGTTTGTGGAAACGGGCGGACAGACCCCTGAAGGGGAAGTGGTGGCGGATCGGCTGCCGCTGACCTGCTGGCTCCCGATTATTCTCCCCCGGCCCCTTTTTGGCCCTTTTTCACCCTCCCCCGGAAAGCGAAAAAGCCCTGTAAAACAGGGCCTTTCCTTCAAGTGGAGCGGAGGAGATTCGAACTCCCGACCTCATCATTGCGAACGATGCGCTCTACCAACTGAGCTACCGCCCCGACGCCCTCCGACGACCGGGTGGTGTCCCGGGGGTGGAGGCGGAGAGTCTAGGGCGGGTCGGCGTCGGAGCCAAGCCCGGAGGGGCGCGGGTTGTGCGGCCTGGGGCGGTCGCCGGAGCGCGAGCCCGCGGCACGTCCATCGCGGGCTGGGTAAGTCACCCGACCGGGTGGCTGGGGGCGGTTGGCGGGGGGCGGGGCTGTTTTTGGAGCGGGATCTCGGCTAGGCTTATTGCGATTGGGTTCGCAGTTGCACCCCGCCGGGCTCGGCTCGGCGGCCGGTGCCGCGTCTCTGGTGGGGACGCTCGGAGGTCCGTCATGAAATGGTGGGCGTTGTTCGCGGTGTTGCTCGGGCTCGCGGTGGGCGGGGCGACGGCCTATCTGACCCGCGATTCGGGCGATGCAGGCGTGCGTCCCGGGGCGCCGATGCGGGCGGTGGTCTCGATCGCGCCGCTCAAGGGGCTGATCGAGCCGCTGCTGCCCGAGGGCGCCGAGGTCGTGGTGCTGATCCCGCCGGGCGTGAGCGAGCACGGGTACGAGTTGCGACCGGGCGACGCGGCGGCGTTGGCGCGTGCGGACGTGGTGGCGATCGTCGGGCTCGGGCTGGAGCCGCGGATCGAGCAGATCCTGGAGCGCCGCCCGCGCGAGGGCCGTCTGACGCTGGTGATGGGGGACATGCTGGGGATCGTCGGCGACGGGCACGACCACGGGCACGACCACTCGGCGCACGCGCACGATTGCGGGCTGTGCGCACACGGGACGGACCCGCACCTGTGGCTGGACCCGGTGCTGACGCGCCAGTTTGTGGAGCGTGCGGCCGGGGCGATGGCTTCGGAGCTCCGCGCCCGCGGGCTCGCGGGCGAGGCCGACGGCGTGCTGGAGCGCGGGCGAGCGCTGGCGCGCCGGATCGACGAGATGCACGAGTCGTACGCCTCGCGTCTGGCGCCGGCGGCCGGCTCGGCGATCGTGACTCACCACGCGGCCTGGGGTCGTCTGGCGGATCGGTACGGGCTGGTGCAGGCGGCGGTGGTCCGCCCGATCGAGAGCGCCGAGCCGACGCCGAGCGAGATCGCCGACGCGGTGCGGGCGATCGAGGAGCGCGGGGCGAAGGTGCTGTTCATCGAGCCGCAGTTCTCGGATCGCGGGGCGCGACGCCTCGCGGAGCGGACCGGGATCCGCGTGGGTCAGCTCGACCCGCTGGGCGGTGGGGACTGGTTCGCGATGATGGGCGAGAACCTGCGCGAGCTGGAGCGTCTGCTGGTGCCGGAGGGGCAGCGCGTCGGCGCGTCGGGCGGGAGCCGGTGAACAAAGCCGACCCGGGCCCTGAAGCCCCGGCCCTGCGCAGCCGCGGGCTTTCCTACACCTACCCGGGTGAGGGTGGTCGCCCGAACGTGGCGCTCGACGGGGTGACGCTCGACGTGCGCACGGGCGAGCGCCTGGGCATCCTCGGGCCCAACGGCGGCGGGAAGAGCACGCTGCTCAAGCTCACGCTGGGCCTGCTGAAGCCCACGTCCGGCACGGTGGAGGTCTGCGGGCTCTCGCCGGAGCGGGCGCGTCGTCGGGGGCTGGTGGGCTATGTGCCGCAGCGGGCCGAGGCGGGGTTCGACTTCCCGCTCAGCGTGCGCCAGGTGGTCGAGCAGGGTGTGAGCCGAGGTCGGAGCGGGTGGCGACGTCTGGACCGGTCGGCTCGCACGAAAATCGACGCGGCTCTGGAGCTTGCGGGGATGTCGGCGTTGGGCGAGCGTCCGATCGGCTCGCTGAGCGGCGGGCAGCGTCAGCGGGTGATGATCGCGCGCGCGGTCGCGGGCGAGCCGAGGGTGCTGCTGCTGGACGAGCCAACGGTGGGCGTGGACGTCGAGGGTCAGCAACGGTTCGGCGCGCTGCTGGAGCGTTTGAGCGCGCGCGGGCTAACGGTGGTGGTGGTGACGCACGACCTGCGGACGGTGGCGGCCGGGTGCGACCGCGTCGCGTGCCTACGCCAGACGCTGCACGCGCACGTGGACCCGCAGGGGCTGACGCCGGAGGTGCTTGCGGAGGTCTTCGCGCACGACGTCGAGCCGGCGTTCGGGCGTGTCCACGTGGAGGCGCACCGGGCCGAGGACTGCCCGGGCCCGCACGTGCACGCGCACGCCTCGGACCATGGGCCCGCCTGTGCGCCCGATGACGACGCGGGAGGTGGGTCCCGTGCGCACGATTGAGTACCTGACGGACCCGGTGCTGCGGGGGTATTACTGGCCGGGCGTGGGCGTGGGGCTCGCGATCGCGGTGATGGCCTCGCCGCTGAGCGTGCTCGTGGTGCTCCGTCGCCTGGCGTTCATCGGTCAGGGGATCAGCCACGCGGCGTTCGGCGGCGTGGGGCTGGCGCTCGTGCTCGGCGCGGTCGGGGTCGGGGTGCTCGCGTCAGAGCCCGGGCGGACGGGGCTGATCGTCGCGTTCTGCGTCGCGGCGGCGCTGACGATCTCGTGGCTCGGCGAGCGCGGGCGAGCCGCACGCCCCGACACCGCGATCGGGATCGTTCTCGTCGCGGCGATGGCGATGGGGTTCATCCTGCACCGGGCGGCGGTCCAGGCGAGCCAGGCGCGCGGGCTCCCGCAGCCCCCGGGGCTCGAGGACGTGCTCTTCGGCGCGGTGCTCGGCGTTGGGGCGGGGGACGCGGCGACCGCGTGGGGCGCCGCCCTGCTCGTGCTCGCGCTGCTGGTCACCATGCGCCGAGACCTGGTCTTCTGGGCGTTCGAGCCCGCGGCGGCCGAGGCGTTCGGCGTCGCGTCCGCACGCGTCCGCAACGTCGTCATGGTCCTGCTCTCGGTCACGATCGTCGTCGGGATGCAGCTCGCGGGCGTCGTGCTCGCGACCGCGTTGCTCGTGCTCCCCGGGGCGATCGCGCTGCGTTTGAGCGCGCGCCTCTGGCCCGTGCTCGCGTGGTCGCTCGCCTCCGGGCTCGTGGGCGTCGCGGGCGGGCTCGTGCTCAGCTTCGAGCTCGATCAGCAGCCGGGGCCGATGATCGTGCTCACCCTGGTCGGGCTGTTCGCGATCGCCTCGATCGGCGGGCGGTGGATGGGGCGCCGGGAAAGCGTGGCTGCGTAGGATCGGGGAGGCACTAGGCACTAGGCACTAGGCACTAGGAAGTTGGGAATGGGGAGTGGGAAGTGGGGTACGGGGTTTTGGGGGGTGGGTGCTGGTTCGGGCGCGGTTGAGTCTGCGACCGTGTTTCGCGTTCTGGTTCCTAGCCCTTTGTGCCGAATGCCCCCCTCGGGAGAGATCATGAAAGCTGAAACGATGCTGGCCGAGTTGAACCGTCTCCGCAAGGACCTCGACGAGGACCGGGGGGATATCGAGTGGCTGACACTGCACCACGTGTTCTGCTTCGTCTCCTACAAGATGGGGGACTTCCAGAAGTACTTGGATGAGGAGACAGGCAAGGGCTCGTTCGAGGATTTTGAGGACTGACGCCGCGCGTGGTGCAGGGGGCTCAGGTGGGGAAAAAATCGGGTTTTGGGGCTGCATCTTTCCTGTTGCGTGGGCGTATGTCTGTTCGATATATTGGTATTCGCGGGGAGCGCCCGTGCCGGGGCCGACGAAAAACGTCGGTACAGCCGAGAGCCGAACCGCGACGACCGGGCACGTGTGCACGCGTCCCGGGCGATGAGCCGTGTGCGACGGTACACGGGAACAACCCCCGGCGGCCCGGCTGCATGGCCGAGCGACGGCTGGGAAGGCCCTTGCGTAAGGAGGTGGTCCAGTGTCGAATCATGCCTGTACGAGAGGGCTGCGTGGCTGACGCAGCATGACGGTGCTGCCGTCGATGCAGCCCATGCAAACGGAGAAGACTCCTACGGCCGCCGACGCTCAGCGTCGGCGGTTGTTTTTTGGGGGAAGGCACTAGGCATTGGGCACTAGGCACTAGGGGAGAAGGAAGGGGAAGGGGCATTTGTTGTGGATGGGCGATGGTGCGGGCGCCCGCGTGTTGAGGCGTGTGGTCGTTTCTCTTCGGCCTCTTGGCTCATGACCGGCGTGCTTCATGCGATGCCCAACGCATACCTTTTGCTCACGGAGCACAGGCTGGAGGTGTGCGCATGTCGGAGGTGGTGGACACCGGGCGATCGGCGGAGATGGGGCTTGTGCGTGAGGTCACGTTTGACCGCGTGCGTGCCGCCGCACAGCGGCTCGCGGGCGTCGCGCACCGCACGCCGGTGCTGACCAGCGCGACGGTCGACCGCTGTCTTGGGGCGGAGGTCTTTTTCAAGGGCGAGTGCTTTCAGCGGGTCGGGGCGTTCAAGTTTCGCGGGGCGTACAACGCGCTCTCGGCGCTCGACGCCGGCGCGCGCACGCGGGGGGTGCTGACGTACTCCTCGGGCAATCATGCGCAGGCGGTGGCGCTGGCGAGCCGGCTGCTGGGGATCCCGGCTGTGATCGTGATGCCGAGCGACGCGCCGGCGGTGAAGCTGGCGGCGACGCGCGGCTATCTCGCGGGCACGCCGGGCGAGGTGGTCATCTACAACCGCGCCGAGACGACACGCGAGGAACTCGGCGCACAGCTCGCGTCCGAGCGCGGGCTGACGGTCATCCCGCCGTACGACCACCCGGACGTGATCGCCGGGCAGGGGACGTGCGCGATGGAGCTCTTCGAGCAAGCGGGCGAGCTGGACGCGCTGTACGTGTGCGTCGGGGGCGGCGGGCTGCTGAGCGGGTGCGCGACCACGGCGAAGGCGATGCGACCCTCGTGCGCCGTGATCGGGGCCGAGCCGGCGATGGCGGACGACGCGGCTCGCAGCTTCGCGACACGGTCCTTGCACAGCGTCCGTGATCCCGCGACGATCGCCGACGGCGCGCGCACGCCGAGTTTGGGGCGGTACACCTTTTCGGTGGTGCTGGAGCGGGTGGACCGCTTCGTGACAGTGAGCGAAGGGGAGATCGCCAAGGCGGCGGTTTTTGTAATGGAGCGGATGAAGGCGGTGGTGGAGCCGAGCGGCGCGCTGGGCGTCGCGGCTCTCTTTCAGGACGCCGCCCGGGATCCGGAGGCCCTGCGCGGGCGTCGCGTGGGCGTGGTGCTCAGCGGGGGGAATCTCGACCTGGCGATGATGCCCGAGCTGCGACGCCTTGCGGAGGGCTGAGCCTGCTTTGCCAAGGGTGCGGCGGGCGCATGCAAAAACCCGCGCGAGTGGCGCGGGTTGATCGCTGGCTTGACGCCCCGGGCGGTGCGGGCGTGAAACGGGGGCTTTAGAACTCGACCTTGTCCCGGCGGCTCACGGACTTGCGCGCGGCGCGGCGACGGCGCTCGGAGGGCTTCTCGAAGAATTCCTTCTTCTTGATGTCCTTGGTGAGGCCTTCTTTTTCGCAGAGCTTTTTGAAGCGCCGCATCATCTGCTCGACGCTCTCGCCGCCGCGGGCCTTGATCCGGATCGCCATGAACACTCCTTCGGGTCGCTGCTCGGGTCCTGGTTCGGTGTTTCAGTGACGGGCCCTTGCCCGCCGGGCTGGAAGTAAAGCCCGCCGGTCGGGGCGAATCAAGCGAGGGTTGAGCACGCTAGGGTGGGGCTGTGCTGTTGATCGACACGTACAACGTGCTGCATGTGACCGGGGTGTTGCCGCCGGAGCTGGCGGGTCTGGAGCCGAGCGGGCTTGCGGAGCTGATCGCGCGGAGCCGGTATCGGAGCCGCGAGGTGCGCCTGGTCTGCGACGGGGTGAAGCCGGGCGCGGTTCCAGGCGAAAACACTGGTTTTGCTGGAACCGAGGCGGCTCTCGAGCCGCGTCGGCAGGCTACGGACCGGCTGCGGGGCAAAGCCGGCAAGAAGGGGGCGAAGGGTGGTTCGCGGGGCCCATCCGGCGGCCCGAGCGGCCCGAGCGGCCCGAGCGGCGCGAGTGGTCGGGGTGGGCCTCGATCCGGGGGTATGGTGGCGGGGTGCGAGATCGTGTACGCCGGGCCCGGGCGGGAGGCGGACGACGAGATCGAGCGTGTGCTGTCGGCGTATTCGGCGGCTCGCCGGGTGCTGGTGGTCTCGAGCGATCGTCGCCTGAAGGTGGCGGCCGGGCGTGCGGGGGGCGCGTGGCTCGACTCGCCCAAGTTCCTGACCCAGCTCGTCCACGACGCGAAGTCGGGCGTCGCGGGGCGTCGGGCGGGGGCTCGCCCGGGTCGCCCGGCGTTCGCCGAGGAGGTCCCTCTGGACGTGCAGAGCGTGCATCGCTGGCTCGGGGAGTTCGGCCCCGGGGCTCAGGCGTTGATCGAGGCGGCGGGGCAGGAGCGAGCGGCCCAGGCGGCCCGGGTCCGCGCCGCCGGGCCGAGGCCGGGCTCGGCAAAACAGGTCCCGGCGGAGCCCACGCCGGCGCCGGCTCGGAAGTCCTCCCCGAAGAAGACCGGGCACGGGCTCCCGAGCGGGCAGTCGCCCGCGCCGGTGGACGAGGCGCTGGCGAGGCTGCTCGCTGAAGAATGGCGCGGCGCGGTCTCGCCGGACGATCTGGAGATGCAGCGATGGCTCGACGGCTTCGACCAACCCGGGCGATGAACCACACCGCAGCGGTGCTGCTGCTCGCGATCGCGTGCGCCCTGCCCGCGTGCCAACGCCCCACGATCCGCGAGCAGGGCGGGGAGCGGTCGGTCTACGGCGTGTACGCGAACGGGACGCTGGCGTCGCAGCTGCCGATGACGGCGCGTGTGCCGGGGGCGGTGGCGGCGGCCGAGGAGACGCTCCGTCGTCGCGGGTACACGATCACGCAGCGGGACGTGACCGACGAGCTTGGGGTGCTCCGGGCCGAGCCGCCGCACGCGGTGGTGCGCCGCCCGGTGACCGTCCGCGACCCGGTGACGGTGCGGGCGAAGCTGGAGTCGGACGGGACGATGGTGACGGTGAAGGTCGGGCGGTTCGGGAACGAGGCGGCGAGCCGAGCGATCCTGGACGAGATGCTGCGCCGGATCGGGCTGTAAGCCCGCGGCGAGCACCGGTTATGAGAGCGATCCGGCGGGATGGTCGGCGAACGGGCGGTCGTCCGGCTCCGGGCGGGACGCTCGGCGGAGATGCGCGAGCACGAGCCAGGCGAGCGTGACCAGGGCGAGCTGGGACCAGATCCACCGCCATACCTCGGGGCGGAAGGCGTCGCCGCCCTGAGCCGCGGCCCGCGCCGCGCCCCACTGCATCAGCACGAAAAAGGCGACGGCCAAGACCGACCACGTGCCCAGCACGATCGCGACGCATCGCGTTCGGCGGCGTGGGACGAAGCTCCAGAGCAGGAAGACGAAGAGAGCGACGACGGTCGCGTCGATCGCGAAGGCCGCGGAGAGGAAGAGCCATTCCGGGGCCGAGGTGACCGCGAGCCCGAGGCCGACGATGAGTCGGAGCACCCAGCGGAGGAGCTGAGCCGCGACGATCGCGACCGGGAGCGCGAAGGCCCACTGCGCCCACACGGGCAGGCGGCTCCACGACACGGTGAGCGGGTTTCGCGCGTCCGGCCCGTCATCGAATCGGTCGCCCGGCGTCGCGATGCTGTGTGCTCGTTCGCGCATGAAAACACCCCTCCGGGCTCAGTGTACCGAAGGGGTGTTGATGTTCAAGAATCGGCTGGGAAGCGGTTGGAAACTGGGGATTACCGCTGGTCGATCGGCGTGTAGGCGACCTCGTGGGGGCCGACGTACTTGGCGGCGGGGCGGAAGAGGCGGTTGTCCTCGAGCTGCTCGAGGAGGTGCCCGCACCACCCGCCGATGCGGCTCATCGCGAACATCGGCGTGAACAGGTCGAGCTTGAGCCCGATGCAGTGGTACGTCGTCGCGGAGTAGAAATCGACGTTGGGGTAGATGCCCTTGCTCGCGACCTCGCGCTCCATGATCTCTTCGATGCGGTGGCTCTTGGCGTAGAGCTCGCTGTTGCCGGTGTCCTCGGCGAGCTGCTTGGCGAGCTTTTGGAGGTCGGTCGCGCGCGGGTCCTTCGCCTTGTAGACGCGGTGTCCGAAGCCCATGATCTTGTCCTTGCGCTCGAGCTTGCCCATGACGTAGGCCTCGGCCTCGTCGACCGAGCCGATCTCGTTGAGCATGACCATGACGCCCTCGTTGGCGCCGCCGTGGAGCGGCCCGCGGAGGCTGCCGATCGCGCCGGTGAGGGCGGAGTAGACGTCGCTGAGGGTGCTGATGATGACCTTGGCGGCGAAGGTGGAGTTGTTGAACCCGTGGTCGGCGTGGAGGATCATGCAGATGTCGAAGGCACGGGCCATGGTCTCGGTCGGCTTCTCGCCGTTGAGCATGTAGAGGAAGTTCTGGGCGAAGCCGAGGCTGGTGTCGGGCTTGATGAAGTCCAGCCCGCGCCGGTGGCGGTCGAAGTAGGCGATGAGCGTGGGGGCGTGCCCGAGGATGGTGACGCTCTTGTGGCGGAGGACGTCGAGCTCGATGTTGTTGGGGTCTTTGTCGTCGAGTGCGAGGGCGCTGACGAGGGTGCGGAGGGCGTGCATCGGGTGGGCCTCTTTGGGGAGGGCCTTGATGCGGTCGATCATGGTCTGGGGGAGGGTGTAGGCCGCCCGGAGATCCTTGTTGAAGGTTTCGAGCTCGCTCTTGGTCGGGAGGCGCTTGTTCCAGAGGAGGAAGACGGTTTCCTCGAAGGTGCTCTTGCTGCTGAGCTCGCCGATGGGGATGCCGACGTACTCGAGCACGCCCTTCTGCCCGTCGATGAAGGACATCTCGGTTTCGGCGGCCACGACGCCCTCGAGCCCCTTGCTGTAGTCGCTCATGCATCCTCCGACGCGGTTTGGTGTTGCGTTGTCTGAGCGGCGGGCGATGCCGGGCACCGGGCCAGCCGCGGGAATCAGGACGGGACTATAGGAACCGGACCGGAGACCCGCCCGCGTCCGGGGCGGATGGGTGGGTGCGGCTGCCCGGGGTGCGAATTTTCGTCGCCGGAACGGGTTTGGATGAGGTGGACGGGTCGGGGCCCGCCGGAACGGGGCGGGCCATAGGATGCCGCCAGATGCTCCCCCTGCGCAGCGACCGTGCCCGACGCCGACCGCCCGTGATCACCCCCGCGCTGATCGCGTTGACCCTGCTTTCCCAGATTCTCTATCTCGCGATCGGGGAGGCGTACGAGGGGGCGCTGATCCTGGACACCGCGAGGCCGACGCCCTGGGGGTGGGTGGGGTACGCGTTCCTGCACGGGGGGATGATGCACATTCTCGGGAACATGCTGTTCCTGTGGGTGTTCGGGCCGGACGTGGAGGATCGTCTCGGGCGGTTTGGGTTTTTGCTGTTTTATCTGGTGTCGGGGGCCGTCGCGGGGTGGGCGTTTGCGGCGTTTGACCAGGGGGGGCGTCTGATCGGCGCAAGCGGCGCGGTCGCGGGGGTGACGGGCGCGTTCTTGGTGCTCTTCCCGCGGGTGCACATCAAGATCCTGTTCCTGTTCATCATCATCGGGATCTTTTCGATCAAGGCGTGGTGGTTCATCGCGTTCAAGGTGGTCTACGACCTGATGGGCTTCAGCGTGGCGCGGGGGAGCAACGTGGCGTTCTCGGCCCACCTGGGCGGGTACGCGTTCGGGGCGGCGGTCGCGATGGGGCTGCTCGGGTTGCGGATCGTGCCGCGGGAGCCGTACGACCTGCTGAGTCTGATGAAGCACCACTCGCGTCGGAAGCAGTTTCACGCGGCCGCGGGGATCGACGCGCGTCGACGCGGGCGTGTCGCGCCCGTCGATCGCGCGCGCGAGCGGGAGCCCGATCGCCCGGCGCGGAAGAAGCCCGAGGCGAGCGAGCCGGATCCGAAGCTGACCGCGGCGCGGACGGCGGTCGCCTCGGCCGCGAGCGCGGGGGCGTTCGATCGAGCCGCCGATGCCTACACCGAGTTGCTCCGCGCGTTCGGCGCGACGCCGGGGGCGGCGACGATGTCCAAGGATGCGCAGCTCGGCGTCGCGAACGCGCTGTTCAACCGCGGCGACCACGCCACGGCGGCGAAAGCGTACGAGCGGTTTTTGGACGCGTACCCGCACGATGCGCAGGCGCCACGGGTGCGGCTCATGCTCGGGCTCGTGCTGGCGCGGTACCTCAACGACCCGGTCGCGGCTCGTGCGCAGCTCCTGCGCGCCAGGGAATCGGTGCGCGACGCGGAGGACCGGGGCCTGGCCGAGGCGCTGATCGAAGAGCTGGGTTGACGAACCGGGTGAAGGAACTGGGTCGGGGCGGATTCGAGCGGGAGCGCCGATGCGGCGCAAGAGAGGAGAGCGGGGCATGGCTCGGACACGGATCAAGATCTGCGGGGTGCGCGACGCGGGGACGGCGATGGTCGCGGCCGAAGCGGGGGCGGACGCGGTCGGCTTCGTGTTCGTCCGCGGGAGCACGCGGTACATCGACCCGGACGAGGCGTTCGAGGTGATGGCGTCGCTCCCGCCGTTTGTCGCCTCGGTCGGCGTCTACGTTGTGGAGGACGTGAACGCGTTTACGGAGCTCGAGCAACGCTGCCCGACGGTGCACACGCAGCTGCACGGTGACGAGGACGAGCGCCTGGTGGAGGCGTGCGGGCCGGCGATCAAGGCGGTGCGGTTCGATCCGGGTCGCGGGGTGGCGGCGCTCCGTGGCGAGGTCGAGCGCTGGAGCGCGATGCCGGACGTGGAGGCGGTGCTGATCGACGGCCCGGCTCCCGGCTCGGGCGAGGTGCTGGACTGGGCGTCGGTCGCGGAGGCGATCGCGGGCGTGGAGACGCGGGTGATCCTGGCGGGCGGGCTGACGCCGGAGAACGTCGCGGGGGCGATCCGCACCGTGCGCCCGTACGGCGTGGACGTCTCCAGCGGCGTGGAGCGCGAGCCTGGGGTGAAAGACGCGGGCCTGATCGCGGCGTTCTGCGAAGCCGTGCACGCCGCCGACGCGGGTTAAGGCAGTCGCTGGTGCGCGGGGGCGTCATCGTGATTGTGTGATCAGGCTCGGGACGCTCGCAGGACGGCTTCCACGCTTTGCGCTTCGTTCAGGTCATCGCACTCGATCGTCGCGCCGGCGAGGGCTTGGTAGAGCGGGTCGCGGGTGTGGTGGATGGCTTCGAGGGCGGCGAGGCCGGTGGGGGAAGTCAGGGTGGGGCGGTGGTGGTTGTCGGCTTGTTCGAGGCGGGCGATCAGGGACGGGGTGCTGAGGCGGAGGTAGACCAGGATGGCGCGTCGCTCGTCTTGGGCGAGCCGGAGCAGGTCGGCGGCGGCGATCGAGGCGTCGAGCGTGGCGGCGGTGGGTGTCCCGCCGCCGAGGGCGATGATGCGCGGGGCGTCGGCGTCCTGCGCGTCGAGGACGTCGGCAAGGGCGCGTGTCTCGGCGTCGCGGAAGCTCGCCTCGCCGAGACGCTCGAACACTTCCGCGATGGTTGAGCAGCCGGCGTACGCGGGCGCGCGGTCGTCGAGGTCGATGACGGGGCGGCCCAGCTCGCGCCCCAGTCGCTCGGCGAGGGTGGTCTTGCCCGAGCCGGGCAGGCCGAGGAGGATGAGATCGGGCCTGGGGACGCTCATCGACGCCCGCCCGGCGGGGGCTCGGGGCTTGGCTCTGGTGGAGGTTCCGGCGCGGGCTCCGGCTCGGTTTCGGGGGCGGGGTCCGCGCTTCGGGCGCGTTGGGCTTCGCGTTCGGCGCGTTGGCGATCTTGCTCGGGGCGGTGCTGGTCGCCTCGCCCGGCGGCGACGCTCACGCTGGGATCGCCCATCGGGCCGCGGATGCGATAGGTCACGAGGCGATCGGTAATGTTGCCGAACACGTCGCCGATCGGGCCGAGAGCCGCCTGCACACGCTCCATAGGCCCGGCGTTGGCCGACAGGTCGAGCACGGCCTTGTAGCTGATCATCCCCGTCGCTCGGGCGGCGAGCGCGTTGGTGACCAGCGCGCTCTCGTTGACACGGATGCCCTCTGGCGTGAGCTCGAACCGGGCGGACAACCGGTGGTTGCGGCTCGTGTCGCCGGTCAGCCGCTGCCCGACGTTCATGACCTGCGCGAGCTGGGTCAGCCCCGGGATCATCAGCAGCCGCCCGTCGCTGACCTCGATCGCACCGTCGCCGCCGATCGACGCGAAGACCTCGTTGGGCTCGAAACTCGCGACCCCCTCCCCAGAGAGGCGCCCCGCGAGACGAGAGCGCGTCGCGGGCGTCGCGCTCCGGGTGCCGGAGCCATCGGGCGGGGGCTGGGCATCGGTATTCCCGGCGCTGGGCGCGGCGCTGGCGATGGGCGATTCTGCCCCGGCGTCCCTTTCAACCGGCGTGCCGGGCGTCTCGGGCGACGCGCCGCCCCCCGGCGTACGGGCGGCGAGGAGGTTCTCGAGCTCGAGCCGGTTCGCGGTCCAGTCGATCTGGGCTCGCCCGCCGGGCTCGAGCGGCAGCGAGCCGCGGAACGCGACCGAGCCCCCGAGCATGCGGATGACCCCGCTGGCGATGTTGACCACGCCGCCATCGAGCGTCGCCTCGGTGCTCAGGCGGGTGATGGGCAGGCGGAACTCCCCCTGCGTGACGTTGAAGTCGTTGAGCGTGACCGTGGTCTTCGCGCTGCCGGCGTTGAGATCGCGCAGGGGGACGCGCCCCGTCGCTTCGATCCGCAGGGCCCCGCTCGCCTGATACTGGCGCAGGATCGATTGGATCTGCGGCGGGAGGGCCTCGATCGATTGCTCGGTCACGTCCAGCGTGATCGTGGACGAGGCGAGATCCACCTCGAACGTATCGATGTTGAGGCGTGCGTCGGCCTTGATCACCGCGTTCGGCGGGCGGCCCGTGTCCAGCGCCATCTCGTACCAACCGGGCCCGCTGGGGCGCGGGCGCTCGTCGCCCGCGGCCGTCCCGTCCGGCTCGCGCTCCGAGGGCGCGACGCTCTCGAGCGGGCGGATATCGAGCGCGAGCTCGAGCTCGCGGAGGACCATCGGCTCGCCCTGGCCCATGTCGAGGCGGAGCCCGCCGTTGATGATGCGGACCTGGCGGAGCTCGAGCACGTCGCTGAGGTTGGTGCCGGGTGTGTCGGCGGCGCGTTCGCGCTCGGTTTGCCCTTTGACGAGCGGCTGAAGCCCGCGGAAGCCGTCGCCGTCCTCGTTCTGGATGAGGTTCACCTCGCCGTCTTGGATGATCAGCGAGGCGATCGCGATCGGGCGTCCGATGCGCGGCGTCTCGGCGAGCTCGACGGTGAGCGAGCCGACGTCGAAGACGCGCGTGCCGTCGGGCGCGGTGAAGGTGACGCCGGTGAGCACGACGGTCGCGGGGGCCTGATATTCGAGTCGCTCGAACGCGATCTGCGGGACGAGGTAGGCGTTGGCGATGTTGACGATCTGACGCCCCACCCAGTCGTCCATGCCGGTGGTCATGAGCTGGAGGCGTTGGAGCCCGCCGGCGTATCGGAGCCAGACGGCCGTGCCGCCGGCGAAGGTGAAGAGCACAACGAACCAGATGACGAGCGTTCGGCCTCGGATCTTCATGGGGCCTCCGACCGGATGCGAGCGAAAAACAACGCCGCGGCATGGCCGCGTTCGCATTGTTGTACCAACGACGCCGGGACGTGGTTTATGCGGTCGATCGCCCCGGGTTCAGCGGTGCAAAGAACGCGGGCCGCTCGGCGGAGCGGCCCGTGATGAGCTCATGGATGATTTGGATCCCGAGCTTCGCACGGGCGGGACGCCCATGCCACGTGGGAGAGGCTTCAGTCGCCTTTCGCGCGGGCCATGTAAGAGCCGTCGGCTGTGGAGATGCGGACGAGTTCGCCCGGGTTGATGAACGGCGGGACGCGGATCTTGAGCCCGGTCTCGCAGGTGGCTTCTTTGAGCTGGTTGGTCGCGGTCGCGCCCTTGATGCCGGGGGGCGTTTCGGTGACCGTCAATTCGACGGCCGAGGGGAGCTCGATCGTGATCGGGTTGCCCTCGTTGCACAAGACGGTCGCTTCGGTGTTGGGGCGGAGGTAGAGCAGGGCATCGCCGAGGATGTCGGCGTGGATGGTGATCTGGTCGTAGTTCTCGCTGTCCATGAAGACGGCGCCGTTGCTGTCGGAGTAGAGGTACTCCATCGTGCGCCGGTCGAGCTCGACGACCTCGATGTCGTCGCTGGAGGAGAGTCGCTTTTCGAGGGTTTTGCCGGAGACGATCTCGCGGTACTTGAGCTGGATGAAGGCCCGGAGGTTGCCGGGGGTTCGGTGCTCGACGCCGGTCGCGACGGCGAGCTTGCCGTCGATCTTGACGCCGAGGCCTTGACGGAGATCGGTTGCTTTCATCGCGGAACGCTCCAAAATCCAGCGGACAGGAGCGGATGGTAGGACGCTCGCTTCCGTGGTGGCACAGCTCTCCGAGCTGTGTTCCCCGGTTCTCACGGGAAACTTGGGCAACCCGAGCCCCGACACAGCTCGGAGAGCTGTGCCACCGGCAGAGCCCGCCTCAGCTCGTCGCCCGGACGGTCAGTTCCGCCTGGCCGCCCTCGGCCGTCTCGTGCGGGGCTTTCTTCGGCGCCTGATGGTGCAGGCGCTGGGCCCGGTGCCGCGACCAGTCGGCGACCCGCAGGTCCGGGCTGTCCGGGGCGTCGTGGAGCTTGAGCACGTCGTAGGTGTTGTTCCGCTGCGCGGGCATGAACCCGGCCCCGCGGATCAGGTGGCAGAGCACCGGCTCGTCGAGGCAATAGGTGGTGCCGGCGGAGCTGACGACGTTCTCCTCCATCATGACCGAGCCCATGTCGTTGGCGCCGTAGGCGAGGGCGACCTGCCCGATGTGCGGGCCCATGGTGACCCAGCTCGCGCCGATGGAGTAGACGTTGTCGAGCACGAGGCGGCTCAGGGCCTGGGTGCGGAGGTAGTCGCTCGCGGACGAGCGCCGGACGCGTCGCCCGAACTCCGGGTGATCGGTCTTGACGCCGGAGCCGTCGAGCTTCGCCACGGCGTCGCCCGGGAACGCGCCCGTGTCGGTCGGGAGCTCGCCCCAGTCCTTGACCCGTCCGAGGGGGGTGTTCTCGCGCTGAAAGGGCCAGCTGATGAAGGCTTTGTAGTGCCCGAAGGGGGTGGTGGGGGGTAAAGGCTCAGGAGCGACGGGCGGGACGCCCGTCCCACCGAGGGCCGGAAGGTGGTGCCGGTCGCCGTGGATGAAGTCCTCAGGCGCGCCGCCTTCCAGCAGCGCCCGGTCCTGCCACTGGCGGACGAGCAGCATGTGGTGGATCCGGTCGGCGATGCCCTCGATGTGCCCGAACATCATCGTGGCGCTCGTGAACATGCCCAGCGTGTGCGCGACGTACATCGTCGTCAGCCACGCCTCGGCGTCGCACTTGCCGAGCCCGATCTTCCGACGGACGGCCGGGGCAAAGATCTCTCCGCCACCGCCCGGCAGGCTGTCGAGCCCCGCCTCACGCAGGCGAAGCATCACCCAGCGGATCTTCGCCTCCAGTGTCGCTCCAGGCGGGTTGAAGAAGTGCACAAACTCGATGAACTCCGGCGGGCTGAACCCGTGCACGTGGATGTGCGGGAACCGCTCCTTGATCCCCGCCAGCAGGGTCAGGTACCAGTCGAGCTCGAGGTCGGGGTTCATCCCGCCCTGCATCAGGATCTGCGTCCCGCCGATCGCGCTGAGCTCGGCGATCTTGTCGTAGAGCTGCTCGTGCTCGAGCGTGTAGCTATCCGCATCGGCGGCCGTCCGCTTGAACGCGCAGAACGTGCACTTGGCGTTACAGATATTCGTGTAATTAATATTGCGGTCGATCACGTAGGTCCGGATCGCCGGCCCATGGATCTGGCGGCACCGCGCGTCCGCCCACCGCCCGAGGCCCGTCAGCGGGAGCGACTTGAACAGCTCGAGCGCCTGTTCGCCGGTGAAGCGGGCCTCGCCCCGGGCGACGGCCGCGAGGAGGCCGACGTCGGTCGCGACGTGGGCCGGGTGCTCGGGTAAAGGGCGGTAGAGCGTGGGCATGGGAGCGCTCCGGGAAAAGGGACGAGGCACGGCATGGAGGCCGCGTGGGCGTATTTTCGCAGGGTCAACCCTGACGGGCGCGTCGAATTTTCAAGAATTACTGAAAACATCAGGCTTGGCGACGCCGCAGACTATAGCGGATCCAAGAATCCGAAATCATGTGGACGGGTCCAAGCGTTTTCACTTGCTTTTTGACGGCACACGGTTTGTGTCTCGTCCTTCGTGATGAGCCGAGCCGAGCACAACCCGCGTGATCCGCGTCCGATCTTGCGCCGCCGAGGTGTGCGCGACGGCGGGGGCCGCGCATGAACTACGCGATGCAGATCTCGGCCAGCGGGGCGCTGACCTCGATGTACCGTCAGGACGTCCTGACCAACAACCTGGCGAACGTCAACACGGTTGGCTTCAAGCCGTACACCCCGGTCGCCCGCCAGCGGGACCCGGTGCGGGCCGAGGACGGGCTCTGGCACCTGCCCTCCAACGAGCTGCTGGAGGCGCTCGGCGCGGGGACGCACCTGGCCGACAACCGGATCAGCTTCCGCCAGGGCCCGGTCGAGCAGACGGGCAACCCGCTCGACGTGGCCGTCAACGGCGACGGCTTCCTGACCGTCGGCGACATGCACGACGGCGAGCCGGTCGTGCGCCTGACGCGTGACGGGCGGATGACCCTGAACGCGGGCGGGACGCTCGTGATGTCCACCACCGGGCAGCCGGTGCTCGACGTCGGGGGCAACCCGATCCAGATCGCTCCGGGGGCGGGCCCGGTGCAGATCGACGCCGCGGGGCGTGTGACGCAGAACAACGAGGCGGTCGCGCAGCTCGGCTTCGCCGACGTGGGGGACCGCCAGCGTCTGACCAAGCTCGGGGACAGCCTGTTCGCGCTCGACGGCCCTCAGCCCCTGCTCCCCGCGGGCGGGCGGCTGGTGCAGGGCGCGGTCGAGGGCTCGGCGGTGAACGAGATCGACGCGATCATGGGCGTCACCAACGCCGCCAGCGCCGCGCAGCGCAACCTCGAGATGATCCAACGCTTCGACCAGCTCATGGACCGGGCCATCAACGGGCTCGGGCGTGTCGGCTAGACCGTTTTATAGAGGAGACGAGAATCCATGGCCGTCATCGCACTTCAGTCCGCCTCGACCGGGCTCAGCGCGCTCAACACCCAGCTCGACGTGGTTGCGAACAACCTCGCGAACGTCAACACCGCCGGGTTCAAGGCGAGCCGGGCCAATTTTCAGGACCTGCTCTACATCGAACGCCAGCAGCCGGGCGTGGAGAACGCCAACGCCGACCAGCGTCCGACGGGGCTCTACGTCGGGCTCGGCGTCAAGGTCTCCGGCACCCAGCAGGACTTCACCCAGGGCGCACCCATCAACACCGGGCGCGAGCTCGACGTCATGATCGAGGGCGACGGCTTCTTCCGCGTCCAGGTCGACGACGCGATCGGCGACGGCTTCGCCTACACACGCTCCGGCAACTTCGCGATCAACAGCGACGGCGAGCTGGTCCTCGCCAACAGCGAGGGGCGACGCCTCGACCCGAATATTCAGATCCCGAACGACGCGCTCAAGATCGACATCTCCGCCGACGGGCGGATCTTTGTGCTCCAGCCGGGCGAGATCGCGCCGCAGGAGGTCGGGCAGATCGAAATCGTGACGTTTGTCAACCCTGCCGGGCTCAAGCAGGTCGGCGAGAACCTCTGGAGCGAGAGCCCCGCGAGCGGGGACCCGATCCAGGGCAACCCGCTCGAGGACAACCGCGGGCGGCTGCTCCAAGGCTTTCTTGAGAACTCGAACGTGGATCCGACGCGGGAGCTGGTCGAGCTGATCCGCACGCAGCGGGCGTTCGAGATGAACAGTCAGTCGATCCGGGCGGCTGACGAGACACTCCGCGCCGTCGGGCAGCTCCGACGCTAACGCGAGGCCCCGCATCCATGATGACACGCACGCTCGCCATTCTGTGTCTGCTGCTCGCGCTGGTCGGCGGCGAGAGCGCGGCGCGTGCGCACGGCGCGGGCGATCGCGACGGAGCTCGCGACAGCGAGGGCGCGACGTCGGTCGAGCTGCGCCGTTTTGTGCGACTGGCGAAGGACGAGCCGGTGACCATCGCGTCGATCGCGGAAATCGTCGGCCCGGCACGCGAGGCGATCGGCGCGATCGAGCTGCACGCGTCGGCTTCGGAAGCTGTGGGGCCCGAGGGGCGCACGGCTTCCATCGGCGGCGAGAGTGTCCGCGGCGCGATCCAGCGCGCGGGCGAGCGGGGCGAGCTGGCGTCGGTCGACGTCGCGCGGGTGACCGTGCGCGGCGTGCGGTGCCAGGTGATGGCGGTCGATCCGGACAGCCGCCCGGCGGCCCGGATCGGGGACGCGCCGTCGGCGCCGACGCGCGAGACGGGCGCGCCGACACTGCGCACGGCCGCGGCTCTGCGGATCGCCGAGATCCTCGACGTGCCCGAGCAGGACCTGCGCCTGCGGTTTGAGGACCGCGACGCGGAGGTGCTCTCGACGCCGATCGCGGGGCGTGCGGTGGAGATCGTCGCGACGGGTGCGAGCGATCGGCTCCCGCTCTCGATCACGGTGTTCGACGGGGCGCGGACGGCGCTGGAGGCGACGATCCGCGTGGGGGTCGAGATCCGGCGCGAGGTGCTGGTCGCGAGCGTGCCGATGCGTCGTGGGCAGCGGGTGGAGAGCGCGGGCGTGGTGCGTGAGTCGCGCTGGGTGGCGCCCGGCGCGGCGCCGGCCGATCCGCGTGAAGCGATCGGGCACGAGCTGCGTCGGAACGTGGAGCCCGGGGACATGTTGGACGCGCGGGACCTGGAGCCGCCGATTGTGGTGCGGCGCGGGGACCGCGTGCTTGTGCGAACGATCAGCGGGAGCGTGGTGGTGCGTGCGCAGGCGCGGGCGCTCGGGGCGGGACGCCCGGGCGAGACGATCGAGCTGGAGAGCTTGTCCGGGGATCGGCGCCGGTTCCGGGGTCAGATCGACGGGCCGGGGCGCGTCATCGTGCTGACGCCGAACGCGGGCGCGGGCGAGACGATCACACTTGGTGGAGGGCGGCGATGACACGCGGTGAGCGCACAGGGATGGTGGGTTGCGTCGTGATGGCTCTGGCGATGGCGGCGCCGTGTGCGCACGCGCAGAGCCTGTTCCGGCGCGAGGCGACGCCGGCGGGGGATGCCGGTCCGGGCCCGACGGCGCTGGCGACGTACAGCCTGATGTATGTCGCGCCGCCGGAGCCGCGGTCGTTTCTGGTGCACGACCTGGTGACGATCATCATCGACGAGACGAGCCGCTCCACGAGCGAGCAGACGCTGGAGACGAGCAAGAATTACACGCTGGACGGTGCGCTGGTCGCGTTCCCGGACCTGAAGCGATTGCTGGACCTGCAGTTCCGCACCGGCGCGGGGGACAACCTGGCGCGGGTGGGGATGAACTACAACAACCGCTTCTCGGGGGACGGGGAGTACGAGCGGAACGACCGGATGGTGGCGCGGGTCGCGGGTCGGATCATCGACGTGAAGCCGAACGGGACGGTGGTGATCGAGGCGAAGCGTGTGATCGCCAACGACGAGGAACGGAAGACGATCATCGTGAGCGGGATCGCGCGGGCCGAGGACATCACGGCGGAGAACACGCTGCTGAGCGCGCAGGTCGCGGACCTGCGGATCGAGGTGATCAACGAGGGCGAGGTGCGCCGGGCGGGGCGCAAGGGTCTGATCCCGCGGGTCATGGACGCGGTCTTCGCGTTCTGATCCGGAAAATATAGTGATTTTCGATGCGGCACGGGCGCTCCGCCCGTGCTGTTTTCGTGCGCACGTCGCGGGCGGTCCCGCCCGGTGCTGATCAGGTCGAGCCCGGGCACGCTGTTTGCGGGCGTGTTCCGGTGGACGCGCCCTTGCGTGCGCGGGACGGAGCGAGACATGGACCCATCGGCGGCACGCCCAACACCTTCTCTTGTGCGCACGGTTGCGGCGCTCTGCGGCGCGCTCTGCCTGGCGATGATCGCGACGCCGACGCGGGCGACGACCCTGCGTGATATCGCGCGCATCGACGGGCACGGGGAGAGCGTGCTCCGTGGGCTTGGGCTGGTGATCGGCCTGAACGGGACGGGCGATTCGGGGCAGGAGCTCCTGATGGCGCGCCCGCTCATGAACGTGCTCAGCAACTCCGGGAACCCGGTGGGGGACATCTCGGAACTGGCTTCGAGCCGATCGGTGGCGCTGGTGATGGTGACGGCGACGGTGCCCCGCGGCGGCGCGCTCGCCGACGACAAGCTCGACCTGCACGTGCAGGTGATCCACTCGGCACGGAGCCTGGCGGGCGGGCGTCTGTTCCTGTCGCCGCTGCTCGGTCCGAGCCCGGACGACCCGAACATTTACGCGATCGGCGAGGGCGAGATCGTGCTGGAGAACGCGCAGTTCCCGACGGCGGGGCTGGTTCGCGGCGGGGGGCGGATGCGACTGGACGTGCTGCCGCCGGAGGTGGGAGACTCGTTTGTGCTGGTGCTGGAGGCGCCGTACGCGGGTCACAAATCGACCTCGACGATCGCGAGCAGCATCAACAACGACTACTTCAACAACCCGCACGCGGAGAGCATGTCGATCGCGCGGGCGCTCGACGATCGGCGTGTGCTGGTGGAGGTCCCGCACGTGGAGCGTGCGAGCCCGGCGGAGTTCATCGGCGCGGTGCTCTCGACGAACGTGAGCGTGGACCTGCTCGGGCTGCCGGCGCAGGTGATCGTGAACAGCTCGACCGGGGCGATCATCCTGACGGCCGATGTGGAGATCAGCCCGGGGACGCTGACGATCGAGGGCCTGACGATCACGCGGACGACGCCGGAGCCGGTGGGCGACGCGCTGAACCCGCTGGTGGAGCGTCGGGGCTGGACGGAGATCGGGACCAACGTGCGTCCGCGGGACCGGGCGAAGCTGGCGGATTTGCTGGCGGCGATGGAGCAGCTCGCGATCCCGCGTCAGAAGCAGATTCAGGTGATCCACATGCTGCACAAGAACGGTCAGTTGCACGCGCGTCTGGTGGACGAGTCGTGATCGGCGATTCACCCATCCTGAGCGTGCCCGCGGTGCCGGTGGGCGCGCGCACGGGCGCGGCGACACACGGCGTGGCGGACCGGCAGCGATCGTTCGCGGGGATCCTCGCGACGGATCAGCGCCTCCAGGGCGGCGTGGGCGGGGACGCGAAGTCGCGGGCGCGTGAGGCGGCCGAGCAGCTGGTGTCGATCACGTTCGTGCAGCCGATCCTGGCGCAGATGCGTGCGAGCGAGGGTGCGGCGGCGCCGTTCAAGCCGACGCCCGGTGAGAAGCAGTTCGGTGCGCTGCTGGATGCGGAACTTGCGCAGCAGGTGACCAAGGCCGCGCGTTTTTCGCTGGTGGACCGCGTGGCACAGGATCTGCTGCGTCAGTCGAGCGCCTTGGAAGAAATACAGAACCGCCGCTTACAGGACGGAATCGACGCATGACGAAGATCTCGGCCGAGGTGCAGGACGCTCGGGATGCGGCGCTGGCCCAGGAGCTCGAGCGCGTGCTGGAGGGGATGCTGCGCGTGCAGACGCAGCTGCTCGAGGTGACGCGTCGTCACCGGTCGGCGATCGCGCGGGCCGATTGCGTGGAGATCGGCGCGTGCGTGCGCACGCACGGGGAGTTGCTGGTCGCGGTGCAGGAGCTGGAGCACCGGCGTCGCGCGGTGGTTGGTCAGCTGACGTCGGGGACGAAGGCGTCGCGGACGCCGACGCTGACGGAGCTGGCCGAGCGATTGGCGGAGCCCTGGCGTGATCGCGCGATGGGTCTTGCGAAGCAGCTCCGGGAGACGGTGATCCGTGTGGGCGAGGAGCAGCGGACGGTTCGCCTGGCGACCGAGAGCCTGCTGGCGCACATGGACGGTCTTGTTCGTCAGATCGCGAAGAAGCTGAGCCACGCGGGGACGTACAGCGCCCGGGGCGTGGTGGAGGCCGGGCGTCAGCAGGTGGCGAGCGGGCTGGACATCGCCGGGTAATCACCGGCGCGGAAAGTAGGCGTGCAGATGAGCCTCGGGGCGGCACTGAACATCGGGCGGAGTGCGCTGACGGCGAGCCAGCTGGGGATCCAGGTGGCGGGCAACAACATGGCGAACGTCGCCAGCCCGCACTACACGCGTGGGCGTCTGGAGCTGGCGCCGATCGCCGGCTCGTCGGGCTCGGGCCTGTATATGGGGCGCGGCGTCCAGGTGCAGGGGCTGACGCGCGAGGTGAACGAGGCGGTCGTGCAGCGCCTGCGCACCGGGATCAGCGACGCGAGCGGGGCCCGCGCCAAGCTGGACGTGTACGGCGCGGTGGAGGCCCGCCTCAACGAGCTCTCGGGCGACGACCTCTCGAGCCAGCTCACGGCTTTTTTCAATAGCTGGAGCGAGCGGGCGAACCTGGTGCAGTCGTCGGCGGTGGTGATCCAGCAGGGGCAGCAGCTCGCGGGGTACATCCAGGGGCTGCGCAAGAGCCTGGTGGATCAGCGCCTGCAGGTCGACGCGGAGCTGGGCGCGATGGTCGAGCGGGCCGACGTGCTGCTCCAGCAGGTGGCGGCGCTGAACGCGGAGATCGTGTCGGCGGAGGAGGGTCGGTTCACGGCCGGCCCGTTGCGGGATCAGCGGGACGCGGTGCTGGCGGAGCTGAGCGAGCTGATCGACATCAGCACGATCGAGCAGTCGGGCGGCGGCGTGGACGTGATGGTGGGCTCGACGCCGGTGGTGCTGGGCGGGATGAGCCGCGGGATCACGCTGGAGCGCGAGTCGGTGGGCGGGCGTGTGGAGATGTGGGTCAGCGCGAAGAACGACGGGACGCGCCTGCCGGTGACCAGCGGTCGCGTGGGCGGCCTGCTCGAGACGCGGCGGGACGCGGTGAACGGGACGCTGGACCGGCTCGACGAGATCAGCACGCAGCTGATTTATCAGGTGAACCGCGTGACGGCGGAGGCGGCCGGGGAGCCGGGGCTGACTCGGGCATCGGGCACGGTGCCGATGGCGGCGGGTGATCGCGTTCTGGCGCTGAGCGACCCGCAGAACGCGTCGGTGGGCGGGATGGCGGTGCCGCCGACGAACGGGAGCTTCCTGGTCCAGGTGCGGGACACGTCGACGGGCGGGGTGCGCACGGTGCGTGTCGATGTGGACATGAACGGCATCGACGCGAACGGGAACCGGAGCTTCGCCGATGACACGAGCGCGGAGGACATCCGCGTGTCGATCGGCGCGATCGACGGCTTGAGCGCGACGTTCGACGCGAGCGGTCGCCTGGTGATCGAGAGCGAGCCGGGGATCGAGTTCGCGTTCGCGGAGGACAGCTCGGGCGTGCTGGCGGCGATGGGCGTGAACGCGTTTTTCACGGGGACGGACGCGCGGGACATCTCGGTGCGTCAGGACCTGGTGGACAACCCGACGCTGCTGAAGGTGGGGCGGTCGGACGCGTCGGGCCTGCTGGTGGAGAACGGCGGCGCGCTCGCGGTGGCGAAGATCCAGGATCTCCGCCTGGAGGCGCTGGGCGGGGACACGATCCGCGGGCGCTGGTCGTCGACGGTGCAGGAGGTGGCGAACCGGACGACGACGGCGAAGGTGCAGGCCGAGTCGACCTCGATCGTGCAGCAGAGCCTGCAGGCGCAGCGTGACGGGCTGAGCGGCGTGAGCCTGGACGAAGAGACGTTGAATCTGATGATGTTCCAGCGTCAGTTCCAGGGCGCGAGCCGGCTGATCGCGGTGACGGACGAGCTGATGCAGACGCTGATCAACCTGGTGTGAGGTTGGCGGTGATCCCGGGAGGCGCGGTGCGATGACTTCGATTGCGGCCAACGCGGCTCGTGTGCCGAACCTGATGGTGTCGAACGCGGCGCTGTTCAATCTGAACCGCCCGAGCATCGGTCTGGCGAACGTGCAGATGCAGCTCGCGACGGGTCTTCGGGTGTCTCGTCCGAGCGACGACGCGGTCGCCGCGGGAACGATTCAGCTGTTGAACGCTCGCTTGGGCCGGGCCGAGCAGCGTTTGCGGAATCTGGACCACGCCGACACCTCGCTCACGAGCCTGGACTCGGCGCTCGGCGAGGCGAGCGACCTGATCCTGGAGGCTCGGGAGATCGCGAGCACGCAGGTGAGCATCGGGACCAACGCGGAGGAGCGGGCCGGGCAGGCGGTGGTGGTCAAGACGATGATCGAGCGTCTGTTCCGCCTGGCAAACAGCGAGTCGGCGGTGGGCTACATGTTCGGGGGCTCGACGCCGGGGCGCCAGCCGGTGGAGGCGTTCGGGGGCGGGTACCGGTACATGGGCACGGGCCGTGGCCTGGTGACGGATCTGGACATCGGGTTCGACGTGCCGCTGACGCTGGGGGGGAACAACGCGATCGGCTCGACGAGCGCGCGGGTGCGGGGCGGCGTGGAGCTGGCGCCGGAGCTGACGGGCGAGACGCGTCTGCGGGACGTGATGGGCGCGACGGGGCTCGGCGTGGTGACCGGGCCGGTGCGTCTGGTCGTGGACGGCGCGGACCCGATCACGCTGGATCTGAGCGACGCGGAGACGGTCGGGGACGTCGCGCAGCGCCTCGAGCGCGCGATCCGCGACCACGAGCAGGCGACCGGGACGACGGTGCTCGGGCCCGGTGGCGTGGGCGTCTCGGCGACCGGGTTGACGATCGATGCGCTCGCGGGGGCTGAGATCGAGTTTGAGGACCTCGGCACGGGGCGGACGGCGCTCGACCTCGGGCTCCGCAACGGGACGGGGCTGACCTTCACCGCCGGCTCGACCGACGGGGTGGGCCTGCAGCCCAAGCTGACAGCGCTGAGCCCGGTGGGGCTCGTGGACGGGCAGGCGCTCGGTTCGATCCGGGTGTCGAACCTCGGGCGGACGGTGGATATCGACCTTTCCGGGGCCGAGACGTTCCAGGACATCGTGAACGCGGTCGAGTCGGCGAACCTCGGGCTCCGCGTGGAGCTGGACGCGGAGGGGCGGCGTCTGAACATCCACAGCGAGGTGGCGATCGGCGCCGGGAACGGGCTCCGGATCGAGGAGGTGCCCGGGAACAACGGGACGGCCTCGCGTCTCGGGATCCGCACCTTCGACGCGACGACGCCGATCGGGGAACTGAACGGGGGGCGCGGGGTGAGCGTGGTCTCGGACCGCAGCGACCCGGAGTTGAACGTCGATTTCGTGATCACCCTGGGCAACGGGGCGACGGTGCGGGTGGACCTGCGCCCGGAGGACGTCACCACCGTCGGGGCGACGATGGCGAAGATCCGGGCGGCGGCGGACGACCAGCTCCCGGCTCAGGGCGTGGACCCGGCGGACTTCACCGTCGGGCTCACCGACGGGGCGAACGGGATCGCGTTTGAGCAGTCCGGGGCCCTGGCGGCGGACGGGGCGATCTCGGTCGCGCGGGCGAACAACTCCAACGCCGCGGTGGACCTGGGGCTGATCGACGGGGTGTACGACCCCGCGACCGGGCGGCTGCTCGGGCAGGACCGGGGCGAGGTCCGCGTGGAGAACCTGTTCGCGGCGTTGATGGACCTTCACGACGCCTTGCTGAGGGACGACACGGTTGGCATCAGTCTTGCGGGAGAGAAACTCGGCGGGTTTGTGGACGCGGTGTCCGAGTCGCGGGCGCTGGTGGGCGGGTACGCGAGGCGGGTGGAGGCGGCGACGCGCTTTGAGGAGGATCGGGTGGTGCTGGATGAGATGACCCGGAGCAACCTTCAGGACCTGGACTGGGCGGAGGCGACGAGCCGGTTCTCGCTGCTCCAGGTGCAGTTGCAGGCGGGCTTGCAGTCGGCGGCCTCGATGAACCAGGTATCGCTGCTGGACTTCCTGGGCTAGCGGGTCGGGTTGGTTGGAGATGCCGCCGCCCGCGTGAGAGCGCGGGTGATCGAGGCGGATTCAGGAGTTTGGAAGCCGCCCCGTCGCTTCGGCCGCGTCGGGCGTGGTGGATCGACAGGACGTCGCCCATGGCAGGAGCCTTGGGACGATCCAGCGGAGCTGGCCGAAAGGTTTGGAACGGAGCATCCCATGGAGGTGCGGACGACTCGCTTCGGGGTGATCGAGATCGCGGAGGACCGCGTGATCACCTTCCCCAAAGGCCTGCTCGGGTTTCCCGAGCACACGCGGTACTGCCTGCTGGAGCCGGGCGACGAGGCGTGTTTCTTCTGGCTTCAGTCTCTGGACGAGCCCGGGTTGGCGTTCGTGGTGACGGACCCTTCGCTGTTCGTGGCGGAGTATTCGGTGCCGATCCGCCCGGAGCAGCTCGAGAGCCTGTCGATGTCACGGATCGAGGACGCGCAGGTGTTCGTGATCGTGAACAAGGTGGGGGATCAGCTGACGGGGAACCTGCAGGGTCCGTTGGTGGTGGACACGATCGGCAAGCGTGGTGAGCAGATGGTCCTGGCGGAGAAGCGTTGGACCACGCGTCACGCGTTGATGACCGTGCAGGCCCCGCAGGCGGCGGCGAGCGCTTGATTCCGGTGCGTCGCGCGGGCCCCTGATGTTTCGGGGCGGGCGCGGCGGGCCGTCCGGCACGGATGCCGGAAGAAGGAGCAACGGATGCTTGTGCTATCCAGGCAGCGCGACGAGACGATCATGATCGGCGACGATATCGAGATCACGGTCGTGGACATTCGCGGCGACAAGGTGCGTCTGGGGATCAACGCCCCGACGCGGATCGCCGTGCACCGCAAGGAGGTCTACGAGGCCATCCGGCGGGAGAACGAGCAGGCGGCGGGGATGCCCGCGACGGGTCTGGAGGGGATCGGGCAGGCGCTGGGCGCCTCGCCGATCAGCCCGGGCCCGGCGAAGCGGAACGGGCGAGCGAGCCGTGCGAGCGGCCTGGCGGCCGGCCGCCCGGCACCCGTGACGTCCTCTCCGGAAGGCCCGGGGTCGGCTTCCCGTCCCGAGCCCCGGGCTTCGTCGAAGGCGGAGGCTCGGGCGACGACTTCGGAGGACGGGCCCCCGACGTCGCCCCGGAGCGAGCAGGCGGGCAACGCCGCAGGGCGGAGGACCGCGTGATGCACACCCGAGACGAACACCGCAGACAGACGGGCGTTCTGCCCACCCATCGGAACCCGCGCCGACCGGACGCCGGCGGCATGAGCCACCTCGCGACCATCACGGAGGATCGTCATGGCGAGGATTAACAGTAATATCCCGAGTCTCATCGCGCAGGCGAACCTGCATCGTTCGAACATGGACCTGGACATCCGTCTGGAGCGTCTGGCGACGGGTCTTCGGATCAATCGCGGCAAGGACGACCCGGCGGGCCTGATCATCTCGGAGCGCTTGCGCTCAGAGATCCAGGGCGCGCAGCAGGGGATCAAGAACGCGGAGCGCGCTTCCAGCGTGATCGCGACGACCGAGGCGGCGCTCGCCGAGGTCAACGACCTGCTGAACAGCATCCAGAGCCTGATGGTGGAGTCGGCCAACACCGGCGCCAACAGCCAGGAAGAGCGCGACGCGAACCAGCTCGCGATCGATTCGGCGATCGATTCGATCACCCGCATCAGCAACACCGCCAGCTTCGGCGGGCTCAAGCTGCTGAACGGGTCGCTGGACTACGTGCTCTCCGGCGTGGATCAGACGGCCGTCAGCAAGGCGAAGATCAACAACGCCACGTTCACACAGAACCAGGCGGTGGGGGTCGAGGTGGACGTGCTGGCGTCGGCGCAGACCGGGCGCTTGTACCTCCCGGGCGTCACGCCCGGGGCGACGGACGGCACGCTCATGTCCAGCATGACGATCCGCCTGGCCGGGCCCGAGGGCGTTCAGGAGGTCAGCTTCAGCAGCGGGGCGACGTTCGCCTCGGTCATCACGGCTGTGAACCGTCTCACGGCGTTCACCGGCGTGCAGGCGCAGCTCATCGACCCGAACGATCCGAGCAGCGGGCTGGTCTTCAAGTCGGCGGACTACGGCTCGGAATCGTTCGTGGCGGTGGAGCGGATCGACCGCCCCCTCGACAGCACGGGCGACCAGTTCAAGCTGTTCAAGTTTGACCCTGGGACGCAGCTGGACGACTACGCCGACGCGGGGATCGACTTCCCGTGGGACGCGGTCGCGACGGGCGGGGCGCCGACGCCGCCGCTGCGCAGCGGCGCGGTGCGTGACACCGGGCAGGACGTGACAGCGCTGGTCAACGGGAACCTCGCGACGGGTCGCGGGTTGCAGATCTCGCTGAGCTCGCCCGACCTCGGCGTGGAGCTGCTGCTCAACGAGACCTTCGCGATCGACCCCTCGGGCGGGAGCACGACGTTCTTCATCACCGGCGGCGGCTCGACGTTCCAGCTCGGCCCGAACATCACGCCGTTGCAGCAGACCAACATCGGCGTGCAGTCGGTCGCGGCGAGCCAGCTCGGCGGGACGCTCATCAACGGGAACCTGCAATACCTGAGCTCGCTCAAGAACGGGCAGGGGAACTCGATCCGCAACGCGATCGAGCGGGGGGACTTCACCCCGGCGCAGGACATCCTGAAGGCCGCGATCGACGAGATCTCGGTGCTGCGGGGTCGCCTGGGCGCGTTCGAGCGGAACGTGCTGGACCCGAACGTGCGCAGCCTGCAGTCGTCGGTCGAGAACCTGTCGGCGAGCGAGAGCCGCATCCGTGACGCGGACTTCGCGTTCGAGACCAGCCGCCTGACCCGGGCGCAGATCCTCTCCAGCAGCGGCACGACGGTGCTCGGGCTGGCGAACCAGCAGTCGCAGCAGGTGCTCCAGCTCCTCGGCTAAGCGCTTTCGCAACGCGACAATCCAACCTGATCCCAAACGCCCCGCGACGCGGGGCGTTTTTTTTTCGCGCCTGCGGCGTGGGGGGCGGGGAGCCCGAATCGGGCGAATCCGTTGACGTTGAGGGCGAAATCGGGCGTTGGATTTCCGGACCGGCGCAGGCGTCCTGGATGATTTTTCGAGCAGGCTTTGACGTCCGCTAAACCCGGTCATCGTGGTGCCCGATGGGTTTTCGGCCGTGGGCGGGAACCCGCGGGCCAGAACGCCAGGCCGCGGGGCGATGTCCGCGGCAACCACGACCGGGTCCGGAAATCCCGGCTTGGCGGGCGGTGGGAAGGAGCCGACCGCCTCCACACCTCACGGAGGAATCCAGCCATGAGCCGAATCAATACCAATGTCCAGAGTCTGATCGCCCAGCGTGTTCTGAACCAGAACAACAACGGCTTGAACACGAGCTTGGAGCGCCTGAGCACGGGCCTGCGGATCAACCGCGGCGCCGACGACCCGGCGGGCCTGATCGCGAGCGAGAACCTGAAGAGCGAGCTCGCCAGCACGCAGGCCGCGATCGGCAACGCCGAGCGCGCCGACCAGGTGGTCAACATCGCCGAGGGCGGCTTGCAAGAGATCAGCGGCCTGTTGACCGAGCTGCAGGGCCTGCTGACGACCAGCGCGAACACGAGCGGCCTGAGCGATGCCGAGAAGTCTGCGAACCAGTTGCAGGTGGACTCGATCCTTCAGACGATCGACCGCATCTCGAGCATGACGAGCTTCCAGGGCACGCGCCTGCTGAACGGCAACTACGACTACCAGACGGAAAACGTGGACGTTGCGGTCGAGAACTACCGCGTCAACGGCGCGAAGTTCAACGACAACGCGCTGAACGTGGACGTGATCGTGACCCAGTCCGCGCAGCAGGCGGGGCTGTACCTCTCGCTGGGCGGGGCGGACCTCGACCTCGGCGGTGCGCAGAACTCCAGCTTCACGATCGAGATCACCGGCGCCCTGGGCAGCCGCGAGCTCTCGTTCGCCTCAGGCACGAGCATGGAGGCGATCGCCAAGACGATCAACACCTTCACCGAGGTGACCGGCGTCACGGCGACCGCCAGCGGCACGGGCGTGATCATCAACAGCGACCAGTACGGCTCGAACCAGTTCGTCCGCGTCCAGATCGTCAACGAGGCGAACGTGCAGGGCGACGGGGTCTTCGGGTTTGAAGCCCAGGACTCCAACACGATCGACACCACCGCGATCGGGACCTTCGGCTCGACCGCGGCGAAGAACGGCATCCGCGACGCGGGCCAGGACATCGCGGCGACGATCAACGGCGTGCAGGCGACGAGCGTCGGACGGAACATCCGCGTCAACACCGACTTCCTCGACGTGGAGATGACCATCTCCGCCGCGGAGGCGACCCAGCGCGGCAGCATCGCGGCGTTCAGCATCACCGGCGGCGGGGCGGACTTCCAGCTCGCCGGCAAGGTGGACATCGCGGGCAAGGTGAGCCTGGGCATCCAGGACGTCTCGACCCGCAAGCTCGGGCGGTTTGACACCACGGGCGAGGGTAACTTCCGACGCCTCGACGACCTGGGCTCGGGCAAGACCCTGGACATGATCAAGGGGAACCTGGTCGACGCGCAGAACGTGGTCGGCCAAGCGATCGAGGAGATCTCCAGCCTCCGTGGGCGTCTGGGCGCCTTCCAGCGGAACACGATCGGCGCGACGATCCGGAGCTTGAACGTCGGGGCCGAGAACACGGCTGCGGCGAACAGCATCATCCGTGACACGGACTTCGCCAGCGAGACGGCGGCGCTGACCCGCGGGCAGATCCTGAGCCAGGCCGCGACGCAGACGCTTGGCTTGGCGAACCAGGCGCCGCAGGCGGTGCTCCAGCTCCTCGGCTAACTCTCGGACCTGACCGAGCAGACACTGAGCTCCTTCCCGGCCGAGGGCTGACGCCCAAGGCAACCACCCGGACGCCGCGATGGATCACCCCGTCGCGGCGTTCTTTTTGCGCGCCCGGTCGTTGCGCCACTCGGGCGCCGTGTTGCGGTTTTCCGCAGGCCGCACAACCGGCAAAACCATGCGGGGCTGCACAGTCGTTACGCCGGGCGGTGATGAGCGTCATGCCTCATGGCGAGCGTCAATCGCGGTGAAGAAGCATCCGATCAGTCGCTTGCATCACGCCGCGTCGGCGTGGATGAGCGGGCTCGCGTGCCGGGATGGATCCCGGCGGTGGCCTGAGGCCGAGCGGCTGGTGGCTGACTCGGTGTCCTGGCTGGGGCGCGTGGCGTCCCGATGATTTTTGCCCGGTCGCCGGCGCGTCCGTCCCGGGTTTCATGGAGGAATCGCATGAGTCGCATTAATACCAACGTCCAGAGCCTCATCGCTCAGCGCGTGCTGAACCAGAACAATAACAGTCTGAACACGAGCCTCGAACGCCTGAGCACGGGCCTGCGGATCAACCGCGGCAAGGACGATCCCGCCGGCCTGATCGCCAGCGAGAACCTCCGCAAGGAGATGACCGCGACCACCTCCGCGATCGGCAACGCCGAGCGCGCCGACCAGGTCGTCAACATCGCTGAAGGCGGTTTGCAGGAAGTCAGCGGCTTGCTGACCGAGCTCCAGGGCCTCCTGACCACCAGCGCCAACACCGCGGGCCTGAGCGACGCCGAGAAGGCCGCCAACCAGCTCCAGGTCGACTCCATCCTCCAGACCATCGACCGCATCGCCGGCGCGACCAGCTTCCAGGGCACCAAGCTGCTCAACGGCAACTTTGATTACCAGACCGACAACGTCGCCGCCAGCGTCGAGACCTACCGGGTCAACGGCGCCAAGCTCGACGGCAACGATCTGAACGTGGACGTCATCGTCACCCAGTCGGCTCAGCAGGCCGGTCTGTTCCTGTCGCTCGGCGGCGGGATCGACCTCGGCGGTGCGCAGGGCTCGACCTTCACGATCGAGATCACCGGCGCCCTGGGCAGCCGCGAGCTCTCGTTCGCCTCCGGCACCAGCCTCGCGGACGTCGTCAACACCATCAACACCTTCACCGAGGTCACCGGCGTCGAGGCCGCGGTCGGCACCGGCTCCGGCTCGGGCGGCGTCACGCTCCGCAGCGACAAGTACGGCTCGGACCAGTTCGTCCGCGTCCAGATCGTCAGCGACGCGAACTTCACCGCCACCAACGCCGGCAGCGGCATCTTCAACTTCGAAGCAACCGACACCAACGCGATCGACGGCGCCACTGTCCGCGCCTTCAACTCGACCGCCGCCAGCAACGGCGTCCGTGACGCCGGCCAGGACATCGCCGCGACGATCAACGGCGTCCAGGCGACGGCCCGCGGGCGCACCATCCGTGTCAACACCGACTTCCTCGATGTGGAGATGACCATCGCCGCCGCGCAGGCCACGCAGCGCGGCAGCATCCAGGCCTTCGACATCACCGCCGGCGGCGCCGACTTCCAGCTCGCCGGGCAGGTGGATATCGCGGGCAAGGTGAGCCTGGGCATCCAGGACGTCTCGACCCGCAAGCTCGGGCGCTTCGACACGTCGGGCGAGGGCAACTTCCGCCGCCTCGACGACCTGGGCTCCGGCAAGAGCCTCAACGTGGTCGACGGCGACCTCTCCAACGCCCAGAACGTCGTCGCCTCCGCGATCGAAGAGGTCTCCAGCCTCCGCGGGCGACTCGGCGCCTTCCAGCGCAACACGATCGGTGCGACGATCCGAAGCCTCAACATCGGTCTTGAGAACACCAACGCCGCCAACAGCGTGATCCGTGACACGGACTTCGCCAGCGAGACCGCTTCGCTGACCCGCGGCCAGATCCTCTCGGCCGCCGCCACTAACACCCTAAGCCTGGCGAACAGCCAGCCCCAGGCCGTGCTCCAGCTGCTCGGCTGATCCCGAGCCTCCGCGGAGCCCGTCACGGGCGGTCGATTCTGAATCCCATTCCACGCCCCGGCGTCCGACGCCGGGGCGTGTTTCTTTTGTGCCTCCGCCGGCCGCCCTCGGCCGATCTTTTTGAAAGCCGTGCCCCAGCGTTCCCGCCAACCCAAGCCGCCTGCCGCACCGGAGCCTTCGTCGGTCGCGCCCTGCTTCGCACCGGTGCAGAAGCGGTTTCTGACGTATCTCCGCGTCGAGGCGGGGCTCAGCAAGGCGACGCTGGAGGCGTACGCCCGCGACGCGCGGGAGCTTTTCAACGAGCTGGCCGACGACGGCGTGCGCACGCCGAGCGACATCGCCCCGCGCCACCTCAGCCAGCATCTCGCCCGCCTCAGCAGCGTCCGCAAGATGGCCCCTTCCAGCGTGGCACGTCACCTGGCGACGATCCGCGTGCTCTTCCGCTGGCTCGTCGCGACCGGGCAGCTCCAGGACGACCCGAGCCACGTGCTCGACCAGCCGACGCGCTGGAAAAAACTCCCCGGCGTGCTCAGCCCGGCCCAGATGCGCAAGCTGCTCGAGAGTGTCGATCCGGCGAGCGTCCCGCCCAGGCAGGGCGAGGGCGTCGCGCGGGCGCTGGCGGTGCGGGACCGCGCGATCCTGGAGCTCATGTACGCGAGCGGGCTGCGAGCGAGCGAGGTCGGCGCGGTCCGCGCCGGGGACGTCATCGACGACCTGAGCGTGGTCCGCCTGACCGGCAAGGGGGATAAGCAGCGCCTGGTGCCCTACGGCGTCGCGGCCCGCCTCTGGATCGATCGCTACCGCGCCGAGGCCCGCCCGCTGCTCCGCCGACCGGACGCGCGCGACGACGGGCGCTTGTTTCTTTCCCGCACAGGCCGCCCGATCGAGCGTGTGGCGCTCTGGCAGATCGTGCGTCGGCGCGCGGGCGCCGCGGGGCTCGGCAAGATCCATCCCCACGTGCTGCGTCACTCGTTCGCGACGCACCTGCTCGTGGGCGGGGCCGACCTCCGTGTCGTGCAGGAGCTGCTCGGGCACGCCGACATCGCCACGACGCAGATCTACACCCACGTCGACCGCTCCCACCTCCGTGACGTGCACAAGAGGCACCACCCGCGGGCGTGAGCGTCAGTTGTTGCAGGGCCCGCTCGGGTCGCCGCAGGGGCAGCACCCGGCGCGGGGGAGCGCAAAGCCCGGGTTCGCACGCTCGCCCGCCCCGGCACGCGCGGCGAAGGTGCTCAGCACGCGCTCGAACGTCCGCCCTTTGCCCTCGGGGTCCTCGACCGGCGCGTCGGCCTCCGCGGGCGGGCGGACCAGTTCCACCACCACGCCGTCTTCTTTCGCCCGGTACTCGTAAATCGGCATCGGCACGCCCTCCAAACCCGCGGCTCGCGCAAGCGTAGGCTTTGGCGGGCGCGGCGTGTTCCGATGCCGCCACAACGCCGGGAGGTGACGCCGTGCAGATGAGTTTCGAGGGGCGGCATGTCGTGGTGACCGGCGGCGGGGGTTCGTTGGGCTGCGCGGTCGTCACGAAGCTGCTCGGGGCGGGGGCGATCTGCCACGTCCCGCTCGCCGAAGCCCGGCCCCCGGACCGCCACCCGGCGCTCGACGACCCGCGCTGCCGCTTCCAGCCCGGGGTGGACCTGACCGACGAAACGGCGGTCGTGTCGTTTTATGAAGGCGTGGGGCGGAAGGCCGAGCAGGCCCAGAGCCGCCTGTGGGCGTCGGTCCACTGCGCGGGCGGGTTCGCGATGGGCCCGGCGATGGAGACTTCGCTGGCGGATTTCGACGCGCAGCTCCGGATGAATCTAGCCACGGCTTTTCTGTGCAGCCGCGAGGCGGGCAAGCTGGTGCGCAAGGCCGGCGGTGGGGGGCGGATCGTCAACGTCGCGGCCCGCCCGGCGCTTTTCGGGGAGCTGGGCAAAGGGATGGTGTCGTACGCGGTGAGCAAGGCGGGCGTCGCGGCGCTGACGCAGGCACTCGCCGCCGAGTGGGCCGAGCACGAGCTCTGGGTCAACGCGGTCGTCCCCTCGATCATGGATACGCCCGGCAACCGCAAGGCGATGCCGGACGCGGACCACGGCCAGTGGCCGAGCGTCGCCGACATCGCTGAAACGGTCGTTTTTCTCGCCAGCCCGTGGAACCTTTCGACGCGGGCGGCGTTGGTGCCGGTGTACGGGCGGTCGTGACCGCGCCCGGCGGGCGTGAGCGATGCGTGTGATCGGAGCCCTGACGACGTGGCGGACCAGCGCGACCAACCCGATCCGCCCGCTCACCCGGATATGGATCTGACCTCATCCCGCCCGCCCGAGCGCAGCGACGGCGCGCCGTCGCCGCCCGGCAACGCGCCGGTCGAAGTCCGCGACGTGCCGGCGGGAGGCGCGAACGAGTCGGCCCCGCTCGAGATGCCCTCCGACCCCGCGCCCCGCGTGCTATCGCCGAGCGTTTCACCCGCCGGGCGCTCGCTGAGCACCACCGCCGGCTCCGGTTCGGTCGACGGTGCCCGCTTCGCCCCGGGCACGCTCTTCGGCGGGCGCTACCGCATCGGTGGCTTCATCGGGCGCGGCGGGATGGGCGAGGTCTACCGCGGGGAAGACCTCGTCCTCGGGCAGACCGTCGCGCTCAAGTTCCTGCCCGACCGCTTTGCGCGCGACCCGGCGCGCAACGAGCGGTTCTTCGCCGAGGTCCGCCTGGCGCGGCAGGTCTCGCACCCCAACGTCTGCCGCGTGTACGACATCGGCGAGGCGAACGGGCACACGTTCCTCTCGATGGAGTTCGTCGAGGGTGACGACCTGCGGACGCTGCTGCGTCGCGTCGGGCGCTTGCCGCAGGACCGAGCGGTGCGCATCGCCCAGCAGCTCTGCGCCGGGCTCGACGCGGCCCACCGCGCCGGCATCCTCCACCGCGACCTCAAGCCCGGCAACGTCATCATCGATCGCGAGGGCAACGCGCGGATCCTCGACTTCGGGCTCGCCGCCGTCGACGGGCGTGTCGGTGAAGACGACGTCCGCGCCGGCACGCCCGCGTATATGGCCCCCGAGCAGCTCGCCGGCAAGGCAGTCACGCCCCGGAGCGACGTGTTCGCCCTGGGATTGGTGCTGTACGAGCTGTTCACCGGTCACCCGGCCTTCGAGGGCGACGGCGTGGAGGAGCTCCAGCGTGCGCACGCGACGCAGCGCCCGACGCCGCCGGGGGACCTGGTCGAGGGCCTGAGCCCGCGGGTGGATCGGGCGATCCTGCGCTGCCTGATGGCAGACCCCGAGGATCGCCCGGGCTCGGCCCGCGCGGTGGCGGCGGCCCTGCCTGGGGCCGACCCGCTCGCCGCCGCCCTCGCCGCGGGGCAGACGCCGAGCCCGCAGATGGTCGCCGAGTCGGGGAGCGAGGGCGGGCTCTCGAAGCGCACCGCCGCGATCGGGGTCGGGCTGGTGCTCGCGATGCTGCTCGGGGTGTTGTTTCTCAATGCGCGGTTTGGGTTGATCTCGCCCGTGCCGCTGGAGAAGAGCGCAACCGAACTGGCGTACGACGCGCGCCGCATCCTCGACACGCTCGGGCACACCGAGCCCGGGCTCGACGAGGCGTTCGGGTTTGACCTCTACGAGGAATACCTTGCCGAGATCCGCAGGTCCGACCAGAGCCGCCAACGGTGGGACCGCCTCGCCCGCCCGCGCCCGGCGGCCGTGGATTTCTGGTATCGGCGCGCGCCCGTGGTCCTGATGCCCCCGGGGCTGGGCGGTCGTGTGTCGCTCGACGAGCCGGCGGCCCCGCTCCCCGGCGCGATCAAGCTCCGCCTCAGCCCCGACGGGCACCTGCGCGAGCTGATCGTGCACACCGGCTGGGTCGAGGCACGCGAGACAAGCGAGACAAGCGAGAGAAGCGAGCCGAGCGAAGCCGACGTGCGGGCGCTGCTGAACGCGGCCGGGCTCGATGTGTCGGGCTTGGAGCGGGCCGAGCCCGAGCGGCTGCCGCCGGTCTACGCCTCCTCACGTCTGGCGTGGTCGGGCGTTTACCCGGAAGCGCCGGACATCGGCATCCGCGTGGAGACGGGGTGGGTAGGGGCGCGGGCGACGTGGTTGCGGATCGCCGAGGACCGCTGGCCGCAGGCCTCGGCCCCCGCGGTCGATCCCCGCGCGGGGGCGCTCCGCGCGCACCCGGAGATCAACTTCGGCGACGCCGTCACGGGCATCGTCTCGGCGGTGTGCATCGTGCTCGCGCTCGTCTCGCTCCGCAACCGTCGCGGCGACCGCGAGGGCGCGTTCAAGCTCGGGATGACGGCGTTCGGCGTCGTCCTCGCGGCCGAGCTGCTCACCGTGCAACACCTGGTCACGCTCTCGGGCGCGGTGAGGGGGCTCGTGCAGGCGGGGGCCGCGGCTCTGCTGGCGGGGATCTTTGTCTGGCTGCTCTACATCGCGCTCGAACCGATCGTGCGCCGCCAGTGGCCCGAAACGCTCATCGCCTGGTCGCGACTCCTCGCCGGGCGATGGCGCGACCCGCTCGTCGGGCAGACCACGCTCATCGGCATGGCGACCGGGCTGCTCTGCGCCGCGCTCGCGCTCGTGGAGCCGTGGCTGAACCCGCTGATCGGCAAGCCGCCCGGCACGCCCTTCGAGGGCACGCTGATGACCATCCCCGCCCTGCTCGGCGAGCGTCACGCGCTCGGGGGCGTGCTCATGGACGGGATCTTCCGCGCCATCGTCTTCGCCGTCATCCTGCTCGCAACGCTCGTGGTCATCCGCCTGATCGTTCGCAACCGCGTCGCGGCGATGGTCATCTTCGGCGTGATCCAGACCGGCGCATGGGTCGCGCCCGCGCAGGAGCCCAACGTCCTGACCTGGCTGGTCTACGCCTTGGTCGCTTCGGTCACGCTCGTGGTCATGGTGCGGTACGGGCTGCTCGCGGTCATCGCCGGCACCTTCGCGTTCCACCTCGCGGTCGGGCTGCCCGCGACCAGCGACCTCGCCTCCTGGCAGTTCGGGCTCACGGCGATCGCCTTCCTACTCCCCGCGGCTTTTGCCGTCTTCGCCGGGCTCGTCGCCGTCCAGCCCGGCGGCGCGGGGCGACGCCTCGGCCTGCTCACCGCCCCCAGCGCCTGAACACGCGACGTCAGGCTCACTCGCCGCGCTTCGGCGCGAGCAGGCTCTTACCCGTCATCGCGCTCGGCTGCGGGATGCCCATCATCTCCAGCATCGTCGGCACCAGGTCCCCAAGGCGCCCGCCCGTGCGGAGGCGACGACCGCGGAACGGCTCGCCCACGACGATGCACGGGACGGGATACGTCGTGTGCGCGGTGTGCGGGATGCTGGTTTCGGGGTCGCGCATCTGCTCGGCGTTGCCGTGGTCGGCCGTCACGATCACGCTCCCCCCCCGCGACAGCGTCGCGTCGGCGATCGCGCCCACGCACGCGTCCACCACCTCGCACGCCCGGATCGCGGCCTGCAAACTCCCGGTGTGCCCGACCATGTCGCCGTTGGCGAAGTTCACGACGATCACGTCCTCACAGTCGTCGCTCGCCAGGCGTCGCAGCACGGCGTCGCGCACGCCATCGCTCGACATCTCCGGCTTCAGGTCGTAGGTCGCCACCTGCGGGCTCTGGATAATCTCGCGCCGCTCGCCAGGGAACGGCTCGTCGCGGTAGTCGTTGAAGAAGAACGTCACGTGCGGGAACTTCTCCGTCTCCGCGCAGCGGAACTGCTTCAGCCCGAGCTTGCTGAAGTACGCCCCGCCGATGTCGGTCATCTTGGGCGGGCGCGGGAAGGCGACGCCCGCGAGCTGCGCGAGGCGCTCGCTGTAGGGGCTCATAAGCACGAAGCGGAGGTTGAGCTTCGGGCCGCGGTCAAAGCCGCGCTCGCCGGAATCCGGGCTCGGCTTGACCTCGTCCGCGCCGTGGAACTCCGGCAGCAGAAACGCCGAGCAGATCTCGCGTGGGCGGTCGCCGCGGTAGTTGTAGAAGACGACCGCGTCGCCGTCGCGCACGCGGCTTGCGCTCGCGGCCTCCTCCGTCTCCGCGATCCAGCTCGGCTCGATGAATTCATCGCCCACCAGCGGCGCGTCGGCGGACCCGCCCGGGTGGTCGTAGCACCGCTGGATCGCTTCGCCCGGTGACGCGAACCGCGGGCAGTCACCCCGCCCGGTCAGGCAGTCGTACGCCCGACGCACCCGCTCCCACCGGTTGTCCCGGTCCATCGCCCAGTACCGCCCGATGATCGACGCCACACGCCCGACGCCCATCTCGCGGCAGCGCTCCACCACCGTCTCCGCGAACGCCTTGCCCGTGAACGGCCCCGTGTCGCGACCGTCCGTGAACAGGTGCACAAACACACGGTCCGGCGGCACGTCCAGCGCCTTGCACAATCGCAGCAGCGCGTACAGATGCTCCAGCAAACCGTGCACGCCCGCGTCGGAGTTGATGCCCATCAGGTGAACGTTTCGCCCCGCGTCGCGGGCCCCACGGATCGCCTCGGCCAGCGTCTCGTTTCCGCTCAAACCCGCACGGCAGGCCTTGCTGATTCGCACCGCCTCCTGATCCACCACACGCCCGGCCCCGATGTTCTGGTGACCGACCTCCGAGTTGCCCATCGTCCCCTCGGGCAGCCCGACGTCCTCGCCGCTCGTCCCGATCAAGGCGTGCGGCCACTCCGCCATCAGCCGATCCGCCACAGGCGTGTTCGCCAGCTTGATCGCGTTGAAGGCATCGTGCAAGGCATGAGGGTTCTCCCCCCAGCCATCACGGATGATCAGGACGCAGGGCGTGTTGCGGGGCTTGCTCATGAGCGCACTGTAGCGTGCGGGCGAGCGGATTTGCCCCGGCGGATCAGCCCTTGGGCTTGCGGGCTCGCTTCGGGCGAGCCGGGGGCGCGGGCTCGGAGAAGGCCGAGACTTCGACGCCGAAGGCGACGGCCAGCTTCTTCAGCGTCTTGAACTGCGGGCGCACGCTCCGCGACTCGATCGCGTGGACGGTCGTCGGGCTCAGCCCGGCTTTCTTGGCGACGTCCGCCTGAGTCTCGAGCCCGGAGGCGGCTTTGAGCTCGAAGTAGCGATCAAAGAACGCCTCGCGCTCGCGATCGACGCGTTCGATGACTTCGAGCTCCTGGGGATCGCTATAGACGATCTCGTCGACGAAGTCGTCCATGCTGATCGGGCCGGCGAGGATCTCGAGGGCGTAGCCGATGAGTTCCGTGATCGCTTCGGTGTCGTTGTCCGCCGCGGCCTTGGTGAAATCGGCGCGGATCGTCTCGAAGGCCGCCCAGTCCTCGTCCGACATCGACAGCAACGCGGCCGCCTGGCGACGCGCCAGCCCGTGCAGCACGAACGCCTGCTCCCGGGCCCGAAGCTCGGCTTGCTCGGCGGATTCCAGTTCTTCCAGCACGCTCATCGTGACCCGCGATTCCGGCAGATCGGTGCCCCGGGTGGATGCCGAGCGAGCGCGGCTCGCGTCAGAAACACCACCGAGACGCGTGAAGACGTCGCGCAAGCCTTGGTTCAGCAGGCCCGGATACGGCAGATCGGCGGCACTCATCGCTCGCCTTCCTTTCTTCCCCGCGTACGCCTCGCATCCAACTGCATGCACGCCTTGCACCGCCGGGCGGCGATCATCTCGGCCGATCTCGGGAGGCGCCCGAGCAGCCCCGCGATCAGGCTGTGCAGGACGTAGACGGTCGAGGTTGATTCCGAAATCCAGAACATGACGCACAGCCCGTCGATGGTCGCCCGCATGAACCGCACACCGCCGGCGTCCACCGGCTCGATGCCCAGTTCGTTCGCCGCGTGCTCGCTCCGCCGGGCGGCGGACGCGAGGCCTCCGAGGTTTCGCACCGCGTGCCGAAACCAGCCCACTTCCTCCAAACGCCGGTGCAGGTCCCGGTAGTGCCCGTCCCGCGGCGGCGCTTCCTTGTGGATCCGAACCCGCAGCGGCGGTGGCGGCACGCCCTCCGTCGCCGCGGGCCCGTCCGATCGCTTCCCCATCCCGTCCCCCATCGTGTTTTTCTACAGAAATATACAACGATCAACGGAAAATGATCCAGTGAATCACCAGAAATAACCAGTTTTTATCAATCGTATTTTGTTCGGATCAGGCGAGCGCCGTCAGCATCTCGTCGAGATTCATCGCCTGCGGGATCTCGCGGGCCTGGACCCATTTGACCTTGCCCTTGTCCGGGCTGTTGCCCCCGGCGATGACGACCGTGCCGCGGCTCGAGACGTTCAACGCCGGGAAGTAGAACCCGTACGCCTTGCAGACCTCGCGGTGCATGTCGGCGAGCAGGTCCTGCTTCAGCCCGAGGCTCTGCGCCCAGGCTTCGTGGACGAAGAAGCTATCGCAGCTCACGCCGACGACGGTCGCACCCTTGCTGGCCCACTTGTCCATGTCCTCGGTGATGCACTTCATCTCGGTGCTGCAGACGGGGCTGAAATCCAGCGGGTAGAAGCAGAGGACGACGTCGCCCTTGCTCAGGTGCTCCTCAAGGCTCCAATCGGCTTTCGACTGGGTCTTGAGGGTGAAGATGGGGGCGGCTGCGCCGGGCTGGATGGGGGTTTCGTGAGGAACGGGGTCGGGCATGGGGAGAACTCCTGCGGGTGATGCCGCGGTAATAGGCGGTTATGCTAGGGAGGACGGCGTTGGCGGGCGGGTTCGGGCGGAGTCCGAGCCGGGACGCCGGGCGGGTGAACGCCGGAAGGCAGGAGGCCGAATGCACGCGGCAGCAACGTTGACGGACCGGTACACCGAGGTCAAGCAGCGCATCGACGATGCCCTGGCCCGTTCGGGGCGGCGCGGCGAGCGGGTCTTGACCGTCGCGGTGACCAAGTACGCCGACCCGGAGCAGGTCCGGGCCCTGGTCGACATGGGGCACCGGGATCTCGGCGAGAACCGCGTGCAGCACCTGCTCCAGCGGGTCGCGATGCTCGACGAGCACATGGCCCGCCGTCGCGTGCTGGGGCGGACGCTCGCCTCGCGCGAGACGGGCGGGGTGGGCGGCGACGAGCCGATCCGATGGCACATGATCGGGCACGTGCAGCGGAACAAGGCGAAGAAGGCCGTCGAGCTCTGCCGCCTGATCCACACGGTCGATTCGCTGCGTCTGGCGGAGGACCTGCACGCGATCGGCGCCAAGCAGGACCGCGCGATCGACGTCCTCGTCCAGGTCAACGTCTCGGGCGAGGAAAGCAAGTCCGGCTGCCTCCTCCCGGCCGCCCGCGCCCTCTGCGAGCAGATCGACACCATGGTCGGGCTCCGCGTCCGCGGGCTCATGACCATGGCTCCCTATAGCGACAACCCAGAGGACGCCCGCCCGCACTTCGCCCGACTCCGCGACCTGCTCGAAGACGTCCAGAAGGCCGGCGTCGGCGAGGGCAAGTGCAACCTGCTCAGCATGGGCATGAGCGGCGACTACGAGGTCGCGATCGAAGAAGGCGCCAACATCGTCCGCGTCGGCTCCGCCCTCTTCGGCCCGCGCGAACACACCGTCGAAGACGACGAAGGCGACGACGACTAACTTCTGTTGAGCGGCTCGGCTTTGCCTTCGGCATCTCGGGGGGACGGGCCTGTGCCCGCAGCCCCGCGCCCGCTCACGCCCACCGCGTCAGGTGCCACTGCTTCTTCCCGCGTCGGAGGGCGATCGCTTCGCCGTGGAGCAGGTCGGCCTCGGTGAGCCGCCGATCCGCCCCGGCCTTTTCGCCGTTGACCGATACCGACCCGCCTTCGAGGAACTCCCGCGCCTCGCGTTTGCTCTTGGCGAGCCCGGTGCCGATCAGCACGTCGAGCAGCGCCACGCCCTCGCCCGCCAGCTCGCCCTTGGCGTGGTTTGAGGACGGCGCCTCGCCCATCGCGTCGAAGAGGGTTTGCTTCGGGAGCGCGCGCACGTCGCCGGAGAAGAGGGCGGCGGCCGCCGCTTCGGCGGCGTGGGCCTCGTCCTCCCCGTGGACCAGGGCCGTCGCGTGATGCGCCAGCGCCCGCTGTGCGGCCCGCTTGTGCGGGGCCTCGGCGTGCTCGGCCTCGAGGCGCTCGATCTCCGCACGCGGGAGCAGCGTGAAGACCTTGAGGAACCGGACCACGTCGGCATCGGCCGTGTTGAGCCAGAACTGGTGCATCGCGAACGCGCTGGTGCGACGGGCCCGCGCCTCGTCCGCGTCCGCATCCACCGGCGCGGTCAGCCAGACCGCGCCGGATTCGGTCTTGCCGAACTTCCCGCCGTCGGCTTTGGTGACGAGGGGGACGGTGAGGCCGAAGGCGCCTGACCAACCTTCTCTCTTGAGGTACAGCCTGTTCAAATCTTCATTAAAATTCTTTTGAACCAATTGCGCTTCTTCGTCATCTGGATCAAGAATTCTAGATAGATCATAGCCGGATTCTCGGTATTTTTCGATTAGGTCGCGCTTTATTTTTGGATATTCAAGAAAGCCCCAGCCGCCAGCCTCCCTGTACGTCTCTATCTTCACTCTTGAGGATTCGTCGTATTTGTCAAGAATCGTATTGGGGTTTTCGCCAAAGTCTGCGTTTGGGTGCTTATTAAACATAATATCGAAAGACAGCGATTGGCCAAATTTTTTAATCAGATCAATCCCGGATACAATGTTTCCCCATTGATCACTTCCGCCAATTTGCAGTGTAATCCATCCGCCGTCATGCTCATCACGATAAAGTTTTAAATAATCGTACGCCTGAAGAATCATGTAGCTGAACTCGGTGTAGCTGATGCCCTGCTCGCGGTTGTGCAGGCGTTCTTTAACCGATTCTTTATGAATCATCATGTTGACGCTGAAGTGCTTGCCGACGTCGCGGAGCACGTCGATGAAGGAGAGCTCTTTGAGCCATTCGTAGTTGTTGCGGATGGTCGGTTCGGGGAGGCCCGCGTTCTCGAAGACGCGCCGGAAGATGTCGCGCTGCTTCTCAACGTTGGCGGCGACTTCCTCCGGCGTCCGAAGCTGGCGCTCGGCGCTCTTGCCGCTGGGGTCGCCGATCAGTCCCGTCCCGCCGCCCATGACGACGACGGGCTCGTGCCCGGCCCGGGCGAAGTGGACGAGGGTGATGATCGGGACGAGGTTGCCGATCGTCAGGCTGTCGGCCGTAGGATCAAAGCCGCAATACGCCCGTCTCGTGCCCTCAGCGAGGTGCTGCTGCAGCCCCGATTCGTCGGTCGCCTGATGCAGCAGGCCCCGCCAGCGGAGTTCTTCGAGGAAATCGGTCCGATCTGGGCTTGTGGCGCTCATGGGGCGCAGGATAGGGGCGTCCCGGGGAGGGAATCTCGACCCTTTCCCCGGGTGTTCCTACGATGAAGCCACGAAGGCTGTGCACGGCGCAGGAGCGCCAGTTGCCTCGCCCCTCCCCTCGCCCGCAGGAGAATCGGCCATGTCCGTGATGGAAACGTTGAAAGAGAAGACCTGGCCGTTGCACCAGCGTGCGGAGCGTCACCCGCTTCAGGCGGCGATCGTCCGCGGCAAGCTCCCGGCCGATCAGTACGCCGAGCACCTGGGGCAGATGCTGCTCGTCCACCGGGCGCTCGAGAAGCACCTGGCGAAGCTGGTTGACAAGGACGAGCGTGTGGCGAAGGTGGTGCGTCCGGAGCAGTACCAGGAGCCGTACCTGCTGGACGACCTCGCCCACTTCGGCGGCTCGACCGAGCCGGACGGGCTCGCGCCGACCAACGACCTGATCGACAAGTTCCACGCCGAGGCGTCGCAGCGCCCGTTGTTCCTGCTCGGGGCGCACTACGTGCTGGAGGGGAGCAACAACGGGAACCGGTTCATCGTGAAGGCCGTCCGCCCGGCGTACGGGCTCGAGCCGGGCAAGGGCGACCGCTATCTCGACCCCTACGGCGACGAGCAGCCCGCCAAGTGGGCCGCGTTCAAGGACGCGATGACCGAGGCCGACTTCTCGCAGGCGGAGCAGGACGCGATTCTCGATGGCGCCAACGCGATGTTCGAGGGGATGATCGCGATGTTCGACGCGATGGCCGCCAAGCACGGGATCGAAGCCCCCGCCGGGGCCGGCCGCCCGTAATCATCGCGGATGTCCGAAACGATCAAGCCGCGTCGGTCCCGTTCAGGGCGACGCGGCTTTATGCTTGCGTGGATTCAAGCGCGGGCGGCAGGGGGCGGCGTCGCGATCAGTTGCGCGGCGTCGCGTACCAGTCGGGCGTGGTCGCTTGGTCGCTCCATCGGGTCATGTCGCCGAGCTGTTCCCAGTCGAGCGTGGCGGCGTGCCCATCAATCATCGCGGCGACGGCGTGAGTGCGGGCGTGACGCAGGTCGACGTTGCCCGAGTTGGTGCGGGGGCTGGGGGCGTCGGGGTTGTAGGCGCTGGCGCGCCGGGCGCCCGTCGGGCCGACGGTGGGGCCGGTGAGGTTCGGGCTGAGCACCTCATACCACCCGGCGGGGCGGGTCAGGTCGAACCGTTGATACCAGAAGGCGTCGGTCCGGGCCGAGGCGAAGGTGATCAGACGGTCGGGGCGTCGGGGCTGATCAATGCGACGGACGTGGACGTCGCCGTAGCGGTTGCGGAAGGTGCGCCCGAGGGTCAGCTCGCTCCCGCCGACGAAGTCGGCGTTGATCCCGAGGAGCGGGAAGAGGCTCAGGTAATACTCCGGCGTCGGCCCGGTGGCGTCGCGCCGCAGGCTGTCGATGAACCGGTCGTCGTCGTACATCCCGCGGAAGTCGTAGTCGAAATACGGGGCGAGTCGCCACGGGTAGCGCTGAGCCGTGAGCCCGCCGATCTGCTCCCCGAGCTCGTTCCGCACGACCGATTGCCCGCTCCGCGGCGCCCGCCCGGGGACGGCGACCATGTCGCCCGGGAGCGTGCCCTGGATCACCGAGCCGTTGAAGTCGTTGGCGTACAGGGTGTAGGCGATCATGAGCTGCTGGGCCGCCGCCATCTCGCGGACAGTCCGAGCGCTCGACCGCGCGCTGCTGAGCGCCGGGAGCAGGATCCCGATCAAGAGCGCGATGATCGCAACGACCACCAGCAACTCGATGAGCGTGAACGCTCGACGGACCGGGCATCGGCCCACGCGGGCGGGGTTCGGACAGCGTGTTTCAGAAGCGTGTGTCATCACAGGCAACACCCGATTCGGCTGGCGGTGACGGAGCGATCTGGACAGCGGCAGTGTATTCAAGACCCAAAAGTCCGTCTTAAAGGGCATCATTGGGCAGATCACGTCGGTGAGCACCGCCCTGCGGTTCCGGTTCGGCAGGAGTTCCTGCGGGCTGACGGGAATTGATATTCAGTCTCAGCCGTTCGGGCCACCTTCACACGGGGATTCGGGGTGGATTTTTGCGTCTACCCGGTCGGGCTCTCTCATCGAGGGGTCAGAAGGGGCGTTCGACGGCTGCGGCAGCCATCAGGCGGAGCACGCCCCGGGCGGGGGTGTCCGGGAGCGGATCGAGGGCCCGGGCGGCCTCAGCGGCAAGACGCTCGGCTTCCGCGCGCGCGAACGCGATCGACCCCGTCCCTTCCAACGCGTGACGGAGCGCCACAGCCGCCGAGGCCGGGTCGCTCGGGGCCGACTCCAGCAGGCGGAGCGCTCGGCCCCGCTCAGTCGGCTCGGCCCGGGCGAGGTGGTGGATCATCGGGAGCGTCAGCTTCCCCTTTTCCAGGTCCTTGCCGACGCTCTTGCCGACGACGGCCTCGTCGCCCATGAGGTCGAGCAGGTCGTCCTGGATCTGGAAGGCGACGCCGAGCGCGTGACCGAAGGTGCGGAAGGCGTGGTCGTACGCCTCGCCCTGGTCGTCGGGCCGGTCGTCGGGCCCGTTCTCGGGCAAATCCTCGCGCCCGGCCCGCCTGCCGAGCACGCAGGCGCAGCCGACGAGGGCCCCGGTCTTGCGCTGGAGGATCTCGAGGTAGGTCGCTTCGTCGAGGGCGAGGTCGTGGCGGTGGTGGAGCTGGAGGAGCTCGCCCGCGCACATATCCATGCTCGTGCGCCCGACGTCGAGGGCGGCCCGCCGATCGCGGACGGTGGAGCAGAGGCGGAAGGCGGCCGCGATGAGGTAGTCGCCCAGAATCACGGCGGCCTCGTTCCCGCGGAGGCGGTTGACGGTCTCGCCGCGTCGGCGGACGTCGGCCTCATCGAGCACGTCGTCGTGGACAAGGGTCGCCATGTGGACCATCTCGGCGACGGCTGCGACGGTCACCAAGTCGTTCGGGAGCTCGCGGGGCGGCTCGCGCTCGCCCCGGGCCGCCAGCCCGCTGAGGACGGCAAGGGTCGGTCGGAGCATCTTGCCCCGGTACCGCCCAACGTGGCTGGTGAGCTGGGCGACGGGGGGGAGGTCGCTCTCGAGCTCGCGGTCGAACAGCTCCGCGACGCGTTCGAGCGCACGGACGACGCTGTCCTGCACGGGCTCGAATTCGGCGGGGATGTCCAGCACGCCTCGCATAGGGGCTCCGGGGAGGGGGAGAGCCATCGGGGATCGGCGATCAGCCATCAAGGGCGGCGGGGGGGCTCGATGCCGGGTCTGATGGCTGATCCCTGATGGCTGATGGCTTGCCCACCGCTACTTGCGGCTTTTGCTCTTCGTCCCCTTGCCACCCTTCGGCTTCGCGCCTTTGGGCGGCATCGCGCGTTTTTCGGCGACGATGTAGCTGATGAAGGCGGGGTCGGCCTCGCCGTCCTCGGTGGGCTCGAAGATGCCGTTGCCGCCGACTTCGATGTCTTCGTCCTCCTCGGCGTCCTCGTGCTCGTCCTCGTCGATCTCCTCGGCCCCTTCCCAATAGACGGTCACCCGCTCAAACCCCGCGTCGTCGAGCAGGTCGCGGACCTCGGGCAGGGTCCAGAGTCGCCAGGTGTAGCTGAAGGCGTCGGTGAGCTCGGTGCCGTCTTCGAAGCGGAAGGAGATGCGGCAGTCCATATCGCCCGAGACCGGGGCGTAGCGGGCCTGCTCCCAGACGTACGTAAACGTTTGCCCGTCGGGTGTTTCGACCTCGCGGTCCTCGACAACTTCCTTCATGGATTCCCAGCCGCCGTAGTGGTCGAGCATGAAGACGCCGTGCTCGGGCAGGGACTCCAGGACAGCCTTGTAGTAGGCGAGCAGCTCGCTGCGCTTGCGGAAAAGCCAGTAGCTGAAGTTCATCGCGAGGACGATGTCGGTCCCCGCGGCGTCGCCGGGGGTGAGGACGTCCCGCTGGAGGAGCTGAACGCGGCTCCGGGCCTCCGCGGGGAGCTTGGCGACATTCTTCGCCTTGCCCCAGGTGAGGGTGGGCTTGTCGATATCGAGCCCGGTCGCGGTGTTGGTCTTACGCCGACGGACCCACTCGCAGCTGGTGTTGCCGGTCCCGCAGAAGTCCTCGCGGAGCGTGCGGGCGGCCTTGCCGCGGAGCGTCTTGTAGGTGTCGTCGACGAAATCGATCTCTGCCTCGACGTTCTGAACGGCGAGCTCGTAGAGCGTGTGTTTGTCGGCGGTCTTGGCGGTGAGCTTGGGGGCACGGCTGGTCTTGGTGGCTGGTGGCATGGGGCGGAGTGTACGCGAGCGCGAACGGGCGCGGGGGGTGGGGCGTACGATGCCCGCCCGGGGGGAAAGGCCGCGCGCGGGTCGCGGGCCCGGGGCTCGGAGCACGCCGCGAGCGAGGAGCGATTGTCATGCGACTGACCATGGTCGGAACGGGGTACGTGGGCCTGGTCACGGGCGTCTGCTTCGCGAACACGGGCGTCCACGTCACCTGCCTCGACGTCGACCCGAAGAAGATCGAGAAGCTCGAACGGGGCGAGTGCCCGATCTATGAGCCCGGGCTGACCGAGCTGATGGTCAAGAACGCGGCGGCCGGTCGGCTGGTGTACACGCTCGACAAGCAGAAGGCCTATCGCGACGCGGACATGGTTTTCATCTGCGTCGGCACGCCCAGCGGCGAGGACGGTCGGGCGGATCTGAAGTATGTTTTTCAGGCGGCCGACGAGATCGCGGACGTGCTGATCGAACTCGGGCCGAAGCAGAAGGCGAAGACGGTGGTGGTCAAGAGCACGGTGCCGGTGGGGACGACGCTCGCGGTGCGGGACCGGATCCGGGCGAAGGTCGGCAAGGACATCCCGTTCCACGTCGGCAACAACCCGGAGTTTTTGAAAGAGGGCGACGCGGTGACGGACTTTCTGCGGCCCGACCGCGTGGTCTGCGGCGTCGAGGATCACGAGAACCCGGACAACCCGGCGGGGCGGATGTTCCGCGAGATCTACGAGCCGTTCACGCGGAACGGGCACCCGATCTTCATCATGGACATCCCGTCGAGCGAGATGGTGAAGTACTCGAGCAACAACTTCCTGGCGACGAAGATCAGCTTCATCAACGAGATGGCGAACCTGTGCGAGCGGTACGGGGCGAATATCAACCGCGTGCGTGAGGGGATGTGCTCGGACAGCCGCATCGGGAACAAATTCCTGTACCCGGGGCTGGGGTACGGGGGGAGCTGCTTCCCGAAGGACACCAAGGCCGTGATCGGGATGGGGGAGGCGATCGGGTTCGAGGCGCAGCTCTCGCGGAGCGTGCACGAGGTGAACCAGCGCCAGCGGGTGCTGTTCTTCGAGAAGATCGCGGCGCATTACGAGAGCCGCGGGGGGTTGCAGGGGAAGACGCTGGCGTTCTGGGGGATCGCGTTCAAGCCGCGGACGGATGACGTGCGGGAGGCGCCGGCGCTGGACCTGATGAAGATGGCGGCCGAGCGTGGCGCGACGATCCGGGCGTTCGACCCGGTCGCGAGCGAGACGGGGCGCGAGGCGATCGCGGAGATGGGCTTCGAGGCCGAGATCGTGGGCGACATGTATCAGTGCGCCCAGGGGGCGCACGGCGTCGTCGTCAGCACGGACTGGGACGAATTTAAGAACCCGGAGTGGGACAAGCTCAAGAGGGCCCTGGCCGAGGCGACCGTCTTCGACGGGCGGAACCTCTATCGGCGTCGCCAGCTGCGCCAGCTCGGGTTCAGTCATCACTCGGTGGGGCGTCCGAGCGTGGTGCAGGGGTGAAGCCCTTGGTGGCACAGCTCGCCGAGCTGTGTACCGCTGTGGGGATCCGGACACAGCTCGGCGAGCTGTGCCACCGGGGGCTCAGGCACGGCTCCTTGGGCTGTATCACCGGGGGTACGATGATCGCCGATGCCTGACCGCCTGTTCCGACTCTATCAGCGCCGCCGCGTCATCAACCTGAACGCGAACATCATCGCGAGTGGTTTGCTGTCGACGGTGTTCGTGATGGTGATCCTGTGGGTGATGAAGCGGTTCGGGGTGGATTGGCCGACGTGGGGGTTTACGGCGTTCAGCGTGGTGGCGGACCTGATCCTCGACATCACGGTGTTCATGGGGCTGCACTGGGTGGCGAACCACTGGCGCCCGCTGCGTCGGGGGGATTGCCCGGAGGCGAAGGCCGCGCTGGACGCGAAACGCCCGTCGTACCTGAGGGATACGGGGCGCCTGCAGTTCGAGCGTGCGGTGATCAGCCCGGTGTACTACATCATCGCGGCCGGCCTGACCGAGACGCTCCAGCGTCAGGGGATGTCGCCGGTGTGGGCGGTGGGGATCGCGTACCCGATCGGGCTGGCGGCGACGCGGTGTCTACACACGATGTGGGGGTTGCGGTCGGGGACGTATGTGGACCACGACCGGCCGGACTAGGCCCTGTGGAAAGGGGCGGTTGAACGCACCCCGGGCACTTCAGCCGCGGATCACGCGCCAGGCGAGGCCGAGGGCGAGGATGCCCAGGGGGAGCCCGAGGAGGAGCCCGAGGCGCCAGGTGAGGACTTCGCCGTCGCTCATGGCGCGGACGGTCGGGGCGGCCCGGGCCCGTTCGCTGCGGGCGATGAGCCCGTCGCGGTGGCTGAGCCACCAGACCGCGGCTTCCAGGAATTCCAGGTTGCCCGGGTAGAGCGGGACGACGCGCCCGTCCACCTCGGCCGCCTGCTGGGTGACCGGGTCGATGTGCCACCCGTTGGAGCCGACGACGATGACACGCTGCGTGCGCCGATCCTCGTCGCTCAGTTCCGGCGGCAGCTCGCGTTCGGCGGCCGCCGCGACGGTCCAGCGGTCCCGGCGCTCGTCGCGGGCTTCATCGAACGTGGGCGGCTGCGCGATGAAGCGGCGCTGCTCGCGTGGGGTCTGCCAGACGCGGAGCCAGCTCGATTCGGCCCACCAGCGGTCGCCGCCAGCGAAGCTCATGAGCGACCAGGTGCGCACGCCGGGGGTTTCGGTGAGGTCGAGCGCGATCGGCCAGATGAGCATGGTGCGGAGCCCGCCGATCGCGCTGGAGACGGGGTGATCGGTCGCGGTGTCGCTCGCGCCCTCGGGGATGACGACGCGGTCTGTCTCGACGACCGGGCCGCTCTGCCCGAGCGTGGTCGAGAGGAGCGGCCTGCCGGTCATGGCGTCGATGCCGAGGGCGCGGAGCGGGCGTGCGGTCGGGTCGGCCTCGCCGTACCCGGGCAGGACGGAGGGGTTGAGGCTGACGACGGCGTTATCCCCGCTCTCGAGGATGCGTCGGGTCGCCTCGCCGAGGGTCTGGGCGCGGCGCGGGCCGGAGAGGTCGGGGTTGGACTGGCTGGCGGCCGAGGAGTCCGGCGCGAGGGTGAGGTAGACGATCGGGCGCACGCCCGCGGGGTCGAGGTCGGTCAGGACGGGCGGGTCCTCGTCGAGGACGGTCGCCCACTCGGCGACGTCGATCCCGCGCAGGTTCAGGCGTTCGGTGAGCGCGCGCATCAGCGGGACGCGGAACAGGAACGCCTGCGGCTCGGCGTGCGTCACGATCACGATCGGGCGGATCGGGTCGCTCACCACGCCGATCGCGGTCGCGAGCAGTTCCTCGGCGCGTCGGCGCAGGTCGGCCCCGCCCGAGCCGACGGCGTCGAGAGCCGCGGTGGAGGGGAAGAGCTCGTTGGCGTCGACCGCCGCCAGACCGGCCCCGGCCTCGCGGACGGGGCCGATGACCAGCACCGTCTCGGCCCGTTCGAGCGCCCGGCTCACCCGCGCGATGTCGGCCGGTCGCAGCGCCCGCAGGCGTTCGCTCGCGATCGCCAGCGCGTCCCGCTCGCCCCGGACGAGGGGGATCAGGCCGGAGGCCGCGTCCCGCGCCGCGGGTGTCATCGTCTCGATCGCCGCGAAGCGGGAGAGGATGCCCGCGAGGCTCAGGAGCTGCGCATCGACGTTGTTGAGGGCGTCGTCGAGCGAGGCGCGGATCGCGACGAGCTGCGGGATCTCCGCGTTCGACTCGCGCTCGACGGTCTCGGCGTACCCGCGCAGGTCGCGCGCCAGCAGGCGTGCGCCTACGGGCTGCTCCTCGCGAAAAAAGTTCTGAAAGCTCGCGGCGTCGGGCGCGTCGTCCGCGACGGCTTCCCCGATCGCGCGGAGGCGGGTTTGGAGCGTTCGCTCGGCGAAGTCCCCGACGCCGGTGAGGCGGGCGCTCAGCTCGCTGAGCACGCGCTGGTGCTCGTCGAGCAGGGCCGATTCGCGCTCGCGGAGGCGTTCGAGCAGGGCGCGGTACTCGTCCAGCCCCGAGGGTGAGCCGGTGTCGATCGTCGTGGTGCGCAGGCCCGGGGCGGCCCGCGCGATCGCGTCGAGCACGTCGCCCGTGCGCTCCCGGGCGCGTCGGTCGAGGCGGGCGAGGTCGGCCGCGATGACGAGCTCCAGGCGTTCGCCCTCGCGCGAGGCGCGGTCGAGCACGAGGCGCGTGCGTTCGCTGAGGCGGTGGGCGCCGGTCGCGGTGACGTCGAAGGTGGGCAGACGGTCGGCGAGGGCGACCAGCAGCACGGCGACGCCCGCGGTCAGCAGGACCGCGCCCGCGCGCACGGCGAGGCTGAGCAGGCGTCGGGCGCTCATCCGGTGCGCCTCCCGCGGACGGCGCCCCACGCGACGCTGAGCGCGACGCCCGAGAGGGCGAGGAAGTAGACGGCGTGGGCCGGGTCGATGACGCCGCGGGCGAAGTCGCGCAGTCGGGCGGTGGGGGACCAGCCCGCGAAGAGCTCGCCGAGGCGCGGGTCGAGCTGAGCGGGCAGGCGGCTGGTCGCGAGCGTGAACCCGAGCAGGACGAGCAGCGTCGCGAGGAAGGCGAGGGTCTGGCTGCTGGTCAGCGCGCTCGCGGCGGTGCCCACCGCGAGCACCAGGCACCCGAGCAGCGCGAGCGCAAGATAGCCCGCGACGATCGGTCCCGGGTCCGGCTTCGGGTCGCTCAGGATCGCGAGCGCGATCGGGAAGGCGAGGGTGGGCAGGAGGATCGCGCCGAGGAAGAGGACCGAGCCGAGGTACTTGCCGAGGACGAGGGCGAGGTCGCCGACGGGTGCGGTGGCGAGCGGCTCGATGCCGCCGGTGCGGATCTCTTCGCTGAACAGTCGCATGGAGACGGCCGGGCCGACCGCCATCAGGAGGATACCGGCGGTCGCGAAGAAGGCTCGCATGGTGGCGGGTTCGCCGGGTCGGAGGGTGTCGAGCGCGAAGACCGCGCCGGTGAGGGCCGCGTAGAGCGCGAGGACGACCCACCCGACCGGGAGGCGGAAGAACGACCGCAGCTCTCGGGTCGCGATCGCGAGGGCGGGGGCGAACGGCATCGTCATCGCGGGGGCGTCGCTCACGCGGCGGCCTCTTTCGTTTTCGGGGAAGGCTCCGCGGCGGACTCGGTCAGTCGCATGAAGACCGCTTCCAGTGACGGCTTGTCGCGGCGCAGTTCGCGTAAGCGCCACCCGCTGAGTAAAAAGACGGCCGCGAGGGCGGAGAGAATGTCCGTTTCCTCGAGCGAGCTGACGGGCTCGAAAACCAAACGCCGCCAGTTACCTTCGAGCGGTGCGTTCTCGATTAGGCGCGCGCCGGCGATCGTGGGTGCGTCGAGCGCCCCCGAACTGGGCGCGGCTTCGGCGACCAGACGCGTGCCGCCAGCGTGGGCCCGGCGCAGCTCCTCCCCCGAGCCGACCGCGAGCACCCGTCCGCCCGCGATCACGACCATGCGGTCGGCGAGCTGCTCGATCTCCGGCAGGATGTGGCTGCTGACGAGCATGGTGCGGTCGGCCGCGAGTTCTCGGACCAGCGACCGCATCTCGCGGATCTGCCCCGGGTCGAGCCCGTTGCTAGGTTCGTCGAGCACGAGCACCGCCGGCTCGTGGACCAGGGCGGCCGCGAGACCCACACGCTGGCGGTACCCCTTGGAGAGGTGCCCGATCCGGCGCGTGGCGACGTCGGCGACGCGGCAGCGGTCCAGGGCCTTCTGGATCGCCAAACGCCGCTGTCGCCGGGGGATGCGATAAAGCCGGGCGCGGAAGTCGAGGTATTGGGTGGGCGTGAGTTCCGGGTAGAGCGGGGCGGATTCGGGGAGGTAGCCGAGGTGCTGGCGTGCGGCGATGGGGTCTTTTCGGAGGTCGTGCCCGGCGAGGGTGACCGAGCCGTGGTGGGGGGTGAGGTAGCCGGTGACGCAGCGGATGGTGGTGGTCTTGCCCGCGCCGTTGGGCCCGAGGAGTGCGACGACCTCGCCGCGGGTCTGGGCGAAGGTGACGCCGCGAAGGGCGTGGACGGGGCCGAAGCTGTGGCGGATGTCGCGGACGTTGAGCATGAGCGGTTGCACAGTAGCGGGGGGGGTCGAGCCGATGCAAAGGTGGGTAAGGACGGATTCGAAAATCGGCCGCGGGACGGGGGGCTCGGGGCGGGCGTGCGGGCGGTGGCGTGCGGGTGGAGAAGTTGGGGTGTTTAACCCTTTGTGAGATCATCCGGGCGCGGGATCCTGTCCGGGGTTCATCCGGATGGATCGTGGGACGAAAGATGATGTGCGGGTTGTATGTTGGAGCGACGGGTTCTGTGCGAAGGATCGGCTTGGGTGCGCGGGGCGTGACACGGCGCGGGTACACTCCTTTAGCTTGGTGGCAGCAAGGCCAACGACGGGCTCCCATGGTGGTTGACCGACCGAAACTCTTGATCATCACCGGGCCCGAGTTGCCCGGTTCGGACCTTGCGAAGGTCCTGAGCGATCGGTTCGACGTGACGGTTTCGGATGCGCAGGGTCAGGGCCACGCGGTGCGCGAGCCGAGCGACGCGGTGCTGGCTTCGACCGACCGCCTGCCGATGCTCGTCGCGGAGCTCGCCAACGACCGGGCGATCACGCTGCTGAACGCGATCGGCGAGGGGGTCTGCCTCTCGACGGGCGACGGTCGTTTTCTGTGGATGAACGATTTTTTCGCGGGGCTCGACGCGGGGACCCAGTCGAGCGTGGCGACGGTCTGCCGCGAGGCGTCGGCGTGGTTCGGCGAGGAGGCTCGCCGTCGCGAGCGACAGCGCCGCCCCGGTTCGCGTCCGGAGCCCGAAGAGGCGACGCCGGCCGCCAAGTTCGAGCTGACCTCGCCGGACGAGTCCCGGTTTTTTGAAGTCTTCATCAGCCCGGTGCCGACACGCGGCGGGGCGGCGACGTCGGCTCCGGAGCAGGTCGCGGTCGCGGTGCGGGACGTGACGGCCGCCCGTCGCTTCCGGCGCAAGATGGACGCGATCGACCGCGCGGGGAGCGAGCTGGTCAGCCTGGAAGCCGAGGAGTTGAAGAAGATGAACGCGATGGAGCGCGTGCGCTTCATCGAGCAGAAGATCGTGCAGTTCACGCGCGACCTGCTCAACTTCGACCACTTCGCGATCTTCCTGGTCGAGGCGCACCGCAACAAGCTGGAGCTGGTCATCAGCTCCGGGCTGCCGAAGGAAATCCAGGACCTAGACCTGTTCATCGGTCGCGAGGGCTCGGGGATCAGCGGGATGGTCGCGGCGACCGGTCGGAGCTACCTCTGCACCGACGCCGGCAACGACGAGCGGTACATCCCGGGGTTGCCGGGGTGCCGAAGCTCGCTGACGGTGCCGCTGCGTCTGCACGACAAGGTGATCGGCGTGCTGGACGTGGAGAGCCGCACGCCCGGGGCGTTCACCAAGGACGACCAGCAGTTCGCCGAGATCTTCGCGCGTCACATCGCGATCGCGCTGCACATGCTGGACCTCTTGGTGAGCGAGCGGTGCTCGACGAACGAGGCCGTCTCGGGACGCGTGCAGGGCGAGCTGGACGAGCCGCTGGACGACATCCTCCACGAGGCGGACGTGATGCTCCAGAGCATGGCGGACGCCGACCCGGAGGGGGCGGCCCACCTCCAGCGGATCCGCGCCGACGTGGAGGCGATCCGCTCGCGCATGAAGGATGTCGCCGGCGGGCCGCAGACGCTCCTCGGCGTCGAGCGCGCGATGCAGGACACGCGGCGCGATCCGGCCTTTGAAGGGCGGCGCGTGCTCATCGCTGACGACGCGGCCAAGATCCGACGCGTCATCGGCGACGTGCTCCGCCACCGCGGGTGCGAGGTCACCGTCTGTGAGGACGGCGCCGAGGCGATCGTGGCGATCGAGCACGAACGCGAGGCGTTCGATCTGATCATCAGCGACATCAAGATGCCGGACCGAAACGGGTACGAGGTCTTCGCGGCCGCGCAGAAAAAGAACGTCGAAACGCCGGTGATCCTGATGACCGGGTTCGGCTACGACCCGCACCACTCGATCGTCCGCGCGAGCCAGGAAGGGCTCCAGAGCGTGCTGTTCAAGCCGTTCGAGATCGAGCAGTTGCTTGAACAGGTGCGGGCGGTGTTTACCGAGAAGCAGCGGGCGTAGCGCACGCGTTTTTTTGCTTGCTTCAGGCCCGCACCTGCGCTGCGACGACGCGCGGGAGGCCCTCGAAATCGTCGAGCACCTCGGCCGAGGCGTAGGCGTCGGTCGTGCGCACGAGTTCCAGCGCCGCCAGCGCGTTCGAGTCGGCGGCCTCCACCAGCACCCACGCCCCTGCCTCGGCGTGCGCCGGCGCGCCGGCGAGCAGCGGGCGTACCAGGTCGAGCCCGTCCGCGCCGCCGCGGAGCGCGAGCGTCGGCTCGTGGTCGCGCACGTTCGGGGCGACGGCTTCCCACTCAGCGTCTGGGATGTACGGCGGGTTCGCGACGAGCAGCCCGAAACGCTCGCCCCGCAGCGGCTCGAGCAGGTGCCCGGCGCGGAAGTCGATGCGATCGGCGACGCCGTGACGCTCGGCGTTCAATCGCGCGACCTCGAGCGCGCCCTCGGACACGTCCGTCGCGACGACCTCGCCCTTGGGCAGGTGCTTCGCGAGCGCGACCGCGACGCACCCGCTCCCCGTGCAGACGTCGGCGATGCGGATCGCCTCGTGCGCCCGCTCGGCTCGGCGGAGGTGCTGGAGCGCGTGCTCGACGATCGTCTCGGTCGCCGGGCGAGGGATGAGCACACGCCGGTCGACGTGCAGCGGGAGCCCGAAGAACCACGCCTCGCCGACGAGGTACTGCACCGGCTCCTGCTTGAGCGCGCGCCCGACGAGCTCGCGCAGCTTCTCGCGTTCTTCGGGCAGCGCGGGGCGGTCGGCCTCCATGTACAGACGCAGACGCTCGCATCCAAGCGTGTGCGCCAGCAGCAGCTCCGCGCACAGTCGCGGCGAATCCAGCCCGCGCTCCTTGAACGCGCCGCTCATCCAGTTGAGCAGTTCCTTGGTGGTCCAGTTGGTCGGGGCGGCGGGCATGGCTCGTGGCATCCTCACAAAATCAGCTATTTCCCGTCGAACCAGTTCGGCGCGATCGACGCGTCGGCGACGAGCGGGACGGAGATCGCGGCCGCACGCTGCATCCGGTCGACCACGAGCGCGCGCACACGCTCGGCGTCGCTCGCGTCGCACTCGAAGACCAGCTCGTCGTGGATCTGCAGCAGCATCCGCACGTTCGGGATCTCGGGCGGCTTGCCGGCGCGTCGGTGGGCGGCGTGCGGGCTCAGGCGGGCGTGCAGGTCGACCATCGCGAGCTTGATCAGGTCGGCGGCCGAGCCCTGCACGACGCTGTTGATCGCCATCCGCTCAGCGAGCGACTTCCGCGAAGGGTTCGTGCTCTCGATGTCCGGGATCGGGCGACGACGCCCGAGCATCGTTTCGACGTAGCCCTTCGCCCGCGCCTGCTGGATGCACTCCTGCAGGAACGTGGTGATGCCGGCGAAGCGTTTTTTGTAGCCGGTGATGATCGCGTCGGCCTCGGAGTTGCTGACGCCGAGGCGTCGCGCGAGGCCGAACGCGGTGATGCCGTAGACGATGCCGAAGTTGACCATCTTTGCGCCGTTGCGCTGCTCACGGGTGACCTGATCGGTCGGCACGGCGTGGATCTGCGCGGCGACCGCGGCGTGGATGTCGTCGCCGCGTTCGAAGGCCTCGATCAGCGCGGGATCCCGCGAGAGGTGCGCAAGCAGGCGGAGCTCGATCTGGCTGTAGTCCGCGCTCACGAGCGTGCGCGACGTGTCGCCCGGCGCGTTCGCGACGAACGCACGCCGGATCTCGCGACCCACGTCGGTGCGGATCGGGATGTTCTGCAGGTTCGGATCGCTGGAGCTAAGGCGGCCCGTCGCGGCGACCGTCTGGTTGAAGCTCGCGTGCACGCGACCGGTGCCGGGGTCGATCGCGTCCTTGAGCGCGACGAGGTACGTGCTGACGAGCTTGCTGAGCTGGCGGTACTCGAGAATCAGCGCGGGGATCGGCGTCCCGATCAATGGATCGTTCGCGAGTTTTTCCAGCACCTCGGCATCGGTCGAGTAGCCGGTCTTGGTGCGCTTGATCGGCTTGAGCCCGAGCCCGGGCTCGTCGTGCTCGGGCTTGTTGAAGAGAGCGGCCGCGAGCTGCTTGGGGCTGTTGTGGTCGAACCGTCGCCCGATCGTGTCCTCGCTCGCCTCGTCGATCTGTTTTTGTAATTCAAGGATCTGGATTTCGAGACGCTCGCGCTGGCGATCGAGCTCGTCGGGATCGACGCGGATGCCGTTCCACTCCAGCTCGGCGAGGGCTTCGACCAGCGGGAGCTCCAGCTCGCGGGCGAGCTTTTCGAGCTGCTTTTCCCGGAGTTCTGGGAGCATTTTGGTTGCGAGCTGGAGCGCGACGTCCGCGTCCTCGGCCGCGTATCCGGTTGCGAGTTCGAGCGGGACGGTATCGAACGTGCGCTGCTGCTTGCCGGAGCCGATGAGGTCCTTGATCGACACGTTCGTGCGCCCGAGCATCGCGAGGGCGAGCGCGTCGAGGCTGTGGCCGGAGCGCGAGGCGTCGAGCAGGTAGCTGCCGACCATCGTGTCGAGCGCGCCAGGCGCGTCGAGCCCGCGCAGCTCGACGCCCGCCGCGCGGAGCACGAGCAGATCGTACTTGAGGTTATGCCCGATCTTCGCCTTGGCGGGGTCCTCCAGCACGCTGCGGACCGCGCCGAGCACCGTCGCTTCATCAATGTGCGAACTAGGCTCCGGTGAGCGAATCGGGACGTACCACCCGCTCCCCGGCCTCGTGCTGAAGCAGAGCCCGCAGAGCTTCGCCTGACGCGGGCTGAGCGAGGTCGTCTCCGTGTCGACCGCGATCGCGTCAGCGCTTTCCAGTTCCTTCAAAAGCGCCGCGAGCTCTGCCTTCGTGCGCACGCACCGGTAATCGCCCGCTGGTGCGGCGATCCCAGCCGGCTCGCTTGCGCTCGCGAAAAGGCTGTCGGTGTACCCGTCGTCGGCCTTGCGTCGGCTTGCGGGCTTGCTTGTCGGCGTCGCTGCGGCGTCCGCGGCAACCGAACCCGTCAGCTGGCCGAGCAGCGCCTTCAGTTCGTCCTGATACCGGTTGAAGCCGAGTTCTTTGAGGATGGGTTCGAGGGCCGCGGGGTGGAGCGTGCGGACGGCCGCGGCTTCGAGATCAAACTCGATCGGCACGTCCGTGCGCAGCGTCACCAGCTCGCGGCTCAACGGGAGCGCGTCCATCGACGCGAGGATGTTCTCGCGCCGTTTGCCCTTGATTCTCTGCTCTTTCGCGGGCTTCTCGGCGCGGACTTCCTCCAGCACGCTTTCGAGCGAGCCGAACTCCGCGATCAGTTGGGCCGCGGTCTTCGGGCCGATCCCCGCGACGCCCGGCACGTTGTCGACCGTGTCGCCCATCAGCGCGAGCATGTCGATCACCTGCGCGGGCGTGATCCCCGCGTCGGCGTGCAGGTCCGCGGCGGTGATCGTCTGCTCCGTGTGCGCGTCGTAGAGCTCCAGCTTCGCCTCGGCCAGCAGCTGCTTGAGGTCCTTGTCCTTGCTCACGACGCGCACGCGCGTGCCGGCGTCGCTGGCGAGCCTGCCCGCGATCGCCGCGATCACGTCGTCGGCTTCGAAACCCTCGGCTCCCAGGATCGGCACGCCGATCGCCCGCAGGATCCCGAGGCAACGCTCGACCTGCGGCGCGAGGTCCTCCGGCGGGGCGTCGCGCGTCGCTTTGTACGCGGGGTACAGCGTCGATCGGAACGTCCCGCGGTCGCCCGAGACGTCGAGCGCGACGGCGAGGTGCGTCGGCGGGCCGCCCCACTCGGTCATGCGCGCGCCCTGCCCGCGCAGGAGTTTGAGGAGGAGCCCGACGAAGCCGAAGGTCATGTTCGTCGGCTCGCCGGTGACGGGGCTGGTCATCGGCGTGCGGATCGCGTGATAATGACGGAAAAACTGGGCGTAGCCGTCGATGAGGTAGAGGCTGTTCACGCGTCGGCCCGCGGGTTCGGGTTCGCGGGCTTGCCCGCGGGGCTGGCGGCCCGACGCAGCGTCTCGTCCTGATGCAGGATCTCCAGCCGTTCGGCGTACGGCTGGCTGGGCGTCTGCTCGCGACGCCCCATCATGCTGCGCGCGACGTCCATGAACTTGTCGAAGCGGTAGAGGCGGCTGCCCGCGTCGGTGCCCCACGTGAACGCGGGGACGCAGCCGCTGACGGGCGCGCTCGCCGCGAGCATCGCCCCGGTGTGGACGATTGCGCCGGTCATGATGCGCGTGCAGATCGCGGTCTTGACGTGGTCGCCCAGGACGCAGCCGAGGTATTGCTCGCCTGTGCGTTCGTCGCGTCCTTCGGGCGTGGCGCGGGCGGGAACCTCGGCGTAGGTGTTCAGCAGGTTGCTGTTGGTGGTGCCCGCGCCGAGGTTGACCCATTCGCCGAGCCAGCTATCGCCCAGGTGCCCGTCGTGGGCTTTGTTGGCGAAGCCCTGGAAGACGCACCCGCCGACCTCGCCGGCGATCTTGCAGGTCGGGCCGATCGCGGTGTTGGGCTTGACGAGGCAGCGGTCGAGAACGGTGGAGCCGGGGCCGATGGCGCACGGGCCGCAGAGGATCGCGCCGGGGCGGACGGTGACCTCGGCGCTGATGACGATCGGTCCGTGGGTGGTGTCGAGGATGACGCCGGGGTGAACGGTGGCACGGTGGTCGAGGACGACGTCGGCCGCGTCGCCGATGACCGCGACGTGCGCGGGCAGCGGGGCGGACTGACGCCGGGCGAGGATGCGCATGTCGGCCGCGATCGCCGGGTCGCGAACGGTCCGGAAGTGCCAGGGGCGGCTCAGCAGCACGCGCTCGTGCACGGTGGTGGTGTCCAACTCCGGGTCGTCGCGTTCGGGATCAAGAAGTTTCTTGGCGGCGTCCGCGTGGACGCGGGCCGCGATGAGGTCGCCGCTCGCCTCGTCGCGGAGCGCCTGCCCGGGCTCGAGCTCGCCGATCGCCTCCAGCGGGATCGGGCACCGCCCGTTCACCAGCAGGTAGGGCTTGTCGCTCGGCGGGACGGTGTTCACAGGCACGGCGTGCCGATCCGGAGCGAGCGCCTTGAGCGCACGGGGGACGTACATCGCGCGCACGTCGAGCTTGAGGTGCAGCTTGAGGCGCTCGATCGTGCGCATCGCGCCGGTGCGCACGTCGAACGCCGGGCGGAGGTCGGTGAGCGGGGCGAGCTGCCCCTTGCCGTCGTCGAAAATAATCGCGGAAACCATGACGGGCGAAGTGTACGGGGCGGGCCCGGGGCGGGCGGCCCGGGCGTGGATCCCGGGCGATCGACGCCCCCGGGCATACTGTGCCCACATGCGACGCGAGGCGGTAATCTTCGATTTCGACGGCGTGCTGGCTGACTCCGAGCCGCTGCATGAGCGATCCGTCGCGATGGCGGCCCGCGAGCGGGGCTGGGTCGTCGATGTGTCCGACTTCAGCGACCGCTTCGTCGGGCAGGGCGACCGGATGGTCTTCCTGACGCTGGCGGAGGAAGCGGGGGAGGCGCTCGACGAGGCGGGGCTGGGCTCGATGATCGTGCGGAAGCGCGAGCTCTTCCGGGTGTTGTGCGCCGAGATGCCGCCGGAGCCGCTGGCGGGCGGGGTGGAGCTGCTGCGTGCGTGCGCGGAGGCGCTGGCGTCGTTCGGGGGGGTGGGGGTGTGCACGGGGAGCCGTCGCCCGGAGGTGGAGCCGCTGCTGGAGCGGTTCGGCGTGCGCAACGTGCTGGGCTCGTTCGTGACGGCCGACGACGTGCACCGGACCAAGCCGGACCCGGCGTGCTACCTGCTGAGCTGCGAGCGGCTCGGCGTGGAGCCGTCGCGTGCGGTGGCGATCGAGGACTCGCCGACGGGGATCGCGAGCGCGAAGGCCGCGGGTTTGCGGGTGATCGCGGTGGAGCACAGCTTCGCACGGGATCGCTTGGGCGAAGCGGACGCGGTGGTGCGCACGATCGCGGAGATCACGCCGGGGATGCTGCTGGAGATCTGATATTGGCGTTTCCGGTGCCCCGGAAACGCCCCGCTGCGGGGCTTTTCCGGGTTTTTGTAGATTTGGGCGCGTTCGCACGCTCGTCCCGGAAAAGCTGCGCCGCGGCGGCTTCGCGTTTCCGGGGCACCGGGCTGGAGGACCGGGCGGCAGCGCGCTGTTTTAGGTGCGCGCCACGCTGAAGCGTCGGTGCTGGTCGTGGGGGAACCCGAAGAGCCCGGCCGCGGGGAGCAGCAGCAGGCTCATCCCGAACGCGGTGAGCACGGTGTACAGCGCCGCGAGCACGCGGGTGACGAGTTGCTGCCCGGCGGGGAAGGGCTCCGGCCCGAAGACCAGCCCTCGGATGGTGTAGATCGCGACAACGACGATGCTCGCGACGATCGAGCCGAGCACCGAGAGCAGAACCAGGCTGAGCGGGTTGCGCCGGATCATCAGCCCGCGTGCGGCCAGCACGAGCTGGCCCATCAGCAGAAAGCCCAAGGCGTAGGGCCCAACGACCACGCTCGGCGAGCCCGCGACGCGGGCGGTCAGGTCCATCCCGAGCCCCAGGATCAGGCAGGCCCAGAGCGTCTGTCGCGGCGGGGCCGCGAGCGCGATGAAGACCGCCAGCGGGACCACAAAGCTCGGCGCGATCGCCGTCGGCCCGAGCTGGAAGATGTCCTTAAGCCCGACCTCGAGCCCCAGCACGAACCACGCGGCGATCGCGAAGACCAGCCAGTTCATCGCTCGCCCCCCGCCCCGGCGCCTGTCCCGGCACCGCCGTCCTGGGCGAGCGTGGCGCGGATGATCACCTCGCTGACACGCTCGATCTCGACGGTCGGGCGGACGGTGATGACGGTGCGCAGCGGGTTGTTGGGATCGGTCGCGACGCGTTCGACGACGCCGACAACCAAGAGCTGCGCGTTCTCCGGCCAGGTATCGTCCAGCAGGCGCACCTCCGCGCCGGGCTGGATCTGCACGCCGGCGAGCGTCGGGTCGTCTGCTGTGTCGGCGACGTCGCCCGTGAGCGTCCCCGCCCCGGTGGGCATGAGCAGGCACACCGGCCCGCGCCCGTCCTCGGTCACGATCACCCGCCCGCGCAGGCTCCCCGCGTCGCGGTCGGAGATCAGACGCACCCGCGACGTGCGCGCGCCGACAGACTCGATCCGCCCCACGAGCTGCACCGCCCGCGCCACGACCACCGCCCCGGCGTCCACCTGCGCGTTCCGCCCGGCCCGGACGGTCAGCGTGGGGCTCGAGAGATCGCTGGAGCGCCCGATGACGGGCGTGCGGAGCTGGCGGACGCGGAGGTCGGGGTTGAGCGCGACCCCGCGTTGGAGCTCTTCGATATAGCTCTCCAGGCGTGCGACGCGTTCGCGCTCCTGGAGCCAGAGCGCCTCGAAGCGGTTGCGGTCGTCGGTGAGGATGCGGACGTCCTCGGGCTCGCCCACGCCGGAGCCGCGCGCCGGGGCGACGAGACGTGAGGCGTAGAGCAGCGGGTGGCTGATCGCGCCGACCAGGCGTCCGGTCAGGTCGCTGGCCCATTCGGCCCACTCGTTCCAGCTCGGGGGGAGCGCGCTGAGCGCGACCAGGAGCACGACGGCGACGGGCAGCGTCCGGCGGCCGGCGTGGGATGGGGCGTAAGCGCGGGGCATGACCTGATGAAGCAGTCGGCTCCGGTTGGCGGTGAGCTGAACCGGGCGGGGGCCCGGTCAGACGTCCATGTCGTTCTCGAGAGTGACCTGCCACTCCTCGAGGTTCTCGAGATAGACGGCCGTCCCCCGCGCGACGCACGTCAGGGGGTCGTCGGCGAGGCGCACGTCCAGCCCCGTCGCTTTCTGCAACACGATCCCGAGCCCGCGGAGCAACGCCCCGCCCCCGGCGATCACGATCCCGCGGTCCACCAGGTCCGCGCTGAGCTCGGGCTCGGCCCGCTCCAGCGTCCGCGTCACCGCGTCGATGATGCTGTTGACCGGCTCCTGCAACGCCTCGCGGATCTCTTCGCTGGTGATCGTGGTCTTGCGGGGCAGCCCGCTGATCATGTCGCGCCCGCGGACGTCCATCGCCGTCTCGTCGCCCACCGGGGCCGCCGAGCCGATCTCGATCTTGATCCGCTCGGCCGTCTGCTCGCCGATCATCAGGTTGTACGTGCGCTTCATGTGGTTGATGATCGCTTCGTCCATATCGTCGCCCGCGACGCGGACGGACTCGCACGTCGCGATGTCGGCGAGCGACATGATCGCGACCTCGGTCGTCCCGCCGCCGATGTCCACGATCATGCTCGCGGTCGGCTCGGCGAAGGGGAGCCCCGCGCCGATCGCGGCCGCGACGGGCTCTTCGAGCAGGTAGGTCTTCCGCGCCCCGGCGCGCTGGGCCGAGTCGAGCACGGCCCGCTTCTCGACCAGCGTGATCCCGCTGGGGATGCTGATGACCACGCGCGGGCCGATCGTCCGGATGCGCCCGGTGACCTTCCCGATGAAGTAGCTGAGCATCGCCTCGGTGATGGTGAAGTCGCTGATGACGCCGTCTTTCAGGGGGCGGACGGCCGTGATGCTGCCGGGCGTCTTCCCGAGCATTTCCTTCGCGACCCACCCGACGGCCTGCCCGTTGCGGAGCACCTCGTTGGTGCCCTTGCGCACGGCGACCACGCTGGGCTCGTTCAGGACGATCCCCTGCCCGCGCACGGCAACCAGGGTGTTGCACGTGCCGAGGTCGATCCCCATATCGACCGTGAACCAACTGAGGAGCCTGTCGAGGATCACACGCGGCCTTCCCTAGCGGCGTCAACGCCCCGACGACCGGGGCCCACGTTTCGACCCGATACCGGGCCATGCGGCACAGCCCCGTTCCGCTCAGCGGGCTTCAACTGCAACATTATCGGGTTCGAGCCCGACAAGCCAGCAACCAAAACCGCGAGATATGGTGTCAATTCGTCACTTCATCCACTTGATGACGGGCCGAACCGTCACGGAACACCCCGAAACGCGAAAACCCGCCGACCGGATCATCCGATCGCCGGGTGAAATCCACCTGTTTAGGTGTGTTTTGAGGATTTGGGGTCAACCCTCATTTATTCTCAAGAAATCGTGCCGAGTCTTCGCCCGGGTCTCGCCTCCGACGCTCAGCGGTTCTGCCCGATCCGGGTGGGGTTGCGCTCGCCGTCCTGCTCGGGCTCGCCCTTGGGCTTGATCTCGATCGGGCGCTCGCGCTCGATCACGAAGCCGGGGTTGGAGAGCAGGCTCGTGTCGCCCGGGCGGTCTTTCCGAGCGGCGGCCCCGGCCCGGCGGAGCACGTCCAGCTCGAACTGCGCCCGCTGCTCGTAGCTCTGACGCTCGGTGACGGTCGCCAGCCCCGCCAGACGCTTCTCCTGCGATGCCAGACGCTCGGCGATCTTGCCCTGCACCTCGTGCAGCGAGTGGCTCTGGTACCGGTCGTGGCGGGCGATCGCGCGGTCGCGGGTCTCGAGCATCCCGATCATCCGCTCGTTGCGGGCGATCGCGTCCACCTGCTGGTCGAGCTGCCAGAGCTGGGCCTGGAACTGCCCCTGCTCCGTCTCGAGCTGGGCGAGCAGCTCGCCCAGGCGCGACGCCTGCTGGCTCAGCAGGTCGAGATCCCGCTCGATGTCGTTCTGGCGGCTCGCGTAGGCCTGGTGCGTGCTCGCGACGCTGTTCGCCCTCGCGTACGCCCCGGCGATGTCCATCGACTGGTTGTCAAAGCTCACACGCACCGCGCGCATCCCGTTCTCGCTCCGGGCCTCCTCGGCACGCGTGATCAGGTCCTCGAGCACGTCCAGATCGGCGAGGGTCAGCTCCAGCACACGCTCGCCCACGGCTCGCTCGCGCTCCAGCTCGGTCACGTGACGCTGCACCTCGCTCAGGTCGGTGCGGACGGCCGCGATCCGATCGGGGTACTGCGCTTCCAGCTTGCGGAGCTGGTTGCGGAGCGCGACCGGGTCATCGATGTGCCGATCGATCTGGTTCGTGACCCCCTGCTTCATCTGGCTGTACAGGGCGGACCCGCGAGGGGTCTGGGCGACGAGCACGACGGCGGTGCCCGCGACGGCGCCCAAGACGGCGACGCGGACGATGGTCTTGCAAAGCGGCATGGCGGGAGTCCTCCGTTCAACGGGCGGGTGAGGCGCTCGCCTCGCCCGCAAAATGGTCCGGTTCGGCCCGCACCCCGCGGCTTCGCGGAGCGGGCGTTGAATATGTCCTTCGGAAACCACCACGCCGAATTTCATCACCACGCACGCTGTCTCCGGTGCCCCGGAGACGCGGAGCCGCCGCGGCGGAGCTTCTCCGGGATCCGCGGCGGGGCTGCAATCCGCGCGGAACCCGGAAACGGCCCGCGGCGGGCCGTTTCCGGGGCACCGGACAGCGTGAGCTGCGGCAGAGAGCGCCCGTCCGAAAACCGTGTCCATCGCGCCGAAACCCGCCCCGATCCGGCGGCTCGGGTCGAGTTCAGCGGTATCCTGAATCGTGGCGCATCCCGCGTGGGGTTGAAACCCCGGCGGGCGGATTCGGAAGGAGAGGATCCCTCCGCTGGTGGCACAGCTCTCCGAGCTGTGATCCGCTGTCAGAAGCCAATAGCCGGAGCCCACAGCTCGGAGAGCTGTGCCACTGGGAGCCGGGAGAGGGAAGGGGACGCCGATGCTCAACGCGATGACCACCGGCTTTGTCCAGCGCCTCCGCGCCAACGATCAGGCCGCGTGGTTCGAGCTCTGGGAGACGTTCGGCCCGGTCATCCGCGCCCAGCTCATGAAGTGGGGCAAGGGGCGGGTCGGCGTCGAGACCGTCCGCGACCTGAGCCAGGAGACGCTGGCGGCCCTCAGCGACTCGATCGACCGCTACGACCCCGCGAAGGGCGCTCGGTTCAGCACCTGGCTGCTCGCGATCGCCAAGCACGTGCTCGGCGACGAGATCGACCGGCGCAGCGCCCTCAAACGCGGCGGCGGCAAGAAGACCGCCGAGTTTGACGAGCGGTGGATGCACAAGGCCGCGATCGAGGCCTCGGCCGACAAGCAGTACGAGACGGCGGTCTTCCACGCCAAGGTCGAGGCCGCGATCCGGATGGTGGAGCGAGAGACGGATTTCATGGACTTTTCGATCTTCCGGATGCGTGTGCTGGACGGGATGAGCGGGAAAGAGGTCGCCGAGAGCGTGGGGACGAGCGAGCCGACGGTCTCACGCCGCCTGGCGAAGGTGCGGACCAGTCTGCGGGCGAGGCTGGGCGAGGTGATCGCGACGTACAGCTTCACGGAAGAGGAGCTGGCCGAGCCGGAGCGAAACGGGCTGGTGCTGAATCCCAGCAAGAGCGACGACGCCCTGTTCGATGAGGCGGTGTGCGAGATCTACCACCGCCAGATGGCCCTGCGCCGGGAAGACGAGGCGTCGGCGACGGGCTGAAGCCCCTCGCCGGCGCACCAACCCGGGCGATCGGGCACGCCGACCGCGGATCGGGCGCTCTGGAGAACGCGCATGGCCCCCCTGATGACGATGATGCTGATCCTGACCGGGGGCGTGCTCGGCATCGCGCTCTCGGTCCTGCTCATCCGCTACGCGCTCTGGCCGGCCTTCAAGGGCACGGGCTGGCTCATCACGCACGTGGTGAAGTTCATCTTCGGCATGCTGGGCGACACCGTCCGCGCCGTCGGCGCGGTCATGACGGTCGCGCTGTTTGCGTTTCTGGTGATCGCGAACATCGCGATCGGGCGATGGAGCGCCTCGGCCCACTTCGGGCGCGCGGTCTCGGCGGAAGTCTCGACCCTTGGCGCCTGCCTTTACCGCGTCCTGATCGGGCACCCGGCGCGGTTCCTGCTGCTCCACGGTCTGACCGAGGGGCTCGAAGAGCGTCTCCCGGCCGCGATCGCCGCCGCACCGACGCGCGACACGCCCACCAAACGCACGGGGCAGTTCGAGGGCTACACAATCATCGGCTCGCTCAAGGGCGGGGGAGCGGGGCGCAAGCTCTATGTCGCTGCGCCCCCCGAGACCCGCCGCGCCGCTTTCGAGCGGCGCGGGCTCGGGGACGTCGATCAGGTCGTGATCAAGAGCTTCAGCCTCGCCGACGGGAGCAGCCTGCCGCAGATCGTGCGCGAGAGCCGAGCGCTCGACGCGGCCCGTCGCCTCGGGCTCGTGCTCGACCACGAGCTGAACGACGAGCGGTTCTTTTACATCATGCGGTACGTCCCGGGCGAGCCGCTCGGGCTTGTAACGACGCGCCTGCACGCGCACAGCGGTGCGGGCGGGCTGAACGACCGTGACCTGCGCTCGGCGATGACCTACGCCGCCGATCTTGTGCGCACGCTGGGCGACTATCACCGCGGGGGGCTCTGGCACAAGGACGTGAAGCCCGACAACATCATCATCCACGACGGGCGCGCGCACGTGGTCGACCTCGGGCTCGTCACGCCGCTGCGCTCGGCGATGACGCTGACCACGCACGGGACCGAGTACTTCCGCGACCCGGAGCTGGTGCGCATGGCGCTGCGGGGCGTGAAGGTGCACCAGGTCGACGGGGCGAAGTTCGACGTGTACGCCGCGGGTGCGGTGCTGTTCAGCATGATCGAGAACTCCTTCCCCGCGCACGGCGGGCTGAGCCAGATCACCAAGCGCTGCCCGGACGCGGTGCGGTGGATCGTGCGCCGCGCGATGGCCGAGTACGACAAGCGGTACGCCTCGGCCGCTGAGATGCTGGCGGACCTGGACGCGGTGCGGTCGGCTTCGGACCCGTTCGCGGTCAAGCCGGCGATGCTGCCGAGTGTCGCGGGCGCGGCCGACGCAACTACGGGCGATGGCGAGTCGCCCGAGCCGGACCTGGGCTTCGGCGCTGCCGCCGCGGCGGCAGGCGGCGCTCGGCGGACGCCGCGGCCGGAAGCGGGCCCGCATCGCGCCGATGCCGAGCGCACGCGTCCCAGTCTCGTCGTCGCGAACTGGTGGACCGGGCGATACCGGGTGGACGGGGCGACCGCCGAGCCCGGCGTGGCACGCTCGCATGAGCCGGCGGGCCCGCGCCGGGGGCAGCGCGTCGCAGCCGGCGTGCGCGCGCCGGCGAAGCAGCAACTCGCTAACGCCCGCTCGCGCGCTGAGGCCGCCCGCCAGCGAGCCCGCACCCGCGTGCAACGGCGTCGCGGGGCGAGCGGTGCGGCTCGTCAGCACGCCTCCGGCGGCAACGCGGGCGTCGCGATCGCGCTGTTCCTCTTTCTGGCGGTCTGCGTCGGGTTTGCGGCGATGGTCGTCCGCATGGGGACCAGCAGCCCCGAGACGCGGCGCGAGCTGGCGGCGGTCTTTACCGAAGGCGTGACGGGCGTCGCGAGCGGTGTGGGCGATCGGACGCCCGCGCACGGACGCAGCCCGTACGCGCTCCCCCGTCAGGATCCGTCGGCCCTGCCGGCGCACCTGAGCCTCGAAGGAACGACGTATCTTGTCATCAGCGATTTCCGCCCGCCGGTGAGCGAGGCCTTCCGCACGAGTTTGGCGGGCGGCGTGCAGGCCGTCCGCGATCGCGGGGCGCGCGTGCTGGGTGTCGGCGCGTGGGAGAGCACCGAAGCCGATCCGGACGCGGACGCGCAGGCGGTGGAGCTGACGGCGCGCCTGCGGGCGAGCCGCGGGCGTCGCCCGCTTGAGAGCACGCTCCTGATGGAGTTGCTCCCGCAGGTGCGGCGCGGCGACACCGACGTCGTGCTCTGGCTCGAGCCGCTGGACGCGGAGAGCGGGGGCGTGCGCTACGCGATGATCACCAAAGATGCCGAGAGCGTGGTGAGCTGGCTCGATTCGTCCGAGGAGATCCCGCACCTGTTCGGGCGCACGATCGAGCTTGTTGGAACGCGATGAGCCCGGTGTGTGAGCCCCGGCGAGGGGCGCCGGGCACCCAAGCCGGCCGCGGGGTTCACGCGTGGGAGCACTCGATGAGTTTCGCGAGCGCCGCGCTCGCGCGCCCGCTGTCCACGGCTTCAGCCGCCAGGCGCACGCCCTCGGGCATGTCGGGTGCGGCGTCCGCCACCGTGAGCGCCGCGGCCGCCGAGAGCAGCGCGATGTCGCGCTTCGCCCCGGGCTCGCCCGCGAGCACGCGGCGCACGGCTTCGGCGGCTTCGCCGACCGTTTCCACCGCCAGCTCTGCCAGCGTTGCGCGCCGGAGCCCGAGCGATTCGGCGTCGAGGCGTTCCCGCGTCACCGCGCCCGCGCGCACGCGGGCCATCGTTGTGGTGGTTGTGGTGGTGAGCTCGTCCAGCCCGTCGTCGCCGTGGACGACCATCGCGTGCTCGGCGCCGAGTGCGGCGAGCGCCGAGGCCATCGGGTCGACGAGGGCTCGGTCGAAGACGCCGATGAGCTGGCGTCGTGCGCCCGCGGGGTTGGTGAGCGGGCCGAGGCAGTTGAAGATCGTGGGCACGCCGAGCGACCGGCGCGGGCCCGCGGCGTGGCGCATCGCGGGGTGGTGATGGATCGCGAAGCTGAAGCAGACGCCGGCCTCGCGCAAACAGGCGGCCTGGGTCTCCGGCGAGGCCTCGACGCGAACGCCGAGTGATTCCAGCACCTCCGCCGAGCCCCGCCCGGTGCGCGAGCGGTTGCCGTGCTTGGCGACGACCGCGCGGGGGCGTCCCTCCGACGGCTTCGCGCCGGCCGCGATCAACGCGGCGACGGTGGAGATGTTGAAGGTCTTGGGCGCGCCCCCGGTGCCGCAGGTGTCGATCAGGGATTCGCCGGGCCCGGGCTCGTAGGGCACGCGTGTGACGTGCGCGCGCATGACGCGGGCGGCCCCGACAAGCTCCTCCGGCGCGAGCTGCCCGGGCGGGCAGAGCGCCAGCACCGCGCCGATCTGCGCGTCGTCGAGTTCCCCTGCGAGCAGGAGCGCGAACAGGCGCTCGGCCTGCGCTTCATCCAGACGCTGCCCACGCGTCAGCGTGCGGAGCGAGGCAAGCAGCACGTCTGCCGCGGCGGACGACGACGGGTTGGACGATGGATCGGGCATTCGGCCCAAGGGTATCGGCCCGAATCCGCCGACGGATGAACCGCCGCACAACCCCCGCATCCCGCGGACGCGGCATCGGAGCGACGCACCTGGACGAACCGCACCCCGTACAACTCTCTGGAGGCGGCCCGGCGCCGAGGGCGGTGCCGCCGCCGGTTAGGATGTGACCATGACCCCGCGGGAGCCCGAAGGGCGAGCCAACCCGAGACACACGACCCAGACCAGCGAGTTGATCCGGCGGGCCCGTCGGCGTGCGTTCGTGCGCGATTTGGTCGCCCGGTCCGGGCGGGCGTTGCTGATCGCGGGCGGGGTTTCCGCGGCTCTGGTCGGGGGCGACCGCCTGCTCGGATGGGGGCGCGAGGCGGGTGTTCCGTGGTGGGCGATGGTCGGCGTGCCGGCCTCCGCGGCGATCGCGTGGGCGCTCGTGCGATCCTGGCGGGCGCGCCCGGGGGCGCTGTCGGCGGCCGTCACGATCGACTCGGCCCTTGGGTTCCGCGACCGCCTGTCGTCGGCGGTCGGGCTGACGCACGCGCGGGACGCGTTCGCGTCGTGGGCGGCTTCGGACGCCGAGCAAGCCGCGCGTCAGGCCGACTTGCGGAAGGTCTACCCGATCCGCGCGGGCGCGACGTGGGTGGCGTGGCCGATCGTGCTGGGCATCGTTGCGGCGGGGGGCGCGTTGCTTCCGTACGCGGCCTGGACCGAGGCGGCTTCGATGCGTGAGGCCGAGCTCCGCGCCGCGGCCGAACTCGACGCCCGTCGCGAGGCGGCGTCCGAGGTGCGGGAGGCGACCGAAGCGGCCGCCGAAGCCACCCGGGATCGCGGGGTCGATGCCGCGTCCAGCGAAGAGCTCGAACGCCTGCGCGAGCTGGAAGAGGAGCTGACGCGCGGGAGCGGGCGATCGGCGAGCGAGGTGCGTACGGAGGCCGCCGGTCGGCTGGAAGCCCTCGCCGAGCGTGCCGAGCGCGAAGCCCGTCGCACCGAACGCGAGCGCGAGGCGGCCCGCGAGCGATTCGAGCGATTGAACCCGGATGAACTCGATCGCGCGCGAGCCCTGGCGGAGCGCCTGCGCGAGGGTGATTTCGCGGGCGTGGAAGACGAGGCGGACCGCTTGCGCGAGCAGGCGGCGCGGATGGACGAGTCGGAGCGTGAGCGTCTTGCGGCGGAGCTGGACCGCTTGGCGGACGCGGTGGAGGCCGCTCGTTCGGAAGCGCCGCAGGACTCGAGCGTGCTCGACGACGTGGCGCGGGCGCTGGGCGAGACGGACCCTTCGTCGGCGCGGGAGCTGGCGTCGGAGCGTGACCGCTTGGTCGAGGCGTTACGCGAGGCGGGGCTGGATCCTGCGGAGGCGGACCGGTTGGCGGACCGTGCGTCGGAGGCTGCGGAGCGTGAGCGGGCGCGTGACGCGGCGGATCGTGCGGCGGAGGCGATCGAGGAGGGCCTGCGCGACGAGGCGGACCGCGTGCGCGAGCCGGAAGCCGATCGCGAGCCGACGCCGCCGAGCGCGCAGGAGCCCCCCTTCGAGCAAGAGCCCGAGCCCCCCGAGCCCGACGCCGAGCCGGAGCCGGGATCCGAGCCGGAACAGGAACCGGCATCCGAGCCGACGCCCGATGCTGGCGAGCCGCTGGGCCCGCCCTCGGAGCCCCGCGCCCCGGAACCGCCCGATCGCGAGGGCGGGGCGGAGGAACCCTCCGAGACCCCGGCGCCCGGGGAAGGCGAAACACGCGAACGCGACCCCGGCGACGGATCCCGCGATGAGCCAACCGACGAGCCGGGTGATGCCCCCGGCGATCGGGCGGGCGACAGCCCGGGCGGTGACCCCGAGCCGGGCTCGACACCCGGCGAGCGCGAGGCGGCGCCCGCGCCGGACGGCGCCCCGGCGCCGATGATGCCGGATGCCGACCGCCCCGCGGGCCCGCCACCCACGCCCGAGGCGCTCGAAGCCGAGCAGGAAGCGGCCGAGCGGGCGAGCGATGCGGCGGACGGGCTCCGCGGCCAGCCGCCCGAGTCTGACACCGACGCCCCCGAGGGCGACGTCGCCGGCGACCAGGCGGGCGAGGGCGAGCCCTCGCCTGGGGGCGAAGACGAGCCGGGCGCGGGGGGCGAGCCCGCGGAGGGGATGCCGGGTGAGCCGGCCCAGGGTGGTCAGGAAGGGTCGGACGGCGGGGCACAGCCCGCTCCGGGCGAAGCGCAGCCGGGCGAGGGCGAGGCGGGGGATGCGGGGGGCGAGCCCGCCCCCGGCGCGGGCGAGCCCGATCCGGGCGGCGAGGGCGTCGGCAGGGGTGAGGCGGAGGGAGGCGACGCGGACGGCTTCGGCGAGGGCGCGGGGGACGCGTCTCCCGATAGTGCGGACGCGGGCGACGGCGAAGGGATCGGTCGGGGCGAGGCGGACGGGCGTTCGCTGAGCGAGCGCGTGCGCGAGCTGCGCGAGTCGCAGCCGGACGCGGAGTCGGCCCGAGAGTCCGCCCGTCGTCTGCGCGAGCGGGCGGACCGGCTGCGCGGGGTCGAGCCCGAGCCCGAGCCCGAGGCGTCTCCACCGAGCTTGGGTGAGCGGCTCGCGGAGGGTCCGGCGACGCGCCCGGATGACCTGCGTTCGCGTCCGAGCCAGACGGTGGACGCGCGGAGCCCGGACGCCGAGGCGGGCGAGCAGGACCGCGTGATCGCCGAGTGGCTGGGTGACGGCGAGGCGGGCGAGGGCGTGGGGCGAGGGCGCGAAGCGGTCGCGTCGCGCCTGCGCGAGGCGGTGGGCGCAGCCGAACGCGCGCTGGAGCAGCAGACGGTGCCCGCGCGTCGGCGGGACCTGATCCGCCGGGTGTTCGAGCGTGTGGAGCAACGCGCCAGCGAGTCGCCACCGGCGCCCGCGCCCGCGACCGAGCGGGCCCGCGACGCGGACCGAACGGGCACTGGTGCCGGGAGTGGTGGCGGGGGCGGTTCATAGATGGACCTGCGTTTCGCCAGCCCGGGGTGGTTGCTGCTGATGCTGCTCGCGGTCCCGATGGGTCTGCTCGCGTGGCGTTGGTTTACGGGGATGACCGGGTATCGGCGTGCGAGCGCGATCGTGCTGCGTGTCGTGCTGCTCGGGTTGATCGCGGCGGCGCTCGCGGGGGCGGCGAGCGTGCAGCGCACCGAGCGCCTCGCGGTGATGTTCGTCGTGGACGTGTCCGAGACGGTCCGGCGCTCGGGCGGGGTCGGCTCGACCAGCTATCTCCCGCGGGTGCGGGATTGGATCGGCGGCGCGCTCGCTGAGCGCGGGCCCGACGACCTCGCGGGGATCGTGATCTTTGATGGGCGCTCGTTCGCGGTCGCGACGCCGACACGCGCCGACGTGACCGGCCGCTCGATGGATCTCCGCGGCTCGCCGGGCTCGGACATCGAATCGGCGCTGCGGTACGCGGGGGCGTTGATTCCGGCCGACGCGGCCGGGCGTCTCGTGCTGATCTCTGACGGGAACGAGACGCGCGGCGACGCGTTGTCGGCGGCCGCCCAGCTCAGCCGCGCGGGTTCGAGCGGGGGCGTGCGCACGCCGATCGACGTCGCGCCGGTGCGGTACACGGTGGACCGCGAGGTGCTCGTGGAGGGCGTGGAGACGCCCCCGCGTGCGGCGGAGGGGGCGACGATCCCGGTTCGGATCGTGCTCCGCTCGACGCACGAGGTGACCGGGACGCTGCGCTTGCTGCGCGAGGGGCAGGCGGTGGACCTGTCGCCGGGGGAGGCGGGCTCGGGGCGGCGCGTGCGTCTGGCGGAGGGGCGGACGGTGGTGCGTGTGGAGGTGCCGCTGGAGGCGGGTCGGATCCACCGGTTCGAGTCGGTGTTCGAGCCGGACCCGTCGCCGGAGGGCGAGCCCCCGAGCGATACGTTCGCGGACAACAACCGCGCCGAGGCGGTGACGCTGACGCCCGGGAGCGGCTCGGTGCTGGTGCTCGACGGCGTGAGCCGCGGGGACGAGCGCGGCTCGGGCGCGGTGCTGTCGCGTGCGTTGGCGTCTTCGGGCGTCCGGGTGGAGCTGCGCCCGCCGACGGATTTTCCGCTGGACGTGCTGGGCCTGGAGGCGTTCGACCTGATCGTGCTGCAGAACGTGGCGGCCGAGGAGATCGGGAGCGACGGGGCGGCGCGTCTGGCGGCGTACGTGCGTGAGATGGGCGGCGGTCTGGTGATGGTGGGCGGGCCGGACTCGTTCGGCGCGGGCGCGTGGCGCGGGACGGCTGTGGAGCCGCTGCTCCCGGTGGAGCTGGCGCTCCCGGAACGCTTGGTGACGCCGGAGGCCGGGGTCGTGTTCGTGATCGACCGCTCGGGCTCGATGCGCGCCCGGATGGGCGGCTCGACTCGCGACCTGCAGACGATCGCGAACGAGGCGGCGGCGCTGGCGGTCGGCTCGCTCGACCCGCAGGACCTGGTCGGCGTCATCGCGCACGACATCGGGTACGACGTCATCCAGCCGCTCGGGCCCAACACCAACCCGGAGCGCACGCAGCAGCGCACGCTGGGGATTGTCTCCGGCGGCGGGACAAATATCGGCCCGGCGCTCGCTGAAGCGGGGCATCAGCTCCTGGCGAGCGACGCGAAGGTGAAGCAGATTGTGGTGCTGAGCGACGGGCTCTCGATGGGCTCCGAGGTGCTGGCGGACCAGGCCGAGGCGCTGTTCGAGCGGGGCGTCCGGGTCACGACGATCGCGCTGGGCGACATGGCGGACACCGAGACGCTGAGCGCGATGGCGGCTCGCGGGGGCGGGGCGTATTTCGCGGTGACGAACCCGACGGTGCTGCCGAGGGTGTTCCTGAGCGCGGTGCGCGTGCTGCGCCAGCCGATGGTGCGGGAGGGGCTGTTCGAGCCGGTGATCACGGACTCGGGCTCGGCGTTGACGGCGGGCCTGGGCGACGCGCCGGCGCTCGGCGGGCTGGTGCTGACCCAGCGTCGCGAGGATCCGACCGTGACCGACGCGATGCTGGCGCCGACGGGCGAGCCGTTGCTCTCGCACTGGGCCGCGGGGCTCGGGCAGGTGGTGGCGTTCACGAGCGACGCGCATGACTGGGGGTCGCGCTGGCTGGATTGGCCGGGCTACGCGGACCTCTGGACGCGCGTGGTGCGTCTCGCCTCGCGCCCGCCGGGCGGGCGCGGTGGGGAGCTGGATCTTCGGGCCGAAGAGGACGGGCTGCACGTCCGCTACGAGGCGACCGACGCGGACGGGCGTCCGATGGACCTGCTGACCGTTCGCGGCACGATTTACGGGCCAGACGGGCGCGGGCAGGAGATCCGACTCGAGCAGACCGGCCCGGGGGTGTACAGCGCCCGCGCGCCGACGTCGGGCGCGGGAACGTACGTCGCGGTCATCCGCCCGAGCGCCGCGGGCGAGTCACTCCCGCCCGTGACGGGCGGGGCGAGCGTCGCGAGCGGGCAGGCGGCGCGATCGCTGGCAAGCAACGCGGCGCTGCTGGAGGCGATCGCGCGCGAGTCCGGCGGGCGCGTGTTCGAACTCGACGCCCCGTCGCCCGAGGGCCTGTTCGATCGGCGTGACGTCCCGCCGCGGCTGGCGATGACCCCGCTCTGGCGGACGCTGCTGCTCTGGGCGGTTGCCGTCCTGCTGCTGGACGTCGGGACGCGGCGCGTGGCGTGGGACCGGTTCCTCAGCAAAACCTATGGCGGGGACTGGCGCGCGAGCGTCGCCGGGAGCACCGCCGACCGCTCGCAGCAGGCGAGCGCGACCGTCGGCGGGCTCCGCTCACGCCGGACCGGCGATGACGCGGACGGGAACGAGCCCGGAGCGGTGCTCGGCGAGGGCGACGCCGCCCGGATCCGTGACGAGGCGATGGCGCGTCGTCGCGCCACCCGCCGAGCGGCCCGCGAAGCCACGCCCGCGACCGAAACGCCGACGTCAACCGCGCCTCCGGCACAGAAACCCGCTCCGGACGAGCCACCGAAAGCCGCGCCAACGCCCAAGCCGCCCGCTGACGAGCCCGGCGGCCTCCTCGCCGCCAAGCGACGAGCCCGCGAGCGGTTCGAACGCGACGACTGACGCACGCGTCGCGCGGTCGCAACGCGTATGTCGCGTTACGGATGCTGCGGGCGGTTGGCGGGGTCGCCCGAGGGGAGGGCGTACATGCCGTGCCCGGTGTTGATTAGCTTGCCGTCGTGCGCCAGCGCCTTCCAGAGTTCGGGCGGGTAGTCGTTGGGAGGCACGATCGCGTCGATGCTGCTTTTCTTGCCGCCGCTGGTGTAGCGCCCGCCGAGCTTGGATTCCTCCGCCAGTCGCCCGAGCTTGAGGCGTTTGCGGAACGCGCGCAGCGCCTCGGCCTTCTGGTGCTCGTCGAACGCCGGGGCGGCGGTCGCGGGCTCCGGCTTCGACGCGGGGTTCTCGAGCTTCTGAACCAGCGCGTCCAGCCCCTCGGCGTCCTTTTCTTTGAGCACGCGGTCGAGCTCGCTGACGTTGACCGGCATCCGCATCAGCAGGCGCTCGGCCAGCGCCCACGCGTCCACGATCTGCAGCCCGCTCTTGGATGTCCGGATCGTGTCGACCTGCTGACGGAGCTTTTGGAGGGCGTTCATATGGTGCAGTTTAGAACGAGCGGGCGAGATCGGCGCAGGCCGCGTGGCGCGGGCAGGTGACCAGGTGGTCGTTCACCAGCCCGGCGGCCTGCATCAGGGCGTAGCAGGTCGTCGGGCCGACGAAGCGGAACCCGGCCTTCTGCAACGCCTTGCTCATCGCGACCGACTCGGGCGTCTTCGCGGGCACGTCCGCCATCGTGCGCCACGCGTTCTGCACGGGCTTGGCGTCAACGAAGGACCAGAGCAGGTCGCTGAGCGCGTCGGGGCCGCGGGTGTTGCGGAGAGCGACGATCGCCTTCGCATTGTGGATCGTGGACTCGACCTTGCCGCGGTGGCGGACGATGGAGGCGTCCAGCACGAGCCGCTCGACGTCTCGCGTCGTGAACCGCGCGACGCGGTCGGCGTCGAAGGCGGCAAAGCATCGCCGGTAGCCCTCTCGTTTTTTCAGGATCGTCGACCAGCTCAGCCCGGCCTGCGCGCCCTCGAGCGTGATCATCTCGAACAGGCGTGCCTCGTCGCGCACGATCGGCACGCCCCATTCCGCGTCGTGGTACGCGACGTCCGCGTCGGCCTTCGCCCACGGGCAGCGGCTGGGCGCGATCGTCATTTCTTGCCGGCGAAGAAGCGGGCGAGGGAGTGGATCGTGACGGCTCGTCCCATCGCGCCGATCGACTCGGTGAGCGGGATCTCCTTGGGACAGACCTTGACGCAGTTCTGGGCGTTGCCGCAGTCGCTGACACCGCCGGGGCCCATGAGCTCGTCGAGTCGGTCGCGCTTGAGCTGCTTGCCGGTCTCGTGCTCGTTGAAGAGGCGGGCCTGGCTGATCGCGTGCGCGCCGATGAAGGCCGAGTCCCAGTGCTCGGGGTCTTCTTCGAGGTTGAACTGCGGGCAGGCCTCGAGGCAGCAGCCGCAGCTCATGCAGGTGGAAAGCTTGTAACGGGTCTCCTGCTTGTCGGGGTTCTCGGTCGGCCCGGCGCCGAGGTCGTAGGTGCCGTCGATGGGGACCCAGGCCTTGACGCGCCTGAGGTTGTAGAACAGTCGCTCACGGTCGACCCACAAGTCGCGCACAACGGGGAACTTGCTCATCGGCTCGAGCGTGACCTCGTCGCCGTTCCGTGGAGCGATGTGGTCGATGAGGCAGGAGCAGCTCTGTCGGACGCGCCCGTTGATGACCATCGTGCAGGCGCCGCAGACCTCTTCGAGGCAGCCGGAGTCCCACACGACCGGCGTGGTGCGCTTGCCCTCGATCGTGACCGGGTGGGCCGCGATGTATTGGAGCACGCTGATGATGTTGCTCCCCGGCTCGATCGGGACATCGAACGACTCCCACCGTGCGGCCTTGCCGGGCCCGTCGCACCGATGGATCGTGAAACGAACCGTCCGCCCCATCTCGGGCTTGACCTCATCGGGCTTCGACGTCACGGGCTTGCTCGGGGCGACCATGGCGGGGTTCCTTCGTGCGATCCTCGGGAAAAACAGGGGCGGGTGATCAGTAGAGAACAGCAAGAACTCAGGAGGCGGCGGCCTCCGCGGGTTTCTCAGTCGGCGTCTTCGCGTCCGGGCTCGACTCGGTCTTGCCGTAGGTCCGCGCCCGCGGCTTGACCAGGCGGGTGTCGATGTCGCGCCAATCGATGCGGCAGCGGTCCGCGTCGCTCGGGTCGTAGACCGCGACGCTGGTCTTCAGGAAGCGGGTGTCGTCGCGCTCGGGGAAGTCCAGGCGGTAGTGGGAGCCGCGGGACTCTTCACGCAGCAGCCCGCCCTTGGCGATCGCCTGGGCGAGAACGATCATGTCCCCGATCGCGCGGGTGTAGCTGAGGGACTGGTTGGTCCACCCCGCGCCGTCGCTCAGCTTCACGCGGCTGTACCGCTCGCCCAGCTCGCGCAGCTTGGCGAGGCACCTCTGAAGGCGTTCGCCGGTCTTGACCACGGTCGAGGCGGCCGTCATCTCGATGCCGAGCTCGCGGCCGATCATGTACGGGTTCACGTCGTCGCTCTGCTCGCCGACCCCGGCGGCCGAGTCGACCAGCTTCCGCACCTTCGCCTGCTCGCTCTCCACGGCCGCGTCGTAAACCTTCTGCTCGACGAGCTCCGCCGGCGCCTCGGCCGCCGGGCCCTCGTTGACGAAGTTCGCCACGCCCAGCCCGCAGAAGAGCCCGTCGAAGATGCAGCTCAGGAGCGCGTTCGCCCCGAGTCGCGTCGCGCCGTGGTAGGCGAAGTTGACCTCGCCGAAGGCGTAGAGCCCGGGGATGTTGGTCATCGCGTTGTTCATCGCGCCGATGCGCATGCCGCGGCCGGGCTTGGCGTCGGTCGGCGCTTCCATCCCCGGCTTGTGATCGCCCCAAGGCTCGCTGGGGTCGTAGGTGCCGGGGGTGAACTGCGTCCAGAGCCCGCCCATCGTGTAGTGGACGGCCGGGAAGATCCGCATCGGGGCGTAGCGCGGGTCCTCGCCCGCGAACTTCTCGTAGATCTCCATGATCCCGCCGAGCTTGCGGGTGAGATACTCGGGGTCCTTGTGCGTCAGGTCGAGGTAGACCTGGTTCTCGCCGAAGACGCCCATGCCCTGGTTCACGCAGACGTCGAAGATCTCGCGGCTCGCGATATCCCGCGGCACCAGGTTGCCGTACTTCGGGTACTTCTCTTCGAGGAAGTACCAGCGTTCGCCCTCGGGGATGTCCTGCCCGCGCCGGGTGTCGCCCTTCTTGCGGGGGACCCAGACGCGCCCGCCCTCGCCGCGGGCCGACTCGCTCATCAGGCGGCACTTGTCGGCCCCCGGGATCGCGGTCGGGTGGACCTGGATCATCTCCGGGTTCCCGTACCACGCGCCGGCCTGGTAGCAGCGGGCCGCCGCCCCGCCGGTGCAGATCACGCTGTTGGTGCTCTTGCCGAAGATCAGCCCGTTGCCGCCGGTCGCCATGACGACCGCGTCGCCGCGGAAGGCGCGGATCTGCATCGTGCGCATGTCTTGGGCGACAATGCCGACGCAGCGCTTGTCCTCGCCCTCGCCCGTGGTGACGGGCCACAGGAACTCCCAGAACTCGTACTTGTTGATCTTGCCCTCGCTGGTGTAGCGCCGCGTCTGCTCGTCGAGGGCGTAGAGGAGCTGCTGCCCGGTCGTGGCGCCGGCGAAGTGGGTGCGCTTGAAGAGGCTGCCGCCGAAGAGGCGGAGGTCGCGCATCCCCTCGCTGGTGCGGTTGAACGGCACGCCCATGCGGTCGAGCAGGTCGATGACCTTGGGGGCCCAGTTCGCCATCTCGAGCACGGGGCCCTGGTCGGCGAGGTAGTCACCGCCGTAGATGGTTTCGTCGAAGTGCTGGTATTCGCTGTACCCCTGCTGGCGGGCGACCTCGTTGCAGGCATTGATGCCGCCCTGGGCGCAGACGGAGTGGCTCCGCTTGACGGGCACCATGCTGAACAGGTCGACGGGGATCCCGCTCTCCGCGACGCGGACGGCCGCCGCCAGCCCCGCCAGCCCGCCACCCACCACGATCACACGCCGCTCGCGATTCGCCACCATGCCTCGGTGCTCCCGTCGATGCTCTCGACTCTCAGGAATCGGTTTCAAAGATGCCTGAAAATCGTGAAATACGTAATCCGGTTCGTTTTTCGGGGGGTTCGGATGCGTTCAGTCGCCGTCGGCAGGGGCGGCCGTCTCACGCCCGGTCGGAGTCGGCACACCAGACTTTCCCTTGGATTCCAGCAGCTGTTCCTCGACGACCCGGGCGTCCTGCGGGTTGACGGCCAGCGCCCCGTAGAGCGACGCCCACGCCAGACCCATCATCCCGACACCCAGAGCCGCACAGACAAAGCCCCATCGCTTCTGGGCGGCCTCGGAGACGGTGAGCCCCCAGGTGATCGCGGCCGTCCACAGCCCGTTGGCGAAGTGGAAGACCAGCAGCGTAATCCCGACGAAGTAGAACAGACTCACCAGCAGCCCGGCCGCGGTCCAGCCCTCGGTCGAGCCCTGGAGGGCCGCCGCCAGGGTCGAGACGGAATAGTCGTGGCTCCACTTGGTCCCGCTCGGGACCAGCCACGTCCAGCCCCAGCGCAGGGTGGCGACGTGGTAGAAGATGAAGAAGATGCCGATGTACCCGCTCCAGCGCTGGAGGGAGTACCGCCAGTTGTCCTGGTGGGGGTAGCGTTTGACGTTGCTCTTGCCGGTGGTGGCGTAGTACCAGCCGAGGATCGAGTGGAAGGCGATGCTGACCCAGAGGGTGATCTCGATGAGCAAGAGGTGGGGGATCTGGGAGTTGATCCAGAAGACCTCTTTCCAGAAGTAGGCGACGCCGCCGTCTTGGAAGGTGTAGGGCTGCCCGTCGGGTCCGGGTTCTCCGCGGAGCCCGATCTTGCCCCAGAGCAGAGAGGAGTTGGTGGTGAGGTGGGCGATGAGGAAGACGCCGATCGGGACGATGCCCGTCAGCGAGTGGAGACGACGCAGCAGAAAGTGCTGAGCCGCGACGGCGCTCGATTTCTCGTTGCTCACAGGGGCGACCTCCAGCGTCGACGAAGCGTCCGGGCGGTCGCATCGACGCGTGCTGGCCCGGAGCGAGGGCATCCTAGCGTTTTCCCGCCGCACGGGACACGCTCTCGCGTGGCAGGAACCATGTCACGCCTCAGATGAGAGACGTTCTCAATATTCGTCGCGGTTCGTTGAACAGATTTTCCGCGTCTCAGGTCGAGGCGAACGGGGACATGCCGCCGCCGGGCCCACCCATGCCGCCACCCATCCCGCCGGGGCTCATCCCGCCTCCGGGGCCGCCCATGCCGCCACCCATGGACTGCGGCTTGATCTTGCCCTCCTGCACGGCCTTCGCGTACGCCTGCGTCACCTCGACGAAGACCGCGCGCAGATCGCCCAGGAAGCCGGTGATGAGCTGCTGCTCTTCATCGGTCAGGTTGCCCTTGGTCTTGGCTTCGAGCACGCCGAGCAGATCGATGTGCAGTTTGGCGGCATCCGGGGCGAGGATCGCCTGACCGGTCTGTGGGTCCGGCACCTGTCCGAGGTACATCAACGCGGGGATCGCCAGCGTGCGCACGAGCTCGGTGAAGTCGGCTTTGGGCATGCCCTCTTCGCCGCCTTGGGCGGCCTTTTTCTCAGCGGACTCGCGCTCCTTCGCGGAGAGCTTCTCTTTCTCCGCCTGGGCCTGCGATTTCCAGTCGTCGTCGATGATGATCTTGGGCTTTTCCTGGTCGCTCACGTGGTGGCTCCTCTCGCCGGGCGTGGCCGTGATTCTGCGGGGGCATCCGGGGCGCCGGGCCCACGGTAGACTAGGCAGATGATCCGATTGGCCTTGATCTCCCGTGTGCGCACGTTCTCGCCGTTGCTGGTGGCGATCGGGGGTTGTTGTGCGGCTTTGACGCTCCCGGCGTGCGTGAGCGTCCGCGCGGGGACGACGGGCTCGGTCGCGACCGACGATTTTCGCGCGCCCGACGCCGCCGTCGCCTTGGGGGGGCCCCGGGCCGAGGCGGGACGCCCCGTCGCGGCCGAAACCCGCGCAAGCCCGGCCCCCGATTCGATCACCGGTTTAATCACCGGTTCGACGCCCGATCCGAGCCGCGAGACAGGCTCGGCGGGGCGTTGGCGCCCGGACCCGGCGAGCCCTCGTCCGTCGCCCTTGCGTCCGAGTGCGTTCGAGCGAGCGCGGACGAGCACGCCCGACGAGGCGCGGGAGTCGATCCTCGACGCGTCCGTGCGGGTGGGCGAGCCCCCGCCCTCCCCCGAGCCTTCGCGCGGGGTGGAGGGCGCGGTGCTGATCGATTCCAAGGTGGGCGACCTGAACGGGGAGCCGATCTACGCGAACGAGATCTTCGCGGTGGTGGGGGACCGCCTGCGGGCCGAGGCGCAGCGTCTGGACCGGAACGCGTGGCGTCAGCAGGCGCGCCGGGCGTTGCGGGAGGATCTAACGCGTCGTTTGGAGACGAGCGTGCTGGAGGCCGAGGCCCGGGCCTCGCTCCCGCCCGAGGCGCGTCGCCAGGGTCTGATCGCGGTCGTGCAGCGGATGCAGGCGGACACGATCGCGCAGAACTTCGGCTCGCGCGAGATCGCGAACCAGCGTCTCCGCGAGCAGGGCTTCCGCGACCTGGACGAGTACGTGGACGCACGCCTCCGGGGCGACCTGATCTCGCTCCAGATCCGGCGGGTGATCGACCGGCGCGTATCGGTGAGCTTCCAGGAAATCCAGCGGGCGTACGAGAACGCGTTCGAGCGGTTCAACCCGCCCGCGGTCGCGGTGTTTCACCAGATCGAGGTGCCGACGGGCGACGAGTCGGCGATCCGGTCGGTCGCGTCGCGCCTGGAAGGCGGGGAGACGTTCATCGACGTCGCGCGCGACCGCGTGAACATGCGCACCCCGGAAACCGGCGGTCAGACCCGCTTCGAGTTTGCGCGGGACGCGGCCTGGGAAGACCTCCGCATCTTCAACGTGCCGGTGCTGAACGAGGTCGCGCTGAGCCTGTCGCCCGGCGAGTGGTCGGGCCCGTTCGAGGTCGGCTCGACCACGCGGTGGCTCTATCTGGACCGGGTGGAGCGGCTCAGCCGGAGCTTGTACGACGTGCAGGAACTGCTCCGCAGGGAGATCGAGAACGCGAAGCAGAACTTCGAGTTCGATCGTTACACGCGCTCGCTGCTGAGCGCAGCGACGTACACGGACCTGGACGAGATGACCGAACGCCTGCTGGAGATCGCGTCCCAGCGGTACCTCCCGCCCGAGACGCGATGAGCCGCGAGGGCGGAGCGGGCCCGCTCGCCCGCCTGATGGCTTGGCTCCCGCGGCGATTCGGGGCGGAGAGCCGCGACGCGGGGCGGGCCCGCCTCGGCGTCACGGGCGAGCGGGTCGCGGCGCGTCGCCTCCGCACCCTCGGGTACCGCGTGCTCCAGCGGAACGCGCGGCCGGGCGGGGTGGAGATCGACCTGGTCTGCGAGGCGCCGGATCGGCGGACGCTGGTGCTGGTCGAGGTCAAGGCACGCCGCCCGGGTCCCGACGGACGCCCGCCCGAGATGGGGATCAACGCCGCGAAGCGTCAGCGCCTCCGGCGCGCGTGCGAGGCCGTCCGTCGCACACGTTTCGCCAAGGGTCGGCCCGTTCGGGTGGACGTGGTCGCGATCGACGCGGTCGGCCCGCGGACCCGGGACTGGGCCTTCCGCCACTACATCGACGCCCTGCGGTGATCGGCGTGCGACGCGGTCGCCATGACGTCAACGCGGCGTCGTCGGCGCGGGCACGCTTCCCGGGTCGTCGGCTTCGGTACGCTTGATGCGATGGCGGAGCGCTGGCCGGACAACAAGGAACCGCCGGGTTGGTGGGGCACGCTGCGCGGGCGGTGGCGTCCGACGTGGAGCCTCGGCTGGCCGAGCGAGTGGCGCCCGGCTTGGCCCAAGGTCCGCCCGCCGCGGGTGAGCTTGGCGAACAAGTGCCTGCTGCTCTTCGGCGGCGCGGTGCTGCTGATCGTCGCGGTCGCGCTCACCGTGCCGTTCCTCCGCATGAACGCGCTGGTGAATCAGGGGCAGTTCGAGCATCACCGCGAGCTGGTGCAGATCTGGCTCGCCGGCGAGCGGGCGGGCGACCCGGAGCGCCCGCCCGAGCTGGGCACAGGGCGCGAAGCGCCTGGGAGCGTGCGGCGCTCGGGCGTGCCCGCGACGCGTCTGCGCCTCGAGCAGGCCCGCCAGCTCGCGGAGAACGACCAGGTCTTTCGGCGGGCGATCGCGGCCTTGGAGCGTGGGCGGCGCGACGAGTGGCAGGCCGCCCGGTGGGACGGGGGCACCCGCGTCTACCGCTACTTCCTCGCCGAGCGCACGCCCGCGGCCGCGCCGGGAGAAGCGCCCGAGCTCGTCTCGCTCATCACGCTGACCCGTCGCAGCGACGGGGCGGCCGAGCAGCTCGGGGTCAACATCGTCTACCTGTTCAGCGCCGGCTGTTTGGTGCTCGGGCTCGCGGTGCTGGTGTTTTATCAGGTGACGCACCGCTTGATTCTGAGCCCGGTGCGTCAGCTGCGCGAGACGGCCGAGTTGGTGCGCGACGGGCATCTGGACACGCGGAGCGCGATCCGCACCGGGGACGAGTTCGAGGAGCTGGCCGAGACGTTCAACCTCATGCTCGCGGACATGCAGACGACGCACGAGCAGCTCCGCGCCATCAACCGGGCGCTCGACCTGAAGCTGAACGAGCTTGCCAAGAGCAACAGCACGCTGCACGAGTCGGCCCGGATCAAGGGCGAATTTTTGGCGAAGGTGAGCCACGAGCTGCGCACGCCGATGAACTCGATCATCGGCTTCGCGGAGCTGCTGCTGGACATCGCCAAGGCGGAGATCCAGTCGATGCCCGAGGGCGAAGAGCCGCCGGCGAGCCTGGGCAAGCGGACGCGCTATTTGCAGAACATCGTCAACGCGTCGCGCTCGCTTCTGGAGATGATCGAGAGCCTGCTGGAGATGGCGAAGATCGAGGCGGGTCGTGTGGAGCTGCGGGTCGAGGCGATGCCTGTGCGGGAGGTGTGCGAGGGCCTGCTGGGGCTGATCTCGCCGCTGGCCGACCGCAAGGGCGTGGACGTGCGTCTGGAGCTGAGCCCGCAGGTGCCGGTGGTGGAGACGGACTCGCGGAAGCTGCAGCAGATCGTGTTCAACCTGCTGAGCAACGCGGTGAAGTTCATCCCCTCGCCCGCGCCGGGGCGGGCGGGCCCGGCGGGGACGGTGACGCTGCGTGTGGAGCCGCTCCCGCCCGGCGTGCTGGGCGGCGAGGAGCGCGTGCGGTTCAGCGTGATCGACACGGGCCCCGGGATCGCGCCGGAGGATCAGTCGCGGATCTTCGAAAAGTTTGAGCAGGGCTCGGAGGGGCTGAGCCGGGCGCACCAGGGGACCGGGCTCGGGCTCGCGATCGTCCGCGAACTGGCGGGCGTGCTGGACGCGGAGTTGCAGCTCGTTTCCGACCTCGGGCGCGGCTCGATGTTCAGCGTCATCCTCCCGCGCAAGCTCGACCCGGCCCGCGTCGAAGAAGCCAAGCTGGAGAACGCCTTCCGCGGCGCCTTGGCCGGGCGGCGGACGCTGCGCGACGCCCGCTGAAAGGGGCCGCCGCACGCGGGCCCGGGTTTCCATCGCGCCGACGCGATCGCCCGCTCCGGCGTCTACGCTTCCCACCATGCCCGGGCGGACCGTCTATCTCGAAACCTTCGGCTGCCAGATGAACGAGCTCGACTCCGAGCTCGTCGCCGGGCGGCTCCGCGAGCTGGGCTACGCCTTCAGCCAGGACCCCGCCGCCGCCGACGTGGTGCTGTACAACACCTGTTCGGTCCGTGAGGCGGCCGAGCAGAAGGTCTGGTCGCGTTTGGGGGATCTCAAGCAGCGCAAGCACGACGAGCCGAACCTGGTCGTGGGTGTGCTGGGGTGCATGGCCGAGCGTGACGGGGCGGCCCTCATGGACCGCATGCCGGTCGTCGACCTGATGGTCGGCCCGGCCGAGCTCGACAAGCTCCCCGCCCTGCTCGACAACGCCGTCCGCACACGCGAGTCGCTGAATGCCGACGCGCCCGAGCGCATCAGCGCCAAGCTCACGGCCCTCCAGGGCAGCGCGAGCCGACGCAGCGCGACCCTCGCGGCGGCCGAGGACACGCTCGAACTGCTCGACCTCTCCCGCTCGGTCAGCCCCGTCGACGCGCCCGCGCCCGGCACCGGGCGGACCAGCGCCTACGTCCGCATCACGCGCGGGTGCAACAAGTTCTGCACCTACTGCGTGGTGCCGTTCACACGCGGCGCCGAGATCCACCGCCCGCCCGAGCACATCATCGACGAGTGCAAACGCCTCGCGGGCGCCGGCGTCATCGAGGTCACGCTGCTCGGGCAGACGGTCAACCACTACCGCTATGAGCACGGGGCGGCCGTCAGCCTCGGCGGCGTCCTCCAGCCGCAAAAAGGGCGCACCTATAATGGCAGCCACCACCGCGACGCCTTCGCCGGCGAGCGCGTCACGACCTTCGCCGGGCTGCTCGACCGCATCCACGAGGAGGTCCCCGCGATCCGTCGCCTCCGGTTCGTCACCAGCTACCCGCGGGACTTCGGCAACGACGTGCTGGAGGTGATGCGCGACCGCGAGCGGATCTGCCGCTACCTGCACGTCCCGGCCCAGACCGGCTCCGACCGCATGCTCAAGATGATGAACCGCGGGTACACCGTCGCGGAGTACGACGAGTTCTTGGATCGTGCGCGGAGTTATCTTGACGAGCCCGAGAAGGGACGACCGCTGATGGTCTCGGGCGACGTCATCGTCGGCTTCCCGACCGAGACCGACGCGGACTTCGACGCGACGGTCGCGCTGGTCGAGCGCAGCCGCTACAAGAACTGCTTCATCTTCAAGTACAGCCCGCGCCCCGGCACCGTCGCGTACGACAAGATCCCCGACGACGTGCCCGACGAGGTGAAGCGTCGCCGGAACAACGAGTTGCTCGCGGTGCAGGCGAGGGTGTCCGGCGCGATCAGCGCCGAGCAGGTGGGGCGGACGTTCGAGGTGTACGTCGAGGGCTTGAGCAAGAAGAGCCGCAAGAGCGCGGGAGCGACCAGCGGCGCGATCCGTCGCGCCGGCTCGGTGATGCTGACCGTCGCCGGGCGCGAGCCCGGGGTGGCGGTCGCCGAAGCCGAGCCGGCGGAACTGGAAGGCACGGTCCAGCTCAGCGGGCGGACCGACGGCGACAACATCGTCTTCTTCGACGCCGACGCGAGCGAGGCCGAGCGCCTGGTGGGGACGATCGTGCCCGTCCGCGTGACGGCCGCCCATCACCTGAGCCTGCACGGCGTGCGGCTGTAAGTCTTTGCTCTCGGCCTGTTCGCCCGTTCAGCTCCGGCGCAGGTTCTCCCGCTGGATCATGACCTCCAGCGTCTGACAGACCAGGTCCACCTCGCGCTCGGTTAGGGTCGTGTAGAACGGGAGCGCGATCGTGCGCCCGGCGACGGTTTCCGCGATCGGGAAGCTGGGGCGCGTCCGCCCCGCCTGCTCGAACCACTCGATGAAATACGACTGCTCGTGGATGCACGGGAAGTAGTCCGCGCTGCCCACCTCGTGGTTCCGCATCCCCTGGATGACGCGGTCGCGCTCCTCGCGGCTGTACTCGGCCGCGAGGCGCACCACGAACACGAACCAGCTCATGCTCGATTCGGGCGAGACGGTGGGGAGGATCACGTCGCCGTTGGCCGCGAGGCGCGTGACGTACATGTTCGCGACACGCTGGCGCGCGGTGATCAGCTCGTCGAGGCGCTCCATCTGCGCCACGCCGAGCGCCGCTTGGAGCTCGCTCATCCGGTAGTTGTACCCGAGGCGCTCGTGCTTGAGCCAGCTCCCCTGCCCGCCGGCGGACATCGCGCCGCGACCCTGGTTCCGCAGGCTGCGGCACCGTGCGGCGAGCCGTTCGTCGTCGGTCACGATCATCCCGCCCTCGCCGGTGGTGATCTGCTTGTTCGGGTAGAACCCGAAGACGCCGGCCCGCCCGAAGCTCCCGCACGGGCGACCTTTGTAAGTCGTGCCGAGCGCCTCGCAGCAGTCCTCGATGAGCGGGATCTCGTGCTTGGCCGCGAGCTGCGCGTAGGCGTCCATGTGCGTCGGGTTGCCGAAGGCCTCGACCGCGAGGATCGCTCGCGTCCGCGGCGTGATCGACGCCTCGATCTGCGCCGGGTCCGCGTTCAGGCTCTTGGGATCAATATCGACGAAGACGGGCGTCGCGCCGACGTGGAGGATCACGTTCGCCGAGGCGACGAAGCTGAACGGCGTCGTGATCACCTCGTCGCCCGGCCCGATCCCGAGCGCCAGCAGCACCAAGTGCAGCCCGCACGTCCCGCTGGACACCGCGACGCCCTCCCGGCACCCCGCGCGGGCCGAGACCATCTGCTCGAAGCGTTCCTGCATCGGCCCGATGCTCAGCCGCCCGGAGCGGAGCACCTCCATCACCTTTTGCTCTTCGAGCGGGCCGAGGTCGGGCTTGGAAAGCGGGATCTCGTTGTCGCTCATGCGGTGGGCCTCCGGCGTCCGTGCGTGCGCGGGCCCGTGAGCCGCCCTCACCGCCCCGCGGGGCAGAGGGTAGCAGGCGGCGAGGCCCTACCGCGACTGCCCGAGCACCGATTCCAGCTTCGAAGCCAACTCGCCGATCGTCAGCCCGTCCGCCTCCAGCCCGAGCCCGACGATCTCCCCGTTCGCGACCTGGCCCTCGATCCGGCGCAGGGCGGTGATCACCGTCGAGTGGTTCGGACGCCCCAGCACCCGCGCGATCTCCGGGAAGCTCGCGGTGGTCATCCGGCGCGACAGCAGGGTCACCAGCGCCCGGGTCATCACGACGCGCTTGTGGCGACCCCGACCCATGACCTCCTCACGCTCCACGCGGAGCTCCCGGCTTACCTCGCTCAGGATCGTCTCGAGCGTGACCGGGCGTCGCGGCGTCGCGCCCGACGCGGAACCGCCGGGGCGCGAGCCCTCGTCGTTCGCGCCCAGCCCGAGCGCCCGGCGGATCAGCCCCGGCCCGATCCGCCCCGGCTCGACGCACAGCTCCGGCAGCAAGCGGTACACCGCGTCCACCTGCGTCAGCATCCCCTCGATGTCCCGGACGCTCGCCCCGCCCACGCTCGCCCCGAGGCGGCCGGCACGCTGCGCGATCAACGCCGTCGCCTCCGGCGTCAGCGGCAGGTTCCGCTCCTGCGCGAAACGCTCGACCAGCGTCCGCTGCAGCACCGCGTCCGGCGGGTCGATCCGCACCACCATCCCGCTCGCAAAACGCGACCCCAGCGTGCGGCTCAGCTTCTCGATCTGCTGCGGCGGCGCGTCGCTCGCGATCACCACCCGCGCCCCAGCCGACACCAGGCGATCGAACAGGTGCTGCAATTCCTGCTGCGTCTGCTGCTTGTTGCTCACGAAATGCACGTCGTCGATGCAGAACAGCTCCACGCCCTGGAACTGCTCGCGGAACGCGTCCATCTTCCCCTCGCGCACGGCCGTCACGAACGCGTTCGTGAACGCCTCGCCGGTCATGTACCGCACGCCCGAGCCGCTCGACGCCCGCGCCTGCGCACGCGGGTGACGCCCGGGCGAGGCGGCCGGGCCGCTCGCGTTCTTGCGGAACGCCGACGCCACGCCTTGCAGCAGGTGCGTCTTGCCCGTGCCGCACGGCCCATGAATGAACAGCGACTGGAACGGGAGCCCGCGCCCGGGGTCGGCGGCGCTCAGGGCCGCGGAAAAGGCGAGCTTGTTGCTCTCGCCCACGACAAACCGCTCGAGGCGGTGCTGACGCGCGACCCCCGCCTGCGCGCCGGGCGTGTGCGCGCCGCCGCGCGGCTGACCGGGGCGGGCCGCGCGGTGGTGTCGGCTTGCGGCACGCGCGGGCTCGTCGTCCTCGCCCGTCTGCCCGTTGCCCTTCGGGGTGTCGGGGGCCGATGGGGGGCGGAGCGCGTCAAGCGTCGCCCGCTCGTTGGCGGCGGCCGCACCCGCGGCGTTGGCGTCGATCAGCACCCGCACCCGGTCGCCCGTCTCCGCCCCTGCGCTCGCGAGCTCGCCCGCCGCCTCGCGGAGCTGCGGGCCGAAGCGTCGGTCGATGACCGCCGCGATGAACCCCGAGGCCGCGTGGACGCGGAGCTGCCCGTCGATCACCTCGAGGCGCGCCTGCTGGACGAAGTACCGCTCGAAAGCCTCGGTCCCGATCGAGGCCGCCAGATGCGTCCGGATGCGCACCAGCGCGTCCGTCGTGGGCTCGCCGCTCGCCTGATCCGCGCCGGCTTCGCTCGCCGAGGGCGCAGGGGCGGTGACCAGGCGCCGGGCCACGACGCGACGCGAGCGCCCCGTGGCGCGACCGCCCGAGCGCCGCGCCTCGTCGCGCCCGGGCTCGCCCGCCCCGCGCTCGCCGTCCTGCGGGCGGGCGGGGCTGCATGGGGGAGCGGTCGGCTCGACCTGTCCGGCGGGTTCTTCCGTGGGGGGACGCTTCAGGCTCTGCGCCTTGCGCCGATCCGGGCCCAGGGTCTGGCTCGCCGTCGTCGACCGGGTGCTCATATGCGCCATGCTCCCCGCGCTCAAGGCGACCCGCGCCCGCCGAACCGGCGACACACCGCCGCGGACGCGGCAATGTGCTAAACCGACCGACGAGCCCCCGGCTCGCGCGACCGTCCCTGAAATGACCGGAAGTCCGTTCCGCGGCACGTCGTTCGGTCATGCCCGACCGCGCGCCGGCCCCCGACGACAGCGCAGAACGCCTGACGACGAGGCCGACCCCCGGGCGATGCACGCTCGCGTCATCAGGATGGACCGATCGCCCGAGCCTGCCGCGAAACCGCGGCCGGCGTGCAACCGGCAAAGCCCGAGTTGGCGAGCATTCCCGCGTCATGCGGGCCGAACGACGTGTCGGCCGAGTCCTTGGCCGAAGGGGTGAACAATAGCGGGTTCGCTCGCGCATCGCAACGACCCATCGCGCGATCGGTGAGGCCCGCGCGCACGTTGCGCACCGTTTTTCCTAGGCTTAGACCGCGCAATTTTTTGTTATCCACGCCCCGAGCGTCCAGGCTGCACAGGGTGTGCAAAACCCGTGAACATCCCGCGCCGACACTGTGTTTCCAGACACTTGCACGCCAGCAACGATGTGCGACACCTTCGCGATCATGGGGCGATCGCCCACGTCCGCCTGTTGGGGCAGGCCACCCACGCCCGCGTCGCACGCGCCCGGCGGAAGTCGTCCGCGGGCGTCGTCCGCACAAAAGCCGCTTCGCATACACGGGTGTGCGCCGTCGGCGTGCGAGGTTCGCTCCGCACGACGCCGATCGGGTTCAGGAAGGGGCGTTCTCGGGCGCCACGACAAACGCGAGTCGTCGTCCGCGCTCGGAGAACCCGCACCGCTCGTACAAACGCATCGCTGGGGTGTTCCCCTGGTCGACCGCGCAGACGATCTCCCCCAGCCCCGTGCGGGCCGCCAAGCCGATCCCGAACCGGAGCAGCGGGCCCGCGATCCCTTTGCCGCGTGCGCCCGGCGCGAGCCCGAGATAGACCAGTTCGACCGAGCCGGTCTCGGGCGAGGGATTGAGCAGCAGCGCCCCGAGCGGCTCGCCCGGGCCGTCGGCGCTCGCGGGGGCGTGCTCGAGGATGAACCAGTGCTCGGGGCTCCAGACGCCGGTGGAGCGGTGCGATTCGATCACGTCACTGGTCGCCCGCAGCCCGCACAGCCCGGGGCAGTCGAGCGTGTCGACGTACGAGCGTTCGAGCGCGACCGTGAGCGACGCACGCGCCGCGTCCATCCCGCCGATCGCCGCGACCGACCGCAAACGCCATCCGATCGGTAGTTCCGGCCCGCCGCTTCCCGGAAGGCCGCCCGTCGCGCCCCGCGCCTCGATCGCTTCGTGCCCGCCCCACGCCCGCTCGCGCACCCGCAGCGGGCGACGGAGGTAGCTCAGCACGCCGATCTCGCGGAACCCCGCCTCGCGGTACGCCCGGATCGCCCAGGTCTCCCCGGGCTCCGGCAGGGCCTGGGCGAGGGCGACCAGGGGCCCGCCGTCCGGGGCGCGCAGCGGGGCGATCGCCCTGGTCGCGGCTCGGACGCAGGCCGCCCGCTCGGCGGCCTGCACCTCCGCGTCGCCGAACGCACCCCCGGTCCCCGGCCCGGAGACAAACAGCATCGCCGTCCGCCCCGGGCTCGGCACCGCGAGCGAGACCTGGCGCACCGGGGCCTCGGCCCGATCCCCCAGGGTCGCACGCCCCAGGCTGAAATCAATCCCGTACCGCGGCGCCAGATCCAGGAACCGATGCGCCGCGCGCGCGCGATCCGGCGTCCCCGGCGCCAGCAGCCGCTCGGCCGCCGCGAGCGCACGCTCCGGAGGAAGCGGCGCCGGGTGTGGCGACGAAGCGGAAGGCACGGGCTCGATCGGGACGTCTTGCAACGCGGCACGCTCTCCAGCAAACCAAGCCCACGCCTCGCCGCCGCCCCTCGCGGCGTCCGATCCGCCGGACCGTTCGATCAAAGCCTCTCCGCGGACGCCTCGCGACCGGGCAGCGCGGCGAGAAAAGCGGCGATCGCCCGCGGATAGGTTTCCAGCTCCAGCGTAAACACCCGGGCCGCCAGCGTCTCGGGCGTGTCGCCGGGCTCGATCGGGCACCGAGCCTGCGCGATGATCGGCCCCTCGTCGTACCCCTCGGTTACGACGTGGACCGTGCACCCCGAGTCGGTCGGGCGTCCCGTTCGGCGGTGGCTTTCGAGGACGGCTTCGTGGACGTGCTGCCCGTACATCCCGGGGCCGCCGAAGGCCGGCAGCAGGGCCGGGTGGATGTTCAGCACACGCCCCTCGTACCCCCGTGGCACGTGCAGCTTCCGCAGATACCCCGCGAGCACGACAAGCTCGGCCCCGGCGCGCGTCAGTCGCTCGCCGAGCGCCTCTGCCGGGATCTCGCCAGAAAGGATGGCCGCCTCGATCCCCGCCCGCTCGGCGATCCCGACCGCTTTGCAATCCCGGCTCGCGATCACCAGCACGATCTCACACGCCAGCCGCTTCGGATCGCCCGGCGCGAGGCGCGTTCGCTCGATCAGGTTCGCGAGCGACCGCCCGCCACCCGAGACGAGCACAACCAATCGCGGCAAACCACGCACCCTCGGTTGACCGTCAGCAACACCCAAAAACAATCCCCGCCTAGTGCCTCACCGCACCGCCTTGATCGCCTTCGCCTCGTCCGGCGCGACCTTGAACAGCTTGTGGAGTTTCATGATCTGGATGAGCTCCGCGATCTCGGGCGAGGCGTTGAACACCGCGAACTGCCCGTTCTTTTCCTTGCACTGGCGGCAGATCGTCACCATCGCTCCGATCCCGGCCGAGGCGATGAACCGGACGCCGGAGCAATCGATCGCGACCTTCCAGCCCGAGGCCGGCGCGTCCTTGGCGATGTCCTCGACCACGGGCGAGGTCTCACGCTCGGTGAGCTGGTCCGTGCGCAGGCGAACGATCAGGACGTTCTCGATCAGCTCGTTCTTGACGTAGGCGGATTCGATCATCGCGGGACAGGATACGGGCGAGGAAGGCACTGGGCACTAGGGCGTGTCTGACGGATCGATGAGGGCAAGATATCGTCTGAGGAAGGCGAGC
>RECY01000022.1 GCA_007693785.1 Phycisphaerales bacterium | reverse complement strand
GCCGCGTCAAGCATGAGACGCCGCCCCCTTCGTCCCGACGATCTCCTGCAGCAGGCCCTCGGTCTCCTTCTCCAGCGCCTCGATATCCGCCCGGATTGCCTCCAGGCTGCGCAGCACCGGCGGCTTGTAGAAGTACCGCGTGAAGCTGACCTCGTAGCCAACCTTGGTCTTGCTCTCGTCGATCCACGCATCGGGCGCGTGCGGCAGGACCTCGCGATCGAAGAAGGCCGCGATGCCGCCCGGCTCCAGCAGCGGCACCTGCTCGGTGTCGCGCAGGTCCGTGTCGGGCTCGTACTCAACCGCGCCGCCCTTGGGCCGCTTCCGGATGACCGGCTCGCCGTCTGGATCGGGCGTCAGCTCCGCCTTGAGCTTCTTGATCTCGGCGGCCTTGTAGACCTTCTTCGGATCGAAGCCCGCGCCCTGCTTGAACCGCAGCGGGCGCTCGACCGTGACCTTGTGGTACCCGAAGGCGCGGTTGTCGAAGACCTTGCTGTGCTCGGTTTCCTCGAAATCGGCGAAGGCCTTGAGCACGCGGTCGATGTCCTCGCGCGAGAGCTCGCAGTTCTTCTTGCCCAGGTTCTTGCGCAGCGGCTTGAACCACGTCGTCGCGTCGATGAGCTGGGCCTTGCCGCGCCGGTGCTCGGGCTTGCGGTTGGTCAGCACCCACACGTACGTCGCGATGCCGGTGTTGTAAAAGAGGTTCAGCGGCAGGGCGACGATGGCCTCGACCAGGTCGTTCTCGAACAGGTAGCGGCGGATGTTGCTCTCGCCGCCGCCGGCGTCGCCTGTGAAGAGGCTCGAGCCGTTGTGGACCTGGGCGATGCGCGAGCCCAAGGGCGTGTCCTGCATCTTGGCGACGAGGTTGGCCAGGAACATGAGCTGGCCGTCGCTGCTGCGGGTGATGCAGGGCGTCTCCTGGCCGTCGATCACGAGCAGGAATCGCGGGTCGCGGGTGTCCTTGCCGCCGATGAGCTCCTGATCGTTCTTCCACGCCTTGCCATAGGGCGGGTTGCTGAGCATGAAGTCGAAGGTCTCGGCGGGGAAGGCGTCGTTGCTGAGCGTGGAGAAGCCCGCGCCGCCGCGGATGTTGTCCGCGTTCTCGCCCTCGCCCTTGAGGAGCATGTCGGCCTTGCAGATGGCGTAGGTCTCGGGGTTGATCTCCTGGCCGTAGAGGTAGGCGTTGATGTCCAAGCCGCGGGCCCGGGCGATGTCCTGCAGCGTGTCCTCGCCCACGGTCAGCATGCCGCCCGTGCCGCACGCGCCGTCGTAGAGCAGGTACGAGCCGCTCTTGAGCTTGTCGGCCACGGGCTCGAACACCAGCCGGGCCATGAGCGCCACGGCGTCGCGGGGCGTCCAGTGCTCGCCCGCCTCCTCGTTGTTCTCCTCGTTGAACTTGCGGACGAGCTCCTCGAAGACCGTGCCCATGGCGTGGTTGTCCATCGCCTCGTGGCGCACGGTGCCGTCGGCAAGGACCACGGGCCGCGGCGAGAGATTGATCTCCGGGTCGAGGAACTTCTGGACCACCGAGCCGAGCACGTCGTTCTTGCTCAGCCGGGGCACGATGTTGCGGAACTCGAAGTTGTCGAGGATCTCCTGGACGTTGGCGCTGAAGCCGTCCAAGTAATCCATGAAGTCGGCCTGAAGCTGCTGCTGCGTGCCTCGGCTGGTGAGATCGCGCAGGGTGAAGCGGCTGGTGTTGTAGAAGGCTTCGCCGCTGGCGTTGCAGAGGGCGTAGGCCTGCTCGGTGATGCCGTCGGCGTCGAGCTTGGTCTTGAGGTCGAGCACCGCTTGCTTGGTGGGCTCCAGCACCGCGTCGAGACGGCGCAGGACGCACATGGGCAGGATCACATCGCGGTACTTGCCGCGGTTGAACAGGTCGCGCAGCTCGTCGTCGGCGATGGACCAGATAAACGAGACGATTTTGTTGTGGGCGGCTGGGTTCATGGATTGTGTTGCCGTGGCGAGTGGATCTGCACAGGGGGATTCCTTTGGGGGATACATATTATGGCCGACGACAGGAACGTGTGCGCCTCAACCCACGGAGCGGAGTGAAAGCATGCCCCAAAGTCCGAAGCCCCGTCGCGGCAAGGGTGTCGCCAAGAAGAAAACCGCAACGAAGCCCGCGAAGAAGGTCGCCAAGGCGTCCACAGCGAAGCCCGGCCTCGAGTCAGCACGCACACACTCCAAGACGCCCTCATCCGGTCCGCCACTGCCGCCGCTCTACAACGGCCTGCACGAACTCGGCAACGTGCTGACGACGCTCGAAAGCCTGAGCCGCTCGGCCGCCGATCTTCGAGCCAGGCACGCGCGGGCCAGCGAGACCGCGGCGATCCCGGTCACACTGAATGAGCTGCAGGAGCTCCTGAAGGCTCCTTTCCCTGAAGCCGAACCGGACCCGCTGCCACCCAAACTGCTGAGCGTGGCCCGGAACTCGATCGCGCAGGCGCGCGGTGCGTGCACAGCTGTCCGGGAGGCGGTCCGCGCGGGCGGAGGCAACGTCCTCGACGCCATGACGCGACCGGGGGATCGGGGCCGCTCGGTTGAGCTACTGGCGAGGATCAAAGCCTGCGAGGCACTGCTCACGGAGCTGGACGCGGGTCTGTCGATCCCCAACGCCGTGTTGGACGGCATCGCCGAGGAGGCCGCGGCCTGCCGGGACTGGTGCCGGAGTACCGTGCTCGACCTGGAGGGGGCGATGGAGCTGGTCGGGACCGAGCCCCCGCGCCTCGAACATGAGGCAACCTCGCTGCCACCCGCACGCGGCAGCGGCAAGCCTGGGCACGACCGCGCGTTCAGGATCCACGGCTACACGGCATCGGAGCTGCGCGAAGCTGCTGGGAACTTCAGCCAAGAAACATTTCGCAGGATTCGGACCGCCGCGGGCATCTCAGGCGACCACCCGGACAAGCAGCATCGCCGCTACACGAAAGCCGAGGTGCTCCTCCTCGCAGAGGCGGCCGAGTCCGGCCTCAAGCCCAATGGGACGCCGCTCAACATCCGCAATGGCAAGCAGATCGCGATGGATTGGCGCACCATCCTGAAAGCTGCACCAGCCTCCTAGCCCGTCACTAGCCCGTCAGATATTATATACGACTTGCAAAGACATAGATTGCCCGCAAACCTGCGTGCATGAACACGCAGCACCATTCCAATCGTTTCGGCCCCCTGCTGAATTACCGTCAAGCCGCGGAGCGCCTCGGCGTCAGCGAGCGCACCCTCTGGGCGTTGGTCGCCCGGGACGAGCTGCCGACGGTGCGCATCGGGCGAAGTGTCAAGATCGACCCGGTCGATCTCGAGGCGTTCATCCAGCGCGGGAAGCAGAAGGCACAGGGCGGAGGTGCTCGGTGACCCCGCTCGGGCAAGCCCAACTGCTGCTGGCCCGCGGCATCGCGCCGATCCCGGTCCCCTACAAGCAGAAGGGCCCGAGGCTGCCCGGCTGGCAGCGCCTCCGCCTATCGGCGGATGACCTGCCGCGTCACTTCGGCAATGGCCCGTGCAACATCGGCGTGCTGCTAGGCGACCCCAGCGGCGGGCTGGTCGATGTCGACTTGGACTGCGACGAGGCGGTCGAGATTGCCGAGCGGTACCTCCCGCCGACGGAGGCGGTCACGGGCCGCCCGAGCCGCCCGGGCTCGCACCGGTGGTACGTCGCGACCGGGGCCGTCACCGTCCAGCACAAAGATCCGAAGACGGGCGAGATGATCGTCGAACTGCGGTCCACCGGAGCCCAGACGGTCGTCGGCCCCAGCGTGCATCCCGACGGGGAGGCGTACGACGCGCTCGAGGGCGAGCCGGCAGTGGTGTCCGCAGCGATGCTCGCGGCGTGCGTCAAGGCGCTCGCCGACGCGGTGACGGAGCGCCGCCACGGACGCGCCGAACCGCCGCCCCCGCCGCGCCCCGAGCGACGAGCCCAACCGCGCCCCGCCGGCCAGATTGAGCACCGCGCCCTCGCGTACCTCGACGCCATGCCGCCGGCCGTCTCCGGGCAGGGCGGGCACGGTCAGACCTATGCGGCGGCGGTTGCGCTCGTCCACGGCTTCGAACTCGATACCGAGACGGCGCTGCGAGCCGCCGTCGTCGGAGCAGGAGCTCCGCCACAAGGTCGAGGACGCTGCCACAAAGCCGCACGACCGGTCCAGGGGATGGCTGCTGGAGGCCCCGCGGCCGGGCACGAGCGCCGGTGGAGGCGGCGGGGCTGCGGCGCGAGCGGGGGCGTCACCGGCCGCGAACCGCGCGCAACCCACGCCGTCCGATCCCCCGCCTGTGGTGTTGCACCCGGTCCAACTCGACCTCGCCGCGGCCTTCCCGTCGGAGCTGGATTCGATCCGCGAGTACGTGCTCGACGTGGCTCGGTCGTACCAAGTGCCGGTCGAGATGGTGGCGATGCTGGCGTTGGGCGTCGCGTCGGGCACGGTCTGCGGCGTGGCGATCCTGCACGCGCACGGCGATTTCCGGGAGCCGCCGCCGATCTGGGCGCTTGTGCTCAGCGAGCCGGGGACGCGGAAGTCCGGCGTCCTACGCGAGCTGCTCGGGCCTGTGGTCGAGTGGGAGCAGGAAGCCGCCCAGCGTCTGGGGCCCGACATCGCCGCGGCGCAGCAGTCGCGCCGGATGGACGAGCGACGCCTGAAGGAGCTGGAGAACAAGGCGTCTCGATCGAACAAGCCCGACGAGATCGACCGTCTCCGCGAGGAGGCCCGCGAGCTCGCCATGGAACTCGACGCGAACCCGGTGCCCACGGTGCCGGTGCTTCTGGTCTCGGAGTCCACGCCCGAGGCGCTGACGCGGCAGCTCGCGGAGAACCACGGCCGCGCGCTGCTGGCCGACGCAGAGTCCGACGGGCTGGAGGTCGTGCTGGGCCGTTACAGCGACGCGAAGAACTTCGGCGTCCTTTTGAAGGGTCACGCCGGGGACCCGATCCGGGAGCGCCGGATCGGCCGGGTCGGGGCGCAGATCGAACGCCCGGCCATCGCGGTTGCGATGGTTGTGCAGCCCGAGGCGGTGCGGGCGATCTGGGCCGACCGCCAAGCGGCGGGTCGCGGACTGTTGGCCCGGTTTGCCGTCTGTCTTCCGGAGAACCTCCTCGGCCGCCGGGAGGTCCGCCCGGCACCGGTCCGCGAGACCTGCCGGGCCTCTTGGTCCGAGCGGATCGGCCGCATGCTGCGGGTCGCGGTGCCCGCGGAGCCTTGCGAGATCACGCTGGACTCGGAGGCGGATGAGCTGTTCTTCCGCTTCCAGCTCTGGGCTGAGCGCTCGCTCGGAGCGGGCGGGGATCTGGAGGAGCGCCGCGCGTGGGGCGGGAAGCTCTGCGGGCTCGTGCTCCGGGTCGCGTTGACGCTGCACGCGCTCTCGACCTGGGGTCGGGAGGGCGCGCCGTCGGGCAGCGGCCCGGTGTCGGGCGCGACGATGACCTCGGCGATCGCGTGGGGTGGCTTCTTCGCCGACGCCGAGCGTCACGCCCGCGCGGCGCTGCTGGCATCGCCGGAGGAACTCGACCGGCAGAGGCTGATCGAGTGCCTGCGCGGCCGGGGCGGCGGGTGCACGGCGCGGGAGCTAGCCAAGTCCGGGCCGGCGCGGTACCGAGGCAAGCTCGAAGAGGCTCAGTCGGCGCTCGAGGCCCTCGTCGCGTCGGGATGGGCAGCCTGGGAACAACCGGTGCAGGCTGGCCCGGGGCGACCGGGCGCGGCGGTCTGCACGATCCGTCCGGATCTTGCCGCGGCCGGGCCTGACCCGGAAACCCTTTCCCTGAGCGCGCTGCGGGGGGTTTTCGGGTCAGGGTCAGATGCTCACCCACGCGCCGAGGCCAGCGGACAGCACTGGGGCTCGATGTGAGCGCCCCGATCCGGTCCATCGCGGCGCTGGTGCGTGAGCTCGGCGCGGCGGGCGTCGCGCTCGCGCCCGATCCGCTCGACGAGGGCACGCTCCGGTATTGCCCGCGTGCGATTGGAGAGGATCTGTGGGCGCGCTTGCGGGCCTCCAAGCCCGCGGTGCTCGCCGTGCTCCGCGGCGGGGGTGATCTTGCGCTGATCCGTCCCGGCACCGATGCTGAGCACGTCTTCTTCGAACGACTCGGCATCGCCGCTGACCTCGCGATGCCGACGGACATCGGCGGTCCCTCGTGGCTCATCGCCGCCGGTGAAGCCATCGAGGCCGCGCTCGGCCGGGATCCGAGCGTGCGAGTACCAGGGGACTCTGACCCGGAAACCCCGCGTCCCGCTTCGTCGCGAGGGGTTTCCGGGTCAGGCACCACCGCCGGGGATCCCGCGGGTCCGCCGATCTCCGAGCCCTTCGTCCCCGTGGGGCGTCGTATCTGTCCCTTCGACGAGGACATCCCTCCGGAGCCCATCTTCCGCTGCGATCCGGACCATCCCGACCGGCTCCGACGCCGCGCGTCGAAACCCTCCGCTCCCGCCTTGAAGCATCGCACCCTCTCGCCCTGACTGGACCACGGAGGGTCCTCGAGTATGGCCAGCATCACCACACGCCCCGGCGGCAGCCGCTTCATCAGCTTCGTCGCGCCCGGCGGCGAGCGCCGACACATCACCCTGGGCCAGGTCCAGAAGCGCTACGCCGAGGCGGTCAAGGTCCGCGTCGAGGACCTGGCCTCGGCCGCGATCCACGGGCACCCGCCGACCGACGACACGGCCCGTTGGGTCAAGTCCATCGACGAGCGGCTCTACGAGAAGCTCGCGGCCGTGGCGCTCCTGCCTAACCGGGAGGACGACACACTCGGCGGCGCGATCACGGCCTACATTGAGGCCCGCGAGGACGAACTCAAGCCCGAGAGCCTGCGGAAGCTCCGCCAGACCGAGGCCAAGCTGCTCGCCTTTTTCGACGCGGGCACCCCGCTTCGGAAGCTCACCGGGGCCGACGCGGCCGCGTGGCGGAAGTCGCTCAAGGATCTGGGCTTGTCCGAGGCGGCCATCAAGACCCACTGCGGGAACGCCAAGAGCCTGCTCGCCGATGCGGTGCGCCGGAAGCTGATCGAGGACAACCCCTTCGCGGAACTCAAGTCCGGCCCGACCGCGAGCGGGTACACACGCTACGTCACGCCCGAGGAGATCGAGGCGGTGATCGACGCGTGCCCCGACGCCGAGTGGCGGCTGCTCTTCGGCTTGGCCCGTTACGCGGGTCTGCGGATCCCCAGCGAGTCGCACGGACTAACCTGGGCGGACGTGGACTTCGACCGCGCCCGCCTGACGGTGCGCAGCCCGAAGACCGAGCGGTACGCCGGGCACGAGCGCCGCGTGGTCCCGATCACGCCGAGGCTGATGGCGCTGATTCAAGATCGCTTCGAGACCGCCCCCGAGGGCGAGGCCCCGCTGGTGATGGTCGGCAGCAGCGGGGCGGTCGTCCGGCGCGTGCGGAAGCTGTGCGCCAAAGCAGAGGTCGAGCCGTGGGATCGCCTCTGGCAGACGCTGCGGTCCTCGTGCGAGAAGCAATGGGCCATGCACTTCCCGCAGTACGCGGTGAGCAAGTGGATCGGGCACAGCATCGTGGTGAGCGGTCGGCACTACGCCAACGCGGTGCCCGACGAGCTCTACGAGCGGGCGAGATCGCAAGGGGGTGATGCGTCCGGGATGGTCGCAACCGCACCCGTGCCTCGCGAGTGATCCCGACATAGCGCGCAGCAGAATGCGCAGCTGAAGGCCGCCGAAACGGCCCGCAACGCCCCGCACGCGCGATGATCATGGACTCGATGGCCGCCGCTGCAACGTCCCGCGTTGCAAAGGCTTGCGAGAGCGTACGGCCCGGTGCTACACCGAACAAAAGTGGAGCCGGGGGGAATCGAACCCCCGTGCCGTGACAGTCCCCTTGGCGCTTCTACGCGTGTAGTCGGTGTTTTCATCTCGGCCTCCGGGCGGGCGCCGACACCCTCCCATTCGGCCCAGCGTCCTGTGAACCTCCTCGCCCCAGCAGCAGGATGCACCCTGCCAGAGCCAGCCCGATGTTTAATGTCGCCCGCCCCATCGGGCGTCAGGCGGACGACACACGGCCAGTATTAGGCCGCGAGAGCGTACTGCGGTTCGGCAGTCATTGTGTTTGTGTGCTTTTTACGAGGCCAGCACACCCCTCGACGCGCCACACCAAAGTTTCCCTGCCCGGTCGATACCGATCGGCCCCAATTGTCAAAGAACAGCCCGGCAGCCGGCGTGGAACACCCAGCTCCCGAACCCTCGCCCCCGGCCATCCGCGAGCAACACCGATACTACGCACCCGCCCTGCCCCCGGTTCTCGCCCACGCCCGCAGGCCCGCCTCACGCCGCCAGTTGCAGCAGATACGCACGCAGCCGCCCCAGCTCGCTCTCCTCGAGCTGCTCGATCCCCATCACCATCAGCAACTGCTCGGCCGTCCCCGTTGTCGGGTCAAACCGGTGCTGCACGATCGGCTCCTCCCCGCTGTGCAACACTGCCACCGCGTCGCCCGTTTCCAGGCGGCGCACCTCGAGATCGAACCCGTCGAACCGGAAGCTCCCGGGCGGCGGGGCGGTCTCGGCGTTGACCTGACGGGTCACCTCCGCCGCCATGAGGTCCGCCAGCGTCTCGTGCGCCTGGCGCGTGATCGATTCCGTATTGTCCGGCGCCTCGGCCAGGTCCGTGAACGCCGTCATCGCCACGCGATACTCCCGGGCCGCGTTCGCCAGCACCTCATCGAGCGCGATCCCGTCCAGATCGAACAAACGCTCGGCCGCCGTCGCCATCGGGCGACCCTCCGTCGGCTGATCCACGTCCGGCTTCACCGACACCGCGCCCGCGTAGTACGCCACACGCTGCATCCGCTGCAAGGGCTCGTCGGACTTCTCCCGGTCCGGCGGCGGCACATACCGCCACTCGATCGGCAGCGTCAGCAACTCCGGAAGGCTCCACCGACGGCACAGCACCGCCGCCACGTCCACGTGCGTGAACGGCAACCCGTTGAACTCGCCCCGGAACAGCACCGACGGCGTGCGCGCGGCCGACAGCACCGCCTCGTACTGCTCGCCCAGCATCTTGTGCATCAGCGGCACGCCCACGTCCAGCATCAAGCCCACGATGAACGCCTCGGCCGCCAGCTCCGACCCGCCCGACGTCGCGCGGCAGATCTCCGCCGCCAGACAACCCCGGTACACCGACACGCCCCAGATCCGGCGCGGCAGGTCCGCGAACGCCCCCGGCGCCGACGCCCGCGCCAGGCTAAAGCCGAGGCTGAGCGCACGGATCCGCTCCATCCCCAGGATCACGCACGCCCGGTCGATCGACGTCACTGGGCGACGCTGCGCGAAAAACGCGCTGTTCGACGTCTTCAGCAAGCGCCCCGTCAACGCCTGATCGTTCCGGATCACACGCGCAAAATCGCTCACGCCCGAGTCCGGGTCCGACACCAATTTCAGGATCCGGAGCGCCACCTCCGGCTGGCTCTCGAGCCCGAGGCCGTCGAGACGCCGGTCCAAACCGGCGTACAACGCCTCGATCTCGGCACCGGATAGCTCGCTCCGTATCCGCATCGATCCCTCGCAACAACCACAACAAAAACACCACGGCGATGATCGACGCCCGCCCCTCAGCGCCCAACGCACCCGTGCCGGGACGGATCGCCCGGACGGGCTCACCCGACGCCCTATGCATCGGCTCACCATCGCTCGCCGGATCCGCCAGCCCGGCGTGTGCGCACACACCGCGCCCGCGACGCCCGCACAACCGGGCCGCCCCGCCCAAACCCCGCGGTAGGTGATGGACCCCACCCGGATCGACTGGGCCCGAGAACCATCCCGCCCTGTCTCAGGGCGACAAACGCGTCGAGGACCACGCCCCTCCCGCGTACCCCTCGTCACCCTCGCCAGTCAGCGTCCGTGTCCACGCCGCCCGGTCGTGGACGCGCCCCGGGCCCCCGACCCACAGTTCCACCCGTGCCGCCCAGAGCCGCCACCCGCCCCAGTGCGCCGGGCGGGGCACCCGCACCGAGCGATCCCCCGCCTGCAGCGTCCGTGCCTCGAGCCCGAACCGCGCCATCGTGCGCTCCACGCGCTCCAGCAGCGCCGCTCGCGACGCGATCGGCTCGCTCTGGGCGCTCGCCCACGCCCCGATCTTGCTCTCCCACGGGCGCGTCGCGAAGTACGCGTCGCTCTCCGAAGCCGGGCTCCGCGTGACCCGGCCCTCGATGCGGACCTGACGATCCTGATGGTCCCAGTGAAAGACAACGCTCGCGCGCGCGTTCGCCGTCAGCGCGCGGCCCTTGCGTCCCTCGTAGTTGGTGTAGAACACGACATAGCCCGGCCCGGGCTCGAGGCCCTTACAGAGCACCACGCGGGCCGAGGGGGTCCCGTCGGCGTCGATCGTCGCAAGCGTCATCGCGTTGGGGTTCGGCTGGTCGCCCCGCGCGGTCGCCTCCGCCAGCCACGAGGCGACGATGGGCATCGGCGCGTCAGGAAGTGGCTCGGGCAGCATTTCTGAAGGGCTGTACGCCGACGACGCGTCCGATTGATCCGCGTTGCTCATGCCCAAAAGGTAGCGCCGAGCCCGTGCGCCCGCACCGGTGGCGGACGCTCGGCGTTTCTCGGGCGGGCTCGCTCACGCCCCCGTCGTCGGCGTCGCCTGCCGGGCACGTTTTTCCAGGAGCAGGCGTTTGGCCTCGCCCGCGAGGTGGAAGCTGCCGGTCACGCAGATCAGGTCGTCCCGCCCGACCGCGCGAGCCGCCGTGTTCAGCGCGCTCTTCAGCGAGGGCTCGACCTGCGCCATCTTTCCGCTCAGCTCTACAAACCGCTTCTGCAGCTCGGCCGGGTCCATCGCCCGCGGCGAATCCTCGGCCTTGGTGAACACGATCTTGTCCGCCCCCAGCGCGATCTCCCGAAGCATCCCGTTCGCGTCCTTATCCGCCGCGCACCCGAAGACCACCACCATGCTGTCGGTCCGCTGGTGCGCCCCGATCGCACGAACCAGCGCCCGCACCGATTCGGGGTTGTGCGCCCCGTCGATCATCACACGCGGCCGCTCGTGCACGATCTCCATCCGCCCGTTGCTCGGCGTCAGCGCCAGCCCCCGCGCCACGTCACGCTCCGGCAGCTCGAACCCCTGCGCACGCAACGCGTCCAGCACCGCCAACGCCAGCCCGCAGTTCTCCGCCTGGTGCTCGCCCGGGAGCGGCACCGGCAGGTGCTCGTAGCTCGAACGCGGGCTGCTCAGGCACACACGCACGTGCGGGCCCAGTTCCGGGCTCGCCTCGAAGCGGCTCGAAAACTCCACGTGCTCTTTCAGCACGCGCAGCTCGCACCCCGCACGCTCGGCCGCCTCACGGAACGCCGACATCACCGACTCGTCCTGGCCCAGCGTGATCGCCGGCGACCCCGCCTTGAAGATGCCCGCCTTCTCCGACGCGATCGCGCCGATCGTCGAGCCCAGCAGCTCCGTGTGCTCGAGCTGGATCGCCGTCACCACGCAGACCGAAGGCTCCACGATGTTCGTGCAATCCAGACGCCCGCCCAGCCCGACCTCCACGACCGCGCAGTCCACCGCCTGCTCGGCAAAGTGGAGGAACCCCAGCGCCGTGACGGCCTCGAAATAGGTCACCTCGCCGTGCGTCGCCTCGAGCGCCTGCGCCGCCGCCGCGACCTTCCCCAGCAGGCGCGTGAACTCCTTCTCCGTGATCAGCTCGTTCCCGACGCGCACCCGCTCGCGCACCGTGACCAGGTGCGGGCTGGTGAAGACCCCCGTCGCGTACCCGCACGCGCTCAGGCAGCTCGCCGCCATCTCCACCACCGAGCCCTTGCCCTTGCTCCCCGCGACGTGGACCACCGGGCACGCCAGGTGCGGGTCGCCCAGGAGCCCGGCGAGCGCGCGCATACGGTCGAGCTTGAACGCGTCGGCCGGGACGCGGCTCGGGCGCGTCCGCTCCACGTTCGGGCGCGCCGCCAGCCACTTGCTCGCCGAATCGAACGACGCGAAGTTCCGGCGCTTCAGGCGCCCGCCACCAGCTTTAGCGACCGCTTTGCCCGCCACCTTTTCACCTGCATCGCCACCAGCTTTAGCGGCAGGCGGGGCGGTTTTCTTGGGTGCGGGTTTGCCCCGGGCCCCGGGGGGGATCTCCACGGTCGGGCTCGGCGGCTGGGCCTTGTCGCGGGCTTTGGCGGAGCCGCCACCTTTGTCTTTGGAAACCCTGCGTGTGCTCGCCGTCCTGGACATGCTCCGCAAGTGTACGCGCGGGCCCGCCCGCGCTCGTGATCAATTGATGAAGAACGCGCCGCCGATCCCGCGATCAAGGCAGCCGATATGCTCCGACCTGCGCCGCGGGCCACGACCCGCGCGGAAGGAGCCGCCACTGTGACCGATCGCCCGAAGCCGCCCGCTCAGAACGCCCACCAAGCCCCCGCCCGCCCCGTTGCCCCCGCGCCGAACGGCGCCGGGGCCTGCGCGACCAGCTCCAGGCCAGCCTCGATGCCCGGGAGCGAGTCCTGGCGAGTCTTCCGGATCATGGCCGAGTTCGTCACGGGGTTCGAAACGATGGGGCACC
>RECY01000019.1 GCA_007693785.1 Phycisphaerales bacterium | reverse complement strand
GTGGGGCGCTTGGGGGCGGGGTCGGAGGGGGGCGTGGGATCGCTCGGCGGGCGCGGCGCGAGGGTGAGCACGACGGTCTCTCGATCGGGGGGCGAGTCGGGGTCGTTGTGGTCGGGTTCGTCCGGGGCGGAGGCGATTTGGAGGTCGGGCGGGACGCTGGTTTCCCAGGTGGGGCGAGCTTCGAGCCGGCGCAGGAGGGCGGGGGTGAGCCTGGAATCGGGATGGAGATCGAACCAGCTGACCGGGACGAAGCCCAGTCGCGCGACACGCTCGAGTTCGAGCAAGATTTCCTGCTGGTTCAGGCGGGCCTTGCCGAGCCGGTTGGCGACAAAATCGACGCGGATACCAGCCCAGGTTTCGTGCCCGGGGTTTAGAAAATCGGCGAGCACGTGGGGGCTGAATTTGTTGTGTCCTGCGATGTAGGTGGGCGCGATGGTATGAAGAAAGTCCGCCTGGCTGTGCTCGGTGACAAAGAGCACGCCCGGGTTTTCTTGTCGCATCTGGCGAACCCAGGCGTACGCCTCGGCGGGTGGCATGTAGGCGAAGGCGTCGAGCCCGATGGTGGACGCGTTGATCTGGCGTGCGGCGCTGAGCTCGGCGCGGGCGGCTTGCAGGTGGGTCGGGTTGTTCGGATCGAGACGTTCGAATTGGCCGTTGTCCCACCCGTGCATGACTTGATGGCTTCGGCCCCACCAGAGACCGAGGTCCACGTCTCGCCCGACCGCGGCGAGTTCGTGGAGTGTGCGGGCGGATGCGGGCCTGTCGAGAAGCGGGGTGATGAATTGGAATGGGAAGTTCAAGTTCTGATGGTGTTGGAAGACGCCGCTGGGCGCCCAGAGCATCATGCGAGACCACCCTTGCTCTGCGAAGCGTTGGAGATGGTCGGCGGTGGGTTTAAGGCCGCGGATGTCGGACCGCAGGTCGTTATTGATGTAGCCGTAGGGGTTGTTGTCGCGTGCCTGAGCGTTTTGGGCGAGGATCACGCCACGGACAGGCATGGTGTTGCGCTCGTACTGGACGGGTCCAAATTGGTCGTGAAAGTAGGTTCTATAGGGCGTGAGTGTTCGGAGCCAGTCGTGATCTGTGCTGTCGTCACGCGGGGCGAGGCGGATGGCGACGGCGTACTCTCGCGCTTCGGCGGGTTGGAGCTCGTCCATGAGCGTGATCTGCAGCGTCCAGTTTCGTCCCGATCGGGCGAATGGCCCGCTGAGCGTCATCATGTGCAGGCGAGCGGGGTGGTTGTACTCCATCAGCGGGTAGAGGAGGCTGAAGCCGAGCCAGTGGTGATCGTTGCCGAGCACCATAACGGGGCTGTAGGCGTCGTTGGGGTACGTGAACGCCGTGGGGAAGTGGTTTTCCCGGCCTTGGTTGTTGTAGGTCCACTCTTCAAGTCCTCGTCGGAAGTCGAACGAATCGAGACGGTCGCCCAGGCGTATGCCGCCGAAGACGAGGCGGCCGAGCGGCATGGGCTGCGCCGTGTTGTTTCGAAGGGTGAACACGAGGTCGATGCCGTCGGGATTGTGTTCGAACCGGACCTCGGATTCGCCGGCGAATCCTTCAAAGAACGTCGAGCTGTTGGGTGTGATGATGTCGCGTCCGCTGAGCGTGCGGAGCGTGAGCATGTTCTGCTGCACGTCGGCCTCGACGTAGGGGGCACTGTGTTGCGGTTCGCCGGCGGCTGGAGGGGGCGTGAACGGTGGCGGCGTGGGCGGCGACCACTGCGCCCAGCTCGTGCATGCGGCGAGTGGGGTCGCAATCGCGATCGCGAGAGCACGGATGGTGAGGTCGCGTGTCATAGTCCACCAACGGTACATAACGGGCCTCTCTGATGCTGGCTGAATAGGTGAGTTGGGGCGTTCGGGGCAGTGCTTGCTGTGCACTGGAGAAAATGTACCGTCTGGTGGGTCTGGGCGGTTCGGTTTTCCGGGTTCTCCGGCGGTATCCATGCGTTCGCTACGGGTCGCGTGGTCGGATGATGACGGCCTGAGGGTGGTGGCGATAGTGAGGCTGCTGGATGACGTCGTAGCGTCGGACGGGGAAGGCCGGGGATGTCCAGATATGGTCGATGTGCAGGAAGGGTTGTGGCCCGGGCCAGGTGGCGTTGAAGCCGAAGCCGCCTTGATCGAACGCGTGCGTCATCTGTGGCCCGACAAGGCGTCGCAGCGAGTTGGCGTGGCGTGGGGTGTTGCAGTCGCCGAGGACGATATCGGGATTCGCCCAGGCGGGATGGGCGGCCTCGCGAACTCTCTCGAGCGCGTCGTGAGTGCGGGCGACGATCTCGTTTCGGGCGAGTCGAGGATCGGACGGGAAATCGACCGCGAGAATCACGATCCGGCGTCCGATGGATTCACGAAGGTCGATCTCGACGAGCATGGCGGCGCCCGGATCGGGCGGCGACGTGCCGGGGAGATCCGGGATTTCGAGCGAGAAGGCTTGCAGACGCGTGATCGGTGCGTCGGCGTAGACGCCGAACCGGTTTCCGCGTCGGCGGTGGGAGAGGGGGGGGCCGCCATGAAGCTGTTGCCAGGCTCTCGAAGGCGGTGGATTGGTGATGATGAGGATATTGGGCGTCGGCTCGTGGTTGAGAACATTGTGTGAGGTGCGCCAGCGTGCGAGCGTCGCGAGGGGCGTTGTGTTCCAGTGCCAGATGACGATCTCGCCGCTCTGGGGGGTGTTTGGGCCGCGGGTGAGGAAGTGCTGAACGCGCCAGTCGATGATCAGAAGCCAGAGGAGCGGCGTGGCGGCGACCAGCAGCATCACGAGACGGGCGAGCGGGCGCGATTGGCGCGTCGCGACACACGCGGCGAGAAAAACAGCGGGTGCGATCAGGGCCGTCGGCAGCCAGGAGAGGAACTGGGTGGGCAGGGTCCGGTCACTGATCAGGCGCCCGGCGGTCCATGCGGCGAGGATCAGCAACGCGAAAGCGCCAGAAGCGATCTGGATGGCGAGATTGGCTCGGCGTCGCCCTTTGCTGGGTTGGTCGCGTTTCACGGGGGTTTGTGTGTGTCTGCGACTATCGGGCGTGATTATCACGCATCCTCGGATTCGAATCCGTAGTCGCTCCACTGTTCGTAGTCGTCTTCGGCGGAGTGATCCGCGGGTTGTTTGCCTGGGCGTCGGAGCGGGGGGAAGGCGCGGGTGATCGGTTCGAGGATAGCTGCGATCACGACCATGATGACGACGGTAATCAGCACGGCGGTGACGACCTGGATGACGAAGAGAGCGACGTCGCCTCGGGCCATGGCGACCATGTTGCCCATGCCCGCGCCGCTCGCGGCAATGAAGAAGGGGCTGTCGATCCTGTGTCGGAGTGCGCGGTCGAGCACGCCGAATGCGATGCCGAAGGCGGCGGCGTATCCGACGATGCCGAGCCACATCCAGGAAGCCCACGCGTGCCCGATGATGCCCGGGCCGAGGTTTGCGACGGTGCCCATTTCGTCGCGAAGGCGGTCGCCGAGGCCTCTGGGTTTGTCTGGCCACAAGGCTCTTGGGATCGGGTTGGTGATGATGTAGGTGGCGTCATTGAGCGGGTGGACGTCGTACTGGTTGGGGTAGGTATCGATGATGAACATCGTGTTGTGGCTGGTGTCGGTGTAGATCAGGTTGTCGAGCATCCTGGCTTCGAATCTCGGGTTCGAGATGAGCTCTGAGATTTGTTCGGCGCGTGTGCCGACGTCGATCGCGGCGCGCCCGCCGCCGCCGAAGCCCGCGTCCTGGTGACGCACGCTGCCGTAGACGGCGAGCGCGATGACGCCGGCGGTGCCGATGGCAAGCAGTGAGGTGGAAACGGCGATGGGCCCGCGGAGTCGGAGGGTTGCGAAGTACCACATCCATGGCACGGCGATGAGCACGCCGAGGGCGAGCCTGCGCCCGGATTCGCCGACGGTTGTGGCGAGGATGCCTGCGCCGAGGCTGAGCACGAGCAGCACGATCGAGGCGGGGTTGAACCGTTGGGCAAGGAAAAAGTAGACCGCGAGCGCGAGCCCGCTGGCGGCGAGGCCGCCTCGGAACTGCCCAAGGACACCGCCGAGATAGCCCCCGATGGGGATGGCGGCCAGGAAGAGAGCCGATCCCGTGAGCAGGACCGAGGTGATCACGATCGCGGGTGCGGTGACGGTCATGTTCAGGCGTGGGACCAGTCGCTCGAGCGAGCCGGTGCGTCGTCCCACCATGTCGAACAACAGGTAGACCAGAAGAAAGAGGGGCTGAGCGACTGCGAGCACACCTGCGGCGTGCTCGCTCGGGACGTAGTTGTTGACCTCCTCGTTTGTTGTGGCGGCAAAGTAGCCTCCGAGCGCCACGAAGTGGAGATAGCCGAGCAGGAAGACGTTTCGCCAGCCCAAGACTTCCGCGCGGCGGGCCACGAGGTTCCAGATAAAAATGAGAAGGATCCAAGACCCTGTCAGTATTGAGCTGGCGGCGAGGGCGGTGTGCATGAGCGCAGGATCTCGAACGCGTTCGGGGTCAGAGCCGGCCCGGGGTGGCCCGCTATCGGGCTCTGGTAGTATTCGGCCCGTGTGGTCAGGAAGTTCTCCGAAACCGGCGGGTGGCTGAGAAAGTGTAGGGGTGCGGATGGCGGGTCCGATTCGTGTGATTCTCTGGCAAGGGGCCGTGCCGACTTATCGAGCCCCTGTGTGGCGGATGCTCAGCGAGCATCCGGACATCGACCTGCTTCTCTTGCGCGGGCAGACACCCGATCAGAGGAGCGTGGAGGTCCCCGGGGTGCGTGTCGAGCCTGTTCGGCTTGTCCGGCTTCCGCTTGGCTTGGACATGTACCCGTCGCAGTGGGTTCGCCCTCGTGTCGGCGAGGCGGACGTTGCGATCGTGCCGTGGTCGTCCCGATCTCTCTCGGCGTTGTGGTGCATCTCGCGTTGTCGTCGGCTCGGGATCGGCGTCGTCGCCTGGGGGCATGGGGCCGGCAAGCAATCGTCGTCCTGGCGAGACCGTCTGAGAAACGCGATCGGGCGGCGTGCGGATGTCACGATGGTCTACAGCCGGGGCGTTGCGGATCAGTTGACCGCTGGCGGCGGCTTCGACCCCGCCCGTGTGCGCGTCGCGGCAAATAGCCTGGATACGCGTTTGGCGCGAGCGGCGCGATCGGCGTGGTCGGACGAGTCGCGCTTAAACGCGTTCCGTGTTGAGCAGCGGTTGGACGGCCCCGTCATCCTCTATGTCTCGAGACTGATTCCCTCCAAGCGTCCGGAGTTGGTTGTCGAAGTGCTTGCGGCGTTGCGGGAGCGGCACCGTGGGCTGAAGGCTGTCCTGATCGGTGACGGGCCGCAGCGAGAGATTGTCATGCGGACGGCGGATCGGCTTGGCGTGGGCGATGCGGTTCTGTTGCCGGGAGCTCTTTTTGAGGAGGAACAGCTCGCGCCCTATTTCTGTGCCGCCGACGTGTTCTGCTATCCGAGGAGTATCGGGCTCAGTCTGCAGCACGCGTTCGCGTACGGCCTGCCGGTCGTGACCGACGACGACGCGGTCTCGCACGGTCCGGAGGTTGAGGCGTTGGTGCATGAGAAAAACGGTTTGATTTATCAGCGGGGCGATGTCGGCGCGATGATCGAGGCTGTTGATCGGTTGCTCTGTGATCCGGCGTTGCGCGCGAGGTGTCGGGAGGGCGCGATGGAAGTGATCGATCCGGCGAATCCCGAATCATTCACGGCAGAGCGGATGATCGAGGGTTTTGTGGGCGCCATCCGTGCAGCCTATGCCTCGGCGGCTTCCCGCCGGGGATTAAGATCTGGAGCATGAGTTACGCTCGGTGATCCCGTGGGCGCGATACTCGGCGTCGCACGCCTGCACGACCGCGGGCCATGTGTATCGGGTGCGGACAAGTTCTTTGCCCCGTTCGCCCATGCGATCGGCTTCGGCGGGATCGGCGAACACCGAAGCGAGCCCGTCGGCAAAGGCTTCGGGTGTTCGCTCGGTCACCACGCCGACACGGTTGGGCTCGATGGTGTCCAGGTGGCAGGTGTTGGTGATCACAACGGGTCGCCCGGCGGCGAGGCTCTCAGCGATCACGATGCCGAACGTCTCGACGATGCTGGCCAGCGCGAAGCAGTAGCAATCCGCGAACGCGGCTTTTTTTTCATCCCCGTAGAGGGGGCCGACCAGATGCACGCGGTCTTCGACCCCGAGGGATCGCGCCGCTTCGCGGAGTGGTGCTTCCGCCCCCCAGTCCGAACCGGCGACCACCAGTCGCGCGTTCACGCCGCGTTGGTGCAGGATGGCGAACGCGCGGACGATGATGTCGAGGCCCTTGATCGGGTCCAGCCGAGAGAGAAAAAGCACGTAAGGATCTTCGCCGAGTTCGGGGTGTGCCCTTCGGAACGCGCCTCTCTGGCGCTCGACATCGAGTGCTTCGAGTTCGACGCCGTTGGGTATGACGGCGACGCGTGCTCCGAGCCCGCGGGCGATCATCGCGTCAGCCTCTCGCTGGCTGTTGGCGAGCAGCAGCGACGTGGACATCGCGTGCTTGCGATAGATGAGTTGGTAGGCGATCGCTTTCTTGACGGGTTTGACGCGCATCGCGTATTCATCAAGCATCCCGTGCGTATTCGCGGCGATCGGGATGCGGCGTTGGCGTGCCGCACTCGCCGCGGCGAGCAGCGCCGGTTCCCACAGCCCGTGCAGATGGAGCACGTCGGCGCGGAGGTCGTCGAGCGCTTGGGCGACGACGCCCTGCGCGTCGTGCCGCCCGCGTAAGGCGGGCAGCAACCCGTCGTTGCGGAAGCGTCGGACGTCGGTGTGACGACCGGTCGAGAACTCGGGCTCATCGGCCCGGGGGTGCTCCGTGCACAAGGCGACGGTGTGCCCGGCTTCAGCCTGCGCTCTGGCGAGGTTGGCTGCGACCGCGGCCGGTCCTCCGCCTCGGGATCGAAGATGGTCGATGACGTGCACGATGCGCATGCGGGGCTCCAGCCTGTTCATGACGCAGGGGACGGCTCGTGGACGCCTTCGAGCCGGCGATCGCCTTTTCGCCTCGCCGGGTTGCCCACGTAGATGCCCCACGGCTCGGTGGATCGTGAGACAACCGCACGTGCGCCGATGACACAGCCTTCGCCGACCGTGACCCCGCCGCAAATGAATACGTCCGCGGCAACCCACGTGTGATCCTCGATCGTGATGGGCATCGCCACAGCGGGCATCGCGGTTTTTGTGTAGTCGTGCGATCCTGCCACGATGTAGCAGAGCTGACTGATGCTCACGTGATCACCAATCTTGATTTTACCGACGCAGATCAGCGTCGCGTGATCGCCGATGGAGCTGTTGGTGCCCATCTCCAGGTTCCACGGGGCGACGAAGCGTGCCGTGCGCCGGATGCGGACCCCGGGCGGGATTTTGGCTCCGAAGAGACGCAGTATTCGACTCCGGAACTCGTAGAAGTTGTGAAAGCTGTACTTGAATACGGTCGACTCAACCACCAGCCAGATCATGCGGAGCATGTTTTCACGTCTCGTCCAGTGGGCGGGGGCCCGCTGGATTTCGGTCGGTGACGCGACGGGCGACGCGTGTCGCGATGGTGGGCTGTCCACATGGTTGTCGGGTTGCTGCATATCGCTTCCTGCTGGGCTAGGTTGACGAGCGGGCGGGGGATTCGGCGGGCGTTCGCTCGATGCGCAACTCGAGTAACTTAAGATCGATCAGCAGTTCATAGGCTGACATAAATAAACAGAAGCGGAGCCCGGTGAGCCCGTCGAGGAAGCCGAGGCGGGCGATGTACATGAAGGCGAAGCGGAAGAGCCATTTGGCCGGGAGCCTTGGGTAGACGACGTGCTTGATCCATCGCCGGCGCTGGAGGCTGTTGCCGAAGGGCTTGGCGTCGAGCGTCGCGGTGCTCTGGCCTCGGATAACGCGGTCGATCTCGCGGGCCTCGAGCGTCGAGTAGTGGTTGTGCTTGGCCATGTAGACCTCGAGCCCGCGTCGGTCGTGGTGCTCCATGTGGCCCTTGAGGTGGGCGGTGGGGCCGTCCAGGATCATGTGCTCGTGGACGTCTCGTTCTTCATAGCGGGCCTTGCCGCGTTTGAAAAGGCGGAGATTCCAGCTCGGGTAGAACCCGCAGTGACGGATACGCTTGCCGAGGAAGATGAAGTAGCGGTTGATGTAGAAGCCGTCTTGCTGGACCGTTTCCGGGTCGCGGCGTGTCAGGGCGATGATCTCGTCGCGCAGCTCGTCGGTGATGATCTCGTCGGCGTCCAAGATCAGCGTCCACGCCGCTTCCAATGGGAGATGGTCGAGCGCCCAGTTTTTCTGCTTGGCGTACCCGAGCCAGGGGCGGTGGACGAACTCGCCCCCTTGTTCCCGCACGACCTCCTCCGTCGCGTCGGTCGAGCCGGAATCGACGACGAACACCCGACGCGCCCAAGGCACCACCGACGGGAGCGAGTGCGGCAGGTTGATCGCCTCGTCCTTCGCGAGCATCACGACGTCGAGGTCGGTCCCGGCGGGGTCGGCGTGGGTCGTGCTCATCGCGCGGCCTCGGTCGCGAAAGAAGCCGAGCCCGCGAACGTCCGCTCCACCACGTCCGCGAAGCGCCCGCAGAGGGCGGGCTTGCCGAGCTCGGTGGTGATCGCGTGCCGGGCGCGGGCGCCCATCTTGGCCCGCTCCGCCTCGCCGGCGTCGCGCAGAGCGCGGATCGCCGCGACGGCCTCGTCGGTTCTGCCGTGCGCGACGTGGCGCCCGCAGTCGTGCTGCGCGACCAGATCGCTCAGGTGGCAGCGCTCGGGCCCGAAGGTGAGCACGGGGCGGCTGACGGCCATGGCGCCGTAGATCTTGCACGGGTGCACGATCCCCACCACGTCATCGCCCACCGTCACCACGTGCAGGTCGCCGGCGCTGAGCGAGTATCGCAGGCGTTCCATCGGCTGGTACGGCAGCGAGCGGATGTTCGTCGCGCCGGCGGCGATCGCGGCCTCGACTTCTTTTTTCTGCAGGCCGCCGCCGATGAACATGAAGACGATGTCCGGCTCATCGGCGAGCCGCTTGGCGGCCTCGATGACGGTCTGGATCGGGTTGGCCGGGCTGTGGTTCCCGGAGTACATCACGACAAACTTGCCCTGCAGCCCGTGCTCGTCGCGGAACGCGTTCTCGGCGTGGGGCACCGGCTCGATCGCGTCCTCGTGCGGCCAGGGCGGGAAGACCTCGGTCTTGTTGGTCACCTCGTGCTTGCGGTTGAGTCGCTCGAGCATGAAGCGGTCGAGCGCGACGACGGCCGCGGCCCGCTTGAGCAGGCGCCGGTTGAGGAAGTCGAACACACGGGCCGGGAGGGATCGCTCGGTGATCATGCCCATCGCGATCATCTGGTCCGGGTTGAGGTCCATCGCCCAGAAGGTGATGGGGGCGCGACGGAGGCGGCTGATCGCGACGGCGGCGGCCGAGGCCATCGGCGGGCTGGTCGAGACCAGGATCGCCCGCAGCCCCGGCGTGAACACCCCGATCAGGAACGCCTGCGCGAGGAACAGGCACTGCCCGAGCAGGCGGATCTTGATGGACTTCTTGCCGAAGCTGGAGAAGGGGAAACGACGGATCCCGACGCCGTCGAGGGTCTCGCGCGTGGGGTATTTCTGCGCCGGATCGTCGTACCCGTTGGCGGCGGCGAGCACGCGCACGCGGTGCCCGCGGCGCGCGAGCTCCGCGGCCGCATCGTGCATGTGCTGCCCGACGCTGGCGGGGTCGGGGACGTAGACCTGGCTGATGACGAGGATGGTGGACGGGCGTGGATGCACCGGCGCGATTCCCCCTTTGGCTCCGGAGCGCGTGGTTCGGGTTTTTTCCGCAGAGCGAGCTTACGCGTTCGCGAACGTGATCCCGGTCCCCGTCGGCTCGACGCTGGTGCCGTGCTGTGCGTTGTACTCGCCCGCGATCCAGTTGTACGTCCGCTCCATGCCGTCGCGGAGGCGGATCGACGGCTCCCAGCCGAAGTGCTTCTGGATCAGCGTGTTGTCGGAGTTCCGCCCGTTGACGCCCTTGGGCGCGTCGAGGTTGTAGCTGCGGTCGAGCTTGATGCCGGCGATGTCCTCGACGATGTCCACGAGCTGGTTGATGGTGACCAGCTCGCTGGAGCCGAGGTTCAGCGGCTCGGTGCACTCGCCGTGCATGAACTTGTAGATCCCGTTGATGCAGTCGTCGATGTACATGAACGAGCGGGTCTGCTCACCCGTGCCCCAGATCTCGATCGAGTGGTCACCGGTCGCCTTGGCGTGGATGATCTTGCGGCACATCGCGGCCGGGGCCTTCTCGCGCCCGCCGTCCCACGTCCCGAACGGGCCGTAGACGTTGTGGAACCGCGCCACCCGCGTGTACAGCCCGAAGTCCTCGCGGAAGTGGCGGCACATCCGCTCGCTGAACAGCTTCTCCCACCCGTACCCGTCCTCGGGCATCGCGGGGTACGCGTCCTCTTCTCGCAGCGCGACGACATTGGCTTCCTTCTGCTTGTCGGCGTTGTAGACGCACGCGCTGCTGGAGTAGAAGAACTTGCCGACCTTTGCCTCGTTCGCCGCGATCAGCATGTGCGTGTTGGTCAGCACGCTGAGCATGCAGAGGGCTTTGTTGTTCTCGATGAAGCCCATGCCGCCCATGTCGGCCGCGAGCTGGTAGACCTCGTCGGCACCCCGGCACGCGGCGTGGCAGTGCTCGAGCGCCTTCAGGTCCGCCACGACGTTCTCGACGCCCTCGTGGACCTGGTACCACTCGTGCAGCGGCTTCACGTCGACCGAGCGGACCCGGTACCCCTTGGACAGCAGGTCCCCGACCAGGTGCCCGCCGATGAACCCGCCCCCGCCCGCCACGACCGCCAGTTTCCCGCTCATGCCTTCGTCCTTCCGTCCTGTTCAGCCCGGCGTCGCGGCCGAGCGGGTTCCTGATGCCCCCCCTCGCTCGCGGGGGTGTCGCCGATCCCGGCACGGGCGTCCCGCCCGTCCGTATCCGTTCGACCCGGGCCCGTGGCCCAGATGAGCCTCGTGCGTTGGTCATCCGCGGGACGCTCGTGGGTCGATCGCCCCGCTCTCCCGTGTCGGCCCGATGGCTACGGAGGATAAGCCCGGCTGGTTCGCAGAGCCCACCCGAGTCCCCATTCCCGCACCGGGGTTCTCGGACGTGCCAGCCCCGGCTTCGCCCCCACCCGTTTCCCGCCCTTGCAGAATCCGATCGCGTCGACGCCGAGTTGCGGTATGCTGCCGCGATCGGCAAGGCCGCGCCCTTGGTTGGGGCGAGTTGTGCCGCGAGTCAGGGGGTTTGCATGCAGGAGTTCCAGCCGAGCCAGTACGGCCATTCGTCCATGCTCCGCCCGCACCGCGGGGCGATGATTCTGACCTTTGGGATCCTTGGCATCGTGGTGTGCTTCATTTTCGGGATCATGGCCTGGGTGATGGGCACCGAGGATCTCCGGCAGATGGATGCCGGCGAAATGGACCCTGCCGGGCGGGATATGACCCAGATCGGGCGGATCATGGGCATCGTCATCACGTGTCTTTTGGCCGCCGGGGCGTTGCTCTACGGCCTGTTCTTCATCGTTGTCATCCTGATCGGGGTCGCCGGTTCGCCATGACGCGAGGGCATGTGGCTTCTGGCGTAGGCGGGGCGTCGGCCTCGCCCGATGAGCGGCCGCGGGCGACCGACAGCGCGGGGTGGCGGGTCTTCCGCTGGCCCACGGCCGCGGGCGGCGCGTGGGCGATGGGTGTCACGCTCACGACCTTCGCCGCCCTCGCCCTCGGGGCCGATGCGCGTCTGTGCGTCTTTCACAACGCGACCGGCTGCCCGTGCGCGACCTGCGGATCGACGCGGGCCGTACTGGCGCTCGGGCGCGGCGAGCCGCTGGCTGCCCTCGCACACAACCCGCTGACCACCCTGCTCGCGATCGGCACGCTTGCGCTGCTCATGACGCGGCGCCGGGCGTGGACCGTCGCGGCCCTCCTCCACGCCACAGGGTTCTGGTGGACCCTGCTTGCTCTGCTCGGCGTCAACTGGGCCTACCTGCTCTGGCGACACGCGAACGGGTGAAGCGTTGGCACGAGCTTCGGGCGACCGGGGATGTTTACGCCTTCGGGCGTGTCGCCTCGATCGCCCCCAGCAGTGCGCCGTGGGCGGCGGCTGGGGCGCACAGGATCCCCGTGTTCGCCTCCAGCCCGCGTCCTTTGCTGAAATCGAGTGCGCGCCCGTGGATGTCGGTCACGAAGCACCCGGCCTCGCTCGCCACCAGCGCCCCGGCCGCGTGGTCCCAGATCCGCTCCACGTACCCCTTCCGCGTCGGCAGGCGCATGTACGCGTCCGCCTGCCCGCGCGCCACGACGGCGTACTTCGCCTGGCTGTCCAGGCGGACCCGCTCGTTCCCGCCGCCGACGGCCGCCAGGACGGCCTCGGTCCCCTCGTCCGAGCTGTGGGCCGACTCAACCGACCCACAGACCCGCAGGGGCGCGTGCTCGCCCCGCATCGGGCGGCTCAGGCGGGCGCGATCGGTGCGGGAGGCCTCGCCCGGGGGGAGGCAGGGGAACTCTTCGACGCCCTGCCCGCGGATCGCGAGATAGAGCGAGCCGACGGGGTCGGGCTCGTCGAGCGGGGCGTTAAAATCGCGAGAAAGGTTGGGGCAGGCCATGACGCCGATGACGGGCTCGCCGCGTTGGATATAGGCGAGGGCGATCGCGTACTGCTGGTTGCGGAGGAACCCCTTGGTGCCGTCGATGGGGTCGAGGGTCCAGAAGCCGTGGTGGTGGGTGTCGCCGCAGCCGACGTCGATCATGCGGAGCAGGCTGTCGGCGTCGCAATCCTCCCAGACCTCGCGCGTGGCGGCGAGGGTGGCGTCGAGGTGGGCCGCGTGGTCGTCGTCGCGGAGGAAGGTGCTGGTTTCCTCGGCGACCAGCACCGGCTCCTCGCCGAGCAGGCGGGTGAGCTCGCGGGCGACGATCGCCTGGGAGGCGTAGTCGGCGATGGTGACCGGGCTCTTGTCGTCCTTGAGGATGCGCCGGACGTCGTCGAGGTTCCGCTGCACCTGGCGGCAGACGGTGGCGGCGAGCGTGACGGCGGCGAGGGCGGCCTCGGCCATGCGGGGTTCGTCGTGCATGAGGACAGGGTAGGAACACGCACGCGAAGAGACGCATCGGCGGGCATGGGTTGGAGCGGGGCGCAAGGGCTGCGCGTCCCGGGATCTTCTCGCGTGGATCGTGAGACGGTCGATAAGCCGCTGGGCGGGCGCAGGAGATGGAGTGTGGCGACCATGACGCGTGGCGAGGTGGCGGCCAAGTCGATCGCGCGTGGGGCCGCACGCGAGCGGCTCCGCGCGATGGATCCCGCCTCGCTCGCCGAGGCCTCGGCTCGCGTCTGTGCGCACATCGCGGCTCGCGAGGAAGAGCTGCGTGAAGCCGCGGCTTTGATCCACGGGGAAGAGGCGGTCGCGATGCTCTACCTGCCGCTGCCCGGCGAGGTGGACGTCGAGCCGGTGGCTCGTCGGTGGCTCGGGGCGGGGTGGACGGTGTGTTTCCCTCGGGTCGACTGGGGCTCTGGGGCGATGGAGGCGGCGGCCGTCTCCGGTGAGGCGGGGCTGCGGACAGAGATGGAGGTCTCCGAGCACGGGGTTCGGATGCCGGGGGCGGGGTGCCGAGGCGTGGAGATCGGGCGGGTCGGGCTCGTCCTGACGCCGGGGCTGGCCTTTGATATCCACGGCGGTCGGCTGGGGCGTGGGGGCGGGTTCTACGACCGTTTCCTGTCTCGGCTTACGATCGGGGCGCGGGTCATCGGTGTGGCGTTCTCGGCACAGGTCGTGGCGCGGGTGCCGACCGAGGCGCACGACCGCGCGATGGACGCGGTGGTGACGGAGCAGGGCTGGTGGGCCGACGGAGTCGGTCCGACCGATTAAAGGGATGAACCGGATCGCGCGGGTGTCGGGGCCGGCGCGTGGAGCGGGCGTCGGCGCCGATGCCGACGCTTGGAATCGCAGACGGAAGGAGCCGAGACGATGCTGCCATCGCAGACCGCACGAGCGAGCGGGGGCGCCCGCGGGGGTGTGTACGGGCGACGACGCAAGCGGGGCAAGGGCCCCGGGGGGCTGCCGCTCCCGGTGGGGCTGGTCGTGCTGGCGCTGCTGATCGGGGGCGGGTGGCTGGTCTTCGGGTGGGTGTCGGGCTCGGGGGGGAACGGGGGCGACGGGGTTGAGGTTGCGGCCGCGACGATGACCACCGCCGACACGAGCCGCGAGCGTCGCAACCCGGTGACCGGTCGGGATCGCTCGCCGACGGGCGAGCCCGCGCCGGTGGTGGAGCGACCGGTCGAGCCGCCGGCGGAGACGCTCTCGCAGAGCCGCGAGCGGGCGGCGACGGCGCCGAGCGAGACGACCCGCCCCGAGGCCGCGCGTCCTGCGCCCACGACGACCGAGCGGGCAGGCACGGATCCGGCTCCTGCGGCCTCACCCCGCCCCGAAGCCCCCCGCACCGAGCCGACGCGCCCGGAGCCGACGCGGACCGAGCCCTCGGCTCGTCCGCCGGCGGCCGCGCCGAGCGGGACGAACGCGGAGGCGGCGATCCAAGAGGCCGAGCGCCTGGTCCGGGCCAACCGCCCGGTCGAGGCGCGCCAGGTGCTCAACGCGTCGCTGATGCGGACGGGTCGGAACGGGTCCGGCGCGGCGGCGTTGCGCCAGCGCCTGGGCGCGATCGCTGAGGACGTGACCTTCAGCCCGCGCGTCTACGACGCGGACCCGCTGGCGATGACCTACGAGGTGCAGCCCGGCGACACGCTGGCCCGGATCGCGAACCGTATGGGGCTGGCGATCGACTGGCGGCTGATCCAGCGTGTGAACCGGATCACCGATCCACGTCGGATCCGCGTGGGGCAGCGTCTGAAGCTGGTGCGCGGGCCGTTCCACGTGGTGGTGGACAAGGGCCACTACCGTCTGGATCTGTACGCGGGCCCGCCGGACGTGGAGAGCGAGTGGGTGTTCATCCGCTCGTTCACGGTGGGGCTGGGCGAGGGCGATTCGACGCCGATCGGCGAGTTTGTGGTGCGTCAGGACAGCAAGCTGATCAACCCGCACTGGGTGAACCCGCGGACGGGCGAGCGTTTCCACGCCGACGACCCGTTGAACCCGATCGGCGAGCACTGGATCGGGATCGAGGGTGTGGGCCCGTACGCGGTGCACACGGGGTATGGGCTGCACGGGACGATCGAGCCGGAGAGCATGGGTCAGCAGATGTCGATGGGTTGCGTGCGTCTCTTGCCGGACGACATCGAGCTGGTGTACGAGCTGCTGGCCGAGGGGATCAGCCGCGTGGTGATCGTGCCGTAGAAAGCGTGGATTTAAAATACGACCATGACGGCCCGGCGCGTGCGTCGGGCCGTGTTTGTTTATCCGGTGAGCTGGTCGTTGGGCAGGTCGCCGGGCTCCGCGATGCTGACGGCGGCCCGTGCGATCGCGATCATGGCGGTTTGGCTGGCTTTCGGCGCGAGGGCGGCCGAGAGCTCGATGACGTGGGCCGTCCTCGGGCTCCGGTCGATCTCCAATCGGCGGCTGCGCAGGTCGAGACGAATCGGATGGTCCCGGAGCGGGAAGGACTCGGTTCGCAGCTTGCCGAAGCCGAAGGCGCCGGTGTGCATGAAATCCACGCGTCCGGGCACGACACGCACGTACAACGGGCGGCGGAAGCACCACGTGGCAGAGACCATCAGCAAGAGCAGGACCGCCCCCACCGGTGAGAGCAGCATCCTCGGGCCGAAATCCAGAACGACCCACGCAACGGTGAACGCGGCGACGATCCCAAGCGAAAAGACCGCGGGCGAGAGCGCTTCGCGTAACGTGTTGCGATACAGCACCGAGGCGCGGGCCGGTATGAAGAGGGTCAGGATCTCCGGCTCGAACGCCTCGTCGCGGAGTGGGAGCAGAGCCGCAAGCTGGTTCGGATGCAGGGCGATATTGATCGGGGCATCGGGTGAAGGTCCAGGGCTCAGCGCCGGGTCGTGGGCCCGCCCGTGGCGGTGCATCCGCCAGATGGCGGCAAAGTAAGTGCCAATGACCCCGAGCGGGAGCAGGGTCGCGATGAGTGGCGGCACAGAGACGCCATAAAGGACCACGCCCCTGCTGTTCGCCAGCATCCAGCCCCCACCTATGGCTGTTGCGGCCAGGAGTATCGTGGCGAGCATCAGGCGAGAATGCGGTTTTGGGGTCGATTCCAGACGGTTGCAGAGATGCACGCCGTGCGGGAGGTCAGCGACCGGATCGGCTCGAGCGGCACCCGTGAGCACGCGTGACATATCGAGAGCGTATCCGAGTCCGGCCTGATGCCGGGCGTGGGGTCACGCCGCGGCGTGGATGCCGGTGATGCGGGCGCAGGCGCTGAGGAGGTTGCTGAGTTCGACGCGGGCGTCTTCGGTGCTCATGTTGTGGGCGATCGCTTGTCCGGCGGTCTCGGCGACGCGGGCGAGGTCGCCCTGGCCGAAGCACGGGGCGGTGCCGCTGATGCGCATGCAGGTGGCGTAGCAGGCCATGGCGTTTTTCTGCTGGATCGCCTGGGCGAGCTCGCGGGCGCAGCGTCGCATCTGGGTGAGGAACTGTGCGGCGAGCTCGGGGGGGACGCCGTTGGTGCTGGCGGCGGGGGCTCCGGGCGAGCCGGGCATGAACAGATACTCCGCGAGCACGCGGAGGAGCAGGTCCTGGTTGATCGGCTTGGCGATAAAGGCGTCGGCGTTGGCTCGGCTGACGGCGTCGCGTCCGATCGGGCTCTTGTCCGAGCTCATGAGGATGATCGGGGCGTGGACACCCTCGGCGCGGAGGGCGGCGACGAGCTCGGCCCCGTTCATGTCCGGGAGGTGGAAATCGGCGAGGATCGCCGTGACGCCCGTCGAGGCGACCGCCAGCGTCTCATCCCCCGAGGCGCACTCGGCGATGCGGACGTGGGTCTCGCGCATGAAGTGGCGGACGATCTCGCGGTCGAGCTCGCCGGCCTCGGCGAGGAGGATCCGCCCGGTGAGCGCTGCCGGCTCGATGTTCTCGAGGCTGTAGTAGGACGCGAGGGGGTCGGGCTCGAGAAACTCTTTGATGTTGATGGGCTCGTCGAACTTGACGCCGAGCTCGTGGACCACGCCCGTGAGGTGCTGGCAGTGCATGATCGTGCCGGTCAGCTCCGCGTGCCCGTGGGTGCGGTGGGGCAGGCTGATGCGGCACGCGGTGTTCGGGTGGACGTAGGCCCGGTGCAGCAGGCTCGCGCCGCCCTGGCTGATGTTGCGGCACGCGACGACGAGCTGCACGCTCCCGCCCGAGGGCTGCTCGAGCTCGATCTTGACCGTCTCGGCCAAGAAGGGCCAGCGGGCGTGGACGCGCTTGCGGACGGTCTTGCGGACGCCCTTTTTCTGGTGGGCCTTGGCGTGGGGCCCGCCGCGCTGGCTGGCGTTCTGCGCGCGATCGGCGGCGTCGAGCGCGTTGACGAGCTTGCTCAGCTCGCGCTCTCGCATCCCGATCGAGTTGACACGCCCGCTCGAATGGTTCGGTTGCGATCCGCTCATCCCTGGCCTCCCGCACCGTCCCGCGCTGCTGGGCCGAGGGCGTGCGATGAGGTCATCGGCCGATTCCCGGCGTCTCGGGGCGGAAGCTGGGGCGTGATGGCGAGGCGGCTTCCGTTTGCGCCGGGTGCACCGGAGAAGGGGGGTCGTGTGCGCGGGCGCGTCCGATAACGGGCGACGCGCCCGCGGCAGGGGCTTAGACGTCGAGGTTCTTGACCTCGAGCGCGTGGTCCTCGATGAACTTGCGCCGGGGCTCGACCTGCTCGCCCATGAGCGTGCTGAACAGGTACTCGGCCTCCTGGCCCATGTCCCACGTCACGCGGAGGAGCGTGCGCCGCTCGATCGCCATCGTGGTTTCGTGGAGCTGGTCCGGGTTCATCTCGCCGAGGCCCTTGAAGCGCTTGATCTCCAGCCCGCGACGCCCGATCTCGTGCAAGCCGTCGAGGACGCCCGCGAGGTTCTCGGCTTCCACGATGCGCCCGCGTGAGGGGGCGCGGGCCGACTCGCTCTCGCCCGCGTCTTCGTGGTCGTCATCGTCGGTGCGACGGGGTTCGGGCTCGTCCTTGTCCTGGGCCGAGCCGACGAGCCAGGCGAACTTGGCCGGGAGCGTCTCGCCGGTGACCGATTCCTCGCGGACGAGGGCCCAGTCTTCGATCGAGAGCCCGGCCGCGTCGAGCTCGGTGAAGATGCGCATCAGCTCCTTGTTCTCGTGGAGCTCGCGGATCTGCGCTTCGGGCTTCATCGCTTCCTCGGCGTCGAGCTGCTCGGGGGCGACACCGCGCTCGGCGGCCTTCGCCTCGCGTTGCGCCTCGTTTTCCGCGGGGGCCTCGGCGAGGCGCAGGCCCTCGCGGTCGACGATCGCGTTCGCGTCGGCCTCGCTCCAGGCGAAGGCCGTCTGCGCCTGCCAGGCGACCTTGTGGCTCGGGAGGCGTCCCTTGCCCTCGGGGTCGTGCCCGCGTTCGCTGAGCAGGTCGGTGAACCGCGTGCCGCGGCGCTCGGCGATCTCCACCAGCTCGCGCAGGCGGCGGAGGTGCTGGACGACGCGCTTGAGCTCCGCGCCCTCCAGGCGCTTGATCTCTCTCGGCTCGGCGCCCTCGATGAGCCCGCGGTCGTCCATGCCCTCGATATCGCGCACGCTCAGCACCGCCGTCTCGAGCCCCAGCTCGGTCAGCGTGCCGGCGAGGGTCTTCTCGTCGATCACGTACCGGCTCTTCTTGTTCCGGGTGATCTGATAGAGCGGGGGCTGGGCGATGTAGACGTGCCCGCGGCGGATCAGCTCCGGCATCTGGCGGAAGAAGAAGGTGAGCAGGAGCGTGCGGATGTGCGAGCCGTCCACGTCGGCGTCGGTCATGATGATGACCTTGCCGTAGCGGAGCTTGGTGACGTCGAAATCGATGCCGATGCCGGTGCGCAGGGCGGCGATCAGCGTGCGGATCTCCTCGAAGCCCAGGATCTTGTCGATGCGGGCTTTTTCGACGTTCAACAGCTTGCCGCGGAGGGGGAGGATCGCCTGCGTCTCGACGTCGCGGCACTGGGTCGCGCTCCCGCCGGCGCTGTCGCCCTCGACCAGGAAGAGCTCGCTCTTATCGATGTCCTTGGTCTTGCAGTCGCGCAGCTTGTGCGGCATGGAGCCCGAGTCCAGCGCGGTCTTGCGCCGGGTGAGCTCCCGCGCCTTGCGGGCGGCCTCGCGCGCCTGGGCCGCGATGATGCCCTTCTGGCAGAGCTTCTTCGCCTCGCCCGGGTGCTCCTCGAGCCAGGTGTCGAGCGCCTCGCTGACCGCGCCGGCGACGAAGGTTTCGATCTCCGGGTTGAGCAGCTTTTCCTTGGGCTGGTTGTTGAAGGCCGGGTCCGGCAGCTTGACGCTGACGATCGCGATAAGCCCCTCGCGGAGGTCCTCGCCGGTGGGGACGGGGTCCTTCTCCTTGATGATCCCGGCCTTGCGGGCGTAGCTGTTGAGCGTGCGCGTCAGGGCGACCTTGAAGCCCTGGGCGTGCGTGCCGCCGTCGACGTTCTTGATGTTGTTCGCGAAGGCGAGCACCTGCTCCTGGTACCCGTCGTGGTACTGGAGCGCGACCTCGCAGATGAGGCTCTTGGGTTCGTCCTCGTGCCGGATCCAGACCGGGCTGGAGACCGGGGCCTTGGCGGCCATCAGGTGCTCGCAGTATTCCAGCAGCCCGTTCTCGGCCTTGAACGTCTCGTCCTTGGGCTTGCCGTCGCTCCCGACGCGCTCGTCGCGGAGGCGGATGGTGACGCCGGGGTTGAGGAACGCGAGCTCGCGGAGTCGTGTGGCGAGTGTGGTGAAGTCGAAGGTGGTGTCGGGGAAGATGGTGGGGTCGGGGCGGAAGGTGACCTTGGTGCCGGTGCCGCGCTTGCCGCCGGGGATGGGGCCGACCTCGTGGAGGGGCTCGGTGACGCGTCCGCGTTCGAAGGCGATGCGATAGATCTTGGCGTCGCGGTAGACCTCGGCCTCGAGGAGATCGCTGAGGGCGTTGACGCAGCTGACGCCGACGCCGTGGAGCCCGCCGGAGACTTTGTACGCCGAGCCTTCCTGCCCGAACTTCCCGCCGGCGTGGAGCTTGGTGAGGACGATCTCGATCGCGGGCTTGCCGTCGAGGAGGGGGTCGTCGTTTCGGATGGAGTCGATGGGGATGCCGCGTCCGTCGTCGGTGACGACGCAGGAGCCGTCGGCCTCGATCGCGACGTTGACGGTGGTGGCGTGCCCGGCCATGGCTTCATCGATGGAGTTATCGACGACCTCGTAGACGAGGTGGTGGAGGGCGCTGAGCCCGGTGCCGCCGATGTACATGCCGGGGCGCTTGCGGACGGCCTCGAGCCCTTCGAGGACGCGGATCTGGTCGGCGTTGTAGTCGCCGACGTGCTTCTTGGGCGGCTGGTTGCCGGGGCCCTGCGGGGCGAGGGGCTTGGGCTCGGGGCCGCTCTCGGCTTCGGCGGGAGGGGTGGGCAAAGCGGTCGAGGGTTCAGTCGGCAAGTCGTTCTCCTCACGCCGTTCGGGACGATCCGCGGGCATGCGCACTCCAGCAAAAGCATCAGACCACGCCGGAGCGCCCGAAACACGGGCCGCACTCGGCCAAACACCACCGTCACACACCCACCCAGCCCCCCGGAACCCGGCTTCAAACGCACGGATTTCTGGACTCAATATCATAGGTCGCCCGGGGGCCGAAAGCCTGTTTTCAGCCCCTTCTCCTCGCCCCGGGCGGGGCCCGCGTGCCCGTGCGAATCGCCCTCGGTCGCCACCGGCTCGACGGTACGCTGCGAGACGCGATGCACCCATCCTTCACCGAGCCCGGCCCGCTCCCGCGGGCGCCCGACCCTTCGCCGGCGCTCCCGCCCGGGGTGGCGCTCTGCCGCACGTCGCCGATCATCCCCGATGTGCCGCCGACGCTGATCGCGATGCTTCCGCATGCGGTGTTCATGCTCGGGATCTTCGCGATGTTCGGGTGGCTCGCGCTGGACCAGTTCGTCCTCGTGCCGCTCGCGGCCCGGGCGGCGGTGCTCACGGTCGTGGTGATCGGCGTGCTCTGGCTGCTCTGGCGACAGGCGGCCCGCGCGTACCGACGCGGCGTCTCGGTCGCCCCGGTCCCTCACAAGCCGGACCCGACGGCCCGGGTCAACATCGCGCTCTATGCCGACCAGTTGAACAGGCTCCTCCCGCTGCGCGACGAGGTCTTCGAGCCGGAGGTGTTCTGGAGGCTGGGCGTTCCGGTTTCAGGCGTGCCGGAGGATGCAGGGTCCGACGATGCGGGAGCCTCTTCGCGCTCCGCCCAGGCGGCGCGCTTCGGGACCGTGCTGCAGGTCCTGTGGGTGGCGGCGTGCGTCGCGGTGATGATCTTCCTGCCGAGCGGTTGGGTGCAGACGGCGGTGCTGGTGGGCGGGGCTGGGATCGTGCTCGCGGTGCGGTACCGGCGCCCGACGTACCTGCGCGTGGTGCCGGGGCGGCTGGACATCATGCGTCAGCCGACGCTGGGGCTGGGCTGGGGCCTCGGGCTGCGCCCGACCATCGAATCGATCGACCTGCGCACGCCTCGCGTGCTGGTGGATCTCCGCTCGGCCCAGGTGCTCCTGCACCCGGTCTACGACCGTCACCCCGGCCCGCTCGCGACCGACGCCCAGCGCGAGGCGTACCGGGTGCGGGCAGCCCGCCAACGCATACTCAACCTCGGCACGACCCCGAGCCGCGAGGCGGCGATGCTGGCGATCGCCCGGGCCGCGGCGAGCTCGGCCGAGCCGCCACCGCTGCCGGAGGATCGGTTCACGGATTGAGCCGGACGCTGGGGTTGGGGGCGTTTCTCTTGAAACGCGGTGTGGCTCTTGAGCGGATGCGGGTAGGCTGTGGGCATGCACGCGGGCGATGTCATCGGCGAGTGGTCGGGGGATGTGGCGGAGCGGGCCGACCTGCCCTCGGCGGTCGGCCTGGGCTCGTTTCTCCGCGGAGGGGGCGCGTGGCGGCTCGCGGGCGAGCAGGCGCTTTTGATCGGATTGATCTTGTTGCTGGTTTGGGCGTGCTGCGAGGCCGTCCTGCCGCGGGGCGAGAACCCGATGTCGCCGTGGTGGGCGTTGATCATGCCGATCGGGATCGTGCTCTCCGCGACTGTCACCGTCGGCGGGGCGTATGCGCGGGGAGGCGGTCTGCCGGATGTTGCGGATCAGGGGAAACGGGTGCGGGTTGCGATCGCACCCAAGCACCGGGAAGAGGCGGTCGCGGTGCTGTCGGCCCCGCCTATAACGCGGACGTGGACCGCTCGCAGGCCGACGGTGGGGATTCCGGTCGTGGCGACCCCCTTGCGAGCGTATCTGGGGACCCTGCCGCCGCTGGCGGTTGCGCTTGTGGCGTGTACTGGGCTCGTGGTGCTGGTGTCTCGGACGCCGAGCGAAGGGATGGACCTTGCGGCGTGCATGGGCGCGGTCGCGATGGGCGCCTTGGTCTGGGTGCCGGCGTTCAAGCGCGTCACGTTCCGGGTTGAACCGGGGCGGCTCGAGGTGGTCCGCCGCGGGTGGTTCGGGCGGGAGAGCACGTCCGCGTGGGACCTGTCCGCGGCGTCGGTCGAGGTCGATGGGCGTGCGGGGGTGGTCCAGCTTCGGGAGGATGAACGCAAATGGGTGGTGCTCGTCGGGCGTGCTCCGACGGCGATGCTGGCGATCGCCCGGGCCGCGGTTGAGTTCCCGGCGGGGGACGCATTGCGAAAGTAGGGGCGGAGCGAGGCGGGGAGGCGAACGGGCGTCCCGCCCGTGCCACGGGCTAAGCCGTTCTTGGACCCCCCGCACAACAACGCCCCGCCGGCGTGGCGGGGCGTGAGGCGGGGCAAGGGTGACCGACGGGATTCGAACCCGCGACATCCTGGATCACAACCAGGTGCTCTAACCAAGCTGAGCTACGGCCACCATCCTGACGCGGCACGACTCCGGGGCGGGGCCCCGGGCGGTGACGGCGTGAGCCCAACAATACGGCCCCACCGGACGCCGGGCAACGCCCGCCCCCGCCCGGGCGGAATCCGGTGTTTTGCGTCGCCCGATCCGCTCCGCCGGGTGGAGGGGGCGGCGCTCGCGGGGTAGGGTGGAGGTACGACTTCCGGCGTGGGGGCGGCGAACGGGCCGGCCCGCGTCGGGGGCGGGATCTTGGGGAGGCTTGACACGATGACCGCCGTGAACGCGAAGACCCTCGACCTGGGCGCCGACCACGTCCACCACAACCTGTCCACCGCCGAGCTCGTCGAGCGGGCGCTCCGCGAGGGCGAGGGCAGCCTGGCCGCGAACGGCGCGATCCTCTGCATGACCGGCGACCGCACCGGGCGCAGCCCGAAGGACAAGTACCTCGAGGACACCCCGGACATCCACGACGCGATCTGGTGGGGCAAGGTCAACCAGCCGGTCAAGCCCGAGCATTTTGATCGTGCGCTCGAGATCGCGCACGCCCACCTCGCCAAGGCGAAGGACCTGTACGTCTTCGAGGGCTTCGCGGGGGCCGACCCGGAGCACCGCCTCGGCGTGCGGGTCGTCACCGAGCAGGCGTGGCACAACCTGTTCGCGCAGACGCTGTTCATCCGCCAGGGGAGCCAGGCCGCGGGCGGCTCGACGGACTGGAAGCACGACTGGACGGTCCTGAACGCGGGGCGTCGTCGCCTGACGGCGGAGGAGCAGGCCGAGTTCGGCGTGTCGAGCCCGGTGCTGGTGGTGCAGAGCCTGAGCAAGAAGACGGTGGTGATTCTGGGGACCGAGTACGCCGGGGAGATGAAAAAGAGCATCTTCTACGCGATGAACTACGACATGCCGGAGCAGGGCGTCTTCCCGATGCACTGCTCGGCGAACGTCGCGAAGGACGACGCGTCCAACGTCGCCCTCTTCTTCGGGCTCAGCGGCACGGGCAAGACGACCCTGTCGGCCGACCCCAACCGCGCGCTCATCGGCGACGACGAGCACGGCTGGGGCCCGAACGGGATCTTCAACTTCGAGGGCGGGTGCTACGCGAAGTGCATCAAGCTGAGCGAGGAGGGCGAGCCGCAGATCTGGAACGCGATCCGCTTCGGCTCGGTGCTCGAGAACACCGTGGTCGATCCGAAGACGCGCGAGCCCGATTACGATGACGGCTCGATCACCGAGAACACCCGCGTCACGTACCCGGTCGATTTCATCCCGGGCGCGGTCATCCCGAGCATGGGCAACCACCCTCGGAACGTGATCTTCCTGACGGCCGACGCGTATGGCGTGCTCCCGCCGGTGTCGAAGCTCTCGCCCGAGCAGGCGATGTACTACTTCATCAACGGGTACACGAGCAAGCTGGCGGGGACCGAGGCGGGCGTGACCGAGCCGCAGCCCAACTTCAGCCCCTGCTTCGGCGGCCCGTTCATGCCGCGCCCCCCGCACGAGTACGCCGCGATGCTCGCCGAGCGCATCCGCAAGTACAAGTCCAACGTCTGGCTGCTCAACACCGGGTGGACCGGCGGGGTCTACGGCGTCGGGCACCGCTTCGAGCTCAAGTACACCCGCGCCATGGTCACCGCCATCCTCGGCGGCACGCTGGCGCGCGAGACCTTCGAGCCCGATCCCATCTTCGGGCTCAGCATCCCGACCCACTGCGACGGCGTGCCCCCCGGCGTCCTCCACCCCGAGGCGACTTGGAGCGACCAAGACGCCTATAACGCGCAGGCGAAGAAGCTCGCGGCCCTGTTCCGGGAGAACGACGCGAAGTTCGAAATGAGCGACGAGGTCCGTAAGGCTGGGCCAAGGGGCTGAGAGAGAAGGCACCAGGATCCGGGCACCGGGCACCAGTGTGGAGTGCTCGGGTCTGGTGCCCGGTGCCCGGCTCCTGGTGCCTCTGACTCGAAACACACACATCACCACCGGAGCCCTCATGCCCTCGCGGAAGCCCATCGTCGGCGGCAATTGGAAGATGTACACCACGCAGGACGCGGCGGCCGGGCTCGCGCGCGACGTCGCGGCCGGGCTGATCGCGGGCACGGGCGAGGGCGCCGGGGTCGAGGTCGTGGTCTTCCCGCCGTTCCCGTACCTGCTGACGGTGGGGGCGGTGCTGCGCGAGCGGGGCGGGCCCGTCGCGCTCGGCGGGCAGGACGTCTGGACCCAGCCCGAGGGCGCGTTCACGGGCGAGGTCTCGGGCGAGATGCTCCGCGACTGCGGGTGCACGCACGCGCTCGTCGGGCACTCCGAGCGTCGCCACGTGCTGGGCGAGTCGGACGAACTGGTGGGTGAGAAGCTGCGGGCCGCCCTGAGCGCGGGGCTGCACGCGGTGCTCTGCGTGGGCGAGAAGCTCGATGAGCGCGAGGGCGGGCGGACCGACGCGGTAAACGAGCGCCAGCTCCGGGCGGCGCTGGCGGGCGTGGGGGCTGGGGATCTGTCGCGGGTGGTGATCGCGTACGAGCCGGTGTGGGCGATCGGGACGGGCAAGACGGCGACGCCGGAGGACGCGCAGCGCGCGCACGCCGCGATCCGCGCCGTGGTCGCGTCGATGTACGACGCCGACGCGGCGGAGGCGATCCGCATCCAATACGGCGGCTCGGTCAAGCCCGGCAACGCCGCGGAGCTGTTCGCCCAGCCCGACATCGACGGCGGGCTCATCGGGGGTGCCAGCCTGCAGGCGAGCGACTTCCTCGCGATCTGCGGCGCGGCGGGCGGGAGCGCCAGATAGGCAAAGGGCCAGAGGGCCAGATCCGGATGTGCCACGTTCGCTCCCCCGCCCCGGCGGGGGAGCTGTCGGCGCAGACGACTGAGGGGGGGCCGGCGGGGCGCGACGGTCGCGCAGACCCCCTCCGCCTCGCGGCGCTCGGCACCTCCCCCGCCCCGCGGCGGGGGAGGGAAAAGGGAAGGCGATTTCAGTACAGCACTCGCACCCGGATCGTCTCCGCCACCCCGCGCAGCCGCTCGGCGAGCGCTTCGCCGTCGGTCGGGTCGGCGTCGAGGACGACGTACCCGATGTCCCCGCTCGTCTCCAGGTGCTCGCCCCAGACGTTCGCGCCCGTCGCGCCGATCGCTTCGTGGATTGACCGCATGACGCCCGGCACGTTGCGGTGCGTGTGCAGCACGCGGACGGGGCGGGGTTTGTCGCCGCCGAGGGCGGGCTGCGGGGCGAGATCGACCTCCGGCATGTTCACCGCGCCCGTGGTTGCGCCGACGTTGACGAACCGGATCAGCTTCGTCGCGACGTCGCGCGCGATCGCGCCCTGTGCTTCTTCGGTGCTCCCGCCGATGTGCGGCGTCAGGATCACGTTGGGCAAGCCGCGGAGCTCGCTCTCGAACGCCTCGCCGCGTGAGCGTGGCTCTTCGGGAAAGACGTCGAGCGCCGCGCCGGCGAGCCGCCCCGATTGCAACGCTGAGGCGAGCGCCGCGACGTCCACGACTGAGCCGCGTGCGTTGTTGATGAGGAACGCGCCGGGCTTCATCTTCTCGAGCTGGGCCTTGCCGATCAGGCCGCGTGTGGAGCCCGTCGAGGGCACGTGCAGCGTGACCACGTCGGCCCGTGCGAGCAGTTCATCGAGCCCCGAGACCTGCTCCGCGTTGCCCAGCGCGAGCTTCGCCTGCGTGTCGCAGAAGATGACCCGCATCCCCATCGCCTCGGCCAGCACCGACACCTGTGCCCCGATGTGCCCGTACCCGACGATCCCGAGTGTGCGCCCGCGGATCTCGTGCGCCCCGCCGGCGGACTTATCCCACGCGCCCGCGTGCATTTTCGTGCTCTGCTCGAACAGTCGCCGGTGCAGGGCGATGACCTCGGCGATGGTGAGCTCCGCGACGGATCGCGTGTTGCTGAAGGGCGCGTTGAAGACGGGCACGCCGCGGGCGCGGGCCGCGTCGAGGTCGACCTGATCGGTCCCGATGCAGAAGCACCCGATCGCGAGCAGCTTCGTCGCGCCGGCGAGCAGCTCGGCGGGGAGGGTGGTCTTGGAGCGCACGCCGAGGACGTGCGCCGATCGCGCCGCTTCGGCGATCGCGCTCCCATCGGGCGATCCCGCGTGCGTGCGCACGTCGAAGCCCGCCTCGCGGAGCATCGCCACGCCGTCGTCGTGGACGCTCTCGAACAGCTCGACCACGATCTTCCGCTTGGGGAAGCCCGCCCCGGGCCCGCTCGCGACCGATGCTCCGCTCACGTCTTACTCCGAATCGGGTTGGATCTCGTTGCGCAGGCCCGGCTCGTCGGCGGGCTCGGCGATGATCTCGACGCCCCCGGTGATCGGCGGCTCATCGGGCGTGATCGTCACGATCCCGCCAAGGATCGCCAGCCCGAGCACGCCGCAGAGGATGAACCGGTAAATCCCGAAGGGCGTCAGCCCGTGGCGCGTGAGGAAGGAGACGAGCCACTTCACCGCGAACGCGGCGGTGACGGTCGTGATCACAAACGCGATCAGGATCGAGCTGAGCCCGAGCGCCTCGACCATGCCCGGCGCCTCGGGCGAGGTTTCGCGCGCGAGTTCCTTCGAAAGGCGGTAGACGCACGCGCCGGTGAGCGTGGGGAGCCCGAGCAGGAAGCTGAACTCCGCGGCGTCCTTGGGCTTCAGCCCGACGATCACCCCGCCGGTGATCGTCATCATGCTCCGGCTCGTCCCGGGCCACATCGCGACGCACTGGAGCAGCCCGATGACCAGCGCCCGGCTTGGGGTGAGGGTGTCGATCGTGCGTTCGCGGCTCGAGTGGCGGATGGTCGAGAGGCGTCCTTGGCGCCACTGGTCCATCAGGATCATGTAGATCCCGCCGAGGAAGAGCGCCGCGAGCACCGGGCCGGCGTGGAAGAGCCAAGCCTCAATGATCTCATTGAGCAGGACGCCGATGATCGCGGCCGGGAGGAACGCGACGAGCAGGTTGATCCCGAGCCGCAGGCCCTGCGCGTCGCCCGGGCCCAGCCCGAAGACGCCGAGCCCGGCGCGGAACATCTGCATCAGACGCGGCCAATACAGCCCCGCGACCGCCAGGATCGCCCCGCCCTGGATCACGATGTTGAACGCGTCCATCGCGGGCTTGATCCGCGGCTCGTCCAGCCCCAGCAGGCTGGAGGCCAGGATCAGGTGCCCCGTCGAGCTCACGGGCAGGTATTCGGTGATCCCCTCCACCACGCCCAGAATGACCGCCTGCCACCACTCCATATCACAAACCCCTCTCGAACCGGAACCGCGGCGAACCTTTCAGAATCAGCCTCCCGCCCGCCCCTCGGAGGGACCGGACCGGGGCAGACTGTATCGGCCCACCGCCCCCGGACCGGCAGCCCAATCCCCCAAACCGCCCAAACCGATCCGCACCCGGCCGCACACCCGCCCGCCCCGGCACGCGAACGATGCCCCGGAGGCCCATCCGCCGATGCCCGACGACGCCCCAATCCAGATCGTCGCCGACCCGGGAGACCCCCGAGTCGCGGCCTACATGAACGTCAAGGACGCCTGGCTCCGTCATAAAGCCGGTCTGGACCCGGGCGGCTCCTTCATAGGCGAGGGGCGTCTGGTCGTCGGCCAACTGCTCCGGAGCGACTATCGCCCGCGGAGCCTGCTCATCGCCACGAAGCATCTCGAGACGATGCGGGCGGCGGGGGAGCTGGACGCCTGGCCGAGCGAGGCCCCGATCTACGTCGCGGAAAAGGCGGTGCTGGACGCGATCACGGGGATCGAGCTGCACCGGGGGATCCTGGCGCTGGCCGACCGGGGCCCGGAGCCGGACGCGTCGGCGGTGCTCGCCCGGTGCGCCTCGGCCGTGGTGCTGGAGGATCTTTCCAACCACGACAACGTCGGCGGGATCTTCCGTTCCGTCGCGGCTCTCGCGGGCGTCGGCGCGGGGCGAAGCCGCGGGGGCGGGGCGGTCCTGATGAACGAGCGGACCTGTGACCCGCTCTACCGCAAGGCGATCCGCGTGAGCATGGGGACGGCGTTGCGTGTGCCCTGGGCCCGGCTCGATTCGTGGCCGAGCGCGTTGCAAAGTCTTTCGGATCATGGGTTTGTGACGCTGGCCCTCACACCCGCGCCGGGGTCGATCGCGTTGGGCGAAGCGGTGCGCCGGTTCGGGCCCGGGGGCTCGGAGCGTGGCGGGCGTCGGGTGGCGCTCTTGGTGGGGGCGGAAGGGCCGGGGCTGACGGCTCGGGCGATGTCGGCCGCCGACGCGTGCGTCCGCATCCCGATCGATCCGCGGGTGGACAGCCTCAACGTGACGGTCGCGGCCTCGATCGCGCTGGCTTCGCTCGTCGTCCCGCCCGCGGGGTAACCCCCGGGCATGGCATGGGTTTCGGGTTTTGCTGCCCGAGTTTTCGGGCTCGCGCTTGGCAGGGCGCGCGGGTTCCGGCATACTGGAAGCACGCAATTGATGAGCTGCGGGTGTTCTGCCCGCGCCGCTCGGGGGCCCGAGGGCTCCGCACGAACCATCGGGAGGACTGAACGGATGCGACGAACAACGATCCTGACCGCGGCCGCGTTTGCGGCTGGCGCCATCATGCTGGCGAGCCCGGCCCTCGCCCAAGACACCATCCAGCGCCAGGGCACCGGCGAGCGGCGCGAGACGCTGAACCGGATGGAGAACCGCCCCGCGCCCGCGGGCGCGTGGGAGGCGCTCGTCGGCGGGCCCTCCGCGAGCGAGCGCGAGGGCAAGGTCGTCCTCGTCTACACCTTCTCAAGCTGGTACCCCATCAGCCAGCGCCCGCTGGCGAATATCCAGCGCCTGCACACGCAGCACGCGGGGGACGGGCTGCTGGTCGTCGGCGTGCATCACGATCAGGGGTTTGAGAACGCCGAGTCGTTCATGGCCGCCCGCCGAGCGAACTTCCGCTTGGCGCACGACGCGGGCAACCGGTTCCGCGAGGCGTTGCTGGTCGATCAGGACCCGGACTTCTATGTCTTCGATCGCGCGGGGAACCTTCGCTTTGCGGACATCGAGACCCCGAGCGTGAACGCCGCGGTGGAGCTGCTGCTGGGCGAATCGGTCGAGGACGCCGCGGGTCGCGAGGCCCGCCAGGCCGATGCGGCGCGTCAGGCAGCGCAGGACGCGCGCCGCCCCTCCCGCGTGGACCGGGCCGCGATCCGCGCGCTCGACGGCGATGTGAGCTTCCAGATGCCCGACGCCTCGGCGTACGCCGGTGTCGCCTGGCCCGAGCACAACAGCGGGCAGCTCAGCGCTGAGAACCACCAGGGCAAGCCCCTGCCCAGCGCCGAATCGATGGAGAGCTGGGCGTGGTTCGGCGACCGCCCGAGCACACGTGGGCGCGTGGTCGTGCTGGATTTCTGGGCAACGTGGTGCGGGCCCTGCATCGCTGCGATGCCCAAGCTTGATGCTTTGCAGGAACGCCATCGCGATGGTCTGGCGGTGATCGCCGTCACCAAGCCGTACTCCAATCAGGACCGTGGGCGCGTGCAGAGCTATCTCCGCAGCAATCCGAAGAGCTATTACAACGCTTGGGATGAGAGTGGGACGCTCAGCAGCGCGATGAACGTTCGCGGGATCCCGCACGTGGTCGTGCTCAGCTCCGACGGGGTGATCCGCTGGCAGGGCAACCCGCACTCCCGCGATTTTGAGCGGCTCGTTGCCAGCGTCATCGATGCCGACCCGGGCGTCCGGGCGCGCCAGAACGCGGTGAACGAGCTCCGCGACCGCGTCCGCGGCGGGGAGTGATCTCCCGCGCGAGCGTTCGCTACCGTCTTGGACTCCTCCAGCAACGCCCGGGGCGCATGCCCCGGGCGTTGTGCTTCCCGCACCGGGTCAACAATCGCCGATGCCCGAGCCCCCGATCCACCTGGTGCTCCACGAGCCGGAGATCCCCAACAACACCGGCACGATCGGGCGCACGTGCGTGGCGCTCGGCTTCCGCCTGCACCTGATCCGCCCGCTGGGCTTCGACCTTTCGGAGAAGGCGCGTCGCCGGGCCGGGCTGGATTACTGGGCGCGCCTGGACGTGGTCGTCCACGACGACTGGGCGTCGTATGTCGCATCGACGCCGGGCGCGTGCCGGTGGTTGTTCACGACCAGCGCGACGCGTCCGATGTACGAGGCCGAGATGCGAGCGGGGGACCACCTGGTCTTCGGCAAGGAGACGGCCGGCCTCCCCCGGTCGCTGATCGAGGGCGCGGGCGAGCGGGCGGTGGCGATCCCGATGCGGGCGGGTGAGCGGTCGATGAACCTCGCGTGCGCCGCGACGGCCGGGGCGAGCGAGGCGCTCCGCCAGCTCCTGGCGAGCGGGGCCGCGAGCCTGGACGGGGCTGGACGGATCGCGAGCGGTTGAGAGCGGGCGGAAACCGGAACGTCGATTTTTGTGCCGAGCGTGTGAACCCGGATCGAATCGGGTCGTACGTCTGTTGCGGGCCCGATCAGCCCGCCGCCGGCGCGAGCGGGGGGCACGACTGACCCTCTCTCCACCCTCGTTCGCGGCCTCCACCGGCGTCCGCCCACGCACTCGCACGGGTACACTGGGCACGCAGATGACACGGTTCCCTCTCCTCAACCGTCTCTGGTTTGTTCGGCACCGCCCGCGGCCCATGTCGCGGGTGGCGTCGTGCGCGATGGTCGGGTGCGTGCTGATGCTGGGGCTTGGGGCGTGCTCCAAGCCGCTGTTTCCCGCGGGTCAGCCGCGGACGCAGTACGACCGGTACGACCTGGTTCGGAACCAGTACGCCCCGCAGTACGTGACCGACGAGTTCGGTCGGCAACGCCCGAACCTTCGGGCGCGTCTGCTGCCCAAGGAGTGACGCCCGCCCGGGCCGAACCTACCACGCCTTGTGGAGGGGCACGGATCCGAGGCTCGCTCGTGACGGGTGCGGGGGTGGGATGGCGCCTGTTGTGCGCGGGAGAGTCGGCACAAACGGACGTTTTCTGACGGGAAATCGCAAGATGAGTGGGCGGCAGGCCCGATCGCTTGTTACGGTTGCTCTCGGACGTCCGCCCCCCGGGCGGGCACAGGAACACGCACCGGGCGCGAGTGATGAAGGCGAGCAGGGGATGACCACGCCAGCGGGTGACAGCCAAGCCTCGGTCGCGACGCTCCCGATCCTCGGCGGGCTGAGCCGTCGTGCCAAGACCGTCTGGGCGGCGTTCGCGCTGTCGATGTCGGTTGTGGGGCTCGGGCTCGGCGCGTTGCAGGGCGGCACGGGCGGGGCGCGCAGCGACGGGATGACCGTCGTCCCGCTTATGGCCCAGGCCGGCGGCCCGGCGTCGATCGAGGCCGTCCTCCGCACGCGGAGCGAGCTCGACACCCAGCGGTGGCGTTCGATCGTGGTGCACAGCAGCGGGACGCGTCACGGCTCGCCCGAGACGATCGAGGCCGAGCACCGCGCGATGAACCTCCGCGGGCTCGGGCACCACTTCGTGATCGGCAACGGTCGCGGGATGGACGACGGCGAGGTCCATGTCGGCTGGCGCTGGCTGGATCAGCTCCCCGGGGCCCACGCCGCGGGCGAGGACGCGGCCTGGTACAACCACCACGCGATCTCGATCTGCGTCGTGGGCGACGGCGAGCGCGGGGCGTTCACCGAGAGCCAGATGCGCCGCCTGGTCGAGCTCACCGCCTTCCTCGCGCAGGAACTGGGCATTCCCGACGACCGCGTCGTGCTCCACAGCGATATCGCGAGCGTGCAGAGCCCGGGGCGTCGCTTCCCGGTCGCCGCGTTCCGCGAGCAGGTCGCCCGCCTCCGATAACCCGCTGGTCCGTGCGTTCCGACGCTTGGGGGAAGGGACGGGCCTCTTGCCGGGGTCGGGGATGTTGTGTCCGCGTGGGAACCGCGGGGGCGTTCGTGCGTCGGAAGGTGGGCGATCGGGCCGGTCTGCCCCGTGTCGGGGTGCCGGGGTGTGTTGGGGCGCGTACGATCGCCCCGGCCCGGACCGCGTGGCCGCCCTTCGGGGCGGGGTTGTGGTGGGCGGGCGAGGGGTCGGGTTCGGGGGGTTGCGCCGCCGGGGCCGAGATCGATCGGGGAAGACGTGGCGTGTCGCGGGGCGCGCCCGCCTGGAAGTGGAGACGTGTCGGCGTGGTGTCGCGCAAGAAGGGTGATCTGATCGAGGGGTACCGGATCCTCGACGAGCTGGGCCGCGGGGCGGCCTCGATTATCTATTTGGTGCAGGAGCCCAAGAACAAGTCGATCTTCGCGCTCAAGCACGTGATCAAGGTGAACCCGAAAGACCAGCGTTTCCTGGACCAGGCTGAGGCCGAGGCGAAGGTCGCCCAGGCGCTCGACCACCCTGGGATCCGCAAGATCTACAAGGTGATCAAGGTCGGTTCGTTTCTGTCGACGCGTGAGCTGTTGCTGCTGATGGAGCTGGTGGACGGGCAGTCGGTGGACGTGCACCCGCCGAAGTCGATGATCGAGGCGGTGGAGATTTTCAAGCAGGTCGCAACGGCGTTGCAGCACATGCACGAGCGCGGGTTCGTCCACGCGGACATGAAGCCGAACAACGTGTGCGTGACCGACGCCGGCGCGGTGAAGATCATCGACCTCGGGCAGAGCTGCAAGGTCGGGACGGTGAAAGAGCGGATCCAGGGCACGCCGGACTACATCGCGCCGGAGCAGGTGCACCGCCGCGCGATCACGCCGAAGACCGACGTTTACAACCTCGGCGCCACGCTCTACTGGGTTCTGACGCGCCGCCACATCCCGACCGCGCTCGCCAAGGGCGACAGCCTGGTCAACAGCCTCGACGACAACCTCATCGAGCGTCCGAAGCACATCAAGGAGCTCAACCCGCGCGTGCACGATCGTCTGGCGGAGCTGGTCATGCAGTGCGTCGAGATCGACGCGTCGGCCCGCCCGGAGTCGATGCAGGTGGTCGCGGAGCGGCTGGATATGGTCGGCGCGATCCTGAAAGCGGCGCGGAACACCGAGAGCGCCGCTGCGATCCAGGCGAATCAGGCGAGCCAGGCGCATCAAGCCGGCCAGGCCAGCCGGGCGGGGCAACGCGTCGAGCCGGTTGATGGCGAACCGGTCAAGGACGAGTAAGCCCAGGGCCCGTTCGGGCCGATAGCCCGGGAGATGCGCCGCAAGTGGTTCCAACGTGATCGGGGAGACGACGCGATGCTCGCCGACCTGGACCTGAAAGACCCTGTGGCGGTGCGTCGCCTGTTCGAGGCCGGGGCCGAGGCGTGCCGCGACGCCGCGTGCCGGGAGGGCTCGATCGAGATCATCGGGACGCCCGGCCGCCTCATCGCGACGGGTGATTTGCACGACAACCCGGTCCACCTGGCCCGCCTGGTCGCGGCCGCCGGGCTCGACGGCGACGCGCCCCCGCCCGACGGCCCGCACCTGACGCTGCACGAGATCATCCATTCCGACCGCCTATTGAACGGCATGGACTTCAGCTACCGGGCGCTGGCGCGGGTCGCGGCGCTCAAGGCCGCCAGCCCGGAGCGCGTCCACCCGTTGCTGGCGAACCACGAGCTGGCGCAGCTCACGGGCGGCGCGGTGATCAAGGACGGCGTGCGCTGCGTGGACGCGTTCGACGACGCGCTCGATTACCAGTTCGACGACGACGCCCCGCTGGTGCGCAAGTCGATCAAGCGGTTCATCCGGTCGATGCCCCTGGCGCTGCGCTGCGTGACCCCGCGCGGGGACATTCTGTGTGCGCACAGCCTGCCCGGGCCGGCGATGATGGGGCGGTTCGACCCGACGGTCTTGGAACGCGAGCTGACCGAAGAAGACATCGCCCCGCGGACGGGGAGCGCGCACATGATGGTCTGGGGGCGGAAGTACGACGCGGACCAACTCGAGGACCTGGTGGAGCGTTGGGGCGTGAACCTGTTCGTTCTGGGTCACGAGCACGCGCCGAACGGGGTTCATCTCGTGCCGCCGAACGCGGTGGTGCTCAACAGCGACCACGAGCGCGGGGTCTACCTGCCGATCGATCTGGCCCGCAAGCCGCTCGCGGCCGAGGCGGTCGCGATGGTCGTCCGCTTGAGCACGGGCTGAACGCGCCCGTCGCGCCCCGCTCCCGGCGCGGTGCGCCCCCGGGCCCTATCCTCCAAGCCTTATGAACATCAGTCTCGAATGGCTCAACGCGCACCTCGCCCCGGGCCCGGACGGGGCGCTCTCGCCCGACCAGGCCGAGGAGGCCCTGACGCACGCCGGCTTCCCGATCGAGGAGCGCCTGGCGCTCCCGGGCGGGGACGTCCGCATGGACGTGGAGATCACCAGTAACCGCGGCGACTGCCTGAGCCACATCGGGCTCGCGCGCGAGGCGGCGGCCGCCACGGGGCGACGACTGGTCATGCCCGGGTGGAGCGACCCGAAGGCCGCCGGCGCGATCGACGACCATCTCGAACTCGTCAACGAGACCCCCGAGCTCTGCCCGCTCTTCACCGCTCGCGTCATCCGCAACGTGAAGGTCGGCCCCAGCCCCGACTGGCTCGTCCGACGACTGGAAGCCGTCGGGCAGCGATCGATCAACAACGTCGTCGACGTGACCAACTTCATCAACTTCGAGCTCGGGCACCCCTGCCACGTCTTCGACCTCGCCAAGCTCGCCGGTCGGCGGCTCACCATCCGCTGCGCCGAGCCGGGCGAGAAGCTCACGACGCTCGACGGCAAGGCCCGCACGCTCCGCGGCGACGAATTGGTCGTCGCCGACGACGAACGCGCCACCAGCCTCGCCGGCGTCATCGGCGGAGCCGACAGCGAGGTCAGCCAGACCACGACCGACGTCGTGCTCGAGATGGCGACCTGGGACCCCGTCACCGTGCGCACCGCCGCCCGGGCGCACAAGGTCCGCACCGACGCGAGCTACCGCTTCGAACGCGGCGTCAGCCCGCTCGAGATCGACTACGCCGCCACGCGAGCCGCGGCCCTCATCTGCGAACTCACCGGCGGCACGCTCTGCCAGGGCGCCCTCAGCGAGGGGGCGCCCGATCCCGAGCCCATCGTCGTCACGATGCGCCCCGCGCGCTGCCGCCAGATCCTGGGCTACGACCTGCCGGACGCCGAGATGATCGCCCTGCTCCGCGCGATCGAGGTCGGCGTCGAACACGACGACCCATCAACGCTCGTCTGCACCATCCCCGCCTTCCGCGGCGACCTGACGCGCGAGATCGACCTGATCGAAGAGATCTGCCGCCTGAAGGGCTTCAGCCACATCCCGACGCCGGAGAAGTTTCCCCTGCGCGTCCGCGCGCCGCAGGAGGAGGAGCGCGCCATGCGCGAGCTCGCCCGCGTGCTCACGGGCCTGGGCTTCTCTGAGACGGTGACGTTCAGCTTCGTGAGCCCGAAGGACGCCGAGGCCTTCGTGGGCGAAGGCCTGCGCGTGCTGGGCGTGGACGACGAGCGCCGCGGCGCCGAGCCCACGCTCCGCCCCAGCGTCCTCCCGAGCCTGCTCGCCTGCCGACGCAAGAACCAGGACGCGCAAGCCGCGGCGCCCGGCACGGTCCGCCTCTACGAGACCTCGGCCGTCTTCGCCGAGACCACCGACGGGCGCAGCGCCGAACGCCCCACGCTCGCGATGCTCCTCGACACCCCGGGCGAAGGGACGAAGCGCACCGACGACGACCTGCAAGCCGGCGTCCGCCTCATCCGCGGCACGGTCGAGGCGATCGGGCGCGCCATGGCCGACGTCCGCGGGGCCGCCGACTTCGAACCCTGCGACCCGCCCACGACCGCCTGGCGGGCCGGCGCGTGCGCACGCGTGCGCCTCGTCCGCGCCGGCGACGAGCCCCTCCACCTCGGCACCATCGGGCTGCTCAGCGACAAGATCCAGAAGGCCTACGACCTCGAGATCCCCGTCGTCGCGGCAGAGCTCGACCTCGCCCCGCTCCTGGCCGCCTTCCCCCCGCGGAGCCACGTCCAACCCCTCCCGGCCTTCCCCCCCATCGAACGCGACCTCTCCCTCATCGTCGACGAAGCCACACGCTGGGGCGACGTCGAAGCCCTCATCGCCGGCGCGGGCCTCGAACGCCTCGAAGCCGCGGCCTTCGTCAGCGTCTACCGCGGCAAGCAGCTCGGCGAAGGCAAAAAATCCCTCAGCCTCCGACTCCGCTTCCGCGACCCCGCCCGAACCCTCCGCCACGAAGAAGTTGACCCGCAGGTCGAACGAGCGATCGACTTGGCGAAAACCAAGCTCAACGCCACGCTCCGAGCGTGACCCTCCGCGGTGGCACAGGTCTCCGACCTGTGTTCTCCCTCCCGTGCCACGGACCTTGTCCCCAAGATCAGTGCTCCGGGCCCTTCCCTCCTCTCTCGATCTCTTCCGCTGCAGCACGTTTTCGGGAGAACGAGCGTTGGACAGGTTGAAGGCGTGGGGGAGCACTGACCTCTAGAAGAGGTGAGTGGCACAGGTCCCCGCCACACCGCTCGGTAAGCCGTCACAAACTTGCCGCCCCCACCCAGCCCACTCGCGCCGAACCCCCCAATTGCCGCCCCTTTTTCCCAAACATTCCCCAAGGACCGATCCCGCAGCGGCATCCGAACGTTGATGGAGCAGGTACACTGGCGCGGCTCGGCCCCGTGCTGCTTCGACGCACCGCCGACCGCACTGGTAAGGAGGCCCCGATGACTCAGACCACTTCTTCACGACCCGCCGCCGCCCCGCGCGAAACGGCGACCGACAGGCCCCTCATCCATGTCAACGGCAAACTCCTGCCCAAGAGCCAGGCCGCCGTCAGTGTCTTTGATCACGGGCTGCTCTACGGCGACGGCGTCTTCGAGGGCATTCGCGTCTACAACGGCAAGATCTTCAAGCTCCAGCAGCACCTCGACCGCCTCTGGGCCTCGGCCGGGATGATCCACCTCAAGATCCCCATCTCCCGCGAGGAGATGACCCGCATCCAGCGCGAGTGCGTTGAGGCCAACGGGATCGTGAACGGCTACATCCGCCTCATCGTCACCCGCGGCGTCGGCGACCTCGGACTCAACCCCAACAACTGCCCCCGAGCCGGCATCATCTGCATCGCCGACCAGATCCGCCTCTACCCCGAAGCGATGTACAAGTCTGGCATGCGGGTCGCCGTCGCCGAGCGCCCCCGCATCCCCGTCGCCAGCCTCGACCCCCGCATCAAGAGCCTCAACTACCTCAACAACATCCTCGGCAAGTGCGAAGCGATCCACCTCACCGAGAAGCTCGGCATCACCGCAACCGAGGACAAGCTCCTCGAGGTCATCATGCTCAACCCCGAGGGCAAGGTCGCCGAGGGCTCCGGCGACAACATCTTCGCCCTCATCGACGGCAAGCTCGTCACCCCGCCCGTCACCAGCGGCCTGCTCGAGGGCATCACCCGGCGCTTCGTCATTGACACCCTCTGCCCCGCCTGCAACGTCGAGATCGAAGAGCGCGAGCTCACGCTCGATCAGCTCCTGGCCGCTGAGGAAATCTTCATGACCGGCTCGGCCGCCGAGATGATCGCCGTTCGCGAGGTCGTCAAGCACAAAAATCTCGACGTGACCGAGACGATCAAGATCTCCGACGGCGAAGGCCCGGTCACCGCCAAGCTCCGCGCCAAGTTCCGCGAGATCGTCACCAGCGATCACGTTCCCGAGGACTGATCGCCCCGCTCGGCGTGCCCGGGGCCGACCACGAGGCCCGGTTTCTCCCGATGCTCTTGCAGGGTGCGACGCGCGCTCGAGCGGATTCGTCAGACGCGACCCGACCCCTAGCATTCGGGCCTGTCGGCGCGGGCGAAGTGCCGGCGCTGGCTCGGGCCGAAGGTTTCGGGCGGGGGCGCGGGTGGGCGGCCCATGCCGTGAACCCGCGGACGTCCGGGCGACGAAGGGGCGGGACTGATGGGATCGGCGGATCGACCGGTGTTGTTGCGTTGGCTCTCCCGCGGGATCCGGGCGGGGTTGATCGTGGGCGTGCTGCTCGCGGCCTTCGGGATGTACTGGTTCCTGGTCTTCCTCCGCGTCGAGCCGGAGCCGCTGGAGTTGGACGAGCGCCCGCTCTCGGTGCAGGCGATCCGCCTGGAGGCGGTCGAGGCGCCGCGGATCTGGTCGGGGTACGGCTCGGTTCGCCCGCTGCGTTCGGCGAACGTCTCGTCCCAGGTCGCCGCCCGGGTTGTGCACCGCCCAGAGGGCATCGAGGCCGGCGTGCCCGTGCGAGCCGGCGACGTGCTCCTTGAGCTCGACACGTCGGATTTCGAGCGTCGCGTGGAGATCCTCTCGGCTCGCGAAGCCTCGCTCGGCGCCTCGCTCGACGCGATCGGCGTCCGACGCGTCCGCCTGAGCGAGCAGGTCGAGGCGTCGCAGGACGAGCTCGCGGTCGCCGAGCGGGACCTGCAGCGCGTGCGTGAGGCGGCCGACCGGGGTGCGGCGACCGAATCCGATATCGACCTGGTCCTCACGCGCGCCCGCAGTGCGCAGCGTGTGACCGCCGCGTTGCAGCAGGAGCTGGAGGCGCTCGAGCCCGAGCGTCGCCGCCTGGAGTCGGAGCTGGCGAGCGTCGTCGCCGATCGGCGTCTGGCGGAGCAGGACCTGTCGCGCACGACGATCGTGAGCCCGATCGACGGCGTGCTGCAGGAGGTCTCGGCGGACGCGGGCGAGCTGCTGAGCCCGGGCACGTCGGTGGCGCGGGTGGTGGACCTGACACGGGTGGAGGTGCCGCTGCGCGTGCCGGTTTCGGCGCTGGACGCCGGGCTGGGCGCGGTGCGTCCTGGCGACGCGGTGACGCTGCGGGCCGACGGGCCAACGGCCTCGACGTGGACGGGGCACGTGCTGCGGATCGCGCCCGAAGCCTCGAGCGCGACGCGCTCGGCGACGGTCTTCGTCGAAGTGCGTCAGACGCTGCGCGAAGGCGCCGAGGGCGGGGTGGTCGCCGCGGGCGATGCCCCGCTGCTGCGTCCCGGGCAGTTTGTCACGGCGGAGGTGGTGACCGGGTCGTCGAGCCTGCGGCTGATCGTGCCGCGGACGGCGGTCAACGGCGACCGCGTCATGCTCGCGCGTCTCGGCGCGCCGGATCCGAACGGGGACGGTGAGGAGCCGGTGCTCCGCGCCACCCCGCACGCGGTCCGCGTGCTCCACGCGATGGAGCGTGCGATGCCGGGCCTGCACCCGACGGCGACGCAGTGGGCGGTGCTCGACCCGCTCTTCGAGGGCAACCCCGCCCCGGGCGACGTGGTGATCGTGTCGAACCTGGACGAGATACTCCCGGGGCAACGGGTCGAGCCGGACGTCGTGAACGGGCGTGCGTCGCCGGGTGCGGCTCCGACGGCGGCTCGGCCTGACACCACGCCGGCGCCCGCCCCGGGCGGGGGTGGGTCGTGAGCCTCGCGTCCTTCGGCGTCCGCAAGCCGGTCGTCGCGAACCTGATCATGCTCGCGATCATCGGCGCGGGCATCATCTTCGGGCTCAACCTGCGACGCGAGTTCTTCCCGGAAGTGCGCCCGAACGAGGTCATGATCACCGCGATCTACCCCGGGGCGGCCCCGGAAGAGGTCGAGCGTGCGCTGGCCGTCAAGATCGAGGACGCCGTCGCGGACCTGAGCGACGTTGTCGAGGTCAACACGACCGTTTCCGAAGGCGTCGCGACGGTCCGCGTGGAGTTTGCGCCGGGGATCAACGCCGACGTCGCGGTCGCGGAGGTGCAGCGCGAGGTCGACGGGCTGCAGGACCTGCCCGAGGACGCCGACCGCATCCGCGTGCGCAAGTTCGAGCCCAACCTGCCGGTGATCATCCTCTCGATCTTTGGGGACGCCCCCGAGCGGGAGATGAAAGACGCGATCCGGCGTATCCGCGACGACCTGCTCACGCTCCCGGGGATGGGGGACCTGCTGCTCAGCGGCGTGCGTCGCGACGAGATCGTCGTCGAGGTCCGCCCCGAGGCGATGCTCGAGTACGGGCTGAGCCTCCCGGTGATCGCGCAGCGCGTGCGGGACGAGATGGTCGAGCTCCCCGCGGGCGCGGTGCGGAGCGGGACGAGCAACGTGAGCGTGCGCACGCTCGGGGCCGACCGCGCCGCGAGCGAGGTGCGCCAGATCGTGGTCGCGGCCCGCGACGGCCAGCGCCTGCGCCTCGGCGAGATCGCCGAGGTCCGCGACGGCTTTGTCGATATCGACCTGCGGACGCGTTTAAACGGTAGCCCGTCGGCGGGCCTGACGGTCTACAAGGTGGGCGACGAGGACGCCGTCTCGATGTCCGAGCTCGTGAAGGCGTACGTCGCGGGTCGGACGGGGCAGTCGATCACGCTGAACATGCGGGAGCGCCTGGCGTCGCTCGCGCGCCCGCCGGGCTCGGAGTCGCCGGTCTCGGACCGGATGGCGGCGTACGAGCTGGGGCGCAGCCGCGTGGGCACGCCGCTCCCGGGCGAGCTGGCGCTGACGACCGACCTGGCGCGGTTCATCGTGGACCGCCTGGAGCTGCTGACGCGGAACGCGCTCGCCGGGGGGTTCCTGGTCTTCCTCACGCTGCTGCTGCTGCTCAACTGGCGGGTGAGTTTCTGGGTGGCGCTGGGGCTGATCGTCTCGCTGCTGGGGACGCTGGCGGCGATGTACTTCGCGAACATCACGCTGAACCTGCTGACGATGTTCGGCCTGATCGTGGTGATCGGGATCCTGGTCGACGACGCGATCGTGGTGTCGGAGAACATCATCGCGCGCCACGAGGCGGGCGAGCCGAGCCACTCGGCCGCCGTCAGCGGGACGAACCAGGTTGGCTGGCCGGTGGTGGCGACGGTGCTGACGACGATGTGCGCGTTCCTGCCGCTGTCGCTGATCGAGGGGCGCGTGGGGGACCTGCTGTCGGTGCTCCCGCTGGTGGTGGTGGTGGCGCTGGGCGTGTCGCTGATCGAGGTGCTGATCATCCTGCCGAGCCACATGGCGCACTCGCTGGTGAAGATCGATGAGCAGGCCGAGCACCCGACGACGAAGTTCGCCCGTTTCGAGCGCGCTTATGCGAAGAAGCGGGACGGGCTGTTCAGCAAGGTGCTGATCCCGGTTTATGTGCGCTCGCTGGAGACGGCGCTGCGGATGCGCTGGCTGAGCCTGGCGATCGCGATCGGGCTGGTGCTGGTCAGCCTCGGGATGGTCCGCGGCGGTCACCTGGAGTTCACGTTTCTGGCTGCCGAGGACACCGAGACGGTCAACGTCGAGATCCGGATGCCGATCGGGACGCCCGCGGCGCAGACCGATGCGATCGTGCGCATGGTCGAGGCGGCCTCGCTCGCGCAGCCCGAGGTGCTGAGCGTCTTCGCGCAGGTGGGCGCGCTGGGCTCGATCGAGGGCGAGGGCTCGTCGGAGGCGACGCACCTCGGGCAGGTGATCCTGGAGCTCGCGCCGGTGGAGCAGCGCCAGGCCCAGGGCGGGCGAGAGAGCGGGCGTGTGATCGTCGCGATCCGCCAGGAGCTGGGCGAACTGCCCGGCGTCCGCACGCTGCGCTTCAGCGAGGTGCAGGGCGGGCCGGACGGGCCCCCGATCTCGCTCGCGGTGGTCGGGGACGACCCGAGCCGCATCATGGCGGCCGTCGCCTCGCTCCGCGCGGGGCTGGCGACGCGTCCGGGCGTGTTCGACCTCGCCGACGACGCCGAGGCCGGGCAGCGCGAGATGCGGTTCCGCCTGCGCCCGGGCGCGAGCGAGCTGGGGTTCTCGGTGCGGAACATCGCTGACCAGGTGCGGGCGGCGGTCTTCGGGCTCGAGGCGTTCACCTTCGCCGGGGATCGCGAGGACGTCGACGTCCGCGTCATGGCCCCCGAGCGCGTCCGGCGCAGCATCGCCGCGATCGAGAACATGCACGTGTTCACGCCGACGGGCGAGGCGGTGCCGCTGAGCGAGGTCGCCTACGTCGAGGAGGGCGAGAGCTACGCGACGATCCGTCGCCTGGACCGCCGGCGCGTCGTGACCGTGACCGCCGACGTCGACCGGGCGGTGCAGAACCCCGAGCAGGTGATGGCCTCGTTCCAGGGCCAGCTTCGCGAGATCGGGCGCGAGCACCCCGGCGTGCGGATCGTCGAGCGCGGGCGACAGCAGGACGTGCAGGACAGCTTCCGCACGCTCCCGCTCGGGATGCTGGTCGCGACGGGGCTGATCTACGTGATCCTCGCGTGGCTGTTCGGGAGCTTCACGCAGCCGCTGCTGGTGCTGAGCGCGGTGCCGTTCGCGATCATCGGGATGGTGTGGGGGCACGTGCTGCTGGGTTTTGACCTGACGATGCTGAGCCTGATCGGGTTCATCGCGCTTTCGGGCGTGGTGGTGAACGACTCGCTGATCTACATGGAGTTCTTCAACCAGAAGCGGCGCGAGGGCGTCGCGCCGTACCGCGCGTGCGTGGAGGCCGGGCGGGCACGGTTCCGCGCGATCCTGCTCACGACGATCACCACCGTGCTCGGGCTGCTGCCGCTCATGCTGGAGACCAGCTTCCAGGCGCGGTTCCTGATCCCCATGGCGATCACGATCGCCTTCGGCCTGCTCTCGGCGACCGCGATCATCCTCATCGTCCTGCCCTGTCTGCTCCTGATCCTGGGCGACATCCAGTGGGCGATCCGCGTCCTCTGGACCGGTAAGCCGGAACCGAGGCCCGGCATGCCGGAAGCCCGCGCGAAGACGCCCGCGCCCTGAACACGCGAGTCTTCGGGCAGGCGTATGTGCCACGGACCTTGTCCGCAAGGTCAGTGCTCTTGGCCGCCCTTCTTCTTCTCCCGCTCTGCTTGGCGCTCGGGCGTTGGCAACAAGGAGAGCGTTGGAGGGGGTGGAAGGTGGGGAGCACTGACCTCTCGGAAGAGGTCAGTGGCACATCCGGAACACGCCCGTCATTCTGTCCGGGGCACCAGGCTCCACTCGCCCCTCACGCCCCCGCGTCGAAGCACGCCCACGCCTCGTCTTCGCTGATCGCCTGCTCGGGCGCGATCGCCGCCGAGGCGTTCATCCCTTCGCGCCGCCGATGCACGCCCGCTTGGATCGAGTCGCCCGGGTGCGGGCGGACGATCGGGACGTCGCTCCCGAAGATCACCCGCGCGCCGCTGTCGAGCAGCTCGCGGATCGGCAGCACGCGCCCCAGGCGGTCCGGCACGCCCGCGCGCAGCGCTTCCATATCCGGCAACAAATGGCACGGCTGCACGCTCGCGGTCACGCTCAGCTCGGCGAACCGCGGCACGTCCGCGGGGTCGATCAGCTCGCAGTGCTCGATGCGGAAGCCGGGCGTGCGCGGGCGGACGCGCTCGATCGCGTCGAGCACCGCGCGCACGGCCCCGTCCCCGATCGCGTGCGCCGCGAGGGGTAAGCCGAGCGCGTCGCACAGCCGCACCGCATCCTCGATCGCCCCGGGCGACATCATCGCCATGCCCGCCGGGTGCTCGGGGGGCCCGTCGGCGTAGGGCGCGAGCATCCAGGCCGTGCGGCTGTTCAGCGTGCCGTCGACAAAGATTTTTCCGCCCGCGAGGCGCACCCGCTCGCGCGACCAGCGCGCGCACGAGGCGTGCGAGGCTTCCAGATCCTCCATCAAGGGCCAGAGGTGGTAGCTCGCCCGCAGCTCGCCCGCGTCGTCGAGTTCCGCCAGCGCCGGGCCCAGCCAGGGCTGGGCCTTCATATCGTGGACCTCGCGGAAGGCGTGGACGTGCTCGAGGTCATGCGTCGCGGCGCGGAGCAGGCTGGTGCGTTCGCTCTCGTCGGGCTCGGGCATCGCGTGCCAGAGCATCAGAGCGGCTTTTTCCAGCAGCACGCCCGTGGGCCGCCCGTCCGCGTCGCGCTCGATGCGTCCGCCGACGGGGTCCGGGGTGTGCTGGTCGATGCCGGCGAGGGCGAGAGCCGCGGAGTTGGCGAAGAGCTGGTGGTAGTCGAAGCACCAGCAGAGGGCGGCCGCCCCCGCGGTCGCGCGGTCAAACCCTTCGAGCGTCGGCCACTTCCCGCCGCCGGGCGTCCGCGCCCACGCCTCCGGGCGGGCCTTGTCGCCGAGCAGCAGGGGCGCCGCGCCGTCCGTGCGCACGCCCGCGGCCCGCTCACGGAAAGCCGCGAGCAGTGCGTCGCCCCCGTCGAATGACGAGGCATCGATCATGCCCAGGCTGCGCCCGTGCTGAAAGACGTGCCCGTGAGCCTCGCGGAGACAACGCACAGATGGGGGAGCCTGCATGCCCGCAGCCTACCGGGTCGCACCATGAACCGATACCGATGAAGAGACACAGGCCAGAGACCTGTGCCACCATGAGCGGGGGGCTGCTCAGATCTTGCCCAGCAGTCGATCGATCGCGGCTTCGGCGGCTTCCCGCGTCTCGGTCGGCTCGTCGAACGCCACGCGGACGATCCCGAAGCGGGCGCGGACGTCCAGCCCGTCCGGATCAACGCCGACGCACAAGGGCTCGGCCGGCTCGACCCCCGCCCGGCGCGCGCACGCGCCCCGGAGCGCGTCGCGGTCCGCGTTCGCCCGCTTGACCAGCTTCGGCTCCGCCTCGCGCAGCGCGTTGGGGATGTTGAGCGCCAGCCCGTCGAACACGAGCCCCGCCCACTTCGCGCTGTCGATCGAGGCCGCCACCCACGCGCTCGCCCGCGGGCTCCCGTGGTAAGCCAGGTGCCGATCGCACGCCTCGTGCGATTCCCGGTCGATCGGGTGCACCGTCAGGAGCAGCTGCATTGAATCGTCGCTCTCCTCCGGCACGTGGAGCACGTGCTGACTCGCGTCCAGCGCCTGCGGCGCCACCGGGAAGACCAGTCGCCCCGTCGCCCCGTCCGCGACGAACGCGACCGCAAAGATCGCTTCGTCGGCGAACAGCGTCCCGACGCGGGCCTGTCGGAGGTGTCGCAACGCCTCGTCCGGGCTGGGCCCGTCGGGGAAGACCTCGGGCTCCGGGACATCGGGAGACGGGTTCGCCATGCACAGAGTCTCCCCGCCGACGCGCGCGCGTGCAACCCGAGGGGCTCGCCCCGAGTCGCGGCCCCGCGGCACAACGCTCGGCGCGCGAAACGGGGCCGACCACACGGTCGGCCCCACAGTCGGTGCATCTCCACAGGATCGGGCCGCCGATCGGGTTGACCGGTGGGTCGTGCCGACACCCGCCCCCAAGCGGGCCTGGCTGTGGGTCCCGCGACGGACGCAGCGGCTGCGACGGCGACACCGCGACGCGGGATCACGCCGCGATCAACACCCATGCGTCCCCACGCAAGGCGTGCGAGCCGAAGCCGCTTCGGCTCCCGGTGCTCGCCGCGTCAGGGATGCGCCCGGGTGCTCGCGGCACGGATTCGCGAGCCAGAACGGGCCGAGCGGCACGCCGCCCGACCCCCAGAAACGCCTCTGCGTGCCCTCTGGAGCCCGGATTCAACCCCAAACAGGGTGAGTCCGCGGGTCGCAGCACGCGACGATTGGCCTCCGGAGCATGCCGAGGCGCCGCCAGCTTAGAGAGCGCGGACGGCGCGGCGACGGGTGGCCTTCTTCGCGGTCTTGCGGGTGGCCTTCTTGCGGGTGGCCTTCTTCGCGGTCTTGCGAGCGGTCTTCTTGCGGGTGGCCTTTTTCTTTGCGGTCTTCTTGGCCGTCTTCTTGCGGGTCACCTTCTTCTTCGCGGTCTTCT
>RECY01000001.1 GCA_007693785.1 Phycisphaerales bacterium | reverse complement strand
GGCGACGGCCTCGCCGACCTGGCCAAGAAGTTCGGCGGCTCGGGCTGATCGCCCCCGCCACCGGATCCAGAAAACCCGAAGCCCTGATAGTCTGAATGCGTGAAGACCGCTGACAGTTACCGCGGACTCGTGATCTTCGCCGCCTCCTTTTCTGCGGTCGTGGGCATCCCGCTGACCATCGGCGCCTACCGCGGCACAGGCTCGGTCTTCGCGACGCTCCTCAGCACCGCTCCGTGGCTCGTATGGGTCGCGATCATCGGCGCCGTCGTCGCGGCCGCACGCCGGATCGGCTCGACGCCGCACTGCGCCGCCTGCGGCTACGAGAAGTTCGAGAGCGAGCGATCCCCCGCCCGCTGCCCCGAATGCGGCGCGGACTGGTCATCGCCGGAAGGCGTCGTCCTCGGGCGCCGACGCATGAACCGCCCCCTCCTGTTCGCCTCGATCACGGTCGGCCTGCTCGGGTGCCTCGTCGTCGCCTCCTCGTTCGTCTCCCTCGCCCGGATCGCACCGCGCGTGCCAGCCGGCGCACTGGTCCGCGTCATCGAGCGGGGCAACGCGGCCGACGCGCACGAAGCGTGGCTGGAGCTCAGCACCCGGCAGTTGTCGGACGCCCACGCCGCCCGGCTCGCCGCCGCCGTGCTCGACAAACGCAACGCCGGTGAGTACCCGCCCATCGGGACGCTGGACTGGCTCGAGCGCGCCGTCGCCTCGGGAGCCCTCGGCCCGGATGTCGGCAGGCACTACGCCGAAACATCGGGATCGGTCGAGATCGAGGCACCGGACCGCGTCAGAGCCGGAGAACCGTTCTCGGTCGGCACACGCATCCGCGGAGCGACGACCGGCGCCACGCACCCGCCGCTCGTCTTCCTTGCGGGCTTCCGGCTTGGCGACGAGCCCGAACCGCGCGGCCGCCAGAGGGTCCCTGTGCACCCCGCCATCGGCGAGCAGATGCTGCGGCACTTCGTGCCCGACGTGCAAGTGGTCATCGACCGCCCCGGCACGCACACGATCCGGCTGGAGTACTGGCTCGTGATGGGACATCCCCACCCCCGTCCTATCGCCTGGAACGAAGACGGCACGCCGGAGCTCGGGGAGTTCGTCTTCTGGCACGATCGGTACGTGATCGAGCACCGGATCGAGGTGATCGAGCCCGCACCCCCGTGAACACCCGCGATCTTGTGGTGAACGTCGACGCACGCCCCTGACGCGACAACACTTCGGCTCCGTCCCGTAACCAGCAAGTCCCGTCAGCAACAGCACCCGTCCACCCCAACCGGATCCGGCATGCTTCTAGAGCGTCCAAAGTGAATTCATAGCGCGGTTTGGCGCTTGCTCGGTTGCGCGATCGTGCGGCGTGCCGTAGCGTGGCCCGATCGGCCCACCGGGGCCCGGGAAGGAGCCAGGATGGCCGCGCCGTACTCGCAGGATCTTCGGGACAAGGTTCTCGCCGCGTGTGACCGCGGCATGGCCACCAAGCAGGTCGCCGAGGCCTTCGGCGTCTGCCGCGCATGGGTCCGACGCGTCAAGCAGCGCAGACGCGAGCACGGCCAGACCGCCCCGCGCAAGCAGGGCACGCCGGGCGTCCGCAAGATCGATCGTGACAGGCTCGCCATGCTCGTCGCCGAGCGGCCCGACGCCACCGGCCCCGAACTGCGGGAGATGCTCGGCGTCGAGTGCTCCGACTCGGCGATCTACGCGGCCCTGAAGGCCCTCGAACTCACCTACAAAAAAAGACGATCCACGCCGCGGAGCGGGACCGCCCCGACGTCGCCGAGCGACGGGCCGAGTGGAAGAGTGAGCAGCCCGAGCTCGACGCCGGGCGGCTGATCTTCATCGACGAGACCTGGGCCAAGACCAACATGACCCGTCTGCGTGGCCGCGCGAAGCGGGGCGAGCGTCTGATCGACAAGACGCCGCACGGGCACTGGAAGACCTCCACGCTCATCGCGGCGCTCGGCATCGAAGGCGTGCGGTGCTCGACGGTCGTCGACGGCGCTGTGAATGCGGACATCTTCGAGGCGTTCGTCGAGCAGGTGCTCGTGCCCGAGCTCCGCCCGGGCGACCTCGTGGTGATGGACAACCTCTCGAGCCACAAGCGGGCGAGGACGCGGGAGCTGATCGAAGCGGCGGGCGCCGAACTCCTCTTCCTGCCGCCCTACAGCCCCGATCTGAACCCGATCGAGATGGTGTTCAGCAAGATCAAGCAGCTGCTCCGATCGCTCGCCTGCCGGACCAGAGACGCCCTCTGGCGAGCCATGCAGTCCATCCTCGATCAGGTCACACCCAACGACGCCATCAACTGCTTCAAACACTGTGGGTACACGCTACATGTTGAGTAGGGACGCTCTAGTCAGGAGTATCGCTCTTTGTCGGTCATGAGATCACCCCGGAGGACGATCGCCGCGCTGATCACCCTGCGGCGATCGCATCGGCCAGCCCATAGGAGCATCGGATGATCGCTTCGGCCGCACGCCGGATCTTGACCATTGACCCGGCCAGCGTGCTTGACGCACCGTCTCTCCGAGACGTGATACGCGCGATCCGTCGTCAGAGTCCCGGGCGGCGTCGCCCCGCACAGCCGTTACTCGGGCAGGCCATCGAGCCATGAGAGCAGGTCGGCCGCGGAACGCTGGCCGCGGAGCGTCGCGAAGACCTTCCCGTGACGCAGGGCGTAGGTCATCGGGATCGCCCGCGTCCCCAGATACGCGTCCGCGAGTTCGGGCGATCGATCGACTTCCAAGTGCGTGGGCAGGAAGCGG
>RECY01000045.1 GCA_007693785.1 Phycisphaerales bacterium | reverse complement strand
AGGAGGTCGACGAGCTCCCGCCGACGCCGCTCAGGGGGATCAATCGCCCGCGGCGTACGCGATCGCCGCCCCGCCTTCCGTGCGGTCCGTCCGTCCATAGAGGATGCCTCCGGGCCCCGGCGGCTGCTTACCAGCGGGGCGTGCATCCTCTATATCTGCAGCAAGGGGAAAATGTGTCGCAGGTGAGCATCTTCGGCTTGCATTCCATGTTGTTGGCGGCTACTCTGCTTGTTGGATCGGTTCCTCGTCCTCGGTTGACCATATTTGGCGACTGGGACAAGTCGGGTCGAGCCGGTAGTTTGCCCTCCCGCCAGGGCTCCGATCCGACAACTGAAGAAGTTCAGGCTCACCGGTAGTCCCGGTCGCTGTTTCCGCGCACGAACGCGGTCGGGCGGCATCCAGTGCGCGTCGGTATCCCTCCGGCCAAACGAGCCGGGGAAAAGGAGTTTCTGATGACGACGGTTTCCATTCGGAAGAACTCAGCCGCCCCCAACATGGAGTCGGTCCCCCTGATTGCTGCGGACAAGGCCCTGCTCTCGCTACGTTCGTCCGGCCACGACTACACCAGCGCGGTCGGCGAGGTCATCGATAACAGCCTGCAAGCCAACGCGAACACCATCCGGTGCCGCGTGGACACCATTAAGAAGAAGATCGGCAACAACAAGAAGACCACTGAGGTGGTCGATCGAATCGCCTTCGGTGACGACGGCGATGGGATGGACCTCCAAACGCTCCACAACTGCCTCAAGCTCGGGTTCTCGAGCCGGTATAACAACCGGCAGGGCATGGGTCGCTTCGGCGTCGGCGCGAAGATGGGCGCCATCAGCCAGTGCAAGCGAGTCGAGGTGTGGAGCCGGGAGAGCGAAGACGCCGAGTGGCTCTACACCCACATTGACCTCGATGACATTGAGGCGGGCGAGATGGTCACAATCCCGCCCCCGGCGCCGAAGCCCCTGCCCAGGGGGCTCGAGGACCTGCCTGGGGCCAAGGGCACACTGGTGGTGTGGTCGAAGGCGGACCGCCTCGCCCAGAACGAGACCGGCGGCGGCCGCCGTGCCGACACAGTTCGCACCGATCTCGTTCGATACATCGCCAGGACATTCCGTAAGTTCCTCGATCGCGGCGTGACCATCGAGTTTGACGGCATGGCGGTGCTTCCCCACGACCCGCTGTACCTAATGACCTCCACCCGCTTTCACCAAGGAAGCGAGCCCGACCCGGTCGCACCTCACGAGTGGAACGACTCGGTGGAGATCCAGCTTCCGAACGACCCAAGCCAGACGGCCAAGGTGCACATCACCATGACGCTACTCCCGAAGGAGTGGAGGCGGGTGCTGCCTGGTGACGGCCGGAGCTCGTTCGCGAAGGAGCGGCGGATCGACGAGAACGAGGGCTTCTCGATCCTCCGGGCGGACCGTGAGATCTTCGCGGGCTACCTCCCAAAGATCCAGCCGTCGCAGGAGGGGAGGCCCATCGACCGGTTCATCGGCATGGAACTGCGGTTCGAGCCCGTACTCGACGAGTACTTCCACGTCCGGAACGTAAAGAAGGGTGCCGAGCCGATCGAGGGCCTGCGAGATCAACTGCGCGAGAAGATCTTTAACACGATCAAAACGCTCCGCAAGCAGATCACCGACGACGCCAAAGAGTACGAGAAGCAGAAAGCCCAGGAGAAGGGCGTCTTCAGCGATGTGGAGCAGCTCGTCGCGGACTCACAACGCACATCGCGCAAGCCCCGAGCTGGCAAGGACACCTCGGCAAAACAGGTCGAGGAAAAGATCGATCAGGCGGCCGAGGCGGTGACCAAGGACGCTCCACCCGAAGAGAAGCCTAGGCGTAAACAGCAGGCCAAGGAGCGGCTTAAGGCGCAGCCGTACAACGTGGTCCTGGAAAACTGGCCGGGGCGTGAACTCTTCGTCGTTGAGCACCTCGGCGTGACAACGATCGTAAAGATGAACATGTCGCATGACTTCTACACTGAGATCTACGGCAAAGTTCTCGCTGCGTGCGAGCAGGAGGAGAATGCCGAGCTACAGGAACTCGGTAAGGTGGTGAAGCTCGGTTTCGACATGCTCATCGCCGGGTATGCGAAGGCCGAAGGGCAGTTTGAGGACACGACCGAGTTCGAGGACCTTCGTACAAACTGGGGACTTGAACTGCGGGGCTTGATCCAGCAGTGGCGAAAGACACACAACTGATCGAGACTATACTGAATGCCGCTGCCTTGGAAGGGGTGGCGGCATATTGATTGGATATGAATATGGCCAGGGATGAGTTACGTGCCTCCGATCACTCGCTTATGGGGCAGCGCCTCGACTATGCATGGAAAAGCTTTGAATCAGCATCATCGAGGCGGGCATCTTTTTTTAATTTCTTTTTGATATTGACTGGTATTCTCGCGAACGCATTTGTGCTGTCAATCGCCAACGATCTATGGCTTGGTGCTTTGGTGGTCTGCATCTACGGAGCTGCTGCAACGGCTGCGTTCATCGCTTTCGATTGTCGGTATCTGTCGTTTGTGAGCCGTAGCCTTCGTGTCCTCGAATACCTTGAACGAACACACTACTTCCCAGACGGCTTCGAAGATTCGGATGGACAGATCGGCCTAGCTCGAATCGAACCGGATCATGGTGATCGCGGACCGAAGTGGTTTGCGAAGGTCAAGTTTTGGCAGAGATGGATCATTTACGGAATCGCATTATTCTGCTTCGTCCTTGGCGCTGTTTATGCTATTTTTTACCACGACAGCACCGGAAGCAATAGCACATTGGAAGCGCGGGTCGAGCGACTTGAGAAGGGAATCGATAGACTCGAGAATCTTGACCCGTGGATGCCAATGGAAGATATTCTCCCGCCTGCCGACAACATAGACGGGAATACCAATTCCTAGCGCAATCCCAGTCTCGACGTGCTTTCCACCCGGAACAAGTTGGCCTTGAAGTTCGGCAAGGAGCACCAGGGCGTCGGCTCTTCGTACGTCCTCTTCATCCATAATCGCGAGAGCGCGTCGTTCGCCATCAGTATAAGCGATCGCCCCTTGACCAAACTTAGTGTCATATTCTATCCAGCGAGCCACCACTCTGTGGCCGGTCGATTCAAGACGGTGCTTTAGTTCCTTCGCGGTCGATTGCGAGTGTGCTGCAATATAGATATTCATGATTAGCATTTTTCAAAAATGACAAAACGAGCAGGGCTCGACGAACTCGTCGTCGTCCTGGCCGAGAATATTCAGGAGCTTCTTCGATTCAATGCGATTGATATTTCGAGACAATTCCGCCTTTGCCTTGATCTCAGCAATCCGCTCAGGCCGCTCGAGCTCCTCAAGAGATTCCCGCTCGGACCATGTGTACCGCGTCCCTGTATCAGGATCAATCTTCTCGTACCTTTTGGCTTCCTCAAAAGCCTTGGGATGGTTTTCCTTCAAGCCGACCCACTCTTGCCGCTGTTGGTAGAAGCAGAATGTGCATCCAGACCTCGATCGCCAAGAGTAGTAGTTAGGAAATCCAATACCGCTCTCATCGAGTATGCGGTGAATATCGTCCAAGCCATACCCGGCCTCGATGAACGGATAGACAGGTATGATATTCGGCTTTGTAGGACGATAGCCGCCACGATTCTCGTCGGCTCGGATACCTATGTACATCTTGACAGGGTCGTCACCAATGTGCTGCTCAAAGGGCCGAATCTTGAGTACTTTGGTGCACCAACGCATGCGAGCCGAAGGCAGATACCCGCCGTAAATCTTAAGCCAGTGGTCAAACCCGTGCTCGGAGCGGAGTCGCTCAATCCTTTGGCCAAGGTACGCCTCGAGCTTATCAAGATACTCGTACGTTTCTGGAAGTTCCTTGTCGGTGTCGGAGAACACGTACTCTACTTTTGCTAATTTATCCCGGAGGTAGATCGCCAGCGCCGTACTGTCCTTGCCGCCCGAGATAGAAACGATATGCCGGTGACCGTCATGGGCTGTGCTCATGCCGTTGCTCCATTCCTTCAGGATAAGTCAGAATCGTCGAACTCAGCGAGAAGGCCGCACAGGGCCGCCATAACCGCTGCCGGGTCGCTCTCCTTCGCGATCGACTTCCGAAGCTTGCCCTCGATTGTCATCGCTTTCTTATGCTGGGCATCGGACAGGTACAATGTTCGGTCGATCTGAGCGCCGCTCGATGCTACGAGTGCTACCCGCACTGCTCGCCGCTCCTTCGCCTTGCCGGGTTTCGGTACGGTGACCGTTGACTCCAGCATCGCGAACCGCCGAGCGAATTGTTTTAGACGAACCGCAAACTTTGAGCGGTCCTCATCGCGCCACTTATCGACGGGTCGCTCGCCCATTAGCGAAGCTAGTCCGAAAGTTGTCTCGCTTACAGCACCACCACCTGCGATCACACGCTGAACGAGCATTTTCATGTCAGGCTCAACCGCCCACTCCGAGACCGCCTCCGCTCGTGCGAGCATCACGCCAAACGCCGAATCGTCGTCCGGCAGTCCAAATGCAGATTTGATTGCACTCTCACACTCCGCGAGCAACCCCGGCAATGCGTTGCGGAGCTCAGAGACGGCATCCTTCATCGCCTCTACAAATGAAGCGACATCGGCGTCGCGTCGCCGGCCGCCGGACTTGAACGGCTGCAGACCGCAAGCCTGAGGGAGCTCGGCGAACAGAAGCGTTTCCGGCTCAGTAGCACTAACCAGAGCCTCCCGCACCGCGAGAGTACGGTCGGACAGGGTGCTGGTGAGGCGGGCGTGGTCCGAGAGCTGCGCGGCAAACCGCATTAGCGGGCGAACCGCCGCTAGCACCTTCCCGGAGGCACCGTCCGGGTGGTCTGTCAACGAGAGCGCCCGCGTGAGCTCCTCAAATACCCGGGTACGCACGCCCTTAACCTGTAGCCTACGCACGCTTATTTGTATCGGTGACTTTACTGCCTGCGCAGCAAGTGCGGAGTTCCATTCACGGCAGAATACGCCGTCGCTGTAGATGGCAAAATCCGACTCATTAGCCAGCAGATATGCGAATACAAGCACGGGCACCACGCCCTCGCGCAGCCCAAATGGGGGATCTGCGAGCACTCTGAACAAACGTTCAAGTCCGATCCGTTCTTCGCCCGCTTCATCCATCACCGCGTCGAGGGCGTGGAATACGGGACGCCCAGCTTCGACTTTCGGTGGGCCAAATGCTGCCTCGCCGTTTTTCCTGGATACGTGTAGCCCCAGCCCTCCATGATCGCTCAGAACCGAGCGGTACATGCTCCGCTCTGGGGGATCGCCGCCGGTTAGCCCAAGCTCCGCCACTCTCGGTTTGTCGATCATCGCAGCCAAAAGCAAGCTACGCGCTTTGGCTGCAGCGCTCGACAGCTCTTTGCGGTTCAATAGCTCGCAATCGATCGGGGGGGCGGCATAAAACACCACGTCGCTCATGCGCGAGAGCAAATCGTTGAGACCCCGCGGGCCAGACACAATTACGGGCTTGCCATCGAGATACCACGCCGAAGCTGCGGCGTCGGCGCGGAGCACCCGATCTAGCGTCAAGTCGAGCAGCCGCTCAACCTCAAGCTGGCGGGCGTGCAGCTCGCGGCGACCGGCGTTGTCGGTGTTGAGTTCGTGCGTGTTCTGGCGCACCCAGTCGATCGCGGCGAGCTCAAGAGCGAGTTCATCGAGTCGGCCTGCGTCTCCTGGGATGCAAAAAAGAGTCTGTAGGCCCCGCTTTGTCCGCTCAGCGCGGCCCCTCTTTCCCGCTCCGAGCAAAACCACCAGTTGGCCATCCTGCTCGAGCGGCTCGCCGCTCAGCTCCTCACCCCAAGATTCGAAGGTCACATTAAAGAAACGGAGAGTGCCCTTCTCGTAGGAGTGTCGGCGAGCGAGCAGTGGACGAAGGCCGGCATGACGCTGGAGCAGCGTTGCGGCCGCTGTCGTTCGGCTGAGGCGTGAGCGGGCTTCAGTCAAGCGGCCTGCGACATCGACGTCGCTACCTTCCCATACGACGAAACTGTCGTTGTAGCGGCGATGCACGACGGCGCGAACCCTCTGTAGCTCTTCCAGCGCAGCGTCGATCCGCGACGCGCTGAGGCGGTCGGCCAGTGCAAACGCAAGCACCTCATACGATGCCCGTGCCGGGTACCAGCGAGACACGATGCCAAGCAACGCTATCGCGCGAAGAACTACCGTCGCGTCGCTCGAGAGAGATGTGAGTCTCGCCTCCATCTCGAACGCTTCCGCCCAACGCTTCGCGTCGGGCGTGTGAAGGAGCGTGGCTCCGAGAGAAGCACGGAGATACTCATACAAATCTACCACGTCGAAGAGCAGGCGATCGCAAGACGAGGAACGACGGCAGAACGTGAGTAGCCCGGATGGTTCCTCCGACTGAAGGAAGCCGAACGCTGAACGCTCGTTCTGTCCGAATCGCCTGAAGAGCGGGCCCAGAAGGCTCGCCACCAGTGGGTGCATCGGCGCAGCGGCCTCAAGTAATGCGCCGTCAGCCTTGATCCGCAGGCCCTGTGGAGCCAGACCGTGCTCCCACAGTCGAGTGGCCGCGGCACGCGTCGCGCGAACGGCTTTGTTGCTGCAAGACAGCCGGCGATCGCTCCGAACTGCGGCCCACGCCATCGCCACGAAACGGAGAAGCTGCTCGGCGGGCTCTTCGAAGACGATGTCCTCAAAGCGGCCGCGGATCTTCTCCCACTCTGCCCGGTCAGCCGGTGGCAATCCGTGGGCATAGGCGCGGAAATCCTGGTGCAGCACGCCGATGATGGCCACTGCCCCTTCGCTGCGAGAGGACATCTCCGCAAGCTGCTGAAGCACGAATACATCGGCCGCTTCCGGCTTGGCGGCGGCAAACTCGAGCGACTTGCCAAGTTCGTCCATGACTATCAGCAGCCCGGAATAACGCTTGCGATCCGCGGCGATGCTCAGCGCGATGTTCTCAATTAGGTCGACCAATTCTTGCGAATCGAGAGCCTTCGCGGCCCTGGCATTTCGCTCGGCGCTGCGAAGGCTCGATGCGAGCTTGGATGGTAGCTTGTGTCCGGATCCCTCAATTGCCAACGCCAAGGATCTTATAAGTCCAACGCCTAGCGGTTCCCGCGAGCCGGCATACAGCACAGGAATATATCGAGGCGCCGCAGGGCCCGTCCACGCCTCTTTACGTGATCTCCCCGCTTCCGACTCGCTCAACAATGCTGCGGCTTGCTTGCGCACTCGCAGGTCGGTCGCGTGCAAGAGATGAGAGAGAAACAACGCGAACGCGGACTTACCGGTGCCGAACGGGCCCGTCAAGGTCCACGCACCACCCCGACCGGCACAGAGCTCGCCGAGGATCGACACCAGCGAGCGTACCGCGGTTGGTGTGACGAGGTAGCGAGCCACGGAGTCACTGACCGCACTGTCTCGCTCAACATTTACTGACCGCAGCACCCTCGCAGGCCGAGTGGCAGTTTGCTTACTTCGCGGCACTGTTCACCCCCGCTGCGGCGTGATCACCGTAGTGCCGCGCCAGCACACTCAACTGATCTGGCACCAACTTGTGCCGAAGCACCTGCCGTAGGCCCGATGTACTGTCGAACGAGACTGCACCCCCGGTCGTTGCAGGAATCGCATCTAGTAGGTCTACAACCGAGTTCTCCGAGAGCTTGAAGACTTGCCCAGGCCCGCCCGGGCCATAGGCAATCTGTTCGAACGACAGCGTGTGGGCTGCCGTGTCCTGCCGACGCCAATACTCAAGCAGCGCGTATGCGAAGACCGCCGGCGGCAACGTCGGACGTTCGCTTCGCTCGATCAAGATGCGGTCGGATTCATGTGCTTGGCGGATGAGATTCAACTCAGAAAGCGGCGAATCAAAAGTTTCCTCACGGGAGATCTTTCGGTCAGGCTCGTACCTGCTGTAGGTTCGCACGAAGCAGTGCATGTCGCGTTCGACCGTGTTCCGATTCGCCCGCTTTCCGCTCGCAGGCTCGGCGAATCGGAGCAGGCACTCCACCGCCTCCGGCACCGTGAACGACTGCTCGCGTAGCAGATTGAAGAGGTAGAACCACGTCGTCGGAGACTCATTCGCATCGCTGCATAGGCCCCAGTGCACCAGCCATGTCGTCGCTGGGTCCTCTAGGTATGGGTCAACCCCATCAAAGCCGAAGAGGTACTGCCCGAGCGGACTCGGTTCGTAGCGGCCGCCTCGCTTCGAGTCGTCGGCCGGTTGGATCATCCCCGAGCGGAGTGCCCAATGCCTCATGGAGCGAACCATGTTCTTACCGACGCCGAGCGTCACGACGGCATCGTCACGCACAAAGACATCTTGGTGCGCGGTTTCGGAGCATGCTCGTACGGCTTTGGCAAGCCATGCAAACCGAAGCGGAAAGCTCTCATGACCGGAGAAACGGACTAACTGGATGGTGGCGGCCTCAAGCATCCAGTCACGGTAGCAGACGCCGGTCGCGATCTCAAGCCGTGGCGTAGTTCACCGATCCATCCACATTCCATCGTACCTGCTCTTGGCGAAGTTAGCAGAGCATGGGAAAGCGGCACTTTGCCGCTCCGCGATTGGACAATGAACTCTCGAAACTGCTCTCAAGAGCACCCCTTCCTCTCACCCCCGTTAACCGAGAGTCAGAGAGCGCGAGAGTCTCGCCCCGGCCAGCCCGCCAAGCCGGGGGTTCCGGTCGCCACCCACACCCCGATCCCAAAACCGAGAGCGCTTAACCCCGCACCGGACGCTCCCAAGCCGCCCGATCCGGCCCTCACCCAGTAAACAAACAGGCCCGCATCCTTTGGACGCGGGCCTGCCAAGCTCCCCGAGTAGGACTCGAACCTACAACCTAGCGGTTAACAGCCGCTCGCTCTACCATTGAGCTATCGGGGATCGGGTTGTCGCTGCTCGGCGTCGGAACCGTTCCGGGTGCCTTGCTCATCTGCCGGGCCGAGTGGCTCGGCGGCTTGGGCCGGGGCGGGTTTCGGGCGTTGCAGCGGTGCAAGGCTAGCACCGACGGCGGCTTCGTCAAGGCTTCTGGTCTGCCCTGTTGGCTTTCCGTGGGTGTGTTCCTACAGTTTGGGCCGCCCGCGGGGCTTGGGCTCGGCGGGCGGGCCCGAAAATCGGTCCTGCCGCGAGGTGGGCTGCTCTCGAAATCGCCGATCGGCGTGGGGGCGGAACGAGGTTAGGGGAGGCCGAAGGGCGGGTTCGCCCGGATGGTCCAAGTTGATGAGTGAGCACCCGCCCGGCTTACCGGGCCCTGTGAGAGACAGCCGTGAAGAAAGATATCCACCCCACGTACCAGAAGTGCAAGGTCTACCACAACGGCGAGGTGGTGATGGAGGTCGGCGCCACCGTGCCGGAGCTTCACGTCGAGGTGTGGTCGGGCTCCCACCCGTTCTTCACGGGTAAGCAGGCGTTCGTCGACGCCGCCGGCCGCGTGGAGAAGTTCCAGCGCAAGTTCCAGGGCGATTACTTCAAGGGCAAAAAAAAGAAGTAATCAGCTCTCGGTCGGCTCTAGAAGCTCACCCAAGCCGGGCCCTGCGATCTGGGCAGAGCACACAATCGCAGCACTCAGAGATCATGACAGACGCCTCGCCAACGGGGGGCGTTTTTTCGTTCGATCACACCCGCCCTCGATCAATCCTCCGAAGCCGACCGCAGGAACGCGCGGAACTCGGTCAGCGTCGTCGCGGCCTGTGCCGCCTGCTGCGCCGTCTCCGCGTTTCGGAATGTGTGCGCGATGCTCTTCAGGATCGCCAGGTGCGTCCCCGCGTCCTCGGACGGGCTGAGCACCAGCAGCACGACCCGCACCGGGCGACCGTCCGGCGCGTCGAAGTCCAGTCCGGGGCGGCAGATCCCCACGCCGACGACCGGGCGAGCCAGCCCCGGCATCCGCGCGTGCGGGATCGCGACGCCGTTGCCCAGCCCGCTCCCGACCGTCCGTTCCTGCCGGACGACCGAAGCCGCGAGACGGTCGGGGTCGAACCCCGCCCCCGCAGCCGTCGCCAGCGCCAGCTCGCGCACCGCCGCAACGCGGTCCGTCGGCTCCAAACTGCCCACAAACGCCCGCGGCGACACAAAGTCTGTAAACGACGCCGTCTTTTTCCGGCCGAGACAGAATTGGATAAGCACACCGCTGGTCATCGAGGTCACGATCGCCATCACCACCAGCGCCACGAACAGCCGCTCGGTGATCACACCCGCTTCGAGCGCCAGCAGCCCCAGCACGATCTCCATCGCCCCGCGCGCGTTCATCCCGAACCCGACGGCCCACGCCTCGCGCCGCTCAAACCCCGCCAGCTTCGCCGCGAACCAGCACCCGAAAATCTTGCCGATGCTCGCGATCACCAGCACCGCGAGCACGAGCCCGAGGTCAAAGTGAGCCGCAAAGTCCGCCTTCAGACCGATGCTCGCGAAGAACAGTGGGGCGAAGATCGAGCCCACGAACTGCTCGATCGTCGACCGCGTGCGTCGGCGGAGGTGGGCCGAGTCCCCCAGCGCGATCCCGAGCAGGAACGCGCCGAAGATCGCGTGCACCCCGATCCACTCGGTGAACGCCGCCGACAGCATCCCGAGCGTCAGCGCAAACGCCAGCACGCCCGACGGCCACTGCGTGTGCGCCTGCACCCACGGGAGCGCCCGATTGATCGCCCAACGACCGACCGTCAGCATGAAAATCGTGAACCCGAACGTCAGCCCGGCCGTGACAAGAGGCGCAAAGTGCGCATCGCCCACGCCAATCAAACTCAGGATGAACGCGAACGCGATCCACCCGATCAGATCGTTCACGATCGCGGCTGAGATGATCGTGACCGCAAACCCCGCCTGGAACAGCTTCAGATCCATCAGGATCTTCGCGATGACCGGCAGGGCCGTGATCGCCATCGCCGTCCCGAAGAACGCCGCGAACAGCGTCGTCGAGACGTCCGCCGCCCCGAACCACTCCGGCGCCATCGCCGCGGGCACAACGCCGATCAGCGCAGGCGCCACGATCCCCATCGCGCCCACCAGCAGCACCGATCGCCCCTGGCGCCAGACCGACGACAGGTCGATCTCCATCCCCGCCACCAGGAGAAACAGTGAAATCGCGACCGTCGTGAGCCCGCTCATCGCGACCGTTACCGGCCCCTCGCTCGGGAACAGCCAGCCCTGCGCGCCCGGCATCAACAGCCCGAACACCGTCGGCCCCAGCAGCACGCCCGCCAGCAACTCCCCGACCACCGCCGGCTGGCGGAACCGCTGCGCGATCTCTCCCGCGATCCGAGCCGCCCCCAGCAGCACCGCGATCGCCAGAAAGAACACCGTCACGTCGCTGTGGTTCAGCCCCGTCACGACGCGACACCGCTTTCAGTCGAAGCCGCCGGGCGGTAGAGCAGCACCGCGCACGGCAAGTGCTCCAGCACCAGCAGCACCGGGTGGCTCAACAGGCGGCTCAGCAAGCCCAGCGGACGAGCCGGCGCGACCAGGCCCAGCACGTCCGCCCGCGTGTCCTCCGCGTACCGCGCGATCTCCTGCCCCGGGCGACCGGGCAGCGTCACCGCCTCGATCCGAACGCCCTGCGTCTCCAGCGACTCGGCAAAGTCCGCCAACTGGTGCCGCTCGGCCGCCATCCCGTACAACTGCCCCGAGTCGAGCCCCACGTCCAGGCGCACCACGCCCGGCGGGTTCAACGCCTCCTCCCCGCCGCGGGCCAGTTCCTTCCGCTCGTGCGCGAGGCACAGCGTCGAACGCTCGCCGCAGGCCCGGGCCAAGTGGAGCATCCACCCCCCGAGCGAGCGCCCGTGCGGGCCGTCTTCAACCCCCATCAGCAGGCGCGACCACGCCCCAGGCTCGCGCCCGCGCGTCGAGACCAGCAGCACCGAGCACGGCGACCGCTGCGCCACACGCCGAGCCGTCGAGCCGAACACGTCCCGCAGCGTCCGCTCCCGCTGCACCGCGCCGATGACCACCAGCGTCGGCTTCAACTCTGCGATGCACGCGTGGATCGCCCGGTCTGTCCGCGGCTCCACCGCCCGCACGTCCAGCACCGGCGACGCCCCCTCATCATCCGCGACATCACGCCGCCCAACGGAAGCGTCCGCCGAATCGATCACCGCCCGCACGCGAGCCGTCCCCGCCGAGCCCTCGGCGCCGTAGTGGACAAACCGAGCCCTCATCCCCAGCGCCCGCCCCATAAGCAGTGTCGCCGACGCGACCCGAGCCGCGCTCGGCGAATCCGTGATGAACGCCAGCACCATCGACATCGGCAAACCCCTCGCCACGAGACCCGCTCGGCCCGTCCCGAATCCCGCCAAGGCTACGCCGCCCTCGCGCGAGAAGCCGCGGGCGACCGTACGCTCCACCCCGCATGACGGGCGAGGCCCCCCGACACCCCGAGCACCCGACGTCCCCCCGCGCCGTCTCGCTGCGAGAGGCCGCCCGCGTCTGGGCCCGCATCGGGCTCCAGTCCTTCGGCGGCCCCGCGGGGCAAATCGCCCTCATGCACCGCGTCCTCGTCGAAGAAAAACGCTGGATCAGCCAGACCCGGTTCCTCCACGCCCTCAACTACTGCATGCTCCTGCCCGGCCCGGAAGCGACCCAACTCGCGACCTACGCCGGCTGGCTCATGCACCGAACCCTCGGCGGGCTCATCGCCGGCGTCCTCTTCATCCTCCCCGGGTTTCTCGCCATCCTCGCGCTCAGCCTCCTCTACGCCAGCTACCAGAACGCGCCCGTCGTCGAGGGCCTGTTCTTCGGCATCAAACCCGCCGTCCTCGCCATCATCGCCCAAGCCGCGGCCCGCATCGGCGGGCGCGTGCTCACAAGCCGAGCGATGGTCGCGGTCGCCGCCGGCGCGTTTCTCGCGATCTTCGTCTTCAACATCCCCTTCCCGCTGATCATCCTCGCCGCCGCCGGGATCGGCCTGATCGCCCACCGCGCCGCTCCCGCGATCTTCCAGCCCCCGCCAAGCCCTCACCCCACCGGCACCGAGCCGCCCGACCTCCTCGGCGACACCATCCCTGAGCACGCCCGCCCTTCCGCCGCACGAGCCGTGCGCACACTCGCGACATGGGGCGTGCTCTGGGCCGCACCCATCGTCGCGCTGCTCGCCCTCCTCGGCCCAGACCACGTCTTCACGCAGCAAAGCCTCTTCTTCAGCAAAGCCGCCCTCGTGACCTTCGGCGGCGCGTACGCCGTCCTCGCCTACATCGCCCAGCAAGCCGTCGAGGTCTACCACTGGCTCGAACCCGGAGAGATGCTCGACGGGCTCGGGATGGCCGAGACCACTCCCGGCCCGCTGATCCAGGTCGTCCAGTTCGTCGCCTTCATGGGCGCGCACCGCGACCCGGGCGAACTCCACCCACTCCTCGCGGGCACGCTCGCCTCGGTGCTGGTCACCTGGGTGACCTTCGTCCCGTGTTTTCTCTGGATCTTCCTCGGCGCGCCCTACATGGAAGCAATCCGCAGCAGCCGCAAAGCCGCCGCCGCGCTCGGGACCATCACCGCCGCCGTCGTCGGCGTCATCGCCAACCTCGCCGTCTGGTTCGCCATCCACACGCTCTTCCGCGACGTCCGCGAGACCACGCTCGGCCCCGTGCGCGTCCACACCCCGGTCCTCAGCACGCTCGACCCCGCCGCCCTCGCGATCGCGGCGGTCGCCACCGTGCTGATCTTCCGCGTCAAGCTCTCCCTGCTCAAGACCATCGCCGTCTGCGCCGCACTCGGCATCGCCTGGCGACTGATCGCCGCCGCCTGAGCCGGCCCTTACACCCGCGCCGCGACGCACACGATAAAGCTGTCGTCCAGCTCCTTCTCACCGCTCTCGATCGCCCGCACGTGCGCCCGCCCGTCCTGGTCGATCGCGTCGGGGAGCTGCGCGTAGCACTCGGCCCTGTCGAACCCCGCTTCCAGCATCGCGTCGCGGAGCTCCGGGACCGACCACAGACGCCACCGGTAGACAAACGCGTCGTGCAGCTCGTGCTCGACCACCCCCGCGCACTCGACACGGAAGTGCAGCGCGTTCTCGACCATCCCCGTCAGCGGGTCCGCGTGACGCTGGTGCCACGTGTATCGCACACGCGACCCGCGGGGGAGCCCGAGCCGATCGCCCAGCTCCGTCGGCACCGGGTGATGCCGGTGGACGTCGCCCACGAGAAACGCCGACTCACCGCCGTAAGTGTCGCAAACGAACACCCCGCCCGCGTTCAGCCGCAGCCTCGCGTGACGCAGGTAGAGCACCAACGCCTCCCGCGTGTGCAGCTCACCGATCGAGAAGTTCCCGACCCAGATCAGGTCCACGTTATCTGTCCCCGGCTCGCTCGCGGTGCGCACGTCGCCCACGATCGTGCGCACGCCCTTGACCCCCCGCGCCCGTTCCAGCGGCTCCGCGTCGTGATCGACCGCGACCGCCGAGCCCCCCTCAACCTCGCGCACCCACGCACGGCTCAACGCCGCCGTCCCGCTGAAGTCCTCCCCCAGCACCCGCGCCTCCCCGCCGTGGATCGCCCGCAGCAACGCCACCAGCGCCGAGGGGTTCTGCACGCAGAGCTCGTAAAGCTCGTGCCGATCGAGCCCGGTGCCGCCCGTCGCCGCCTCGCCCGCGTCCATCGTCGTCATCCCACGCTCCGTTCTCTCCCAAACCTCGTGGGACGGGCGTCCCGCCCGTCGCTCTAATTCTCTCTCTCATGGCCTCACCGCGCCGCCAGTCGCACCCCGTGAATCGCCAGCAGCGCCACCCCAAGCGTCACCGCCGCCACGGCCTCGAACAGGTCATCGTCCGACGCGAACCGACGCCCCGGCCCCACGCACGCCCACACGCCCAGCCCGATCGCCACCGACGCCAGCAACGCCGACGCCCACATCATCGGCGTCGCGATCAGACCCGCAATCCCCGCCAGTGCCGCCCACGCCCCAAGATGCTGCGGCCCCGGGTTGCCCACAAACGCCGGGTTCCAACGCCCGCACTCCGGGCAACGCCCCGGCACGTGGATCCCGCGCACGTCGTACCCGCAACCCGAGCAACGCGCCCGACGCGACGCCGGCCACAAGCCCCGGAAACGGTTCTCCCGACCCATCTCAGGCCATCCGGACCCACTTGAGCAACGTCACAAAGTTCGGCGGCTTCCCGTACATCAGCAGCCCCACGCGGAACACCTTCGCCGCGAACCACACGCACACGTACGAGCCCAACGCACCGATCCCGATCGCCGCCCAGATCTGCCACACCGGCGGCGGCTCCGTGCTCGTCACACGCATCATCATCACAAACGGGCTGATCGGCGGCACCAAACTCAGCACCGTCGCCAGCACGCTGTTCGGATCACGGCTGATCGGCAGCCACAGGATGTACGGGATAAACACCGCGATCATCACCGGCGTCGAAAGCGACTGCGCCTCCCGCAGGTCGTTTACCGCCGAGCCCACCGCCGCCAGCAGCGACGCCATCATGAAGTACGCCAGCAGGAAGAACACGAACAGGTACACGATCGTCATCGGGCTGATGACGTCCGTCAACCCGAAAGCGATCAACGCCGCGAGCCCCAGCGCGTTGTAAATCCCCAGCAAGCACAGCCCGACCGCCATCTGTCCCAGGATCTTCCCCGTCATGAGCTGCATCGGGCTCACGGCGCTCAGCAGCACCTCCACCACGCGGCTCGACTTCTCCTCGATCGTCGTTGTCAAGAGGTACTGCCCGCCCACCATCACGCACATGATCAGCAAGAACATAAAGATGAACGGCAGGAACGAGTTCAGCTCCGTCGTCGAGTCGCGGACGCCCGCCTCGGTCACCTCCCGCGTCCGCGGCGCATCCACGCTCGTCAACGCCTCGATCACCGCCCGGTCAAACCCCGCCGCCTCGTACCGCGCCTCGCGCACGCTCGTCGAGACCGCCCGCCGGATGTCGGCGACGATCCGGTCGTCCAGTCGCGTCCGCGTGTAGAGCTCAAACGCGCCGTATTTCTCTTGCCCTTCGGGCTTCACCACCGCGTCCGGCGCAATGATCGCCAGCGCCAGCCGCCGCACCTCGCCCTCCCCGGTCTCACCTCGAAGCCTGTCACGCTCCGGGTCTTCCGAAGCCTGCGGGTCCAGGTGCTCGACGGTCAGGCTCGGCAGCCCCGCCTGGGCCGCCATCTGCCCCCGGTCGATCCCCGCCCCCTCGGGCAGGTTCAGTTGGCTCATCAACGCCGCGAGGTCTTCCCCCCGCGCCTCGGCGATCCCCTCCGGCGTCAGACGCACCGACACCCGCTCGCCCACCGCCCCCGAGCGATCGATCACCGCGACCGTCCCCTCGACCACCGGCGCCCGCGCCTGCATCGTCAGCAGCACGATCAGCGGGATGCAGGCCGCGAAGACGGCCGGGACCACGAGCGCCCCGATGATGAACCCCTTGGTGATCGCGGTCGCCGCGAATTCCCGGGCCGCGATCCTGAAAATCCGGTTCACGACACCACCTCCGCTTCCTCATCCGCCCCGCTCTCCCCCCGCAGCGACGCCCGAAGGCGTTGACGCTCATCCTCGCTGGTCACCGACCCTTCCACGATGTCGATGAACACGTCCTCCAGCGTCGGGCGGTGCACCGACACCCGCTCGCAGTCCACCGCGTCCAGGATCGAACGCATCACCGCGCGACGGTCCATCCCGTTGCTCACGATCGCCCGCGGCACGCCATCGACCATCCGCACCGACTCGACCCCAGCCAGAGTCTCAACCGTGCGCACGCCCGCGTCCGCGCCGCCCTCGCTCGGCTCGAAAACCACCTCGCCCCGGTCGTGGGCCGCGCGGATCTCGCCCATCGTCCCGTCCAGCACCTTCCGCCCGTTGTGGATCATGATCACCCGGTCGCACAACTGCTCGGCATGGAACATCACGTGCGTTGAGAAGATCACCGTCCGCCCCGCTCGGTGCTGCTCCAGCACCAGATCCCGCAGCAGACGCTGGTTCACCGGGTCCAGCCCGCTGAACGGCTCGTCCAGGATCAACAGGTCCGGCTCGTGCAAGACGGCCGAGATGAACTGCACCTTCTGCTGCATCCCCTTGCTGAGTTCCTCGCTCTTTTTCTTCCAGCAGTCGCCCAGGCCGACCCGCTCCAGCCAGTCCGCGACCCGCTGCTTGAGCGCCGGGCCGGAATCCAGGCCCTTCAGCCGCCCCATGTGCATAAGGAACGGCCCGACCTTCATCTTCTTGTACACGCCGCGTTCTTCCGGCAGGTACCCGATCCGGTCCTTGCTCTCGACCGCCGACTTCCGCCCGAGGATCGACATTTCCCCGCGATCCGGGAAGTGGATCGCCATGACCATGCGGATGGTCGTGGTCTTCCCCGCCCCGTTGGGCCCGATGAGCCCGGTGAGCGAGCCCTCGGGCACGGTCAGGTCGAGGCCCTCGACCGCGACCTTAGGCCCGAATGTTTTCCGCACACCACGCATCTCGATCGCATTGGTCAAAGCCGCACCCCACATCATCCCGACCCGCCGACAAGCCCAAACCGGTGCGCCCGCGGCGCGGGCGATCATACACGCGGGAATCGGGTTCTTGGGCCTGTGCGAGATGCGGTTGCAAGGCGTGGCGCGATCGGAGAGGATGGCGGCCGCACCGCGCGCCGCCCGCACGCCGGGAATGTCACCGGGCCTGGGCGCTCGAATACTTACGGGGAGAAAACATCACCATGTCACGGTTTAACACCCACACCGCAGCCGCCTGCACCATCGGCGCGATCGCCGGCGCCGTCCTCACCGCGACCGTCGGCTCCAGCGCCTTCCACGCCCTCGCCGGCTCCGAAGCCGCCGCCCAGCCCGCCGATCAACGCCAGATGCAGCAGGGCGGCCAGCCGGACATCGGCGCGATGCTCGTCGACACCCTCCGCTCCGTCGAGGGCTGCCTCGGCGCGGAGGCCGCCCAGTTTCAGAACGGCAAGATCGCGATCATCGGCTGGTTCGAGAACAAGGCCGCCGCCGAACGCTGGTACAACCACCCGATGCACCGCCGACTCATGGGCGCCCTCCCGCAGGACGCCGACGCCGAGCCCCGCCAGCCCATGCAGCACATCGAGGACCCCGACCAGCCGATCATGGTCATCGCCGCGATCACCTTCGACCCGCAGAACCCCAGGATCCCCGGCCCTATGCCCCTCAGCCAGATCTCCATCGAGCTCTACGCCCCCCTTCCCGGCGGCGCCATGATCAACGGACGCCTCGCCCCCGAAGCCTTCAAAGTCGAGCACATGAATCAGATCGAGATCGGCGGCTGACCCGCCCCGTGCGCTCGACCGGTACACTCCGCTCATGGCGATCGATTTCCAACACCGCGAGCTCCCCAACGGCCTCCGCGTCATCGCCGAGGTCGATCCCGCCGCACACACCGCCGCCGCGGGCTTCTTCGTGCGCACAGGCGCCCGAGACGAAGCCCCCGAGGTCATGGGCGTCAGCCACTACCTCGAGCACATGATGTTCAAAGGCACCGAGAACGTCTCGGCCGACGAGCTCAACCAACGCTTCGACGCCATGGGCGCGCGCAACAACGCCTACACCAGCAGCGAGATGACCTGCTTCTATGCCCACGTCCTCCCGGAACGCACGCTCGACGCCGCCCGCCTCCTCGCCGAGATGATGCGCCCCGCGCTCCGCCAGAAAGACTTCGACACCGAAAAGGGCGTCATCCTCGAAGAAATCGCGATGTACAAGGACAACCCCTTCTGGGTCCTCTACGAGGCCTGCCTCGAACGCCACTACGCCCAACACCCGCTCGGGCACCGCGTCCTCGGCACCGACCAAACCATCACCGACCTCACCAGCGACGCGATGCGGGCCTATTTCCACAACCGCTACTCCGCCGACAACACCGTCGTCGCCCTCGCCGGGCAGATCGATTTCGACGCCTGCTGCGACGCGATCGCCGAGGTCTGCGCCGACTGGCGACCCACGGGCGCGACGCGCGATCCCAACCTCCCACCCGTCACCGACAGCGAACTGCAACTCCGGGATCCCAACGTCAGCCGCGGCTACACCATCCTGGTCACCCCCGGCCCATCGGTCGAAGACGACCGGCGCTACGCCGCCGCGCTGCTCAGCCAGGTCCTCGGCGCGCCCGACAACAGCCGCCTCCACTGGGCGCTGATCGAAACCGGCCTCGCCGAAGAGGCCCAGGCGAGCTTCGACGCCCACGACGGGCTCGGCGAGTTCTTCGTCTACGCCTCGGGCGACCCCGCCAGGCTCGCCGAGATCCGCGCCGTCATCGACCACGAGCTCGAAACACTGATCGAATCCGTCACCGAGGACGACCTCGAACGCCTCCGCGCCAAGCTCGCGACCGGCGTGACCCTCGGCGGCGAGCGGCCCGCCGACCGGATGCAACGCCTCGGGCGACAGTGGACGCTCCGCAACACCTACACAACGCTTGAAGAAGAGCTCGAACGCATCAACCGCGTCACGCTCGACGACCTCCGCGCGGTCCACGAGGCGTTCCCGTTCCGCCCGCGCACGGTCGCGACCCTGACGCCGTAAGCCATCCAACCGCGACCGCGGATCACTGATTTTGGCGAGACGCCACAGCGGTGGGGGGGCAGCCTCACGCGGCCGAGCGAGCCACGATCCGTGCGGCTTGCAGCGCACGCGCCGCCTTCGCCACCACGTCCTCGGACCGGGCCGCCGACGCCCCCTCGGGTGATTGCGAGGCCATCCCCGTCGCGACCGACAAGCCCCCGGCCCACGCCTGAGCCTCCGCGTCCGCGCACAAATCACCAGCGATCCGTTCCGCCTCGCCCTCGGTCGAGCCGAGCACGATCACGCCGAACAGGCTCTTGCTCAGGCGGCAGCAGATCCCACCCGCCGGCTCGAAATGCTTGCGCAGCATGATCGCCGCGCCCACCACCGCCTCGTCCACCGCCTCCTGCCCCAGCGTCGCCTGCAAAGGCCCAAGGCCGTCGATCGCAAACTCCACGAGGACCACCGTCTCGCTGTCCTCCCGCACCACGGCCAGCGCCCGCTGCATCACCTCGTCAAAGCACGTTCGGCTCAGCAGCCCCGTCATCGGGTCCGTGTCCGTCTTCCCAGCGAGCAACTCGTTCAACCCCAGCGGGATCGAGTCCACGCCCCCGCGGTTGATCGAGACCATCTGACGTTGCGCCTCCGCCAGCACCTCGTCCGAATCCCGGTACGAGCCCGTATCCAGGTTGAACAGCTTCGCAACCTCGCCGATGTGCTTGCCGACCTCGGTCATGATCCCGTCCACCGCGTCGGTGTTCAGCCCGAGCCAGGACTGCGCCTTCTGATACAGGCGCCGCAACGCCGCCGCCGGCTGCTCGTCGGTCAGCACGTCGTGCACCAGGTTCCCGAGCGCAACGCAGCGCACCAGCTTGGCCTGCTCCGCCGGGGCGGCCGTCGGACGCTCGTGGTACTTCACCGGGATCACCAGCTGGTCCGGCAGGCGCCAGCGCTTCGCGAGCATCGCCCCGATGTCCGGGTGCTGGACCTCGAGCGTGTCGAGCTCCTCCCGCACCAGCCGCCGGTGGTCGCCCTCCGTGTTCGCGAGCACGTCGAGATACTCATCACCCAGCGCGATCAGCATCGCCATCACGCCGATGTCCTGCAGCAGCCCCGCAAGAAACGCCTCGTCCGGCTCGTCCAGCCGGATCTCCTCCGCGAAGCACCGCGCCCCGACAGCCGTGTACAGCCCCCGGCGCCAGTACGCGATCTGATCGAACACCTCGCTCGCCGGCGGCTTCATCGCCGAGACCAGGCTGAAGCCCAGCGCCAGGTTCTTGACCGGGTTCAGACCGAGCATGACCAACGCACGGTCGATCGTCGCGCAACGCCGACGCAGACCGAAAAAGCTCGAGTTCACCGTCCGCAGGATCTTCGCCGCAAGCCCCTGATCGTTCTCGATCGTCCGTGCGAGGTCCTCGAGCTTCACGCTCGGGTCGCTCGTGAGCTCGATCACCTGCACCGCCACCGCGGGCAGCGAGGGCAGGCTCGAGCAGCTCAGGATCTTGTCGAGGGCGTCCTGGTTCATGCGTCGCTCAGCACAGCGCCCGCCCCATCGTCCCACCCTGCGCGCACAGCACGGGACCACCGGCGAACCACCTACACAAAACTATCGGTGGCTCATCCCCCCAACTTTGGACCATCATCGCACCCGGTCGCCAACCACACCCCCCAAGCGTGGGTCACGCGGGCAGAGTCCCGAGAAACGCCCGAACCGCCGGCGGCTCACGTCCGAGTATCTCCGACAGATACGCCAACAGCAGGCGAACCGCCCGATGCACCGCGGGCTTCGCCCAATCCGAGCCCACACCCGTCGCGGCGATTCCCACCGAAACAGGTGTGTCTCGTCCCAGCTCGCGCAAGAGCCGCACGGTCTCCCCTCGCACCCGCCAGACCGGCCCCTGCGTCGTTGAAGCGGGTGCCTGCCCCGCCGGGTCCGGCACCAGCCCCCCGAGGCGCGGGCTGAACCCGAACGTCTCGGCGTCCGCCAGCGACCCGCCCGTGTCGGCCGCCTTCTCCAGCGACGGGCGATACCCCGTTTCCACCAGCGTCGCCCAGACCAGCCGAAGCACCGACCCCGCCGGATCCCCGCCAGCCGACGCCAGCGCCCCCGTCAGCGCGTCGTATAACTCCGGGTGCGGGTCATGATCCGTCACGGCGTGGTGGACCACGTCCGCCGCGGCGCACCCAGCGTAGAACGCGTCGAGCGTGCCCCGGAGCGCCCGCCAGGGGTCGCTCAGGTCCCACGCGGTCAGCGTCGCGAGCTGACCCTCCTTCTTCACGATCGCCACGACCTCGCCCCGGGTCAGCAGCTCGAACCCCCCGCTGTACGGCGCGTGCTCGCGTTTGGCGCCCTTCGCCAGCCCGCGGAGCATCCCGTGCTCGCGGGTGAACAGCGACACGGTCTGGCTGGTCTCCGACCAATCCCAGAGCCGAACGCACACAGCCTCGTCGCGGATCGTCGGCACGACCCGGAGCGTACGCCCCCGCGCACCCGCCGCGGACCCGGGTATCCTCCCCCCATGCGATTCGCCCTGGTCGACGCGGTGCTGGAGCGGTCTGCGGACCGGATCGTGACCATCAAGCAGGTCTCGTTGGCCGAGGAATACCTCCAGGACCACTTCCCGACTTTCCCCGTCCTCCCCGGGGTCTTCATGCTCGAAGCGATGGTCCAGGCGGCCCGCGAACTCACCCGCACGCCCGAACACCCGCGCCCCGTCCTCGGACAGGTCCGTGCGCTCAAGTACGGGCACTTTGTCAAGCCCGGCGACGTGCTCCGGGTCGAGATCGAGCTCGTCGCCCGCCCCGGCGAGGGCGAGGCCGACTGCAAAGCCCGCGCGCTCGTGCTCACGCCCGAACGCCTCGCGAGCGGCGCGTCCGGAGCGGGCCCCGCGAGCCCACCGCCGGTCGCGGCCAGCGGACGTTTCCTCCTCCGCCCGCCCCGTCCGCTTCATGACTGACGCGGTGGGTTTTCACCGAGTGGGCCCGTCCGGGTGAGCGCGATAGGATGGATGCTCAAGGGGGTTTCGGGCCCCCGCAAGGGTCGATCGACGCCAGGGATATCGGGGAACGGAGCCGCATGGAACGCAACGAGATCTTCCAGAAAGTGCAGGAAGTCCTGGTCGACGCGCTCGCGGTCGACGAGGACGAGGTGACGCCCGAGGCCTCGCTGACGGGCGACCTGGGGGCCGAGTCAATCGACTTTCTCGACATCGTCTTCAAGCTCGAGCAGGCGTTCGGGTTCAAGATCGAGCAGGGCGAGCTCTTCCCGGACAACGTGACGCAGAACCCCGAGTACGTGCAGGGCGGCAGGGTGACCGAAACGGGCATGGCCGAGCTGAAGCGCCGCCTCCCGCACGGGGATTTCTCGCGCCTCGAGAGCGACCCGCAGGTCACGCGTGTGGGCGAGATCTTCACCGTCGACGCGCTCGTGAACTTCTGCGAGACCAAGCTCCAGCGGGCCGCCTGAGATGCGGTGGATGTGGATCGACCGCGTGCTGGAACTCGTCCCACGCGAGCGTCTGGTCGCGATCAAGAACGTCTCGCTCGCTGAAGAGCATCTGCACGACCACTTCGCGGCCGATGCGGAGCTCCGGCTGGACGCGATGCCGCTTATGCCGATGAGCCTCGTCGTCGAGGGCATGGCCCAGTCCGCCGGCATCCTCGTCGGGCACGCGAGCGGGTTTCAAGAGAAGGTCGTGCTGGCGAAGGTCGCCAAGGCCGAGCTCGATCGCGACCCGACGCCCGGCGTGACCCTGCGCTACACCGCGACGATCCAGAGCCTGACCGCGCAAGGCGCCGCGACCCAAGGCGTCGTCGAGATGCTCGACCACGCGAGGGCGAGTGAAGGCTTTGTGCGCATCGGATCGATCGACCTGATGTTCAGCCAGGTCGATCACAACATGTCCGGGCTCCAGTTTCCGGAGCACAACTTCGTCTTCAGCGAGAGCTTCCAGACGCTGCTGCGGACCAGCGGCATCGACTGGCCGAGCGCATAGGTGGCGCAGCTCTCCGAGCTGTGTTCTCCCTGGTTTACCTGTGATCAAGCGAAGACACAGCTCGGAGAGCTGTGCCACTAGGGATTTTGCTGCCACGGCGTTCACCCGCCGAGCGTTTCACGGACGAGCCGATCGAAGAGCTGCTTCGGCGCAGGCTTGCCGGTCCAGAGCTCGAACTGAGCCGCGGCCTGAGCCCCGAACATGCGTACGCCGTCGATCGTGCGGCATCCCCGCGCCCGCGCCGCCTTCAGCATCGGCGTCTCGATCGGGTTGTACACCGTGTCAAAAAACACGGTTTCCGCCGAGACATGCGCGAGTTCGTCGATGGGCACAGCCATCGCTTCCGGCGCGGGGCCGCCGTGCATGCCGATGGGTGTTGTGTTGATGTGCGCACGCGCTCGGCAGGTCCGGGCATCTTCGGATGTGATCGTGCGCACGCCGGAGATCGACGCCGCGATCGCCTCGCTTCTGGACACGGTGCGGTTCGTAATGCGCACGTCCGCCCCCTCGCGGCTCAGCCCGAGCGCCGCCGCGCGGGCCGCCCCGCCCGCGCCCCAGATCACGACCGTCTGGCCCGCCAGCTCGCCGAGCGATTCCCGCAGCGGCCCGACGATCCCTGCGAGATCCGTGTTCGCCAGGCGCCACCCGTCTGCAGCGACCACGATCGTGTTCGCCGCCCCCGCCGCAGCGACGAGCCCGTCGTTGTCTCTCGCGAACGGCCCGACGCCCGCGCGCGGGCAACTCTTGAACGGGATCGTCACGCTCGCGCCCGCGAAATCCAGAGCCGCCCAGCGGAGCACGCCCTCGACCGTCGCCTTGAAGCTCGCGCGAGCATCGTCCTCGCTCTCGCCGCCGGCGACCGGCATCGGGAGGTACACCCCGTCGTGCCCGACTGCCTCGAACCCTGCGTTGTGGACGAGCGGGCTCATGGAGTGCGCGACGGGCCAGCCGAGAACGCCGTAGACCTTCGTGTTCGCCTGGATCGAGCGGAATCTGTACAGATCGAGCATCTCGCGGATCGTCGCCTGCCCCGGCGCGGTCGCCGCGTCCCTGCGGAGGCTGGCGAAGGTGAGCAGCCCGCCGAACTTCGGCGCGAGCACGCGGCTCATCAGCCCGAACTCACCCATGCCGAGCGCGATCGTCGGCTTCGGCGCGCCGCGCAACAGCTCGAACAGCTCCACGTTGTCGCGCAGGCTGCGCGCACGGAACGCGATCTTCGCCACCGCGCACGCCGGCTCGGCGTACATCGCCATTATACGACGCGAGAGGTCCGCCGGTCGGGTCTGGAAGTCGTGCGAGGACAGAATCAGGCGCGTCGGCACGTCGCGGACCTGCTTCGCGTGCGACACGCAGAGGTTGACCTTCTGGCGGAAATTGGCGCTCCGCGTGTACGCCGCCAGTTCCACGTCCAAGTACGCCGGGGGCGAGCCGCCGGTCGCGACCCGCTCAAACAAGCTGACCCGTGCGTCCTCCGGGCCGTCGTACGCGCCGCCCTCGTCCGCGATGCGGCAGGTCAGGATGACCGGGAGCGGCGCGTCCGCGATCGTGCGCACGATCGCGGTCGCCTCGCTCTCGCTCGAGGCGCTCTCGCCGTTGAAGAACTCGTCAACGCGGAACTCGACGATGTCCGCGCCGAGCGCCTTCGCCTCGGCGGCGTCGGCGAGCGTCTGCTCCGGCGTGCGCACCGCGATGGGAACACAAAGCATGGTCATCGGGCCGGATCCACTCCTCGCAAGCGCCGCACAAACCCCTGGCAATCGCGTCCGAAATCACGCCCCGTCGTACGCCTCGTTCCGCTGGATCTCCGAAGGACGCAGACGCAGGTTCGGCATCCAACCGCCGTCCGGGCGCTGCTCGCGAAGCCGCGACTTCAGCGGCTCGGGCAGGTTCGGCAAGAGGTCGAGCCCTGTCCGCGACTCGATCTCGCCGATCGTCGTCATGAACGCGCCCAGGCGGCTGTCCTCAGCCGCGTCGTGCGGGATCAGCAACGAGAGCGCGCGCACGCCGACGGGCTGCTCAGGGTGCTCGCGGAAGAGGTCCGCCGGGTCGCCGTCGACGTCGAGCACGACGCGGAAGAACGCCGTCGGAATGGGCACGCCCCCGTCGCCGGTGCGCGAGAACTCGCCCCGGGCGTCGGGCTCGAAGACCGGGCCCGCGATGACCCAGAGCCGTCGAAACCGCGGGACGAACAGCCGGTCCTCGGCCAGTTCGAGCGCGTGCCACACGCCCACGCGAAAGCCCGCGTCCATCGCGACCGCGTTGGTGATGAGATAGGTTTCGATCTGAGCCGTGCGCCCGTACCAACGCCCAATGGCTTCGGGCGAGGCAAGGTGCCCGGGGGCAAAGTGCGGCTGGCGCGCAACGCCCGGCGCGTGCGCGACGCGAAAATCGTCCTGCGTCGCACGCGCCTCGGCCCGGGTGTCGATCGACCAACGCCGGAGCTGCGGACGCGGGGCGTCGAAGGTCTGGGACGTGCCCCCGAGCGTCCACGCCGCCCAGAGGGGGGCGCGGAGGTCGTTCGCGTATCCGACGATGAAACCGTCGTTCTCAAGGCGTTGAAACCGCGACGCGGCCCGGCTCGCCCGCGGCTCGCCTGCCAGCGTCGGGCGTCGGTGCTGGGTCTGCAGCCCGAAAGGGGTGATCCGCGGGGCCACGGGCTCGGGCTCGGCGGCAGGGGCGGCGGCTCGGGGGGGGATCGGCGCCGGCGCACGGCAGGCCGCCACGCCGAGGCACAAGAGCAGCAGAGCGAAGATCAGACCGGATCGCGTCATGACGCGAGCGTACCCGCGTGAGCGGGCACGGGTTGGTCGCGGGGGAGACACAGCTCGGAGAGCTGTGCCACCGGGATCACAAGGCGGCGAGTCGGCGGGCGGTTTCCTGTTCGAGCAGTTCGCTCATGAGGGGGGCGAGGTCGCCTTCGAGGAGCGGGCGGAGTTGGTGTTTGGTTTCGAGACGCTGGTCGGCGACAATGCCGTCCTGGTACCGGTAGACGCGGACCTTCTCCGAGCGCGCGCCGGTGCCGATCTGCCCGCGCCGCTCGGCCGACCGCTCGGCCTCGACCTTCTCGCGTTCGTGCTCGTAGACCCGCGCCAGCAGCAGGCGGCGCGCCTTCTCCCGGTTCTGCTGCTGGCTCTTGGTCTCTTGCATCCGGACCTCGATGCCCGTCGGGACGTGCAACAAATGCACGGCCGTCGCGACCTTGTTCACGTTCTGCCCCCCCGGGCCCTGCGCGGTCGTGACGTGCTCCTCGACGTCCTTCGCCCAATCGATGCGCACATCAACGGCCTCCGGCTCCGGCAACACGGCAACGGTGCACGTGCTCGTGTGGATCCGACCCTGCGTCTCCGTCGCGGGCACGCGCTTGACCGAGTGCACGCCCGCTTCGAAGGAGAGCTCGCTCCAGACGCCCTCGCCGCGGATGTTGACGACGGCATGGCGGACGCCGCCGACCTCGTCGTCGGCAGTGAGCGACATCTCCTCGACCTGCCAGCCCTTGCGGGCGGCATATTTGCGGTAGACGTCGAGCAGATCCCGCGCCCAGAGCCCGGCCTCGTCGCCGCCGGTGCCGGCGCGGATCTCCAGGATCACGCTCCCCACCTTGCGGTCCTCGCTCTGCACAAGGGCGGCCTTGACGGCTTCCAGCGCCGCCTCGGTTCGCGCTTCGACCTCGGGAAGTTCGTCCTCGGCGAGGCCCGCCAGGTCGGCGTCGTTGCCCGCGAGGACCGTGCGCAGGTCGTCGGCCTCCGCTCGCAGCGCCTCGTACGCCCGGAAGCCCTCGACCACCGGCGCCAACGCGGCCCGCTTGATCGCGAAAGCCGTCGCTCGCCGATGATCGCCCGCGATCGCGGGGTCCGCGAGCTGGGCCGCCAATGCGTCGTCCTGTGCGCACAGTTCGCGCAGTTTGGCGAACAGGCGTTCCTCGGCGGTCAGGGGCATGGGGTCAGAATAGGAAGGGGCGAGCAGACAGCGTCGGAAGGCCCCGCTCGGCGAGCTATGCCGCCGGGGGGGGGGGGGCGGTCAGCTCGCCGCGGCCGCACTCGGCCACAACGCCGCGAAAAGCACGCCCGTCAGCAGCCCCATCACGACCGCGTCGAGCAGGTCCGTCATCCACGCGACGCCCTCTTTCGCGAAGAAGATCGCGTTGGGCATCCCGCCGAGGGCGTACGCCATGATCGCGACGGTCGCGGCGATCTGGAAGACCGAGCCGAAGCTCGCGCCCGGCTCGCGTGCCGAGACGAGCACATACCCGACCAGCACGCTCACGACGAGGTAGAACAAAGCCGTCAGCGCGAGGTTCTTCCCAAAGTTCGGGGCCGAGCCCTGCACCCGCAACATGCCCCAAGGCCCGGTCTTAAACCGCTCCGTGAACCACTCGCTCTGATAATCCTTCCGGTCCTCGGCCATCGGGAACATGTACGTCCCGGGCTCGACCCCCTTGTCTCGGATCAGCCCCATCACCGCGTCATTCGCGTCCGCCGGGAGCGAACGGATGTCGTTGCGGTGGATCTGCAGCACCATCCACGAGAGGAAACTCCAGATAAAGACCCCAACCGTCGCGAGCAGGATCGGCAGCCACAGCCTCGTCAGTTCAGCCATCGGAAACCCCCATTCGGTTGTGAGCCGCAGCTTACCGCGCCGCGAGGGCTTCAAGGATTGCCCGAGCCGCCGCCGCCGGGTCTGCCGCACCACAGATCGCCCCGCACACCGCCACCCCGCGGCACCCCGCCCGGGCCAGCTCCCCCGCGTTCGAGGCGTCCACACCGCTGATCGCCAGGTGCGGGCGCGGCCCCGCGACCGGATCCGCGACGACCCGGCGGATCAGCTCCGCCCCGCTCAGGACGGGTTTCGGCTTGGTCTCGCTGACAAACATCGGCCCCAGACCCAGGTCGTCCGCCCCCGCCTGGGCCGCCGCCCGGGCTTGCTCGAGCGTCGAGCAGCTCACCCCGATCCGCCGCCCGAAGCCCACAATCCGGCGAGCCTCCGCGACGGGCAAATCCGTCTGCCCAAAGTGCACCCCGTCGGCCTCCGCGAGCACCGCCACGTCCGGGCGATCGTTGATCACCAGGCCTGCCCGCCCCCGCGTCAGCTCGCGCATCGCCCGGGCCCGGGCGAGCAATTCCCGATCCCTCAGCGACTTCTCCCGGAGCTGGATGCAGTCCGCCCCGCCCGCGATCGCGAGCTCCGCCACCCGCTCCGGCGCGTGGTGTGCGCACAACTCGCTCGTAATCAGCACGCAGAGCGTCCACGGCGTCCCCGTCCCGGCGCCCAGCGCGAGGCGGAGGCGACGGTCGAGCTCGTAGACCGCATACCGCAGGCGCTCGAAGGGCTCGTGCGCCACGCCCTCCAGCTTGGCGCCCTCCTCCAGCACACGCAGCGCCTCGCTCGCCCGACCGCCGGCCGCCGCCGCGACCGACCCCGCGTCCGGGCGGGCCGCCTCGCCAGCGGTGGTGGTCTCGGTCCCGACGTCCCCGGGTGTGTCGCGGGCGCTCAGCAGCAGCCCTGCGTCGAAGACGCCCACCGCCGCCGCCAGTTCGTGCCGAGCGTTTTTGCACGCCTCGCCCAGCGACGCGTCGTCGAGCGCGAACCGGGCCAGATCCTCCATCACCCGCAGCCCCTCGCGGCAGCGGTTGGCGTTGGCGTCGATAAGGCGGGCGATCGGGCGCATGAACGAGGGTATGGGCGCGTTCCCCGCCCCACCCTGTCGGGGCGACCCCCCGCCGACCGATACGATGCGGTACTTATGGCGATCATCCCACCCACCGAACGGGCCGAGGACTGCGTGCTGGTCATCTTCGGCGCCAGCGGCGACCTCACCCGGCGAAAGCTCATCCCCGCCCTCTACGACCTCGACCGACTCGGGCGCCTCCCCGAGAAGCTCGTCGTCCTCGGCGTCAGCCGCACCGAACTCGGCGACGACGGCTTCCGCGAGACCCTCGCCGAGGGCGTCCGCAAGCACGCCACCCGCTTCGAGGAGGACGCCTGGGCGGCCTTCGCCAAGCGCCTGCACTACCACGCGGCCGACGCTTCCCAGCAGGGCGCGTTCAACGGGCTCCGCGACCGCATCCGTAAAGTCGGCAAAGAGGCCGGCATCGACCGCGGCGAGGGCGGGCCCAACGTCCTGTTCTATCTCTCCGTCGCGCCGAACCTGTACGAGCCGATCGTCGACCGCATCGGCGACAGCGCCATGGTCACCGAGGGCAAGCGCTGGTGCAGCCTCGACCCCCGCGGCTCCGCCTGGCAGCGCATCATCGTCGAGAAGCCCTTCGGGACCGACCTCGCCTCGGCCGAAACGCTCAACCGCACCCTCGGGCGTGTCTTTGAAGAAGACGCCATCTACCGCATCGACCACTACCTCGGCAAAGAACTCGTCCAGAACATCCTCGTGCTCCGGTGCGTGAACTCGATCTTTGAGCCGCTCTGGTCGCGTGAGCACATCAGCCACGTGCAGGTGACGGCCGCCGAGGACATCGGCGTCGGCAAACGCGCCGGCGGGTTCTACGACGGCGCGGGCGCGCTCCGCGACATGATCCAGAGCCACCTCCTGCAGGTGCTGGCGCTGGTCGCGATGGAGCCGCCGACGGCCTTCGACGCCGAGTCCATCATGCGCGAAAAGATCGAGCTCTTCCGCGCCTTCCGCGAGCCCACCCCGAAACTCGTCGCCCCGAACGCCGCCTTCGGGCGGTACGGCGCGGGCGTCGGGGCCGACGGCTCCGACGAGCCAGCCTACGCCGACCTTGAGGGCGTCGACCCTGATCAACGCACCGAGACCTTCGCCGCGACCCGGCTGGAGTTCGACACCTGGCGATGGGCCGGCGTGCCCTTCTTCGTCCGCAGCGGCAAGCGCATGGCGCAGAAGCTGACCGAGGTGGTCGTGGAGTTCAAACGCCCGCCGATCGACGTCTTCCGACGCGCGATGCAGAAGGCCTCGGACCGCGTGGAGGCGTTCAACCCCAACCGACTGATCATCCGCATCGCCCCGAGCGAGGGCGTCACGTTCGAGGTGCTCGGCAAGGTCCCGGGCTCCGGGCTCCAGATCGCGACCGCCGGGCTGGATCTGGACTACCAAAAACAGTTCGGCGGCGAACCCATCGAGGCGTACGCCCCGCTCCTGCTCGACGCGATGCGCGGCGACCGCACCCTCTACAAGCACCGCGACGAGGTCGAGGGCATGTGGCGCGTCGTGGAGGGGTATCTCAAGAGCGACGAGGTCCGCCAGGGCATCCAGACCTATGCCCCGGGGAGCTGGGGCCCGGATAAGGCCGACGAGGTGATCAAGAGGGCCGGGTTCCGCTGGCGGAACCCCGAGGGCAAGGGATCGGCGTAACGTCCCGCATGTTCGAGCCCGATCCAGACCGCCCCCCGTACGAGATGGAGCCAGCGCCGCAGCCCCCGAACCTGCCGGGGGCCGTCGTGGTGCGCCCTACCGTGGATGAGCTCGTCGACGCCGTCGCGGCCGACCTGTTCGCCCAGGCGAAAGCCTGCGTCCGAGCATTCGGCGATTTCCACCTCGCCCTCAGCGGCGGGTCCACGCCCGAGCCCCTCTACAAACGCCTCATGTACGACCCGGCCTACCGCGAACTCCCCTGGAAGCGGACCCACCTCTGGATCGTCGACGAGCGGCGCGTGCCCGAGGACGACGAGCGCAGCAACTTCCGCATGATCCGCGAGCTGATCGTGGAGCATTCGGACATCCCGCCGAGCCAGGTCCACCCGACGCACGCGCACGAGCCGGACGCCGACATTCGGTACGAGCGGGAGCTCCGCGAAACCCTCGCCGAACGCGAGAAGGGGCATGATCGCCTCGATTTCGTCCTCCTCGGCATGGGCGACGACGCGCACACCGCGAGCCTTTTTCCGCGCAGCCGCGCCCTGCGGGAGGACGAACGCTTCTACGTCGCCAACGACGGGGCGAACGTCACCCCGCCCGACCGCGTGACCATGACCTTCCCCCTGCTCAACACGGCGCGCACGCTCGCTGTCCTCGTGACCGGCCAAAAGAAGCGCGGCACCATCGCCCGCGTTGCCCGTCGTGAGGGCGGCGTGCAGGACCTGCCCGTGCTCGGGCTGAAGCCGCTCGCCGGCGAGCTGCGATGGTACCTCGACGAAGACGCCTGCCCGCGAGGCTGAACGCCCACGATCGGAACCGTTTCTTGGCGACCCTGACCATCGAGCCCAACGACCGCGTGACCTTCGGCCTGCGCTACGAGGACGACGACGTCCTCGTCGTCGAGAAGCCCGCACGACTCGTCACCCAGCCCGGCGTCGGGCACGAGGGCGACACCCTGCTCAACGGGCTCTTCGCCCGCTGGGGCCCTCAGCTCCAGAACCTCGGCGCCAAGCGGGACTTCGGGCTCGTCCACCGCCTGGATAAAGAGACGAGCGGGCTGATCGCCGTCGCGCTCACCCCGTCCGCCTACGACCACATGCGCGCGCAGTTCGCCGAACGCAAGGTGCAAAAACGCTACTGGGCGATCTGCCACAAGGCCCCCAACGCCCCCGAGGGCGTCGTCCGCCTCGCGATCGAAGAGCTCGTCGAACGCAAGAACCGTTACACCTCGACCAAGACCGGGCGCGTCGTCCGCGGCTCCGCCGACGCGGGCAAAGCCGCCGTCACCGCCTACCGCGTCCTTCAGGCCTCCGACCTCGGCGCGCTCATCGAGGCCCGCCCCGTGACCGGTCGCCTGCACCAGGTCCGCCTGCACCTGGCGGCGATCGGAGCCGCGGTGGTGGGGGACGAGCTGTACGCGCCGAAGAACATCGGCGAGGCCGCGAACCGCCTCTGCCTGCACGCCTGCCGCCTGCGTTTCGACCACCCGACCACCGGCGAGCCCGTCGAGCACCGCAGTGGGATGCCCAAAGAGCTCCGCAAGGTCCTCCGCCGCCTCGACCTCGACGCCCCGGAACTCTGAGCCGAGCCGCCCACGTGATGATTTTGGCGTCTCTTGAAGCTCGGTGGGACGAGCCTCTGGCCCGTCTCTCCCGACGCTCCTCGACGCGCAAGACGCCCGCCCTACCGATTCATCAAAAATCAGGGATCGACAGCGTCCATCAGCGCGCGCACGACGCGGTTGGTCAACTCAACACCGCGTTCAGTGAGCGTCCAGTGCCCATCGCAGTCGGTCATCAGCCCCTCGCTGACTTGCAACGCCGCCGCGGCTCGCAGGCGCGCCCCGGTCACCCCATCGATCGCCTCGGCACGGGCTAGATACACGCCGGCATCCAACCCTTCCGTCAGACGCAGCCCGGTCATGATCGCTTCGACAAGGTTCCGACGCGGCTCCGGCGCCTCGTGGTCGGTGATCGGCGCGAAGCCATCCTCGTCGATCGTGAGGTAGTCGTCCAGTCGAGGCGCGTTCTTCCACCGCCGCCCTCCGAGGTGCCCGCTCGCGCTCGGGCCGGCCGCCAGCCAGTCGGCCTGACGCCAGTACGCGAGATTGTGCGCGCTCTCGCGCCCCGGGCGCGCAAAGTTGCTGACCTCGTAGCGGTGGAGCCCGTGAGCCGCGAGGGTTTCTCGGGTGGCGCGCATCATTTCCAATTCGAGATCCTCGTCGGCCGGTTCGAAGCGCCCGAGCTCCATGCGCCGGGTCATCGCCGTCCCGGGCTCGAAGGTCAGCGCATAGCAGGACGTGTGCTCGACGCCGAGGTCGAGCGCACAGCGCAGGTCATCCAGCCACTCGCGCATCGTCTGCCCGGGGATCGCGAAGATGAGATCGGCCGAAACCCGCTCGATCCCCGCCCGCCTTGCCATCTCGACCGCGCGCCCGACGTTCGCCGGGTTGTGCCAGCGTTCCAGTGTTTTCAGGTGGGCGGGGTTAAAGGACTGCGCCCCGATGGAGAGCCGGTTGACGCCGCCCTCGCGGAGCATGTCGAACAGCTCGCGCGTCGCCGTCTCCGGGTTGCACTCGACGGAGAACTCGGTGCCCGCCTCGCCCCGTCGGATCGCGGACAGGTCGTAGCGCTCGTCCAGCGTGCGGAGCAGGTCCCGCCAGAGCGCCGGCGACAGCAGCGTCGGCGTGCCCCCCCCGACGAAGACCGTCCGGAGCGGGGCGGGCGTGCCGTGGGGGTCATGGGCGAGGGGCGAAAGGGCCGCGAGCTCGCGCTCGAGGCGGGCGGTAAACGCCGGCTGGCGGCCGCGGGTGTCGACGATCGAGTAAAAATCGCAATAGTGGCATTTGTGGAAGCAGAAGGGGACGTGGATGTAAAGGTGGGGGGCCGGGGCGCGTTCGGGATCGGCCAGGGCGGGCGTGGCGACGTCGAGCGCGGTCCGGGGCGGGCGTTGCGGCGTCGTGGGCAGGGCGATAGTCTTCGGCGTCGTCAGGGCTGGATCCCGAGGGCTAATCCCGTGCTGCGGGCGGGGAGCGGTGCTGCAGGAAGGGTAGGTTTGGTTTGAACGCGAGCCTCGTGGTCGTCCGGAGCAACGGCAAGAGCCAGGAGCTGGAGCTCCACCGCGATCGGTACGTGGTGGGGCGACAGGACGGGTGCGAGCTGCGCATCCCCCTCGCGGCCGTCAGTCGAAAGCACGCCGAGCTGCGCATGGACGACGGCACGCTCTCCGTCCGCGACCTGGGCTCCAGCAACGGCACGTTCGTCAACCGGGAGCAGGTTACCGGCGACCGCGAGCTGAACCCGGGCGACCTGATCGCGATCGGCCCGGTGGTGCTCGTGGTGCGCGTGGACGGCGAGCCGGCGAACGTGGACGTCGCCGAGAGCCTCGCCCGCGGGCTGCCCCCGACGGTGCAGGAAAAACGCGAGCCCTCGCGCGACGACCTGCTGGACGACGACGACCCCCCCGAGCCGAAGGATGCGGACCCGGACAGCAGCAGCCTGATGGATTTCGATTTCGACCTGGACGACGACGACCTGAACGATCAGCCGGCGCTGTAGGCACGCCCGGGCGGGCGCTCCGAACCTGTTCTCAGGCGGCGCCGGTCTCAGTCGGCGCCGGTCTCAGTCGGGGTTGGTCTCACGCGGCGTTGGTCTCAGGCGGCGTTGGTCTGCTCGCTCTTGTCGTTCGGCTTCACGGCGGCCTTGCTGTCGGGGACTCGGATGTTCGTCCCGCAGTTGCGGCACCGCACGGTCTTGCCACGCGCGGAGACGGGCACCGCCAGCACCTTGCGGCAGGTGAGGTTCGGGCACATGATCCGGATGGCTTCCTGCGACATGGCGGCGTCTCCTGGCCCGTGAATCGGACCCCCGCCCCCCGAGCTTGACCTTCCGCCGGTGTTGGGCCCGTGCCGTGTGGGAATCCGCTGCCGGTTGTGCCGATGGGGCGGAGCACGTCGCCCGACCTAGGCTTTGAGCCTGACGAACCGCCCCCCGGAGCGGGTGGTTACCCTTGCAGCGGTCCGAGAACGGGAGCGTGAACGAACGATGCCGACGGGTTCTGCCAACGCGGTCGTCGGGCTCCACTGGGGCGACGAGGGCAAGGGCAAGGTCTGCGACCTGCTCGCACGAGAGCACGAGGTTGTCGTCCGCTACAACGGCGGCGCCAACGCCGGCAACTCCGTCGTCGTCAACGGCGAACGCTTCGCGCTCCACCTGATCCCCACCGGGGTCCTCAACCCCGGCACGCTCCTGGTCGTCGGCAACGGCGTCGTGGTCGACCCGGCGAAGCTTCTGGACGAGATCGGGGCGCTCGAGGCCCGCGGGATCGACATGAGCCGCCTGTTCGTCAGCGACCGGGCCCACGTCGTGCTCCCGCACCACAAGGCCGAGGACGAGCTTCGGGAGGCGTATCTCCGCGACCGTCTCGCGGCGGCCGAGCCCGGGCTCCACGCGACCGGCTCGCCCCGCATCGGGCAGATCGGCACGACCAAACGCGGCATCGGGCCGTGCTACGCCGACAAGGTCCAGCGCGCCATGGCCGTCCGCGTCGGCGACCTGCTCCGCCCGGACGTGCTTCGCGAAAAAATCGACGCGAGCTGCGGCTACCGCGACATCCTCTTCCGCGAGCTCAAGCCCGAGGGCGTGCCGGAGCCGAAAGCGGGCGAGATCCTCGAGACCGCCCTCGCTTGGGGCGAGGCGCTCCGCGCCCGCATCACCGACACGACCTATCTGCTCCACGACCGCCTCGCCGCCGGCGATCGCGTCCTGTTCACCGGCGCCAACGCCACGCTGCTGGACGTCGATCACGGGACGTACCCCTTCGTCACCAGTTCGAGTTGCTCGGCCTTGGGCATCGGCGTCGGCACCGGCGTCCCGACCACGCGGCTCGGGCGCGTGCTGGGCGTCGCCAAGGCCTATTGCACCCGCGTCGGCGCGGGCCCGTTCCCGACCGAGCTCACCGACGAACTCGGCGATCGCATCCGCGAACGCGGTCGCGAGTACGGCACCACCACGGGCCGCCCACGACGCTGCGGCTGGCTCGACCTGGTCGCGACGCGATACGCCGCGATGCTCAACGGCGCCACCGGCCTCGCCCTGACGATGCTCGACGTGCTCAGCGGGATCGGCGAGCTCCGCCTCTGCGTCGGCTACCACCTCCCCTCGGGCGAGGTGACCGAGCGCTTCCTGCCGGACGCGAGCGAGCTGGAAAGCGTCGAGCCCGTCTGGGAGACGATGGCGGGGTGGGATGAGGACCTCGGGCACGTGCGCACGCCGGGCGAACTCCCGCCCGCCGCCCGGGCGTACGTGGAGCGGATCGCCGCCTTCGTCGGCGTGCCGGTGGAACTGATCAGCGTCGGCCCGGACCGGGCCCAGACGATCGAAGGGCGGCTCGGATGACCGCTCGCGTGTGGGGGAACGGATGACCGACGCCAGTCTGCACACCATCCAGCCGAACACGCCCGCGACGCCGACGCCCTCGCCAGCGCCCGCCCGCGATGGCGCGCCCACGCTCAGTGAAACCGACCGCCGAGCCCTGGCCGCGATCCAGGCCCGCAACCCCGAGGCCGACCCGCTCCGTCACTTGCCGGGCGTCCCCCCGAGCCGCGTCCCGCGCCACGTCGCGATCATCATGGACGGCAACGGGCGCTGGGCCCAGGAGCGCGGCTTCCCGCGCATCTTCGGGCACCGCAACGGCGCCGCGTCTGTGCGCACGGTGGTCGAGGCCGCCGGACGGATGGGCGTCGAGGTGCTCACGCTCTACTCGTTCAGCCTGGAGAACTGGAAGCGCCCGCCGGAGGAGGTCGAGGCGCTCATGGCCCTCTGCGAGGCCTACCTGGAGGGCAACCGCGACCTGCTCCTCCGCAACGGCGTCCGCTTCCGCGTCATCGGGCGGCGCGAGGGCCTACCCGAGCCCGTCCGCAAGGGCGTCGCGATGCTCGAAGAGCTCACCAGCGACTGCACTCGCGCGACGCTCTGCCTCGCGCTCAACTACGGCTCGCGATCAGAGATCGCCGACGCCGCCCGGTGCATCGCCGAACGCGTACGCGCGGGCGAGCTCGATCCGGCGGACGTCAACGAATCGACCGTCGCGGCCCATCTCTACGCCCCCGACCTGCCGGACCCCGACCTGTTGATCCGCACCGCCGGCGAGCTGCGCGTCAGCAACTACCTGTTGTGGCAGATCAGCTACGCCGAGCTGTACGTCACCGAGACGTACTGGCCTGATTTTCGAGAGGCGGCGTTGCGCCAGGCGATCACGGCCTACGCCGCCCGCGACCGGCGCTTCGGCGGCCTCAACACGCCGACCGCCTGAACCAACCGCGCACAACCAACCGCGCGCCCCGGGTCGTTTTGGCACCTCAGCCCGGTACGATGCCCGGCATGCTGCGCGAACGCCTGCTCCTCGGTCCCGTGCTCATCCTGGCGTTGCTCGGGGTGCTGTGGCTCGACGAGTGGCTGTACACGGTCGCGACGCCCGGATGGGCCGCCCGCCTGATCGGGACCGAGACCTTTCCCCCGGGCACGATCATCGTCCTGATCGCGACGCCGATCGCGGTCCTCGCGGCGATCGAATTGGCGGGTCTGCTCGCCCGCGTCGGGCTGGCCTCCAGCCGCTGGCTCAGCGCGTTCGGCGCGGCCCTGGGCATCGGCGTGAGCTGCCTGATTCCCGAAGAAGTCGATGCCGTCCGCAGCGTCGCGATCGTCAGCTCGGCCGCGATCGTCATGCTCCTCGCCTCGGTCGTGTATTTTTCGCGCCACCAGTCCGTCGAGGGCGTGGTCGCCGCGACCGGCGGCGTGCTCCTCGCGTTCGTCTATCTCGGGCTGACGTTCGGCTTCCTGCTCGCGATCCGTCGCGAGCACTCGGCCTGGCTCATCCTCTGGATCCTGCTCACCACCAAGGGGTGCGATATCGGCGCTTACTTCACCGGGCGCGCGATCGGCCGCCACAAGCTGATCGTCTGGCTCAGCCCGGGCAAGACATGGGAGGGTCTGGTCGGGGGCGTGCTCGCGAGCGCCCTGCTCGGTGCGGTGGGGGCGTGGGCGCTCGGGGCGTGGCTCGGGACGCCGATCGGCATCGGGGCCGGGGCGGTGATGGGGGCGGTCTTCGGGCTGGTCGGGCAGCTCGGGGACCTGGTCGCGAGCATGGTCAAGCGGGACGCGGGTGCGAAGGACTCGAGCCGCACGCTCCCGGGTTTCGGCGGGGTGATCGACGTGGTCGATTCCCCGCTGCTGGTCGCCCCGGTCGCGTACTGGATGCTGACACTGGTGTCATGAATGACGCCCCCCTTCTCCGGCGGTTGTGCTATGCTGGATGAAACGGACGGGAGTGCTGGATGAGCGAAACGGCGACGGAGCGGCTTCGGCAGGTCTTCGAGGTGGACAAGCAACTCCGCGGCTTGCGGTCGAGGCTGAACCAGGCCGAGCGGTTCCTCGGGGCCCAGAGCCAGCAGCTTGCGAGCCTGACGCAGAAGAAGGAAGCCGCCGATCGGCAGCTCCGCCAACTCCAGGCGAAAGCCGGCGAGCACGAGGGCGAGGCCGCCCGCCTCGAGGAGAAGGTCAACACCCTCCGCGAGCAGATGAACCTCGCCAAGACCGCCCGCGAGTACAAAGCCTTCCTGACCGAGGTGAACACCTTTAAGGCCGATAAGGACAAGGCCGAGTCCTCGGCTCTGGAATACCTCCAGCAGATCGACGAACTCAAGGGCGAGCTGGCGGCTCTGGAAGAGGCGATCGCCGAGCGGAGCAAGATGTGCCACGTCGCCGAGGGCGAGCGCACCGAGCGTGAGGGCGAGATCGCCGGGCGTCTGAAGGAACTCGAGGCCGACCGCGACCGCCTCCGGGGCCTCGCCCCCGCCGACGCCTTGCGAGACTACGACAAGCGGATCGCCCGCCACCCCGACGAGGACCCGATGGCCCCGATCGAGGAGCAGGACCGTCGGCGCCACGAGTACACCTGCGGGTCGTGCATGATGGAGCTGCCCGTCGAGGCGATGAGCGCCGTGCTCAGCAAAGGCACCGTCAATTTCTGCCCCTCTTGCGGGGTGATCCTGTTCCTCCCCAAGGAATTGGCCGACGCGCTCCGCCCGGCCAACAGCCGCTCGTCCTAACCCGACGCTCGTTCTGTCCGCCCGGGCGGCCCGCCCCCGGGTGTCGATCCGGAGGGATGGGCCCTTGCAGACCGACGGACCGTCCGCCCGCCGGGAGACGCGCGTGCGCGCGTCCAGCACCCCCGCCCGCGCGTGCTCCCGCGTCCGGGCTTGGTGGCGACGACGCCTCGTCGCGGGGCGGGTCTGGGTGCTCCCGGTCCTCGTTCTCGCCTGCCTGACGCTTCCGCATCTGGATCAGGGCGACTGGCGGGGCGATCAGGCGTGGTACGCCGCGATCGGTGTCCAGGCCTGGCGCACGGGCGAGCTCTGGACGCTCTGGGCCTGGGACGGCATGCGGTATTTCAACAAGCCGCCGCTGGTGTTCTGGATCCACGGCTTCGTGCTCGATCGGGTGTATGTGACGCTCGCGATGGCGCGTCTGCCGACCGTCGCGGCCGCCGCGTTGTGCGCGATCGGCGCGGTCGGCGTCGCCCGCGAGCTCAGCGGGCGTCGCGCGGGCCTGCTCGCCGGAGCCGCCCTCGTGCTCACTTACGAGTTCTTCCGGCGCACACGCGAAGTCTCGCTCGATATGTGGCAGACCGCGTTCCTCCTGCTCGCCGCCTGGCTGGTCGCGAGGGGCGTGCGCACAGGGCGGGCCCGCTGGGTTATCGCCTGCGGCCTGCCCGTCGGGCTCGCGCTCATGACCAAGCCCCTCGTCGGGCTGCTGGCGATTCCCATCCTCGCCGCGTGGGCGATCTTTCCGGGCGGGACGCTGGTGCCCCCCTCCCGTGCCCGCGTGCTCGCCTCGTTCGCGGGCGCGATCGCGGTCGCGATGCTCATCGCCGCCCCGTGGCACCTCTCGATGTGGCAGATCCACGGCAACGATTTCCTCGCCCAGTACTTCGGCGCCGAGATCGCGAGCCGAGCCGCCGGGGAGCTCGATCCGACCGGCGCGTCGGTCAAGCCTTGGTGGTTCTATCTCTACCGACTCGGCGCACACGGCTGGCCCTGGACGCTCTTCGCGGCTCTCGCGATCGTCTCGCTTTGGCGCGCCAAGAGCCCGGGCCGCCACGAGCCGCTGATCCGTCTCGGGCTCGTCTGGACCGTCGCCTGGATGGTCCTGCTCAGCCTCTTCGCCGAGAAGCGAGATCGGTACATGCTCCCCGTCCACGCGGGCGTCGCGTGGATGTCGGCCGCCTGGCTCGTCCGGTGGGGGTGGGCCTGGCTCAGGCCCGTCGAGCGGGCGATGGTCCGCAAAGGCCCGGCGGTGCTGGTGATCGGCGCGATCGTCTTCGCGGCTCTGCCCGTCCGCGTCCAACGCCCGATCGCCCCGGAGTGGGCCGCCCTCCGCGCCTGGCTCCGGAACGCCCCGCTGGTCGATCCCGCCGATCCGCAAGCCGAGGGGCCCGTGCTCTTTATGGGCGGGCTCGAAGCCGGCGACGCGGCCCGCATCTACGTGTGGGAAAACTGGTGGGCCGCGCAGCCACCCGGTCTCGAAGGCGCCGAGCCCGGCGGGCGTGTGCGCGAGCCGCGCATCGGTGATTTTGTCTTGTACGAGCGAAACCAGGGCCTCGCGCCCGGCCCGGGCGAGAGCGTCGTGCTCGAGCGCGACGACGTCACGGTGTCGCGCATCGACGAGTTCCCGTGGCGACCGGTCTGGTGGATGCGGTCGCCAGACTGAACCGTCGGCGTCCTCGCGTGCCCCTACGATGCCGTATGACCGCCCGCGTCATCGACGGCCGCGCACTCTCGGAGCTGGTTCGCCAGAACCTGCGATCCCGCGTGCGCACGATCCGCGACGCCGGCGCGTCGGTCCGCCTCGACGCGGTGCTGGTCGATTCCGGCGACAACGGGGCCCGCGTTTACGCCGAGAATCAGGCCCGCACCGCCGAGGATCTGGGCATCGAGTACCGCTTGCACGAGCTGCCCCGCGGCTCGGACCAAGCCTCGATCCGTGCGGCGGTGGAGGCGTTGAACAGCGACGAGGACGTCCGCGCGATCATGCTCCACATGCCCCTGCCCGAGGGCGTGGACGCGTACGCCGTGCAGCGCCGGATCGCCCCGGAGAAGGACGCCGAGGGCGTCAACCCCGCGAACATCGGTAACGTCGTCTACGGGCGTTCGAGCCTGGCGCCCTGCACGGCGCTCGCGGTTGTGCGCATGATCGAGCACACCGAGGTCGAGCTCCGCGGCAAGCGCGTGATCGTCGTCGGGGCGAGCAACGTCGTCGGCAAGCCGATCGCGGTGCTCCTGATGCGACGCGACGCGACCGTCGTGAGCTGCAACAAGTTCACGTGGGGGCTGGAGGACTTGTGCCGAACGGGCGACGTGGTCGTCGCGGCGGCGGGGGTCCCGGGGCTCCTGACGGCCGACATGGTCAAGCCCGGCGCGGTCGTCATCGACGTCGGGGTCAACCGTGTGGAGGGCCCGGACGGGAAACGGATGACGGTGGGGGACGTGGTGTACGAAAAAGTCGCACGGGTCGCGGGGTGGATCAGCCCGGTGCCCGGCGGCGTGGGGCCGATGACCGTCGCGATGCTCTACAGCAACGTCGTGGAAGCGGCCGAGGCCTCGCTCCGTCGCGAAAACCCGCCCCCGGACCGCGCCGGAGCCGCTGGCCCGTTCGTGGAGGGCTCCAAGGGCCCTTCTTGATCCGAGGCGACACCCGAGTTCGCATCGTTTTTGTGCCGGAAGGGCATGGGCGGCCCGCGCGGGGCGTTGACCGACGGGGCGGGGTGCCCTTGAATCCAGTGTCGGTGCTCCGCGCCGACTCACACTCTCGGCCGATGGCGGCGCAGACGGAGCGTGCATGCAGACTCTCGGGCAGACCCTGGCCTTCATCCAGAACATCGGCACCACCGAGCTGATCATCATCCTCGTGATCGGGCTGCTGATCTTCGGGCGACGCCTCCCCGAGGTCGGGCGAGGCGTCGGCAAGGCGATCGTCGAGTTCAAACGCGGGCTCCGCGGGATCGACGACGAGATCGAGGCCGGCGTCAACGCCGACAAGGGCGACAAGAAGGACCAGCCCCAGCTCGATCAGCAACGACCCGGCGGCACGCTCCCTCACACCACGGCCGACTCGGCCGCTCCCGTCGCCCCCTCGAAGCTCGAAACGAGCGATCAGAAGAACGTCTGACCCCCGTCCCCGCCCCAGCCCCGCCCCGGCGCGGACAACCGCCCATCGGCGGCATATGCTGGCGTCCCGGATTTTTCGACCCCAAGCCGACCGCGCCCCGGGAGCACAACGGTCGGCCCACGCGGCGAGGTAGCTCAGCTGGTTAGAGCGTGGGATTCATAACCCCAAGGTCGCGGGTTCAAGTCCCGCCCTCGCCATTGCCTTTCCCGTCCGTCACACCCGATCCACGCCCCGCACGGGCGGACCGGTCCCACCCCGCGGGCCAGATGGGTGTGCCGATGAATAGGCTGTATCCGTCTCAAGGGGGCAATCAATACGCGTCCGGTGCGGAACACCCACCGCCCCGTGCGCGTTGCACCGGCGGAGGAAGAACACCATGCGCGATCGCGCCATCCAGCACATCACCCGGTGGGCGGCCTGTGCCGCGGGCGCACTCGCCACGATCGCCCTGACCGCCTGTTCATCCACTCAAACCCCCCAGGATCTTGGCGACGTCAGCGTCACCCACGCCGACGCCCAACGCTGCGGCAAAGAAGTCGCGGCCCAACTCGTCCAGCGACTCCGCGCCCACGCTCAGCAATCGGGCGAGCTCACGTTCGTGATCGGCGACTTTGAAAACCAGACCCGCTCGCTCAGCCGTCGGGCGTATCAGACCTTCCGCGACGTGGTGGTCCGCCAGGTCGAGCACGAGGCGGCGTCCAACCCCGCGATCACGATTGTCAGCGATCGTGAGGCGACGCGCACCCTCCACGCCGAGTCGTTCCGCGTCGGGCGCGGGGAGACGGCCGAGCTGATGACCGAGTTCCGACTGCTCGACGCCGACGGGGGCGAAACCTGGTCCGCCCAGCTCCGCGCAATGCTCGCGATGGAGCCGGTCGCGCTCGGCGCAGAGTAGCGTTCGCCGTCGATCGTTCAGTTGCCCGGTTTGTCGCCCAGTTCATCGCCCAGTTCATCGCCCGGCGGGATCGCCTCGAAGCCGACGTCCTCGATCGCGTCCGCGACCGCCTCGGGCTCGGCCGAGCCCTCGTACGACGCCCAGCCCTCGCCGAGACTCACCTCGGCGCGCTCGACGCCTTCGACCGACATGACCGCCCGGGTCACGGCCCGGGCGCAGCCGTCGCAACTCATGCCTTTCACGCGGAGACGGGTCGGGGCGGGCATCACGTAACCTCCTGCGGCAATGTAAGGCGCGGAGCGATCCCGTGCACGCGCCCCCGCGTGCCATCAGGCCCGGGCTTAGAGCACGGACAGCGCCCAGTCCGAGCCGTCGGGCTGGCGGGCGAGCTGGATCGGCGTGCCGTCGGGCTGCTCGCCGAGGATCACGAACGCGCCGTTGGTGTCGATGCGTGCGGCCAGTTGGCTCACGGGTCGCGCGTCGAGGTGGAAACGCCCGCGGGTGACGTCGCTCGCGCCCCATTCGTTCAGGCGACGGTCCCAGGTATAGATCACGACCTCGCCGTCGGTGTCGATCACGACCACGCTCGGGCTGCCGGTGGCGTCGATGACGGTTGCGCCGTCGCCCTCGGGGTCGATCGCGGGCCCGCCCGCGATCGCGGTCAGGTCGCTCGCGACCCACACCCCGCCGTTCCCGGGCGACCACCAGTGGACGACGAGATTCCCGCTCGGATCGGTCGCCGCGACGTTGATCCCGCCCCAGGGCTGGACCCACGCGGTCACCGGCCCGCCGAGGTCGCCGACGCCGGTGATGGCGCTGAGATTGCTCGCGAACCAGCTCGCCGCCCCCGGCGCCCACCAGAGCACGTGCAGGTCGCCGCCCGCGTCGAGGCCCGCAACATTGATCCCACCCCACGGCGTGGTGTAGACCACCAGCTCCGAGACGAGCTCGGGCATGACTTGCCCGGTCGGGCGGAGCTGGTTTCGCGCGATGTTGCGGGCCTGCCACAGCGGGTTGCCGAGGGTGTTGATCGTGAACTGCTCGTAAAGAATGAGGTCGCCGCGGAAGTCGAGCCCGACGATGAGCGTGGTCGCGCCGACGGCGTCGGTGCTCTCGGCCGTCGCGACGGTCAGGGCGCGCTCGATCCGTGCGCCGGCGTCGAGGCTCGTCAGGTCCTGACGGACCCAGACGCCGCTGGTGTTTTGAAGGAAGTAGAGCACCCCGTCGCCGGTCTGGACCACCGCCGCCGGACGCCCCGTCGAGCCGTCCACCGTCGCGTGGACCGCGCGCACGGTCGCGGGGTCGATCGTGACCTTCGCCGCCTGGAAGAGGTCGGTCGCGGTGACCGAGCCGTCGTCCTGAACGCGGTAGAAGACGGGGCGGTTGCCCGCGTCGAGCGACGCGTAGCCCGGTCGCGCGTCGCCCTCGCCCGGGGTGAGCCCCACCCGGAGCCCGTTGATGTCGGTGACCAGCCCGGTGATCGCGTCGACGCGGACGGTGTTGGTGATCGCCCCCGTGCCGGTCAGCGCGATCGTGTACAGCAATTCGCCCGTGGAGAGGAACGGATCGATGCCGATCGCCGTGAGCTCTCCCCCGCTGAAGCGGGCCTCGGCGAGGGCGACCGCCTGGGCGAAGGTGATCGTGCGGGCCTGATACAGCGGGAGGTTCGCGTTGAACGCCGCCAGGGCGGCCTCGTCGAACGGCTCCGCCTCGTTCGCGAGCTCGGCGCCGGTGCGGATGTTGTAAGCGACAAGCGTGCGCGCGCCGGTGGCCGGGTCGGCGATGCGGACCTGCACGACGTCCCCGCCCTCGACGATGCCGACCGAGACCACGACGCCGCCCGGAACGAGTGACTCCGCGACGAGGATGACCTCCAGCGCACTCTCCGGCTCCGGCGGCGGGGGTGGTGGCGGCGGCGGCGGGGGTTCCCCCGGATCCCCCGGGTCGCCTGGGTCCGTGGGATCGGTCGGGCGGAGGCCGAGTTCACCGATAAACCGCTGCGCCAGCCCGAACCGCGGGGCCGGGGCCTGCCCGCCGCTCCCGGTGGGCGAGATGTCGCTGACGGGGATGAGCGTGTCGTAGTCGGCCGAGGGCAGCAGTCGGAGGGCTTGCTCGGTCTCGCTGTCCACCAGCGTCAAGATCCCGCCGCTCGACAGCGACCAGGCGCCGCTCCGGTCCGGCGTCTCCAGCGGTCCGCGGCTGAAGGCCTCGCTGAAGATCCCGTACGTCCCGTCCGGGCGGATGCGCAGGATCGCGTCCCGCAGCGGGGGCTCGCTCTGCCCCGCGCCGGTTTGGAACGGGTGCGTGAAGCTCCCCCCGGGGGTGTCGATGAACGCGAGGGCGAAATCGCCGCTGACGCGATCCGGGCTCGCGGTCGCCGGCGCCCGCACCGCGATCCCGATCGCCCCGTCCTGCACGCCGCCCTGCCCGTACCGCCCGTCCACCCAGAGGATCGTGTTGAAATCCGCCGAGAGGTAGAACCGCACGTCCCCGCCGAAGTCCGCCCGCCCGTTCTGCAAGGGTGTGTTCAGGTTCCCGCTCAGCACCGGCAGGAACTCGGAGTTGTACACGCTCCCGGTGCTGGAGGTCAGCGTGAGCGTGCTGGCGTTGACGAAGAACACACCGGCCGTCTCCACCGTGAACCCGCCGTTGACATTCCCGCGCAGCTCGTTGAACCGCCAGTTGCCCGTGATGTCGCGGATGGTCGCGTCGCTGGCGGTCTCGGTGAAGAACCGAACCCCGCCGAAATCTCCCGCGGCGCTCACGCCCCCCGGCAGATACGCGAGGAAGCCCAGGTCCTGACGCCCGCTGTTGCCCTGGGTGCGGAAGTCCCACCCGAACGCGGTCCCGTACGGGCTCGCGTCGAACGCGGTCGCGGTGTCGACCACGCCCTGGCTGAACTCCAGGCGGCTCAGCGCCGGCGGCGAGCTCGACCGCAGCCCGACCAGCCCGTTGATGAACCGCGCCGCCGAGACGATCCCGTCGTCGCTGATCGTCCCCTCCTCCACGACCACCACGGCGCCACCGGAGCTCGTCCACTCGAAGCCGACCGACGCGAACCCCGTCGTCAGCAGGCGGCGTAGCTCCAGGGGCTCGAACGCGGTCGGGGGCGTGATCGGCATGGGCGAGAGGGTCTTCCAAAGCGTTTCGCGGGCGGCGGCGAGTCGGTTCTTGCGAAGATATCGGCCGATTCAGCGATCCGATGCACACGCGGCGCTGGTGTCGGACGCCCCGAACCCTAAAATCAGACGCGTGCGACGCCTTTGCTCGCGCTCTCTCCCGGCGTGCGCACCACGGAGGGCTCGGCATGATCCAGGGCAGCCTCACCATCCAGCGCCTCCTCGGGGCGATGGGCAAACTCGACGCCTCGGACCTGCACCTGAAGGTCGGCCTCCCGCCGACCTACCGCGTCGGCGGGCATCTCAAGCCCATCGACGCCGAGGCGCTGAGCGAGGACGAGGCCGACCACATCCTCGACCCCATCCTGACCGACGCCCAGCGGGCCCGCTTCACCGCCGACGGGAACCTGGACTTCGCGTGGTACCTGTCCAGCGGCGACCGCTTCCGCATCAACATGTTCCGCTCGGGCAACCACGTCCACGCGGCGATCCGGCGCGTCAAAGCCGAGATCCCGAGCTACGAGAGCCTGCACCTGCCCCCGATCTACAACAAGCTCGTCGAGCGGACGTTCGAGGGCCTCGTGCTGGTGGTGGGGGTGACCGGGAGCGGCAAGAGCTCCACCCTCGCCGCCATGCTCGACCACGTGAACGAAACCCGGGACGAGAACATCATCACGGTGGAGGACCCGATCGAATACCGCTTCACCCCCAAGCGATCGATCATCAGTCAGCGCGAGATCGGGATCGACGTCAAGGATTTTCACACCGCGCTGCGGTTCGTGGTGCGACAGGACCCGGACGTGATCTTCATCGGCGAGATGCGCGACGCCGAGACGGTGCTCGCGGCGATCCAGGCCGCGGAGACCGGGCACCTGGTCTTCGCGACGCTGCACACGCAGGACGTGATGCTCGCGATGTCGCGGATGCTCGAGTTCTTCCCCCCGACCGAGCGCGACTTCATCCGCTCGAGCCTCGCGAACACGCTCAAAGCGATCTGCGCGCAGCGCCTGCTCCCCGCGGCCGAGGGCTTCGCGGGTAAGGTCGTCCCCGCGACCGAGGTCCTGCTCACCAGCCCGACGGTCCGGGAGAAGATCCGCGAAGGGGAGGATCGCGACCTCCCGGCGATCATCAACGGCTCGCGCAGCGAGGGGATGCGGTCGTTCACCACGTCGCTCGCGGAGCTGGTCGAGGCCGAAGCCGTCACGCTCCAGACCGCCCGCGAGTTCGCCCCGAACCGCGAGGCGCTGGAAAGCCTGCTCAAAGGCGTGGAAGTCAAAGCCCAGACACTCGTGAGCCGCATCAAGGGCTGAGCCGCTCATGCCCGGGCGGGCGTGACCCGACGCTTCACCCCGGGAACAGGTCCGGATCCCCGATCGAAGCCGGGGGCTCCACGCCCAGGTGCTCGGCCGCCGCCGTCGTCAGCATCCGCCCCCGACGCGTCCGCGCCAGGAAGCCGATCTGCAACAGGTACGGCTCCACCACGTCCTCCAGCGTCCCCGCGTCCTCGTTCATCGTCGCCGCGACCGTCTCCAGCCCCACCGGCCCCCCGGCGTAGGTCGTCGCGATCGCCCGCAGGTACGACCGGTCCAACTCGTCCAGCCCCAGAGGGTCCACGCCTTCGAGCTCGAGCGCGTCGGTGACGACCGCGGCCGTCAGGCGACCGTTCGCGCGGACCTGCGCAAAGTCCCGCACGCGGCGCAGCAACCGGTTCGCGATCCGCGGCGTCCCGCGCGACCGCTCCGCGACCGCCGAGAGCGCCGCCTCCTCCGCGATCTGCACGCGAAGCAGCTCCGCGCTGCGGTGCAGGATCGTCAGCAGGTCCGGCGTGTCGTAATAGCGCAGGTGGTGGACGATCCCGAAGCGGCTGCGCAGCGGGGCCGAGAGCAGCCCGGCCCGCGTCGTCGCCCCGATCAGCGTGAACGGGCGGCAGCGGATCTGCACCGTCCGCGCGTTCAGCCCGC
>RECY01000002.1 GCA_007693785.1 Phycisphaerales bacterium | reverse complement strand
AGGTAGCTGGCGAGGTCGTTGATGGTCATCACCTCCGGGGGTGCCGGGCGTTTGTCACCGACATGTCTGGGGGTGCGGGCCATCGGGGCGAAGTGTAGTGGTTGCTGTCTGTTGCTGCTCGGCCTCGGGAGCCTCGCCCAATCACGGCTCGACGCGGGGTTGCGATCGGTCCCCGCCACTTTCCAGATGGTTCGCGTAGATGTTCCATGACGCGTCGCCCGCGGTGGGCGGCGGGACCTCTTCAGCGAACGAGCGGTGCATGACCATGGACCACGACGACGTGGCGGTGCGCGATGACCTCGCGCCCGCCGAGCGGCTCCGCGCCATCGCGGACATCCTGGCCGAGGGCGTCCGGCGTTGGCGGGACGACCGCCGCCGCGTCGGCGTTGCCCCCGAAAGCCCCACCGATGGACTTGAACTCTCCGAGCCTGCAAGCCCTGATGGGACCCGCGGTTAACGCGGGCGCGAAACGGAGAGTGCGCATGGCGACGGACATCGCTAACACCATCAAGGAGCTCGGGCGTCTGACCGTGCCCCAGCTCAAGCAGCGGTACGCCGAGGTCTTCGGCGAGCCGACTGGGACGCACCACAAGCAGTACCTGATCAAGCGGATCGTCTGGCGGACGCAGGCGCTCGAGCAGGGCGGGCTTTCGGAGCGGGCGCTGCGCCGGGCCGCGGAGCTCGCGGACGACGCGGAGCTCCGCCTTACGGCGCCGCGGGCCCGCGAAACGGGGACGGGGCCCGTGGTGACGGCCGCGTTCGAGGCCGGGCGATCGTCGTCGTTCCCGAAGCCCGGGGCCGTGATCCGCCGCGAGTACAAGGGCCGCACGATCCTCGTGAAGGTGCTGCCGCGGGGGTTCGAGTACGAGGGCGAGGTGTACCGCTCGCTGACCGCGATCGCGCGCCACATCACCGGCGCCCACTGGAACGGCGTCAACTTCTTCGGGCTGGCGTCGTCGAAGCGCCGGGGCCGAGATCGGGAGGCCGGATGAGCACCAAGCGAGGCGCACCACGCCAAGGTCCGCCGACGATCCGCTGCGCGATCTACACGCGCAAGAGCACCGAGGAAGGGCTCGAGCAGGAGTTCAACTCCCTCGACGCCCAGCGCGAGAGCGCCGAGGCGTACATCGCGAGCCAGAAGGCCGAGGGCTGGGTCTGCCTCCCGGACCGCTACGACGACGGCGGCTTCACGGGCGGGAATATGGAGCGGCCCGCGCTGCGGCGGCTCATGGCCGACATGGAGGCCGGGCGGGTCGACTGCGTCGTGGTCTACAAGGTGGACCGCCTCAGCCGCTCGCTGATGGACTTCGCGCGGATGATGGAGCTGTTCGAGCGGCAGCGGATCTCGTTCGTGTCCGTGACGCAGCAGTTCAACACGACCCAGTCGATGGGCCGGCTCACGCTCAACATCCTGCTCTCGTTCGCCCAGTTCGAGCGCGAGATCATCTCGGAGCGGACCCGGGACAAGATCGCCGCGGCCCGGCGGAAGGGCAAGTGGTCGGGCGGGCGGTCGGTCCTCGGGTACGACATCGATCCCGACACCAAGCGGCTCGTGGTGAACGCGGGCGAGGCCAAGCTGGTCCGGGAGATCTTCGGCCTCTATCTCGAGCAGCGGTCCCTGCTGGCGGTCAGCCGGGCGTTCAACGCCCGCGGCCTGACCACCAAGCGGGTCGTGACCAAGCGCGGCAAGGTCTACGGCGGCCGGGCCTGGGACAAGCCCGCCGTGCTGGCGGTGCTGACCAACGTGCTCTACGCCGGGCGGGTGCGGTACAAGACGGAGACGTACGCGGGCGAGCACGAGGCGATCGTCGACGAGGCGGTGTGGGCCAGGACCCAGGAGACGCTCCGGTTCAACGGTCGGACCGGGGGGATGCACCAGCGGAACAAGCACTCGGCGGTGCTGAAGGGGCTCCTGCACTGCGCCCCGTGCGGCGCCGCGATGGGGCACACCGCGACCGTGAACGGATCCAAGGACCGCCTCTACCGGTACTACGTCTGCTACAAGGCTCAGAAGCAGGGCTGGGACGCGTGCCCGTGCCGGTCGCTGCCGGCCGAGCAGATCGAGCGGTTCGTGATCGACCGGGTGCGCGAGGTCTGCGGGGATCCGGAGGTCCGCTCCCGGACCCTGGCGGCGTGCCGCCGGGCGTCCGAGTCGAAGCGGGACGCCGCGCAGGCCGATCTCGCGGCCGCCGAGCGGGACGCCGCCCTGGCGCAGCGCGAGCTCGGCCGAGTCGCGGGCGACGCCGCGACGAGCCCGCACGCCACCGCGCGCCTGGCGGACCTGCACACGCAGCTCGCCGGGGCGCAGCGGAGCGCCGAAGAAGCGAGCAAGGCCATCGCCGCCGCGGAAGCCGAGATGGTCCTCCCCGAGGAGGTCGACGCGGCGCTGGCGGACTTCGACGGCGTCTGGTCGCGTCTGTCCCCGAAGCAGCAGGTACGGCTGGTGCGGCTGCTGGTGCAACGCGTGGACTACGACGCCGAGAAGGGCTCGGTCTCGATCGCGTTCCAGCCGCTGGGGCTCCGCCGGCTGCTGGATCAGGAGGTGATGGCATGACGGCGGACGGGGTGACGGTCGAATACGCGGTCCACTTCGCCCGTGGCAGGCACGGTCAGCGGGAACTCCAGCCCGGGGACCCTCCGCCCGAGACCGACCCGGACGCCGGGACGGTGCCCCGGCTCGCCAGGCTGATGGCCCTGGCGATCCGGTTCGACGGGCTGGTCCGCCGGGGCGAGGTCGCGGACTTCGCGGAGATCGCGGCGCTGGGGCACGTCACCCGGGCCCGGGTGAGCCAGATCGTCAACCTGCTGAACCTCGCCCCGGACATCCAGGAGGCGATCCTGTTCCACGAGCCCGTCCGCGGGGAGCGCGACGCGGTCGCGGAGCGGCAGGTGCGGGCGATCGCGGCGGA
>RECY01000043.1 GCA_007693785.1 Phycisphaerales bacterium | reverse complement strand
GCTCGCCTTCCTCAGACGATATCTTGCCCTCATCGATCCGTCAGACACGCCCTAGTGCCTAGCCCCTAGTGCCGAGTGCCTTCTTCTCAGACCTTGAACCGCTCGACCATCGAGCGGAGCTGCTCGGCCTCCTGGCTGAGCTGGGCCGCCGCCTTCGCCGCCTGACGCGAGCCCTCCTCGGTCTCCTTCGTCACCGCGGCGATGCTGGTGACGCTCTGGCTAATTTCCTCGCTCGCGGCCGACTGCTGCTCCGCCGCCGCCGCGATCCCCTGGATCATGCTGCTCAGCGACCCGCTGCTCGCGACGATCGACTCCAGCGCCTTGCCCGCGTTCCCCGCGAGCTCCACGCCCGTCTCCGTCCGCTTAGCGCCCGCGTCGATCCGCTCCACGGCACTCTTGGTGCGCTCCTGGATATCGCGGATGCTGTCGGTCACCTGCGCCGTCGCCTGCGTCGTGCGCTCGGCGAGCTTGCGCACCTCGTCGGCGACGACCGCGAACCCGCGACCGTGCTCGCCCGCACGCGCCGCCTCGATCGCCGCGTTCAACGCCAGCAGGTTCGTCTGGTCCGCGATGTCGTTGATGACATCGATGATCTGACCGATCTCCTGCGAACGCGCGCCCAGCTCGGCGACCGCCTCGGCGCTCCGGTTGACCTCCTCGGCCACGCCCCGGATCTCCTCCACCGTCCGGCGGACCACTTCGCCGCCCTCGTTCGCCTCGTTCCGGCTGTTCGTCGCGGCCTGGCTCGCCTCGACGCCCTTGGTCGCGACCTCGCTGACGCTCGAAGCCATCTCCTCGATCGCGGCCGCCACCTGCTCGGTCTGCTCCTGCTGACGCATCACGCCCGCCGACATCTCCTCGGCACTCGCGGCGACCTCGGTCGTCGCGGCCGCCAGGCTCTCGGCCGAACGCTTCACCTCGCCCACGATCTGGTGCACGTTCCCGATGAACATGTCCACGTACCCGGCCAGGTCACCCAGCTCGTCCTTGCTGGTGATGTTCACGCGGGCCGTCAGGTCGCCCTCGCCCTCGGCGATGTCACGCAGGCGGGCCGTCATGCCCTTCAGCGGCTTGGTGATGCTGATCACCAGGAACACCGAGCAAGCCCCGGCGAGCACCACCGCCACACCCACGATTCCGAACAGCGTCCGCTCCGCCGCCGCGAGGGCGGCCGTTTCCTCAACCTCCCGGGCCGTGGCCTCCTCCTGAAGAGAGTTCAGGACATCGCGAATATTGCGCGCGATGCTCGGGCCGAGTTCCTCGGTGAGTGTCTCGATCTGGGTGTTGCACTCTTCAACAACGGTGATCAGCCGCTCAAAAAGCCCGTTGTAGCGGGTGTACTTCTCCTGAATGGCTCGGAGCGCGTTCTTCGAGAACTCGTCGGTCTCGTTGTTGACCGCGGCGGTGAGCGTCTCGGACGTCGCACGGAACGCGTCGCGAGCCCCGCCGGCGTGCGCGAGGTCGTAGCTGCCGAAGAACCGCGTCTTGCGGAGACGGCCGAGCATCAACGCCTCATGCACCGCGCCGACGCGCTGGCGAGTTTCCAGCAAGTTTTGCTCTTCTGACCGGCTGATAACAGCCTCAAGCTCCCTGCGGAGTTCGATGCCAAGCGGGGTGATCTGCTCCCCGCTCATCGAGTCGATCTGACGCAGCAGCGCGGCGGCGCTTTGAAATATACGCTCGTACTCTTCGAAGTCCGTCGCGGCCTGGGTCGCCTGGGCGAGACGCTCCGGGTTGTCATTAAAGTGCGTCCGGAACTCGGCCGCCTCATCGCGGAACGCCTCAGAATAACGGTTGAAGTACTCTAAACTCCTCGCGTCACGGTTCGCGCGGTACGTGTACACAGCAGCGCGGACGAGCAGGATGTTCTCGGTCGCACTGGCCCCCAACGAGAGATCGTTGGTGATGTCCACCATCCGGTGCAAGGTCTGGTCGGCGTCTCGGTTGCCCTGCCAAGCCAGGGCGCCCAGCCCCAGCACGAGGGCTGTCAACAGCCCGAAACCAAAGATCAGTCGGTGTGCGATAGTGATGCGCATGCGTGTTCCCCTGATGCGGACGTGATAAGCCTGCCGTGCAACGGACCACCGGCGTCCATCGGCCGGTCAGCCTGCTTCGAGACCGGTGGGTATCGACCCGTCGGCACGCTCGCTTGGGTCCCGAGCCCCATTGACCACGCATCCGCGGACGCGACGCACCCCCCCAGCCCGCACAAACCGACCCTGAGTCGAATCCCGTCGCCCCTTTCGGTGGCCCCGCGCGACGCCTGAGCCGCACCACACCCCGAACCGGGCACCGTCGCGCGGGCGGTCGGCACGGGTCTACAGTGAGCCGCCATGCCCTACCGCGTCTGCAAAGCCTTTGAAGTCGAGAGCGGGCACATGCTCAGCAAGCACCCCGACCGGTGCCGCTACCCCCACGGGCACTCCCGCCGGATCGAGATCGTCCTCGCCGCCGACACGCTCGACGCCCACGACATGGTCTGCGACTTCAAAGCGATCAAGCTCGCGGTCGCGGGGCACCTGGACCGCCTCGACCACGCGATGGCCCTGAACGCCGCCGACCCGGCTTTGGACGCGATCCGCGCCGTCTCCGAGCGCGTGGTCACTTTCGACGCCGACCCGACGACCGAGATCCTCGCCCGCGACGTCTATGAGTTTCTCGAGGCCCGCCTCGCCGCCCGCGAGCCGATGACCGACCACGCCGGCAACACCTACCGCTTCCCCCCCGGCGTCCGCGTGGAACGGGTCCGCGTCGGCGAAACCAGTACAAGCTGGGCCGAGTTCAGCCGAGCCTGACCCGACGACGCCCCGCCCCCCTGCCCTCCCCCGCTCCTGGCGGGGGAGGTGCCGAGCAAAGCGAGGCGGAGGGGGCTCTCCCCCCTCTCTCTCCCGACCCCCACCCACCCCCCCCCCAAAAA
>RECY01000017.1 GCA_007693785.1 Phycisphaerales bacterium | reverse complement strand
CCCCCCCCCCCCCCCCGGGGGGGGGGGGGGGGGGCGGGCCCCGGGGGGGGGGGGCCCCCGCCTCCCTCCCCTCCCGCCTTCTCCCCGCTCGCTTCTCTTCCCCCTTCTCCCCCATAAACTCCGGACGTGCCGACACCTCGCAAACCCTCGTCTCCCGCCGCCCGTCCCTCCCGCGGGGCCCGCGGCTCCGCGGACGACGTCGCCGCCCTCCCCCCGATCACCGACTCTGCCCGGGGCGAGCGTCTCCAGCGGGTCCTCGCCGACGCCGGCGTCGCCGCACGCCGAGCTTGTGAGGAGCTCATCGAGGAAGGGCGCGTGACGGTCAACGGCGACGTGGTGGACAAGCTCCCCGCCTGGGTCGACGCCGAGCTGGACCGGATCGAGGTCGACGGACGCCCCATTCCCCGGCGGGAGCGCCGCCTCTACATCATGCTCAACAAGCCGACGCGGACGCTGACGACCGCCGCCGACGAGCCCGGCTCCGACCGGCGCACCGTCCTCGATCTCGTCGATCACCCCAGCAAGGCCCGCCTCTTCCCCGTCGGACGCCTCGACTACGACACCGTGGGGCTCATCCTGCTCACCAACGACGGCGCGTTCGCCAACAAGCTCACACACCCCCGCTTCGGCGTCGCCAAGACCTATCGCGCAGTGGTCAAGGGCTCGATCGCCGATGAGAACGTCGCCGCGCTGGAAGAGGGCATCTATCTCGCCGAGCGGAAGGAAGGGCACACGGTTGGCGCGACGCGCACGGCCCGCGTCCGGATCCGCGTCGTGCGGCGCGACCGGGAGCGGTCGGTGCTCGAGCTCCAGCTCCACGAGGGGCGGAACCGCCAGGTCCGCCGCATGCTCGCCAGCGTCGGTTGCCCGGTGAAGAAGCTCGAACGCGTCGCGATGGGCCCCGTCCAGCTCAAGGGCATCGCCCGCGGCGAGTGGCGCGAGCTGGATCGCCACGAGCTGCGCGCGCTCCGCACGGCCGCCGATCGGGGCAAGAGCGCGACCGGCGAGGGCGAGACGCCGAAGCCCCGCCCCAAGCGACCGGTCCGGAAGAAGCCGGTCACCAAAAAGCCCGTCACCCAAAAACCGGGTTCGCGATCCCTCGCGACGACCAAGGGCGAGATCCCGAAGAACACCGCGAAGAAGTCGCCCTCGGCGCGGGTTGGCCCCGCCTCCCGGTCCGCGATTCCCGGGAAAGCGCCCGGAAAGGCGTCGAAACAAGTTTCGGGTCAGGGTTCAGGTCAGGGCCCGGGCAAGGGCTCGGGGAAAGGGGCGCCCGGGCACGCGTCTCGGAAACCCGCCTCCGCCCCATCACCCCGCGCTGCGAAACGCCCGACGAACCCCGCACTGGCCCAGGAAACCCCGCGTGGGAAGCCTAAGCCCGCGCCAACGCCCGCCAAGGGCCGCCCACGCGGCGGAGGCAAGCGATGACCCCACGCAAGCCCGGCACCCCCGCCTCGGGGGCCGCCAACTCCGCCCGCGACGTTCGGCGCATGATCGAGGTCGTCCGCTACGCCGGGCGCAACCTCTACCGCTCGCAGATCCCGCGCATGGCGGCCGCCCTCGCCTACCGCACCCTGTTCGCCCTGATCCCGGTGCTGGTGGTCGGGCTGGTCGTGCTCGGGTCGTTCGCGAGCGAGGAGGACGTGCAGGCCGCCGTCGTCCGCCTGCTCGATTTCACCGGCATCAGCGAGATCGCCGTCGAGCCCGAGCAGATCGACATGGACTCGCCCAGCGCCCTCGCGCAGTTCTTCGGCCCCACGCCCCCGCCCCTGTCCACCATCGATCCCAACGCCTCCCCGGAGGAGCGACGCCGCGGCGTTGGCATCCAGCTCGGCTCCGCCAAGCGCATCGGTCCCACGGCCCCCGCGCCCGAGGACATCGTCACCACGCAGGTGATGAGCGAAGACGCCGCCGCCGCCACCGAGCGCCTCGATGAGTGGATCACCGAACTCGTCGGGCGTGTGCGCACGATCCCGTTCGGTGCGATCGGCATCGTCGGCGTCGCGATCCTGGTCTACGCCGCGCTGAGCATGTTCGTCGAGATCGAACGCTCGTTCAACCAGCTCTACGGCGCGCGCGAGGGGCGCGCATGGCTCACGCGCCTCACGATGTACTGGACGATGCTCACCCTCGGCACCGTCTTCCTCCTCGCCAGCTTCTGGGTCGGGGAGCGGTTCCAGTCCTGGGTGCTCTACAACATCGAGAGCGGGGGCTCCAACGCCGCCCCGTTCGTTGTGGGCGGGCTGGGCTTCGTCGTCACGGTCTGCATCTCGACGCTGCTGCTCCTGCTGATCTACACGACGGTGCCGAACACCAAGGTCAAGGTGCAGCCCGCGCTCGCGGGGGCGTTCGTCGCGGCCGTCCTGTGGGAGGCCGGCAAGTGGGGGTTCACGCAGTACCTCCAGTATTCGACCGCCTACGCCCGCTTTTACGGGCAGATCGCGCTGCTCCCGATCTTCATGCTCTGGATTTACCTCACGTGGCTGATCGCGCTGTTCGGGCTCCAGGTCGCGAACATCCTCCAGTCGTTCGAGCGCTGGCGAGCCCAGTCGGCGCAGGAGCGCGAGGCCGACGTCGAGGCCGGGTCCGGGCTGGAGCCCTGGGGCTCGGTCCTGGTCGCGGCCGCGGTGGCGCGCGGGTTCGAGGCGGGGGACGCGCTGGACGCGTCGGCGGTCGCTGAGTCAACGTCGATGACCCGCCCGCAGGCCGACCGGTGCCTGACAAGCCTCGCCGAGCGGGGCATTTTGCGGGAGATCGCCGATCAGGACGGGGCGTATGTGCTCGCCCGCCCGCCCGCGTTGATCCGGGCCGAGGAGTTGCTCGAGCACAGCGCCGAGCCCGACGAGACGACCCCGGGCGGGTGCGCGGTGACCCGCGCGCGTTGTGCGGCTCTCGACGCGTTCGGGGGCTGCTCACTGGCCGACATCCTGGAGGAAGACCGCCACGCCGCCCGCTCGGGCGAGGCGAACGGAGCCGATGAGGACGCGGGCCCGGGCTCCGAAAGCCCAACGCGGGCAACCCCTGATTCGCCCGTGCTGGGCGGCTCGGAGGCCGACCGCACCGGGTCGAGCGCCTAGCATCGAGGCCCGGCGCATCGCGTCGCCCCTCGGGCCGATCCTCGGCTCGTTCCGGGCGTTCCGCGGCCTTCGCCGACGGGCTCACTCGATTCCCCACATCGCCTCGAACTACGGATAGGGGACGCGATGGACGCCGAGCGTATGACCGAGTTTTCTGTGTACTTAGCCGATCGCCCCGGCGAACTGGCCGCCGTGCTTGCCGCCGCTTCGAGCGCCGGCGTCCACATGCAGGCGGTCGCGGTCGCCGGCATGAACGGGCGCGGGCTCGTCCGCCTCATCGGCCAGCCCACCGAGACCCTCCGCGAGACGCTCGACCGCCTCAACGAGTCCGGCGTCGGCCCGATTGTCGAGACCGAGGTCGTCGCCGTCTCCACCGCCGAGCGTCCTAACGCCTTCCGCGACGTCGCCGAGCGGTTCGCGACCGAGAACGTCAACATCCTCCACGCCTACATGGCCCCCGGGACTAATTCCACCGGCACCCCCAACGGCAGGCCCGACGCCCCCATCCCCGCCCAGCCCCCGCGCTGCATCTTCCGCGTCGAGGACGTGGAAAAGGCCGTGGAAACCATCGCCGCCCTCGCCTGATCGCCCCCCCATCCCGCCGCGGGGCCCCGTGCTGGCTCGGACTGGACCCCGCAGGGGGTTGTGTGCCGCGGGCGCCTCGTGCAAGCCGCCTCCACCGCCTCGCCCGCGGCGAAGACGCTATCGTTCTCTGTTCACGACTCTTGCCTCCCGGAGCCTGCCCCATGGGGATCGAAGCCGCCCTTCCGACCGACATTGTCTTGACCACGCAGCTCAAGCGCGTGGTGAACTGGTCGCGGCGCAGCTCGCTGTGGCCGCTCCCCTTCGCGACCGCCTGCTGCGGGATCGAGCTGATGGCGACCGCCTCCAGCCGCTACGACCTCGCCCGCTTCGGGGCCGAGGTCATGCGGTTCAGCCCCCGCCAGAGCGACCTGCTGATCGTCGCCGGACGCGTCGGGATCAAGATGCTCCCCGTTCTCCAGCGCATCTACCAGCAGATCACCGAGCCCAAGTGGGTCATCTCCATGGGTGCCTGCGCCAGCACCGGCGGCGTCTTCGACACCTACGCCTGCGTCCAGGGCGTCGATCAGTTCATCCCCGTCGACGTCTATATCCCCGGCTGCCCGCCCCGACCCGAGATGCTCATCGAGGGCGTCATGGCGATCCAGCGCATCATCGACGAGGACGGCATCCCCCCCAAGGGCCCCGACGGCAAGCGCGTGCCCCTCGGCATCGCCGTCCAGCCCGCCACTGCCGCCAAGACGACCACCGTCGGCCTCACCGTCGGTACCAACTGACCCCGAGCTGAACCGGATCTTGACGGACAATGTTCGGTTCTGTTCCCGTGCGCTCTCGGCGGGTTCATCAGCGTGCCGCTTGGGTCTCGCTGCCGGTCGAAAGCCTGCCAAACCGGCAGCCCGTGGGCATGGCTGGGGCCTGTGCGACAGACAGGTTCGCCCTTCGGGCCCGTGCATGGGGTGTTTGCGGGCTGGTACGCCCTTTGCCCTTCACCCTCTGTGCAGAATGCGCGGCTGTGCCATCCCGATCCCTCCGAGCCCACGCCGGGTTGGGACCATCCGCGCGCGGGGTCGGACCACGAGACGCCCGCCACGCCGCAAGGAAGCGGGCCACCGAGCGGCGAGCCGGGCGGGCGTCTGAACCTGCTGCTGAGCTACGCGGGGTGGGAGCCGGAGAGCTGGGTGGATCAGCTGCCGCCGCTGCTGGAGCCGATGGGCGTCCGCAGCTTACGCGCGGGGACGGGGACCGAGGCGAGCCGCGTGATCCGCTCGCACAAGATCCACATCGCGGTGGTCGACCTCGGGCTCCCGCTCGACGGCCCCACGGGCGACGAGGGCCCCGAAGCCGGGGGGGCGAGGCTGCTGGAGCTGCTGACGCGGCTTGAGACGCGCCCGCCGACGGTGGTGGTGCGCCAGAGCCGCACGCACCGGGACGACGCGCGGGACCTCCGTGCGGCGTTGTCGCTCGGGGCGTTCGCGGTGATCGATCGCCCGCGTTCGACGCGGGACCTGGAACTGATGCTGGAAGTCCTCCGGCGAGCGCTCGTGCGGCACTACCGCGGGCGCTGGCCGGGGATGGAGTCGTAGGAAAACACGTTCACAACCCGGCCCTGGCGCGACGGTGCGCCCCGGCCCTAGCGACAAGCGGAGATCACGAGAAATGGCCACGACCAAGACCGCCCCGAAATCGTCCAAGACCAAAGCCGGCAGCCACAAGGTGCGTCCGCTGCACGACAAGATCCTGGTCCGCCGGGACGAGGCCGAGAGCATGACCGACAGCGGGATCTACCTGCCCGAGTCGAGCAAGGACAAGCCCAAGACCGGCACGGTCGAGGCCGTCGGCGACGGCGCGCTCAACACCGAGACCGGCGAGCGCATCCCGCTGACGCTCAACCCCGGCGACCGCGTCATCTTCACCAGCTACGCCGGCACCGAGATCAAGCTCGGCGACGAAACCCTGCTCATCATGAGCGAGGACGACATCCTCGCGGTGCTGGTGGGCTGATCGAGCATGACCCTCACCCAGCTCCGCCAAGCCCTCACCGAGCTCAACGGCGAGCGAGCCGTCTCGTTCGCCTTCGTCGGCGTGCATGAGCCGCACACGGTGCTGCACGTCGAGCGGGCGATGCTCGTGCCGGACGAGGCGGACCACCTGATCAAGGTCACGGACGGGCGGCACATCTACATCGTCGACGCCGACCGCATCGCGTGGGTGCGGATCGGGCTCAAGACGCCGCTGGATATGTGAGAACTCGGAGCGAGAAACTCGGAGCTCAAATCGGAGCCGAGTCGGAGAACGCGGATCGCCACGGCTCAGCGAGCCGTGCAAAACAACCAACCCGCCGCCCCGCCTTCCCGCGGGCGGCATTGAGAGATTGAAGAGGAACCCAACCATGGCAGCCAAACAGATCGCCTTCAACACCGACGCCCGCGAGCGCATCCTCAAGGGCGTGCAGAAGCTCGCCGCGGCCGTCAAGGTCACCCTCGGGCCCAGCGGGCGCGTCGTGGTGCTCGAAAAATCCTTCGGCGCTCCGACCGTCACCAAGGACGGCGTCACCGTCGCCAAGGAGATCACCCTCGACGACCCCTACGAGAACATGGGCGCCCAGATGGTCAAGGAGGTCGCGAGCCGCGCCTCCAAGGAAGCCGGCGACGGCACCACCACCGCGACCATCTACGCCGAATCCATCTTCGCCGAGGGGCTCAAGAACATCACCGCCGGCGCCAACCCCAACCAGATCAAGCGCGGCATCGACCAGGCGATCACCGCCCTCATCGCCGAGCTCAAGGCGATGTCCAGCCCCGTCAAGAGCTCCAAGGAGATCGCCCAGGTCGGCACCTGCAGCGCCAACCAGGACGAGCAGATCGGCAAGATCATCGCCGAGGCGATGGACAAGGTCGGCAAGGACGGCGTCATCACCGTCGAAGAAGGCAAGAGCCTCGAGACCGAGGTCGAGCTCGTCGAGGGCATGCAGTTCGACAAGGGCTACCTCAGCCCCCACTTCGTCACCGACCAGGGCGCGATGACCGTCGAGCTCGAGAAGCCCTACATCCTCATCCACGAGAAGAAGATCGGCTCCGCGAAGGACCTGCTCCCCATCCTCGGCAAGATCGCCGACGAGGGCGCCAGCCTGCTCATCATCGCCGAGGAGGTCGAGAGCGAGGCCCTCGCCACCCTCGTCGTCAACAAGCTCCGCGGCGTGCTCAAGGTCGCCGCCGTCAAGGCTCCGGGCTTCGGCGACCGGCGCAAGGAAATGCTCGGCGACATCGCCACCCTCACCGGCGGCACCGCGATCATGGAAGAGCTCGGCATCGACCTCGAAAAGCTCGAGCTCAACCAGCTCGGACGCGCCAAGAAGATCTCCATCGATAAGGACAGCACCACCATCGTCGAGGGCGCGGGCAAGTCGGCCGACATCAAGGGGCGGATCGACATGCTCCGCCACCAGATCGAGGCCAGCAGCAGCGACTACGACCGCGAGAAGCTCGAGGAGCGCCTCGCCAAGCTTGCCGGCGGCGTCGCCCAGATCAACGTCGGCGCCGCGACCGAAGTCGAAATGAAGGAGAAGAAGGCCCGCGTCGAGGACGCGCTCCACGCCTGCCGGGCGGCGGTCGAGGAGGGCATTCTCCCCGGCGGCGGCGTCGCCGTGCTCCGGGCGCGCCGAGCCCTCGACAACCTCCGCAAGAAGGCGAGCGGCGACGAGCGCATCGGCATCGATATCGTCCACCGCGCCGTCTCGGCACCCGTCAAGCAGATCGCCAAGAACTGCGGGCTCGACGGCTCGGTCATCGCCGCCAAGGTCGAAGAGTCCACCAAGACCAACTTCGGCTACAACGCCCTGACCCACGAGTACGGCGACCTGGTCGAGATGGGCGTCATCGTCCCGGCCAAGGTCGAACGCGTCGCCCTCCAGAACGCCGCCAGCATCGCCGGCCTCCTGCTCACGACCGAAGCCGCGATCGTGGAGCTGAAGGAGAAGAAGGCCAAGGCGGGTGGGGGCGGGATGGATGAGGATTACGACTACTAAATTGTACTATTTATAATCATTTTTCGAATACCTTCACCACTAACAAAGTGGTGAAGGTATTTATCTAAATGGGATAGCATTTTCATTTCGTAATAAAACTGACACGGGTTTACGTCTCGCTATCGAAATTGGCTCCGCCCACAGGATGTCGCCACGACTCCCCGTCGTGAAGGCTACCACATAGTATTCGCCTGCCGGCAATACTAATTGTGCATCTCCGTTTACTGATATTAAATCATATGCGATACAATTATTTGCTAATATATTATCCATCGTACTTCTTAATACCGTGTTGCTAATTTCATTTCGCAGTGCCCTAAGCTGATCCCAGCTCCACCTAGGAACCCCGCTAGCAAGCCCAAAAGAGCATCTTTTGAAGTCAGTAATAGAAATTAAGACATCCTTTGTCGATACGCCTACTGGAGTCAATAAAAAAGTCTCCTTGGAGTCTGTGGAATTCGAAACCGTGTTGATGTGATCTGTTAGTGATGTGCCGGCGAGGTTAAAATAATTCGATGACGCGGCTATCATATTATTATAGTTTGTAAAATTGCAGTTAACAGGAATAGAATCTGGAAAGTTTTGCTTGAACAGTGTTCCAAGACGCTCATGACCATTCATAGCTTCTATTAATATAGATATGTTTGCGTCGCGCGGCATTATGTAAACAGTTTCGCCGGCTAATGGGACAAGCTCGCCAGACCCCATTCGCACAAATGCGTTTATCGAGATAGACGATCTTCCGAGTATGTCATCTTTGTGCATTACAAGAATAATCGCTAAAACGCCAAGGCATGCAATGATAATTATTGCAAATTTTTTTGACTTTCGCTTTTGAACTTTAAATCTGCATTTTTCACATACTACATGATCATTAATTATGTACGCGGTTTCTAGCCGACCGATACTCGACCCGCAATTTTTGCATATTTCTAGCTGCTTACTCTCTGTCATGGCATCATCTCCACAGAGCCAAATCCAATGATTTTGAAGCAGGTGACCACTGGATAAGTAAATGCAAAAACGTACTATAAACAAAAATGTTGGTCTTCACTGTCCTGAATACTCTTGCAGCTGTCGATTCATTATTCCGCTTTTCAGCCTATGCAATCTTTACGCCACTACGGCGAGCTATTGTCGCAAGCCAGCGATCTACGTCAAGCGGCAAAAGGTATATCTCTTGACCCGGTGCCCCGGAAACGCGCAGCCGCCGCGGCGGAGCTTTTCCGGGACTCTTCCGCCTCCTGGCCTCCTCACGCCGTCCGCCCCCGTCATGGAAAAGCTCCGCCCGCGGCGGGCTCCGCGTTTCCATGGCACCGGGTCGGGCACCGGGGCGGGATCGGGCCGGGCTCCGGATCGGGGCGCGGGCGTGGTGGTGGGCGGCGTGACCCGTCGGGCTCTCCCCCGTTAGGGCCCGGCAGGGCCCGACAGGGCCCGATGAGCACCCGATAAAACCACCGGTTCATGGCTTGTGAGCACCCTTTTGTTGGTACGGGGTCAATACCTGGGGTATTTCCTCTCGCGGCGCGGCTGTTCGCGTCCCATATCGAGGGGGATCACCCATGTCACGTTCGGTTTGTTTGTGGGCCGCGTTGTCGGTCCTGGGGCCCGGCCTGCACGCCGGGGCGAGTTTGGTGGTGTCGGCGCCGTCGTTCGACCCGTTCCAGAGCCCGCTACGGGGGTTCGACGACGGGCTGGTGTTGAGCCTGAACGCGTTCAGCACCGCGGGCGGGGCGACGAGGTTGCTCACGAATGGGCCGACGAATGTCGCGGCGCCGGGGAGCACGGTGTCGGCGAGTAGTTTGCCCGCCGTTCAGGACATCCTGGTCGATGTGACGATCACGGACCTCGGCGACACGCAGCGGCGGGTCGACATCGTCTGGCGGACCGAGAACGGGCAGCGGTTCATCGCCCCGGGCACCCAACTGAACGGGGAGGCGATTACGCGGATGGAGTTCCTATTCGGGAACGTCTTCGGGCTCGCAGACGCCACGTTTAACAACGCGTTCAACGACCCGCTCTACGGCGGGATCGAGTCCTCGGTCGGGACGCTGTTCAACAGCGCCGGCACCGTGCTGTTCAACAGTGGGCTCTTTACGTCCGACGATCCGAACGGGAGCGGCTGGGTGGGGGGGATCTTCATTTTCGGCCAAATCGGCGGTGTGGAGGCCGACCTCACCAATAGCGATCTCGCCCGGTACGAAGCGAGCGTGGTCTACAACCTGATCCCGGCGCCGGGCACGTGCACGCTGCTGCTCGGCGGCGGCCTGCTCGCGGCGCGGCGCCGTCGCGCCTGACTGAGGATGTGTGTTCTGTTTGCGTCCCATTTTGAGGGAGAAGCCATGTCACGTTCGGTTTGTTTGTGGGCCGCGTTGTCGGTCCTGGGGCCCGGTCTGCACGCCGGGGCGAGTATTCAGGGGTTCACGCAGGGGTTCGCGCCGTCGGGCGACCCGTTCCTGAGCCCGTCGCGAGGGTTTGACGACGGGTCGGTGGTGAGCCTGGTCGCGTTCAGCACGGCCGGCGGGGCGATGAGCCTGGTGACGAACGGCCCGACCGACGTCGCGGCCCCGGCACGACGCCAATGCCCAACGTGACGGACACGGACCTGGTCCGCAACGTCTTGGTCGACGTCTCGATCACCGAGTTGAGCGGCACGCAGCGGCGCGTCGACATCGTCTGGCGGACCGACACCGGGCAGTCGTTCATCGCCCCCGGGACGGTTCTGAACGGGCAGCCCATCACGCGGATGACCGTCGCCTTCGGGGACGTCTTCGGGCTCGCGGACCCGTCGTTCAACAACCCGTTCGGCGACCCGCTCTACGCCGGGATCGAGTCCTCGGTCGGCACGCTGTTCGACAGCACGGGGGGCGTGGTCCTCTCCGGCGAGTTCTTCACCGCAGACGTGCCGGGCGGCTGGCGGGGCGGGGTCCTTTTCACCTTCCGGAGCAGCGCCGGCGACGAGCTGGACATCACCACCCGCGACTACGCCCGGTACGAGGCGACGGTGATTTACAACCTCATCCCGACGCCGGGGACGGGCACGCTGCTGCTGGCTGGCGGCCTGCTCGCGGCGCGCCGCCGTCGCGCCTGAGTCCGGGCTCGCCGAAATTGGAACGGTTGAAGACACGGGTGCGGGTGGCGAGCCATCCCGCACCCGTGCCTTTTTCGCCGCTCGCTCGCCCCGGTTGCCCAGCCTTGGCAGGGCTGGGGTAATCTGGTGAAGCCGCGTGGGACGACGCCGGGCGCGAAGGGGGCGCTTCGGCAGGGGCGCGGCGAGAAAGGATGGGCGTGATGCGTCGGGCGATACTTGGTGTGGTGGCGGGGGCGGCGGCCCTGCTCGTGACGGCCCCGGGCGAGGCGTGCTCGCGGATCCTGTGGAACGACAACGGGCACGGCGTGCTCGTCGGGCGGAACATGGACTGGTTCGAGGACATCCGGAGCAACATGTGGATCCTCCCGCGCGGGATGGAGCGCGACGGGATGGCGCCGAGCAACTCGCTCCGCTGGACGAGCCGGTACGGGAGCGTGGTGATCACGACCTACGACGTGGGGACGGCCGACGGGGTGAACGAGGCGGGGCTGGCGGGGCACATGCTCTACCTGCCGGAGACCAACACGGGCGAGCGCAACGAATCGCTGCCCGGGATGAGCATGTCGCTGTGGGTGCAGTACTACCTGGACAATTTCGCGACGGTGGAGGAGGCGGTGCGGTCGACGCGGGAGGAGCCGTACCAGTTGCTGATGACTGTGGAGCCGACGAGCGGGCGTGCGGCGACGGTGCACATCGCGCTGAACGACGCGAGCGGGGATTCGGCGATCATCGAGTGCATCGACGGGGAGCTTCGGATCTACCACGACCGCGCGCACGTGGTGATGACCAACCAGCCGACGTTCGACAAGCAGCTCGAGAACCTGCGCCAGTACCGCGGCTTCGGCGGGGACCAACGCCTGCCGGGGACGCACGAGCCGGCGGACCGATTCGTGCGCGGGGCGTACTACATCAAGAACCTGCCGGAGCCCACGACGGACCGCGAGGCGGTCGCGGCGCTGATGAGCGTGATGCGGAACGTCTCGGCGCCCTTCGGCATCGCCGACCCGGAACGACCGAACGTCTCGACCACGATCTGGCGCACGATCACGGACCTGAGCAACCGCGTGCTCTACTACGACAGCGTCTTCAGCCCGCAGGTGTTCTGGGTGGACCTGAAAAAGATCGACTTCAGCGCCTCCCAGCCGGTGCGGAAGCTGACGCTGATCGACAACTACACGCTGCACGGCGACGTCTCGGCCCGGGGCGAGCCGACGGAGATGTTCCGCTTCTTAGGGCCGAACTGAGATAGACGCGGCGTTTGTTTTCCCGTTAACCCGACAAGACCCCGCGAGGGGCCTTGCCGGGGGACGGGTGAGGCTTTGTTGAACGCTCGGGGGGCTGGCTACACGGGGTGCCCGGTGACCGGGAGGATGGCCCCGTTCACGAAGCTCGAGTCCGCGTTGGAGGCGAGGTAGACGAACGCGGGCGCGATCTCTTCGGGCTGACCGGGACGCCCGAACGGCTCGTTGTCCTTGCCGAACTTGGCGACGTCGTCCTCGTCGTACCCCTCGTCCGACGGGTTCAGCGGCGTCCACACCGGCCCCGGCGCCACGCAGTTCACGCGGATCTGCTTCTCGCCCAGCTCATGGGCCAGGCTCTTGGTCAGCGCATGGATCGCGCCCTTGCTCGCGCCGTAATCGTTCAGCTCGCCCGAGCCCCGGATGCCGGCGGTGGAGCCGGTCGCGATGATCGACGCGCCGGGCTGCATGTGCGGGACGGCCGCGCGGACGAGGCGGTGGTAGGCGTAGACGTTGACCTTCATCGTGGTGTCAAGCTCGTCCTCGGTCAGGTCGGTGATCTTCTTGCGGTTCTGCCACGCGGCGTTGTGCACCAGCACGTCGAGACGCCCGAACATCTCCATCGCACGCTCGACCACGCGGTCGCAGAACGCAAGCCCCGAGAGATCCCCCTCCATCACCACGCACCGGCGGTCGAGCGCCTCGATCGCGCTCTGCACCTCCTCGGCGTCCGGCGCTTCCTCCGGCAGGCAGGTGATCAAAACGTCCGCGCCCTCGCGGGCGAAGAAGTAGGCGACGGCACGCCCGATGCCGGAGTCGCCCCCGGTGACGATCGCGGCCTGCCCCTCGAGCTTGCCGGCCGGCTTGTACCGCTCGCCACGCCACCGCGGCGCAGGATCCAGATCGCGATCAAGGCCTGGGGGCGACTGCTTCTGGCGCGGAAACTCGGGCTTGGGCTCGGACATCGGCTGCGCCGTCGCCGGCCCGTTGCCGATGTCCTGCCCGGTGTTCGGCTCCGCACCCTGGCCGGCGTTGGATCGCTCGCGCTTTGAGGTCATGCCATCCTCCGTGGATCGGTTGCGGCTCTGTTGTGATGGGCGTTGGGTTGCAGCAGCCATATGAGGAAACGTTGAGCGATGAACAAGCATTCATCGCGAGGGCTCGAAATCCCGCGTGCGCGCTGCACGCGTCCGCCCGCGTCGGTTTGGAATAGCGCGATTCGCCCGGGCGTGCCGGTCGGCCAAAGATCTGCTCCGATGGGCAAACGCGAACTGTCGGACAAACAGCGGAAGATCGTGAACCGGTACTACGACCACCGGGGGGCGATCGCCTCGAGCAAGCTGCAGGAGCTGGCGTCGGAGCTGTTCTTGGCCGAGGCCGAGGGGAAGAAGACGGACGCGCTGTGGTCGCGGGTGGACAAAGCGCTCGCGCAGCTCGAGAAAGAGGCGTCGTCGTCTCCGGAAGGTGGGGGCGCACCGCCGGCGCTCGCGAAGCTGCGCCACGCGGCCGAGGCGCGCGACGTGGGCAAGCTGGCGGCCGCCGCCCGCTGAACGGGTGAGACGCCTCGGCCCTGAGCGCGGTCGCGGCGGTCAGGTGCCCTTGGTGTCGCCGAAGAGCTCGATGTGCAGGCGGTGCGCGTAGCGCCAGCCGCGGGCGAGGCAGAGGCGGACGACCCACGCGACACGCTCCGGGCTCGGCACGATCGTGCCCTCGGGCATGAGAAAGACCTGGCTCGGCTTCAGGCGTTCGCGCCCGCGGTTGATCTCGGCGAGGATCGCGTCGATCTCTGCGAGGTCGGCCTCGCCGGTGACGACAAACTTGCACTGCGCGTCCGGCGCGCGGTCGAGCAGGGCGCGGAGGGCGTCCGGGTTCAGGCGTCGCGCCTCGTGGCGTTCGGTCCAGACGCCGAGCGGGTCGCGCGGGTCGTTCGCGGGCGTGGAATTGCGGAGCTTCGGGCTGAGGCTGAGCAGGTCGCACTTCGCGGGCTCGCCGCCTTTTTCGCCTGCGCCCTCGAGCGTGCCGGCGGTCTCGATCGTGACGTGCAGGCCGGCTTCGCGGAGGCGTGCGCACAGTGATGCGCACTGCGGGAAGATCAGGGGCTCGCCGCCCGTCACCACCGCGTGACGCACGCCCGAGCCCGCGGCTTCCTCCACCAGCGACTCCACCGTCCGCTTCTCGCCCTCTGGGCTCCAACTCGCGTACGGCGTGTCGCACCAGCGGCAGCGCAGGTTGCACCCGCTCAGGCGCACGAACCAGCTCGGCATCCCAGCGAGCGAGCCCTCGCCTTGCAGGCTCACGAACGTCTCGCTGACCAGCACGGGCACGGTCATGGGCGCGCGCCCGCCTGATAGCGCGTCGGGTCGGGCAGGGCCGCGTCGGCGAAGCCGCGGGCGCGGAGGCGGCACGCGTCGCAGCGCGCGCACGCGAGCCCGTCCCCGTCAGGGTCGTAGCAGGTGACGGTCATCGCGTAGTCGACGCCGAGCGATACGCCCGTGCGCACGATGTCAGCTTTGCTCATCTCGATCAGCGGCGCGTGCACGCGGAAGGGCGCGGCTTCGCCGCGCTCGGCGGCTTCCACGCCGAGCCGGGTCGCGAGATTGGCCGTCCGCTCGAACGCCTCGATGAACGCGGGGCGGCAGTCGGGGTAGCCCGAGTAGTCCACCGCGTTGACGCCGACGAACAGGTCGCGGGCGTTGAGCGTTTCCGCGAGTCCGAGGGCGATCGAGAGCAAGGCGAGGTTCCGCGCGGGGACGTAGGTGACGGGGATGCCGGGGGAGATGTCGTCGCTCTTGGGGACGTCGATGGTGTCGTCGGTGAGCGCGGAGCCGCCGACGGCGCGGAGGTCCAGGCGAACGACGCGGTGCGTGCGCGCGCCGAGCGCACGCGCGACACGCTCGGCGGCGTCCAGCTCGCACCGGTGGCGCTGCCCGTAGTCGATGCTGAGCGTGTGCGCGTCGAAGGCGCGGTCGCGGGCGATCGCGAGGACGGTCGCGGAGTCGAGCCCGCCGGAGAGCAGGACGACGCCCGGGCGGGATGGGCGGCTGTCGGGCACGCGGGATTGTTGGCGCGATCCGGGCGGGTGTTGACGAGTCAGGCGTGCGCCGGGAGCCCGAGGATCCAGCCCTCGAGGCGGACGCTCCGCGCGAGCGCGGGGTCGGCCGGCGTCGTGAGGGCCTCGTCGATCGGCATCGTGAGCAGCGCGTCGCGTGCGTCGGTCACCTGGCGGGCGTCCTTGTACCAGTGCGTGGGCGAGCGATCCGGGAAGAGCGCGGGGTACATCTCAGCGATCGTGACGGCGTTCGGGGCGTCGGGCGCGGGCTCGAACGGCCAGAGGTGCGCGCGGGCGCAGAGGGCCGGGTCGGTGAGCAGGCGGTGGACGGTGGGCAGGCCCATGAGTTGCTGGCTCCCGACGCTGCCGATGCCGGCGAGCTGCCAAGGGCTCTTCGGCTTGGTTTTCGTGGCTTTCCGTGCGAAACGCTCGGCTTCTCGCAGCGTGCGCACGCCCGTGGCGCTCGGCTTGGTGAAGTGCAGCTCGCGCAGGTGGGCGTGCTCTTTAGGGCGTCCCCAGAAGGGGCCGGCGGTTGTGCCGAGGGTGTCGCGGATCTCGCGGTTGAGCGCGTCGGCGGCTTCGAAGCGGTTGCTGACGCCGCTTGGGTCGTCGGTGATGCGCTCGGCGAGCATCGCGCACAGCTCACGCCCCGTCGCGAGCACGGGCTCGTCGTTCTCGGCGAGTGGGAGGCCGATCGCGAAGTCGAAGGCGACAAGCGTGCGCGCGCCGGGGTGCTGTTCGAGCAGCGATCGCACGCGGGCCTCGGCCTCGAGGCGCGTCGGCATGTACTCCGGATCCGGGCGACGCTCGGCCGGCGTTTCGGCGAGCGCCCAGCTCAGCCAGCAGCGGTCCTCGCAAGGCTGCGGCTTCCGCCCGCTCGCGGCGGACCAGTCCAAGGCGATCACCAGATCAAAGGTGGGCATGGCGGAATGTAGGAGGGAGAGACACAGGTCGGAGACCTGTGCCACCTTGGGGAGTCCGCGAGTCAGCGGCAGCAGGCGCCGGGGGGCGGGGTATTGCCGCGTCGGGCGGCTTTGCGGCTCATCTCGCCGAGCGGACGCGGGCCGCTGCAGCACCCGATGGGCTTGGCGTCGTCCAGGTCGTCGTGCGCGTGCGGCTCGTCCCGGCGTTCGGGTATCGCCGCGAGCACGGCCCCGAGCATGATCGCACCCGACGCCAGCACCGGCACCATCGGCGAGACGTGCTGGGCGAGCAGCGTGACGAAAACGATCCAGACGCCGGCGATGACGATGAAGGCGATCAGCAGGCGTCGGGCCAGGCGTCCGACGTCGGCCGGCTCGTCCGCCTCGTCGCTCGGGCCGATGCGGAGGTCGACGAACGCGTCCTCGGCGACGCGGCTGGGCGTGCGCGCGGGGGCGGGCTTCAGGGCGGGCTTGGGGCTGGCGGGCGAGTGCTGGAAGTTGGGGCCGACGATGTTGGTGTGGAACCCGAAGGGGTTCTCGGTCGTCGGGCGGGCGTCGTCGGCGGGCATGGGGTGCTCCCGTTCGGGGTTCCGGCTCTCAGACCATGCCACGCCGAGGGGGGCGTGTCAATGCCGGAGACCGGAATTGATTCGGGATCGCTGCGGATCGGTTGCGTATCCGAGGAGCGTGGCAAGGGGAAAAGGGGGAAAGAAGGGGAGCACTGACCTCTCGGAAGAGGTCAGTGCACATGGAATCAGGAGCTCTGTGCCGCCGGGGTGGCACCCGGGATCAGACCAGCAGGGTCGCCGGGTGTTCCAGGTATTCGCGGACGGTGTTCAGGTACTTCGCGGCCATCGCGCCGTCGATCACGCGATGGTCGCTGGAGAGGGTCATGTCCATGACGTGCCCGGCGGCGATGGAGCCGTCGTGGTTGACCACGGGGGTCGCGGTGGCGGCGCCGACGGCAAGGATCGCGGTGTTGGGCGGGTTGATGATCGCGGTGTAGTGGCGGACGCCGAACATGCCGAGGCTGCTGATGGTGAAGGTCTGGTCGGCCATGTCCTCGGGGCTGAGGCCCTTCTCGCGGGCCTTGGTCGCGAGGCGCTTGGACTCGCTGGAGATCTGTCGCAGCCCGACGCGGTCTGCGTGGCGGATCGTGCCCACGACGAGCCCGCCGCCCTCGCGCTCCAGCGCGATCGCCATGCCGATGTTGACCTCGCCGACGAGCTCGACGGTCGCCTGCCCGTCCTTCTGGATCCAGCGGCTGTTGACGTAGGGGTGCTGGTGCATCGCGAGCCCGCAGGCGCGGATGATGAAGTCGTTGACGCTGAGCTTGACGCCCTGGCTTTCGAGCTGGGCGTTAAGCTGCTTGCGGAGGTTGAGCAGCTCGTCCATGCGGGCCTGGACGGTGACGTAGTAGTGGGGGATCTGCTGGGTGGATTCGAGGAGACGCTTGGCGATGGTGGCGCGCATGCCGGAGACGGGGATGGATCGGCTTTCGAGGGCCGAGCCGGCGTCGGGAACCATCGGCGCGGGGGCCGAGCGGGGCTTGTCGGTCTTGGTCGCTTTGTCGTCGTTCTTGGAGGCGTCGGGCGTGCCGCCCTTGGCGATGGCGGCTTCGATGTCCTTGCGGACGATGCGCCCGCTGGGGCCGCTGCCGGTGAGGGCGGCGAGGTCGATGCCCTCGTCCTCGGCCATCTTGCGGGCGAGGGGGCTGACGAAGATGCGCCCGCCCTCGTCCCCGCTCGCGCCGCGGGGGTGGCCGTTGGCGGCGGGGGCGTGGTCGTCTTCGGTTTCGGTGGCGGTCGCGGTGGCGCCGTTGCTGGCGTCGTCGCCACCCTCGTCAGAAGCGTCTGCCTTGGCCTTCTTCTCGGCGCCGCCGGATGCCGACCCGCCGGCGGAACCTCCCGCCGACTTGGCGGCCTCGGCGGCGTCCTCGCCCTCCTCGGCGATCACCATGATCAGGCTGCCCACGGCGACCTGCGTTCCCTCGGCGGCCGCGATCTTGGCGACGGTGCCCGTGTCGAAGCTCTCCAGCTCCATCGTGGCCTTGTCGGTCTCGATGTCGGCGAGCACCTGCCCGGTCTCGACCGTGTCGCCCTCGGCGACGTGCCATTTCACCACAGTGCCCTGTTCCATGGTGTCAGAGAGGCGAGGCATGGTGACTTCGATCGGCATCGAGAAAGCTCCAGATGGTCAAATGGCCAGAGGGCCAGATTTGGTCTTGCGAGGATTGTTGGCTCGGCTGCGGGAGAGGATCGCCCCGAGGATGCGTTTCAGTTCGTCCACTTCGGCTGCGAGCTGATCGAGCCTGGCGCCCGGGATCCAGTCGCGCCTGGCGATCAGGCGGAGCCAGAAACGGGTTTCGTTCAATTCCTTAATCGAGATCGCGACGCTGCGACAGAAATCCTTGCGGCTCATGCCCTCGTCGGCCTCGAACATGTTTGCGCCGACGGACGTGCCCGAGCCGATCAACTGGTCGACAATCCGCTGGGAGCGTCCGAGACGATCGAGTTCTTCGGCGACCGCTACGCAGCGATCAGCGAAGTGCTCGATTCGGCTCAAAAGTTCATCCCCACACCGGCCCATCGTCGCTCACTCCGAATCTGGCCCTTTGCCCATTTGCCATCTGGCTCTTTCGCGGCCCGTCAGCGGGCCCCCGCCAGCTTCGTCACCGCCGCCGCGATCCGCTCCGTGTTCGGCAGATACGCCGCCTCCAGCCCCTTCGCGTACGGCGTCGGGACGTCGGCCGTGTTCACGCGGACCGGGGCGGCGTCGAGCCAGTCGAACGCGCGTTCCATGACCTGCGTGCAGACCTCGCTCGCGATGCTCGCGAAGGGCCAGCACTGGTCGACCACGACGATGCGGTTGGTCTTCTTCACGCTCTCGACGATCGCGTCGATGTCCAGCGGGCGGATGGTCCGCATGTCGAGCACGTCGGCCTCGATGCCCTCGTCGCCCGCGAGCTTCTCCGCGGCCTCCACGCAGAAGTGCACCGGGCGCCCGAAGCTCACGAGCGTGACGTCGCTCCCCTCGCGGGCCAGGCGGGCCTTGCCGAAGGGGATGTAGTACTCCTCCTCGGGGACGTGGGCCTTGTCGCCGAGCATGCGCTCGGACTCGAGGAAGAAGACGGGGTCGGGGTCGAGGATGGCGGTCTTGAGCAGGCCCTTGGCGTCGTAGGGGTTGCTGGGGATGACGATCTTGACGCCGGGCACGTTGGCGTAGAGGCCCTCGACGCACCAGGAGTGCGTGGAGCCGAGCTGCCCGCCGGCCCCGTTGTTGCCGCGGAAGACGATGGGGCAGCCCCATTGCGCCCCGGACATGTAGAGCATCTTGGGCGCGTTGTTGAGGATCTGGTCGGCTGCGACGAGGCTGAACGACCAGCTCATGAACTCGACGATGGGTCGGAGCCCGCCCATGGCGGCCGCGATGCCCATGCCGGCGAAGCCATTCTCGGAGATCGGCGTGTCGATGATGCGCTTGTCGCCGAACTCGTCGAGCATCCCCTGGCTGACCTTGTACGCGCCGTTGTAGTTGGCGACTTCCTCGCCCATGAGGAAGACGCGCTCGTCGCGCCGCATCTCCTCGCTCATCGCCTCGCGGAGCGCCTCGCGGAACTGGATCACGCGGTCGCCCTCGCGCGGCGGCAGCGGCTTGTCAAAATCGGGGTAGGTGTACGGCTTGTCGAGGGCGGGGTGGGTCAGTGTGGTCATGGCTTGGGTCTCGGGGCTGGGGGTCAGGTGTTGGGCTCAGTGGGTGGTTCGATGACGATCGCGTCGAGCTGGGCACGGAGGGCGGGGGCGTGGGTTTCGACGATGCCCCAGAGGCGATCCCAGTCGAGCCCGCCATACATGTGCGCGAGGACGTTGCGCTGTCGGACGATCCCGTCCCAGGGAATCTCGGGGTGGCGTTCTCGATCGTGTCTGGGCACACGATTCGCAGCTTCGCCGACGATCATGATGCATCGCTCGACGGCCAGCCGCCTCGCGTCATCGCCAAGCACATCGGCGAGTGTCAGTCCATGTGTCAGACGCTCGATCATGAGCAGATGCTCGCGCATATCCCAGATAAACGCGTGATAGTCAGGCGGCATAGACGACCCGCCTGGTTGTGAGCACTCGGTGACGAACGAACGGGTTGCGGAGGGATTTACGCTCCACAAAGTCGACCTTGCGCCCGCCAAAGATCGCGGCAAAGTCGTCCTCGATCTGCGGCCAATCCCACAGGCTCACACGCGCAGCCGGCTCGAACACCGCTAGCAGGTCCACGTCCGAGTCCGCCCCGAAATCCTCGCGAAGCGCCGAGCCGAAGAGCGACAGTTCCGCGATCCGCCACTTGCGGCAGACCTCGGCGAGTCGTTCGTGATCGATCGGCAGTGCGGGCAACGGGCGTCTCTCCAAGCTGCAATGCTGGGTCTGATTTTGGTTACAGCAGCGGGTTCTTCGATCCGTGCGTGTACGCGCCGCTCGGGCTCAGGTTGGGCAGCGGGTGGATGAATACGTCGCTGTACAGCTCCTCTTCCACGCTCGGGGCCTCCGCGGCTTCGGCGAAGTCCACCGATTCCTTCACGATGTCGCGGATCTCCTTCTGCATCGCCTTCCAGTCGTCCTCGCTCAGGCACCCGCGCTCCTGCATCAGGTGGCTGGCGAGGTTGGCGATCGAGTCGCGCTCCTTCGCGTCTTCGACCTCCTCCTTGGTGCGGTACTTCTGCGGGTCGGACATCGAGTGCCCCTGGTACCGGTAGGTCTTCAGGTCGACAAACCCCGGTCGCTGCAGGTCGCGGCACTCATCCACCAACGGCTTGAAGGCGTCGTACACGTCCATGATCGACATCCCGTCGATCTCGATCCCCTTGATGCCGTAGCCCTTGGCCTTCAGCGTGAGCTGGTCGGCCATGGTGGTGCCGCGTTCGATCGAGGTGCCCATGCTGTAGCCGTTGTTCTCGACGATGTAGATCACCGGCAGATTGAGCAGCCCGGCGAGGTTCTGCGCCTCGTGGAACGCGCCCTGGTTGAGCGCGCCGTCGCCCAGGTAGCAGAGGCTGACCTGCTTGCTGCCCTTACCCAATACCTCCCAGCGGTAGCGGTCGGCGAAGGCGAGCCCGGCCCCGAGCGGCGTCTGCGCACCGACGATCCCGTGCCCGCCGTAGAGGTGGTTCGGCTTGTCGAACATGTGCATCGACCCGCCCTTGCCCTTGGCGCAGCCGGGGAGCTTGCCGAACATCTCGGCCATGCACGCCTTCGGGTCCATCCCGCGCGCCAGCGCGTGACCGTGGTCGCGGTAGGCGGTGATCACCGGGTCCTTGGCGTCCAGGCAGGCGATGGTGCCCACGGCACACGCCTCCTGCCCGGTGTAGATGTGGCAGAACCCGCCGATCTTGGCCTGCTGATAGGCCTGGGCGGTCCGCGTCTCGAATTCGCGGATGAGCTGCATGTCGTAGAGCCACTTGGTCAGCGTCTTGTCGGGGAGCTGGCTGCTGAGGCTCGGGCGGTCGGTGGTGGCTTGGGCCATGGTGTCTCCGGGCGGAGTGGTGCGTCGTGAGGGGGCCCCGGATCGGGGTAGGCCGGATCCGCGTGGAGCCCCGGAGGCCCCCGGCGGTCGGCTCCGAGAACGATAGGTGGCATCGGTCGCCGCCGGGCCTGTTCTTGCATCCGGTTCGTCGGGAAATCCGGGTGGGCGCAGAAAAAACGCGTCCGCCCCGGTGAGGCGGACGCGTCGGTGGTTTTCAGAGGGGCCTGCCTACGTGGAAGAAGGGGGCGGGGCTCAGTTGGGGACGCCCGCGGGCCGCTGCATGGTGTGGCGGGTGTCCCGGCTGTTCGGCAGCCCGCGGGCTTGGAGCAGCACCAAGGCGGTATGGAGCTGGAGGTCGTGCCCGTCGTCGAGCAGCTCGCTCGGGTCGCGCCGGTTGGCGTCTTCGACGATGTTCCCGTGCTCGTCCATGGGCAGGACGTCGGCCGAGAGGCGGATCTCCAGGCTCTCGAGCATCTGGCTCGGGAGCATCTTCACGATCAGGTCCGGCTCGACGCCCCAGGTCACGTCGCCCGGGCGACGGTGGATCAGGCGACCCAGCGGGAGCTTGTAGTACTGCGTCGTGAGCTTCATGGCGCTGACAGGCCCGAGCGGCCAGACGTTCTGCACGCTCCCCTTGCCAAAGGTGCGATCGCCCAGGACGATCGCGTCGATGCGTCCCTGGGTCGCGTAGTCCTGGATCGCGCCGCTGACGATCTCGCTCGCCGAGGCCGAGTTCTCGTTGACCAGCACAATGACCGGGATGCCCTGGAGCGTGGCCCGCCCGCGCCGGGCGCGTTCGCTGTTGAGGCGACGGTCGGCCGCGTCGTGGACGGTGACGATCGGGCCGTCGTCGATGAAGCGGTTCGCGATGTTGACCGCCTGGTCGAGGCGTCCGCCGGGGTTGTAGCGCAGGTCGAGGATGAGCCCGCGGAGCCCGTCGGCCTTCATCTCCACAACCGCATGATCGAAGTCGCGCGTGGTGTTCTCGGTGAACTGGGTCAGGCGGATGTACCCGATCCCGCGGGAGGAATCGATGAACCAGTCCCAGTCGTCCTCGGCGACGCCGTCCTTCCGCCAGCCCTTGACCGTGCGGAGTTCGATGCGATCGCGAACGATGGGGACCTCGATCTCGCGGGGCACCCCGTTCGCGTCTTCGCGCTCGATGGTGAGGACGACGCGGGTGCCGGCGGGCCCGGTGATCAAGTCCACCGCCTGGTCGAGCGTGAAGCCCGCGGTGACCTCGCCGTTGACTTTCTTGATCAGGTCGCCGGCGCGGATGCCGGCCCGCTGGGCGGGGGTGCCCTCGATGGGCGTGACGACCTTGATGTTGAACAGCTCGTCCATCTGGATCTGGATGCCGACGCCGATGAACGCGCCGTCGATCGAGCGTTGGAAGCGGGCGAGCTCGTCGGGCCAGATGATGGCGCTGAACTCGTCGAGCTGCCCCATCGCCCCGTTGCCGAAGGCGTGGAGGATCGCTTCCTCGGGGATGCCGAGGGTGCGTCGGTTGAGCTCGAGCACGTTGTTCAGAAGGTTGTTGGACTCGCTGACGCCGAGGCGCATGGGCGAGCCGGCGATCTTGGCGCGCTCGCGGGTGAGCCCGTCCGTGAACTGCTTGACCGCACGCTGGTCGCCAAGGCGCGGGAACGCGGCGGCCAGGTCCGCGGTGGTCGCGAACGTCTCCACCGCGTTCAGCCCGCCCTCGAGCAGGCTCGCCATCGTCGCGCCCTCGACGTGCCCGTCGGCGGCGCGCTGCAGCGCCCGCGAGATCACGCCCCGGTCCACGCCCGCGATCTTGTCGCGGTAGCTGTCCCCGACCGCGTTGTACGGCGGGAGCGGGGACTGGTCCTCCGCGAGGCGACGGGCGTTGCGGAGCTCCCAGAACCGTTCGGGCACGTACAAGCGCAGCATCGCCAGACGCTTGGACTGGCGCATCGAGTCGTCGTGGTACGTCCGCTGCTCCTCGAGCAGCACGTGCAGGCGGTAGAACAGCTCGCTCGCGACGAGCCAGTCCCCGCTCGACTCCGCGTCGCGGGCGGCACGCTCGGCGATGCGGATCAGTTCCTGCACCTGCGGCTCGCGCAGCAGATGGTCCTTCTCCTCGACCAGCAGGCTCAACTCCACAGCCGAGCGGAGCGCCTCGCCGATCGCCAGGTTCGAGCCCTCCTCACGCCAGCGGGTGAGGTGGTCGGCCATCGCGGCGCGTGCCTCGGCGACCTGCTCGGCCTGTCGCGCGTCACGCTGCGCGTACCGATCCAGAAGACGCGAGCTCTGCAGGCGGATCTCGTCCATCCCGGCGACCGGCGCCTCCGGGACGTCACGCAACGCCTGCTCCAGAGCCGCCCCGCGGTTGTCCCGCGCCAGCGTCCACACGCTCTGGGCCCAAGCCTCGGACAGACGCGGCTCCCCGCCGCGCCCTTCGCCCGCCTCGGCGGCGCCCGCGATCGCGACGCCGGCCGTCATCAACGCGGCTGCGCCCAGCGCCACGGTCGAACGCCAACGGGTCATCTTCCTGTGCTGCATGGTGTCTCCGATAAACCTCAACCCGTGCCGAGCCTAGCTCGCGTCGCCAACCGCTGCACCGCCTGCCGAGGCGGCACGCGGCGTCCGCATCAGGACACCACGCCCGCCCGGGGCACGGGTGCATCGGTCCGATTCGCGGGCACGGTTCAGCCCGCGGAACGCCCGAACGCTCGATCGGGTGGTATCGGGCCCCCGACGCGACGGTTGCGACGCCCGGGTAGGGATGCACCCGAACACCTCACCCCATACGCCCATCCAGTTACCCAGTGTTTTCCCTGAGTATCGTCTCAGCGGGCCCGGGTGAGGTTGCGTCCGATCACGCCGACCGCGCCAAGGGTGACCAGCGCCATCGCCAGGAGCACGAACCCCTCGAACGAGGTGGCTTGAACCCAGCCGAGGGCGACCGCCCCGGTACCCAGCAGCATGACGCCCGGCCCGAGCAGGTAGCCCAGCCCGATCAATGCCTCGTGCGCCCCGCCCGCGGCGACTTCCGCTCGCCCGACTTCGAGGGCGTAATACAACGCGGCGGCGTAAATGACGCCCATCCCGACGCCGAAGACCCCGAGCCCGAGGATCAGGGCCACGACGCCCGGCGTGCCCTCGCCCGCGAGGCGCGGCGCGAGCACGACGACCGCGTAGCCGAGCAGGAGCGCTGCCGCGCCGAAGGCGATCGCCGACCACCGCCCCTGCCACCCGTGCCACCGCCCCATGATCGCGAAGACGACCACGCGGGTGGTCATCCAGGTCGCGGTGATCGGCGTCTGCCAGTGCGTCGCGACGCTGAGCCGATCCAGGGCCCCCGGCATGAAGGGCCCGACCGAGGCGTAGAGGACGTAGCTCAGCGGGAGCAGGACTCGGCAGCACCGGAGCAGGTCCCGGTAGACCGGCGGGTGGGGCTCGTGGTCGACCGGGGTGTCGACGTGGCGCCCAGGATCGCGCGTGAACGCCGCCATGAGCGGGATCGAGCCCAGGTGGACCAGCCCGAGGGCGGCGACGATCGCCAGCGGGCGCTCGGCGACGTGCGGCGCCATCACCCAGAAGGCGAAGACCAGCGCCCCCGCCCAGACGATGTTGAACCAACCCGTCGCCGCCCGGAGCACCGCGCCCCGGCGTTCGCCCGAGAGGTACGCCTCGACGATCGGCCAGAGGCTCCCGGTCAGCGGCCCGTACACCACCGCCAGCGCCCAGACCGCCCACGTCGACCCGCCCGCGCCCCACCGGGACGCCCCGAGCGGGAGCACGCAGGCGATCGCGAGCACCAGCATGATCCCGACGACCACCCCGCGGTGCGTCACCGCGTCGGAACGGCGCGCCAGGCGGGTCAAAAGCGGGCCCACCGCGACCGCGCCGGCGATGTACATCGCGGCGAACACGATCGCGAGCGTGTAGTTGGCAGCGTCGCCAAACCCGTACGCCGACCGGGTCAGGAAGAAGATCCCGCTGGTCACCACCCCGGTCCCGAGGCTGTTGGCGAAGGTGAAAGTCAGGACCGCCCAGAGCGGCGTCGCCCCGCGACGGGGCCCCGAGGCGGGCTCGGCCGGGGGGGACGCGGGATCGACAGGGCTCGGCTCGATCGTCACCACAGGCCCGGGCCTCTCTCGCTCCGCGCGGAAACCATGCCGACACGGGGCGGCGCGTTGCCCTCGGGGCGGCGCGATCGTAGCATCCGCTCTGCCGGTTTCCGGACGCCCGCTCGCGAGCGCCCGGCGATCGGGCTTGCGAGTGCCCGTAGCTCAATTGGATAGAGCGCTGCCCTCCGAAGGCAGAGGTTGAAGGTTCGAGTCCTTCCGGGCACGTTTCCGAGGCCCCCGCGCCGGCGAGCGAGCCCAGCCCGCCGCCCGATACGACCACGCCGGGGCTCCCGCGTTCATCCCGTTTTGAGGCCACGCCGGTGGGCCCCCGCCTCGGGAGGGCCTTGGATTCGTGTGGTTCACGTTGAGCGAACGCGTTGGCGGAACCGACGTACCCTCTCTTGAGTTCGCCGCGCGAGCCCGCTCGCCGAATGTCCACCGAACCTGTCGGCAGCCCGCTCGGTTGGCCGCGTATTGAGGAGAGCACGCATGATGCCCGGTCGCCGATCCGCTTCGCCCCGTTCCGCCCGCCCCTTGTTGCTCGTTGCGGGGCTCGCGTGCCTGGGCGGCTGGGCCTGGGCCGGGGATGATCCCGCGGGTGGGATGGGGGACGTGCCCGAGGTTGCGCCCACGACGGCGGGCGACGCGCTCCCGTCGCCTCAGGATTTGTTCGAGCGTCACATCGAGGCGATCGGCGGGCGCGACAAGGTGTTTGCGCCGACCACGCGCCGTTTGACCGGGCGGTTTGAGATGGTGCCGAGCCAGCCCGGCGGGCAGACCTTCCGCGCCCGCTTGCAGATGGTTCAGGAAGCGCCGGACAAGCTCCGGTTCGAGCTCAACGTGCCCGGGCAGCCGTCGATCGTGACCGTCTTCGACGGCGAGATCGGGTGGGCCTCGTCGTCGGAAGGTCGGTACGAGATCGTGCTGGGCCCGCAGCTGATCGACCTGGCGCTGAGCGCGCAGTTCTACGGCGAGGCCGATTACGAAAAGCGGTACGCGGCTTTCGGCGACGTGGAGCGCGTGATGGTTAACGACGAGCCGGCGTACCGCGTCGCGTATCAGACGCGCTTCGGCAAGCCCGGCGCGGTGATCTTCGACGCCGAGTCCGGGCTCGCGACCGTCTTCCAGACCGTGCAGAGCGTGGGCGAGGAGCAGGGGATGATGCTCGTGCAGCTCGAGGACTACCGCCCGGTCGGGGACGACGGCCCGCTCTTCCCGCGCCGCGTCGTGCAGACCACGCCCACCTCGGTCACGACGCTGACCTATCGCACCGTGGATCACGAGCTCGATGCCGACCCCGACTGGACCCGCCCCGAGGCGGTCCAGGCCCGTTTCGAGGAGCTGCAGCGCATGCAGCGCGAGGCGCAGGAGCAGCGGGGCGAGCGCGAGGGCGGCGGATCGCCCGGCAACGAGGGCGACCGGGACTGAGCGCTCGCGAGGCGATCAGCTTCGGGCGCGGTCGCAGCGGGCGCCGAAGCGTTTGCAGATGGGGTGGTCGCTGCACGGTCCGTTGCCGCGTGCGGTGCAGGCGCGTCGCCCGTGCCAGATGATCATGTGGCTCGCGTCGGTCCAGCGATCGCGCGGGAACAGGGCCATGAGCCTGCGTTCGACCGCTTGCACGGTGTCGCCCGCTTCGCAGAGAGCGAAGCGTTTGCTGAGACGTTCGATGTGGGTGTCGACGACGAAGCCGACGTGGACGCCGTAGGCGTTGCCGAGGACGACGTTGGCGGTCTTGCGCGCCACGCCGCGGAGCGTGAGCAGCTCGTCCATCGTGCGCGGGACCTGGCCGCCGAAGCGTGTGACGACCTCGGTCATCGCGGCGTGGATCGCCTTGGCCTTGTTGCGAAAGAGCCCGATGGTGCGGATGTAGGGCTCGATCTCTTCCGGCGTCGCGACGGCGTAATCGCCGGGCGTCGGGAAGCGCGCAAACAGCGCCGGCGTCGCCTTGTTCACGCCGACGTCGGTCGCCTGCGCGCTCAGGATCGTCGCGACCAGCAGCTCGTGCGGGGTCGTGTAGTCCAGCTCGCAGATCGCGTCCGGGTAGTGCTCGTCCAGCATCGCCAGCAGGCGACGCGCCCGCCGCTTCTCGCTCGCTTCCACCTGCGGCAGCGGGAACGGGATGTCACCCAGCCCTCGCGGGTTGGCGGCGGGGCGTGCGGGCGTTTTCTGGACGGTCTTTGGGCTGGTTGTTTTGGAGCCTGGCTTTTTCGAGCTCAGTTTTTTTGAGCTCGCTTGCTTCGGACTGGTTGGCGCGAGCGAGCGCGGCGCGGGCTTCTTGCTCATCACGGCCGCCCCGGCGTGCGCGCGAGGCTCGGGGTTTCGAGGGGGCTGGCATTCGTCTGACGCACGACGCGGTTCGCGGCCGGCGGGCCCATGGCGGAAAAGAGCCCGACCGACATCGCCCCCAGCACGCTGAAGGCCGTCAGCCCGAGGATCGTCGTCGAGGTCGGGTGCATCGCGGCAAACGCCCGCTGCTCGGCGGTCGCGGTCTCCAGGTCGCCCGCCTCGGCGGCCTGCCAATAGGCGACGAGGTGGGCGTTCGCCTGCGGCGTGTGGATGAAGAACCCGTAGCTGAAGGCCGTCAGCGCGCAGCTCAGCAGCACCATGCGCCCCCCGGTGCCGAGCGTGCGCCAGTTCCGTCCCATGAGGATGACACTGACGCCGGCGGTGAAGATCGCGACGAACGCGCAGACGAACTGCACGACGTCGGCGTTGAGAAAGAGCCCCGCGCCGACGTGCCCGGCGACGATCCGCCAGTGCTCGCCGGTGTACTCGGCGAACTTGGGAGCCGAGGGCGCCAGGTCACGCACGGTGGGGAACAGCATCGCGGCCCCCATGCCCGTGGTCAGGATCGCCCCGAGCCACACGCCCAAGGCGACGAAGTGGATGGTCTCCGCGATCTTGCGCCCGGTCCGCATAAGCGGATGGTAGCGCCATCACCCGCGCCCTCGGCACGAGCGGGGGGCCGCCACGATCCGCGCCCGGGGCGGGCTACGCTTGGCTCGTGTTCCGCACGCTTCCGCTCAGTGTGTCGCTCGCCGGGGTGGATCTCTCGTCGGATCCGCAAGCCGTGGGCGTGGCGACGGGCGTGCGCGGGCTGCTGGAGTGGCTCAGCGCGGGCCAGGTGCGGGCGGTTACGCTCGACGCCGCGGCTCCCGGGCTCCGCGCCCGCGAGCTCTCACGCTCGGCCCGGCGCGACCTCGCGGCCACGCTCCGACGCCTCGAACTCGCCCCGGGCGGGCTCGATCTGTGGATCCCCCCGTCTCACTTCGCCGACCCCGCCCGACAGGACCGCGCGATCAGCGCAACGGTGGGGGCGCTCGAACTGGCGAGCGAGCTGCGCGCCCTCGCGGGCGCGGGGGCGGCGGTGGTCACGGTCGAGCTCGCGAACGAGACGGACGCGGGCGTGGTCCGCACGCTGGCGGCGGCCTCGGAACGCACGGGCGCGGCGCTCGCCGACACCGCGTGGCCCGTGCGCGAGGGCATCGCGGCGCCGGACGCGGGCGGCGCCCTCGCCCCGTCGCTCGACCCCGCCTCGGTGCTCCTCGCCGGGGCGGACCCGGTCGGCGAGGCGGGGCGTCTGGGCGGCGTGCTCGCGGGCGCTCGCCTCAACGATCTTTCCGGGAGCGGGCGTGTGGAGCCCGGGTCATCCGGCGGGCGTCTGGACGTCGCGAGCTACCACGGCGCGCTCGCCGCGGGTGGGTACGAGGGCTTCGTCACGCTCGATCTCCGCCACCTCCGCGAGCCGACGCGGGCAATCGAGAACACGCAAGAACGCTGGACCAGGCTCCCCGGTTCGTAATCGCCGCGACGGGTATGTCATCCCAGCGTGGCCGCGACCTCGTCGCTGATGTCCGCGTTGTGATACACGTGCTGCACGTCGTCGTTGTCTTCCAACGCGTCGAGCAGGTTCATCAGCTTCTGCGCGTCCTCGGCCCCGATCTCGACGGTGTTGGTCGGGATCTTCGCGATCCCCGCCTCCTCGATCGCCAACTCCGCGCGCTCGATCGCGTCCTTGACCTGCAGGAACGACGCCGGCTCGCAGTAGACCGTCCAGAAGCCCGGCTCGTCATCGGTCGCGCCCTCCGGGGCCTCGACGTCGCTCGCGCCGGCGTCCAGGGCGAGCTCCATCAACGCGTCCTCGCTCACCCCGAGTGCGGGGATCAGGATCCGACCGCGCGTCTCGAACTGGAACGCGACCGAGCCCGACTGCCCCAGCGAGCCCCCGGCCTTCTTGAAGATCGCGCGGATCTCGCTCACCGTCCGCGTCAGGTTGTCGGTGATCCCGTCGGCGATGATCGCGACGCCCGACGGCCCGTAGCCCTCGTAGGTCACCTCCGTGAAGTCCTCGCCGCCGGTGTTCCCCGCACCCTTGTCGATCGCGCGCTGGATCGTGTCCTTGGGCATGTTGGCGTACTTCGCCTCGTCGATCGCGTACCGCAGGCTCAGGTTCGTGTCCGGGTCCGGGCCGCCCTGACGCGCCGCCGCCATGATCGCCTTGGAGCACTTGGACCACGCCTTGCCGCGCTTCTTATCCTGCGCGGCCTTGCGGTGCTTGATGTTCGCCCACTTGCTGTGACCAGCCACACGCACCTCCTCGCGTCCGTCGCCAACCCGATCCAGACCCGCGCCGAGCATCATCGCTCGTGCGCGGAGGGCATTGTTTCCCCTGCACCGTTGCCCGACGTCAGTCCTCGCCCGCGTCCCGCTCGGGGTTGTACGCGGGTGTCGGGCTGACGGGCACCGGCTGCCCGCCGCGGGCCGCCGAGAGCTTCCGATCGATGTGACGCATCCGCTCGGTGATCTCCGCGACGCGTCTGCCGGCCTCGGCGCTCGTCCGGAACCCTTGGAGCTCCATCGAGGACGCGCGCCGCGCCCGTGTCCACGCCGCGATCGCCGCCTCGCGCTCCCCGGCGACCCACGACGCGTCGCCCAGCTGATCCAGCACGATGCCGCTCTCGTTGGGCGCTTCCATCGCCGCCGCCCGACGGAGCAGCGAGAGCGCCCCCTCCCGCGCCGCCCCGTCCTCGCCGCGATCGAGGATCACGCCCAGCTTGTACCGAACCCACCCGAGCGTATCGATGATGTGGATGTTGTCCGGCTCCAGCGCGTATGCGCGCTCGGCGAGGCGTTCGGCCTCCTCGAGATCCGCGCCACGGACCGCCAGGCCGTACGCCAGGTTGTTCATCGCCAGCGCGTGGTCCGGCGCGAGCTCGATCACCTCGCGGTAGTACGCCTCGGATTCTTGCGTCCGCCCGGACGAACTCGCGACGCCCGCGACCATGAACAAAACCTCGGCCCGACGGACCTTCGCCGACCAGTCGCCCTCCGCGGGCGGGGTGAGGAACTGGCGGTCGAGCCCAGTCCGCAGCACGACGTCGGTCGCGCGTCGCCCGAGTTCGGTCCCTTCCGCCTTGGCGCCCGCTTCAAGGAGGCTGCCGGCGACCTGCGTCGCCTGACGCTCGTTCTCGTCGACCAGCCCCGCCGCGTGGAGCGCGAGCAGCGCGCCGGCGAAGGCGTCGAACGCCGCCCGCCCCTGCCCGCCCCGCTCGGCGGAGACCGCGACCTGCAGGAACGCCTCGATCGCAACGGTCGGGGCGGACTCGGTCAGCCGCTCCGCGAGCGCGAGCGCGCGGTCGAACCGGCCCGCGGCCGCCAGGCGCGCCGCGATCGTCACGTACGCCTCCGAACGAAGGTCCGGGTGGACCGCCACCGCGCGATCGCCGGCCGCGATCAGGCGGTCCGCGTCCAGCGGCTCGATCGAGCTCTCCACCGCCATGTGGTTCGTGTGCAGGTCCCGCGGGAGCTCGATTCCCGCGGCGGCGGCCGCCTCGAAGATCGCCCGCGCCGCCCGCAGGTCGCCCTGGTCCAGCGCGCGGTTGGCGATCTGCGCCGTCTCCAGCGGCTGCATCGCCGACTGCAGCAACGCCACCACCGCGCCCTCGATATCCCGACGCTCCAGCCCCGTCGCCTCCAGCCCCGCGAGCGCCTCGGCCGCCTCGGTCATCCGCTCCAGGCGCGCCAGCACGATCATCCGCTCCAGGCGGCTCGCCATGCTCACCGGCCCGCGGTCAAGGCGCTCCAGCGCCAGCTCGTCGGCACGCGCCGCGTCCTGCATCGCCTCCCGGAACACCGTCTCCCGCGCGCGGAGCAGCGCCGTGTGCGGGCGACGCTCGATCTGTTCGCGCAGGAAAGACTCGGCTTCTTCGGTCCGACCCTGCCAGAGCAGCACCCGCGCCAGCACCGCCGACAGCGTCGGCGACTCCGGCGCACGCTCGAGCTGCGCCCGCAGCCACGCCTCCGCGTTGTCCAGCGCGTCGTCGTCAATCGCGCTCGCCGAACGCGACCAGAGCTGCTCCAGCAGCGAGAGCCCGTCCACCGAGCGGTCCAGCTCGACCAGCTCCCGCAGCGCACGCTCCGCCTGCACGAACAGGCTCCGCTCCAGAAGCTCGCGCGAGGCGAGCAGGCGAGCCGTCGGGCTCGAGGGCAGACGCTCGCGCAGCCCGCGGAGCGCGTCGGCAAGGCGTGCCGGGTCGGCCAACGCGCCCCCGGGCGCGTGCAGCGTGATCAGCGCGCGGTGCGCGGGCTCGTGGGTCGGGTCGTCGCTCAGCAGGCGCGTGAGCACGGTGCGGGCGACGTCCGGACGCTGCGCCTCGATCGCGATCTCGCTCGCCAGCATCGCCTGCGACGCGCCGTGGCGCACGCCCACGTCGTCCACCAGCGCGACCGCCAGGCGCAGCGCGCCCGCGAGGTCGCCGCTCGCCGCGACCGCCCGCACCTGGCGCGCCCGCCCCGAGGGCGAGTCGTCCTCCAGCAGGCGCGAGAGCGCCTCGCGAGCGTCGTCGTTCCGCCCGCCCCGAGGCGCGAGCTCCGCGACCGCCAGGTCGAACGCCGGACGCATCGACACCGGGGGCGTGAACCCGTCCAGCGGCGCGTAGGCCCCGGGCCCCTCGCCCAGCACCGCGCGCGTGTACGCGAGCAGCAACACCGATTCCGCCTGGCGCGACTGCGACTCCAGACGCGCCAGCACCGGCGCCCATTCGTGCTCGGCGTTCAGCAGCGCCTCGCCGACCGCGTGCGCCGCGTCCGGCGCGCTCCGCACCCGGCGCACCGCGACCGCCACCCGCGACTCGGCACGGGGCTCCAGACGCAGGCGAGCGCGGAGCAGCGCGACCGAGTCGGGCATCGATTCGAGCGCGCGATCGAGCACGACCGCCGCCTCGCGTTCCGGCAGCGCCGCCGCCTCCGCCAGCGCCAGCGAGAGACGCACGCTCGGGGAATGCGTCGCGTCGCTCGCGAGCGAGCGGAGCGCGTGCGCGAGCTCCCGCCGCGGGCCGCCGTGCTCGGCGATCGTGCGGATGACCGCGACGCGCGCGGGCCCCGCGACCCGGCCGTCGCGTTCGATCTGGCGGACGAGCATCCCTGCCGCCGCCGCCGGTCGCCCGAGGCGGAGCTGGGCGTGCAGGATCCGCGGCTCGATCGCGCCGGGGTCCAGCGCGGGCAGCTCGCTGGCACGCTCGTAAGCCGCCAGCGCGGCCTCGTCGTCCCCGCTCCGCGCAAACCCGTCGCCCGCGACGCGCCACAGGTCCGACAAACGCCGGGTCAGCTCCGCGACCGCCGGCACGACCACGCTCCCGCGCAGCGCCGTCGGCGACGGCAGGTCCAGCGAGGCGCTCAGCAGCGTCGCCCCGGCGTGGTCGTAGCCGAGCTCGAGCAGCAGCTCGCCCAGGCCGGCCCCGGCGAGCAGCTCCACGCCGCTGTCCTCCTCGTCGATCTCCGCGACCCGAGCCGCCTGATAGAGCGATGCCGCCCAGGCCGGGCGTCCCTGCTGCTCTTCGAGGCGCGCCAGTTGCAGCAGCAGGCGCGGGTCGCGCGAGCCCATATCGATCGCCCGGCGCATCGACGCGACGCCGAGCGTCTGCTGCCCGGCGCGCAGCGCGGCCTCGGCGAGCTCCCGGTGCGGCTCGGGCGCATAGGGATCCAGACGCGTCGCCGCCCGCAGGTCCTGGATCGCCCCCGAATAATCTTCCGCCAGCAGCGACGAACGGCCGCGCACGTACAGACGCAGCGCGTCCGCCGCGCTCTCGGCGTCGGGCGATTCGCCCTCGCCCGGGGTCGGGGGCTCCGGGAGCGGACGCAGCGCCGCGACCGCAGCCTCCACGCTCATGCGGCTGCGCGCCTCGTTCTCGCTGCCCGGGGCCGGCGGCGCGACCGCCGAAGCCGGGAGTCCCGTCGGCAGCGGCGCACGCTGGGCCGCCCGGTTCGGACGCGTCTGCTCACGAACCGCCAGCGCGTCCAGATCCGCCATCGCACGCGTGTACGCCGCCGAGCGCTCGGCGTTGTCCTGCGCTTCGACCGGCGCGAGGGCCTCGGGCCCCGCGTGCGACCCGCCGGACGCGCACCCGGAAGCCGCCACGAGCCACGCGACCGACAGCCCCGCGCTCAGCAGCGCCGCCGCCTTCGACGCCCGTCGCGCGGGCGAGACAGGGGCTTGAGAGCGGGCGAACGCACGATCGGCAGTCGGTCTGGGCATGGGCGGATCGTTCCTTGCAATGCCCCGCCGGCAAGCAGCCCGGCAGCGGCGATCGGCGGCAGCAACAGGCCCGGCGGAACCCCATCCGCAAGCCCGACCATCCCCCATAAGGCGGGCGCACCGCGCGGTCACGACCCGCGACGACGCGCCCCCGCGGGCTTCGCGCCCGGCGCTTTCTTCTTCCCCCCGCCCCCGACGCCGCGACGCGACGAAGACGACCACGATTCCAGAGCCTGATACAACCCCGCCGCCTCCCCCGCGCGGACCTGTCGCTCCAGCCAGGACGACGCCCCCGCGACGTCCAGCCCCGCCTCGAGCACGCCCTCGCCCGCCAGACGCTTCCGCAGACGCTCGTCCAGCGGGAACGCGTGCCCGCCGAGCGCCAGCAGCACGACGCGTGCGCTCACGAACGGCGGCACGCCCTCCAGGCTGTCCAGATACGCCCGCGCCTCACGCTTGCCCGTGCTCGCCAGCGTCGCGAGCGAGAGCTCGTGCTCCCGCGTGTAGATCTCGTTCAACGCCGCCCGGATGCGTGCGGCACACGACTCGCGCTGCGGGTGACGCGGGCCGAGCAGGTCCTCCAGCTCCGGCTCCAGACAGACGCGCAGCTCGTTGTAGTCCACCACGCCCTCGCGCAGGCGCGTCGCCGCCGCACGGGCCTGCGTCGGCGTCGCTTCCCAGTGGCAGAAGCTCATCACCAGCTCGTGCAGGATCGGCTCCTCGCCCTCCCGCGCCCCGGGGAGCGCCGGCTCCGACGCCTCGCCCGAAGCGAGCCCCGCGGCGAACGCCTGCCAGGCCGACGCGTAGTCCTCAGCCGCACGCTTGCTCACGACGGCACCCCCGCATCCCGCTCCGGCCCGGACGCGTCCTCCCCCGCCTCGCCCGTGCCCCCGCCCGCGCCCCCGTCGGGCCCCGCATCGGGGCTCGGGACCGTCTCGCCCGCTTCGGGCGTCCCACGGGCCGCCCGCTCGGCCTGCACCTTCGCGAGCGCCTCCAGCACCGCCGCCTGCTTCTTCAGGCTCTTATCCAGCTTGAAATCCATCTGCGGCATCGGGTGCACCGCGACCAGGTTGCTCACGTGGTGGCGGATGTGCTTCGCCGCGTGGCGCAGCCCGTGCATCGTCAGGTCCTCGGCCTCCTCAGGGAGGATCGAAACCGACACCGTCGCACGACGACCGTCCGCGGAGACCTCCACCCCCGTCACGGTGATCAGGCCCTTCACGCGCGGGTCCGCCAGCCCGCGGGCCAGCACCTGCTCGGCCGCACGCTGCAACGTCGACGCGATCTGTTTCTGTCTTGTGCTCAACGCTCGCCCTGCTCCTGTTCCGACGCTCGCGGCCCGCCCGCTCCCGGCTCATCGATCCCCAGCTCCCGCCCGAGCAACTCCCTCGCGATCGCGTCCTCGTCGAGCTCCGCCCCGGCGCCCTTGTGCTCGGGGCGGGCGATCCCGTGGAGCATCTCCCGCGTGGTCGCCGCGACGTCCGCGTCGTGCAGGGTGAGCAGCTTGGCGCTGATCCGGTCGAGCGTCTCGCCCACGCGCTGCCCGTCGTGCCCGACCGCCGCGATGCCGAGCACCGCGACGGTGGGGGTCTCCAGGGCCGCGACCTCCGCGACCGAGACCAGGTGCTCCCGGTGGAGCCGGTCCTTCAGGGACTTCACGACCCGGCGCTTGTCCTTGAGCGACTCGGCCCACTCGATCCGGAGCTCGACCTGCATCACGCCGACGACCACCGTGGACGCTCCCTGAGAGGCCGTGCGCACGATCACAGCGACCGCTTGACCTCAACGTTCTTGTAGCACTCGAGGATGTCGCCTTCCTTGATATCGTCGTACCCGACGATCTTCATGCCGCACTCCATATTCGAGCGGACCTCCTTCGCGTCGTCCTTGAACCGCTTGAGCTGCTCGAGCCTGCGGTCGTTCTCGATGACGATGTCCTGGCGGGTGACGCGGATGAGCGCGTCGCGCTGGACGACGCCGTCGGTGACGTAGCAACCGGCGATCGCGCCCACCTTGGAGACCTTGAACACCCGTCGCACCTCGGCGTGCCCCAGGATCTCCTGGCGCAGCTCCGGCTTCAGCAGGCCCTCGGCCGCCTTGGTGATGTCCTCGGTGATGTGGTAGATCACGTCGTAGGTGCGGATCTCGACGCCCTTGTTCTCCGCCAGGCTCCGCGCCTTGCCCGACGGGATGACGTTGAAGCCCACGATGATCGCCTTGGACGCGTCGGCAAGCAGCACGTCGCTCTCGGTCACGCCGCCGATCGCCGAGTGCAGCACGCGGACCTTCACCTCGTCGCCCGAGACCTTCTCGATCTCGTTCTTCAAAACGTCCATCGAGCCCTGCACGTCCGCCTTCAGGACGACCAGGATCTCCTTCAGCTCGCTCTCGGCCATCCGGGTGAACATCGTGTCCAGCGTGACCTTCGGCTGGGCGAGCTGCGCCTCGCGCTCCCGCGCCCGGCGCTGCTCGGCCGCGTCCTGCGCCTTGCGCAGCGTGTCCACGATGAAGAAGTGGTCGCCCGCGTTCGGGATCTCGTCGATGCCCGAGATCTGCACCGGCATCGGCGGCAACGCGCTCTTGAGCTTGCTCCCGCGATCGTCGGTGATGTCCCGCACGCGCCCGAACCCGCGACCCGCGACGATGAACTGACCGACCCGGAGCTCGCCGTCCTGGAGCAGGATGTTCGCGACCGCGCCGCGACCCTCTTCCTGGCGGGCCTCGATGACCGTCCCGCGGGCCGCCCCGCCGAAGTCGGCTTTGAGGTCCAGCAGCTGCGACTGGTAGTCCAGCGTTTCGAGCAGCTCGTCCACGCCCTGCCCGGTGATCGCGCTGGTCCGGATGACCTCCGTGTCCCCGCCCCACTCCGCCGGGTTCAACCCGTGCTCGGCCAGCTGCCCCAGCACGCGCTGCACGTTCGAATCGGTCGCCTCGGGCTTATCGATCTTGTTTAGCGCCACCACGATCGGCACGCCCGCCGCCTTGGCGTGGCTGATCGATTCGGCCGTCTGCGGCATCACGCCGTCGTCGGCCGCCACCACCAGCACGATCACGTCGGTCATGTGCGCACCGCGCGCCCGCATCGCCGTGAACGCCTGGTGACCCGGCGTGTCGAGGAACACGATCTGCTTCTCTTCGTCGCTGACGCGGACCGGCACGCGGAAGGCGCTGGTCGCCTGCGTGATCCCGCCGGCCTCGCCGGCCGCCACGTTCGCGTTGCGGATCTTGTCCAGCAGCGACGTCTTCCCGTGGTCCACGTGACCCAGGATCGTCACCACCGGCCCGCGCGGACGCTCGTCCACCGACTCACGCGCCGAGAAGCTCTCCTGCACGACTTCCTCGGCGCTCTTCGCCTGCACCACCTCGAGCTCGATGTCCCACTCCATCATGACCTCTTGGGCCTTCTCGGCGTCGATGCCCGAGTTGATGGTCGCGATCACACCCTGCATGAACAGCTTCTTGACAATGTCAGCGCCCTTGACGCCCGTCGCCCCCGAGAGGTCCTTGATCGTGAACGGCGCGGTGATGCTCGCCTTGCCGCCGGTCTGCGCCAGCGTCGCCGCGCGCTCGGGCGCCTGCCCGCTCCGACGGAGCTGCTGGCGGCGTTGCTTCAGGTAGCCGCCGGACTTCTGCAGTCGAAGCTCGCGCTCGGCGAGGTCCTGCTCGCTCCAGCCCACGCCCGCGCCGCCGCGGTTGCGGTTGAACTCCTTGAGCCCTTCCCCGCCCCCGGGCCCGGGGCGGCTCCCGCCCTTCCCGCCGCGAGGCCCGCCACCGCCACCACCACCGCCACCGCCACCGCGACGCGGGCTCCGACCGCGATCGTCACCGGGAGGCGCGTCCGGGGCGAAGCCCGGCCCGCCGCCGGGCCCACGACCCCCGCCGAACCCGCCGCTCTGACGACGAGGACGCGGCGCCTCGAGCTGCTCCGGCGCTTCCACACGCACGACCTTCGGCCCCGACAGCGTCACCTTCTGACGGTCCTTCAACTGCGGGCCCGCGGGCGTGATCACTTTCGGACGGTTCGGGACGTTCATCGGCGCCGGCTGCAGGCGCGCCGGCCCGCGGCCGCCGCCCGAGCCCGCTTCCCCGCCCGGGCGGCTCCCGGGCTGCACGCCCGATGACCCGTCGCGATCGCCGTCCCGCGCCTCGCCGGGACGCGAGGGATGCGCACCCGCGCCAGGACCCGCGTCCTGCGGAGCCTCCGTCGCCGGAGCGCTCGCCGCCGGAGCAAGGGGGGCTTGTGTCGGCGTCTCCGCGGCCTGATCAGCGTCAGGGGCGTCTGGCGTCGGCGTGGGGGCCGAGCCGGGCGACGCGGGCGAGGCCTGCGTCGAACTCGTCTGGCTCGGGCTGGCTTGGGCCGGGCTGGCTTGGCTCGGGTTCGCAAGCGGAGGGGCGGAGGGAGCGCGCACGGGCTCGCTGGAGGCGGGCGTGTCGCCTTCGCCCGGCTCGGGCGACTTCGGCTCGTCGGTCACGGGCTTGGCCTTGGCGCGCGCACGGGCCTTGGGCTTGGCGCGGACTTTGGCGAGATCGACCTTCGCCGCGGTCTCGACCGCCGTTCCGCCGCCGCTCTCGGCTTCGGTGTCGGTCCCGCCCTCGTCGCTCTCGCCCCCGGCCCCGCCGCGGAACCACTCGCGGATCGTCACCTCTAACCCGATGGACACCGTCGACATGTGATTCTTGATCACGTCGGCGGGGATGCCCTCGTCGTGGCACTTCGCCACGATCGCCTTCGAGGCGACGTCGAGTTCCTTGGCGATCTCAAACACGCGCTTATTGGCCAACCCGTTCTCCAGTCACTCGCTGCGGGCCGCTCGAGGCGACCGAGGCCCCGGATCCCCGGAAAACCTCACCAACCGTTTCCAACACGAACCCACCCAACCCCGCACCAACCGCCCGGCCTTCAACCGCCGGCTCCACGCTCGATCCCGCTTACGATCAGGCGTTCCCGCCATCCCGCTTCGTTTCGTCACCGCCGCCGAGGATGTCCGCCGCCCGCGCGTCGTCGTCTTCGCTGACGCTCGGAGCCTGGCCATCGCCCGCCGCGTCGTCGGGCGACGCGCCCTCGCGCTGCGCGGGCAGGCTGCTCGCCCCGAGGATCGCCGCGGCCGCCAGGTCCGGCGAAACCTCGCCGCCGTCGCCCTCGCCCGAAAGCAGCTGACGAGCGGCGGCTTCTTCCTCCGCACGGCGACGCGCCTTCTCTTCCTTCTCGCGCTCCTGCTCCTCGTGGACTTCCTTCGCACGCGCCGACGCCTTCTCGATCGCGAGCTGCGCCGTCGCCTCGTCGATCTCCAACTCGGTCATCAGCACCTCGACGCCGACCTCTTCCAGATCAAACACGCTCACCATGCCCAGAGCCGCCAGGCGGTCCGCGTGCTCCTCGCTCAGCCCCTCGACCTGCGAGAGCGTCTCGCTCATCGTCTCCAGGCCCTTGGTGAACTCCTCCGGCGTCAGGATGTCCACGTCCCACCCCGTCAGTCGGGCCGCCAGACGCACGTTCTGCCCGCGCTTCCCGATCGCCAAGCTGAGCTGATCATCCCGGACGACCACCGTCGCGCGACCCAGTTCGAAGCACAGGCTGATCTCCGCGACCTCCGCCGGCTTCAGCGCGTTCTGGATCAGGATCTGGCTCGACTCGTTCCAGCGGACGATGTCGATCTTCTCGCCGTTGAGTTCGTCCACGATGTTCTTGATGCGGCTGCCGCGCACGCCCACGCACGCGCCCACCGCGTCCACCTTGCTGTCGATCGAGCTCACCGCGATCTTGGTCCGGTACCCCGCTTCGCGGGCCATCGCCTTGATCTCGATGATCCGCTCGGCGACCTCGGGCACCTCCACCTCGAACAGGCGCTTGATGAACTCCGGGTTCGCGCGGCTCAGCACGATCTTCACCTGGCTCCCCGCGTCGCGCACGTCCAGGATCAGGCACCGCACACGGTCCCCAGGGTTGAACTGCTCGCCCGGGATCTGCTCGCTCCGCGGCATGAACGCCTCGGCACGGTCGATCGTCGCGACCAGCGCCCCGCCCTCGTACCGCTGAGCCGTCCCCGTGACGATCTCGCCCATCCGCTTGCTGAACTCTTCGAAGATCGAGCTCTTCTCGTCGTCGCGGAAACGCTGGATCATCACCTGCTTGAACGTCTGCGCCGCGATCCGACCGAACGCCTCCGGCGGCATGTTCATGGGCTCGCCGTGCCGGTAGAGCTGCATCTCGCCCGAGATCGGGTCGAGCGTGCACTTGAACTCCTCGGCGTCCAGCGTGCTGTAGTGCTTCCGCGCCGCCGAGACCATCGCCTGCTCGAGGTCCGAGATCAGCAGCTGCTTGTCAATGTTCCGGTCGCGGGCGATCGAGTCGAGGATCCGCATCATCTCTTGCGTGTTCATGTCGTGGCTCTGCTTTCTGTCTCTTGCTGCCGGGTTGTCGTGTTGCCCAAATGTCGAAACCAGTCGTCGAAACCAAATCCGTCGAAACCGTCCGCTAAACCACCCGGGCGGCTCCTTCCGGGCCCGTCCCACGCCGCGGCCCGTGGCTCTCGGTGTCGAGCGGCGGGCAAAAAGCCCCGCCCCTGAAACGACCGTCGGCCACGTGCGCTGTTGGCGCCCGTGGCCGAGGACATGACCCGCGGCTCAAGGGCAACGCCCCCGCCGCGGTCACCAGGACCGATCCCGACCCGCTACCGCATGATGCCCTCCAAAGGGCCGCGGCAGCCGACGCGCCAACGCGCCGAACGGTCGGCGTGCGCACCTTTCGGTGTCACAGCCTCACCGCGCATCGTGAATGACCACTGGCATCATGCACACTCCACAAACGCCCACGCCCACACCGGACGAGGACAACGCACCGCCAACAGTAGCGGGGACGCTACCGCAGGGTCAAACCACAATCCAGAACCCGACCCGGAACCCCACCCACGCCCGAAGGGCACGCCCGGAGCGCCCTCCCCTGTTGAACAAGGCTGAACAAGCCCCGGCTAGGCAGAGCCATGCCCCGGGTTTACACCCGGTCCTCCGACACGATCGACCGCATCACACGGAGCGCCCGCGACCCCTTGTACTGCCCGACCTCCGCGATGAACTTCTTCTCCCCCTCCACCGAGATCACCACCGGCATCGAGGCCGCCTTCTCCGTGGAGAGCACGTCCCCCACCGACATGTGCAGCAAATCGTCCAGCGTGATCGTCGTCTCCGCCAGCAGGCCCGTCACCTGCAGCCCCGCGCGGCTCAGCCCACGCCCCACACGGGCCTCCGTCTCCGGGTTCGCGTGCCCGCGGGCCACGTTGAACCAACTCTGAGCGCTCAACTCCTCCATCACCGGCTCGATCACGTTGTACGGGATGCACAGGTTCATCGTCCCCGCGCGATTCGACATCTTCAGCTCAAACCCGACCGCCACGACCACCTCGTTCGGGGGGACGATCTGCACCAGTTGTGGGTTGCTTTCGGTCGCCGTGATGTCGAAGCTCAGCTCCCGCACCCCGGCCCAGGCTTCGCTCAGGGCCACCAGGCCCCGCTTGGTCACGTTGCTGATCAGGCGCGTCTCGATCAGCGTCATCGGACGCTGCGGGATAAACAGGTCCTGGCTCGTCCCGCCCAGCAGGCGATCGATGATCGGATAAATGATCAGCGGGCTGATCTCCAGGCAGATCTGCCCCTCGAGCTGGTCGGCCTCGATCAGGTTGAAGCTCGTCGGGTTCGGCAGCCCGCTCATGAACTCCGAATAGGTCATCTGCTCGCACGTCGCGACCTTCACCTCCACGATCGTGCGCAAAAACCCGCTCAGCGACGCCCCGAAGTTCCGCGCAAACGCCTCGTGCAGCGTCTGCAACGCGACCATCTGGTCCTTGCTGACGCGCTCCGGACGCTTGAAGTCGTACCCGCGGATCTCGACCTGCTCAAGGTCCTCGGGGCGACGGTTTCGGCTGAAGATCCGGATGTCCGGTGACTCCTCCTCCACCGCGCCGGAGTCCACCGCCGCGAGCAGCGCGTCGACTTCGGATTGGTCAAGCACGTCCATGGACGCGGTCGCTCCGGGGGGTTCGGGACGTCAGAAACGTGGGATCGCACGCGCAGGTCGGAAGCCGCGGAGGCCTCCCCGCCCCCGCGGCAACCGCCGGCACTCCCTCATCGACCCCCGCCGCCCGATCCCTTGAACCGCAACCGTCCCGAATCAGATACGGTTTTTGATTGGATCGCAGGCATCGTGCGCTCTTTCCGTGCGCTCCGTCAGAATCTGGTCGGTCTGTGAAACGTCTGACCCTCGAAGGCATTCAATGGATCGTGATGATGACCGAATGCACGCGTGGGCCCCGCTGGGCCCGGGTTGGCCCTTTCCTGCTCATGGTCTTGGCGTGCCTCGCCTGGCTGGGGACGCCCGCGGCCGCGCAGTTCACCTTCCCAGGGCAGGACGACGGGCCCGAGGTCACCGTCACCGTCCGCCCCAGCCTCGAGCGCGCCACGCCCGGCGCCCGCTTCGCGGTCGCGGTCATCTTCGACCACGCCCCAAACTGGCACGTCCACACCAACGAGCCGGTCGTCCCCCCCGAGCTCCGCGGCTTCACCGCGATCCCGACCCAGATCGAGGTCCGAGACAGCACCAACGCCAGCGTTGGCCCCGTCCAGTGGCCCGAGGGCAAGGCGATCGACGTCGACTTCCTCTTCACCGGCAACCCCGTCCCCTACGAGGTCTTCGGCGGGCGGGCGATCGCCTACATCCCCGTCGCCGTCCCGGAGAACGCCGAGGGCGAACTGACACTTGAGATCGCGATCCAGTGGCAGGCGTGCGACGACACGACCTGCCTCCCCCCGATCATCCTGGGCGATGAAGAGGGCCTGCGGACGGTCACCGTCGCGATCGAGACCGGCGACATCCCCGCGACCGAGGCCGGCGAAGATTTCGCAGCTTTCGACGCCAGTGTCTTCGCCGACGCCGACGCCTGGGACGGCACCCTCGGCGCCGCAGCCGCGCCGGCGACGCTCACGCGTTCCTCCTTCTTCGGCCTCACGCTCCCTCCCGCCGACAGCGCCTTCGGGATCGCGATGCTCGCCCTCGGCGGGCTCGTCGGCGGGTTCATCCTCAACCTCACCCCCTGCGTCCTCCCGGTCATCCCCATCAAGGTGCTCACCATCAGCCAGCACGCCGGGAGCCCGGGGCGGAGCATGCTCCTCGGGCTCTGGATGGCGGCGGGTGTGGTCGGGTTCTGGCTCGCGCTCGGCGTGCTGGCCGCCTCGTTCACCGCCCTCGCCGACCCGTCGCGGCTCTTCGGCATCTGGTGGATCACCCTTGGCATCGGCCTGCTCATCGCCGCGATGGGCGTCGGCATCATGGGCGCGTTCAGCATCAACCTGCCCAAGAGCGTCTACATGGTCAACCCCAAGGCCGACAGCCCCTCGGGCTCGTTCATGTTCGGCGTCATGACGGCCGTCCTCGGGCTCCCCTGCTTCGGCTTCGTCGCCGGCGCCCTCCTCGCCGGGAGCGCCACCATGCCCACCGCCCTCATCCTCACGATCTTCGCCGCCCTCGGCGTCGGCATGGCCCTGCCCTACCTCGTCCTCAGCGCCAACCCCAAGTGGATCGACAAGCTCCCCCGCACCGGGCCCGCGAGCGAGCTGGTGAAGCAGGTCATGGGCCTGCTCCTCCTCGCGGCCGCCGCCTACTTCGTCGGTGCCGGGCTCCTCGCCCTCGCCGCCGGGGGCGAGCTGCCCTGGTGGGCGAAGGTCCTGCACTGGTGGGCGATCGCGCTCTTCGTCGCGGCGGCCGCCGTCTGGCTGGTCGTGCGCACGTTCCAGATTTCCAAGAAGCCCGCGCCGCGTGTGAGCTTCGCGATCGTCGCGGTGCTCCTCCTGGCGAGCGGCTTCGCGATCGCGCAGGACCAGACGGCCAAAGCCCGCGACGACCTCTGGATCGTCTTCAGCCAGGAGGCGCTCGACGAGGCCCTCGCGGCCGACCGCGTGGTGGTGCTCGACTTCACGGCCGAGTGGTGCCTGAACTGCAAGGCGCTCGAGGCGAGCGTGCTGCTTCGGGACCCGGTCAAGAGCAAGCTGCTCTCGCCGGGGGTTGTGCCGCTGAAGGCCGACCTGACCGGGCGGGGCGCCCCGGGTTGGCAGAAGCTCTACGACCTCGGTCAGACGGGCATCCCGGCCCTGGCGATCTTCGGCCCCGGGCTGGAGCAGCCGTGGATCGCGAACGGGTACACCCCGGACCAGGTGCTGCGGGCGATCGAGCAGGCCTCCGGCGGGGCTGAGCTGAGCCAAGCCCGGTAAACGCCGTCCGGTCAAGCCGAGCCCGGTCAACGCCCGTCCCCGGGTCCTCCCCGCCCCGGCTCTACGCCCGCCTTGGACAAGCCGATCGATCAACCCGCGAATCCCATTGACAGCCCGTCGATCCCGGTCTACCTTTCTGCCCGCCGGACGGCTCACCCCGCCCGGCGACCACGCGGGTGTAGCTCAGTGGTAGAGCGTCACGTTGCCAACGTGAATGTCGTCGGTTCGAATCCGATCACCCGCTTTCCAGATCGACAACGGATAGCTCGTTGAATGAACCGCCGAAACTTTGGGTTTCGGCGGTTGTTTTTTATGCGTGATGGCAATCATTGGCGGCCTGTGTATTCTGTAAAACAGGAATTAATGCTGTTTGACAAAAATATGCGGGCGAGCATGTCGCCACGTTCTTGGGGGTTGCTGTGGATGTGCTGCCTTGGTTCGATCGGGCCGACCGTCGCGTGACGGCCTGGATGGCTCGGCACGGGTTGGGCCTGCTCCGCGTCAGCATCGGCGTGGTCTTTCTTTGGTTCGGGGCGATCAAGTTTGTCCCCGGGCTCAGCCCGGCCGACGAGCTCGCGACGCGGACGGTGGGGGCGCTGACCTTCGGCCTGATCGCGCCCGAGCCCGCACGCCTGATGATCGCGACGCTCGAGACGGCGATCGGGCTGGGGCTGCTGCTCGGGTGGTGGATGCGGGTGGTGCTGCTGCTCCTGGCGTTGCAGATGCTGGGGACGCTAACGCCGGTGGTGCTATTCCCGGGCGAGGTGTGGCGGGTGCCGCCGGTGGCGTTGACGATCGAAGGTCAATACATCGCAAAAAACGCGGTGCTGATCGCGGGCGGGATCGTGCTGGGCGCGACCGTGCGCGGCGGTCGCCTGGTCGCGGAGCCGGGCGAGGCGGGCCCCACGCCGCGGGATTAATCGTTCTGTCGCGCGGGCCCGGCCGCGTGCGCGGGCTTGTCCTGCATCACAACACCTGTGCACTTTTCAACGCCCCGCGACCGGGGCGTTCTCGTTGGGGCGCTGTTCGATGACCTCGCGACGGGCCGCGGCATCCTGTCTCCACGCTCTTGGGCTTGGCGCGGTGGCCCCCTTCTTTTTGAACGCTCCGGCATCTTTTGCCCGTGGGAACCGAAAGCAGCATGGAGAGCGCACCCCAGTGTGTAGCTCCGTGGTGTATCCGACCTCGCGAGACATATGCTGACGGCATAAGCAAGGGAAAACATGCTTATTGTCAAATATGAATATGTCAAGAAAAGTTCATATTTTATTCTGGGCGTTGAATAAGGCAGATCAGCGGGCCATTCTCGGACCGACGCACCGGTCGGATGCGCTGTTTTGCCCAGCACGGCTCGCGATTCGTGCTGCGTGTGCGATGAAGTGAAGAAGAGAGATGGCGCGTGCGCGCCGTCTGTATGCGGCAGGCTCGGGCGGCGTACCTCTTGTTGTTCAAGGGGGTGATGTCGCTCGCACCCGTGTGCCGCAAGACATGTTCTTGGAGGAGAAGAGTGATGATCGTTTCAATGTCCCGTGCCGCGCTCAGCGCGAGCGTTCTGGCTGCCGCCGCGTCGTTCGCCGGTGCGAACCATATCGACTTTATTTCATCCGGTGACGGCACCGTTTTCTCGCTGGTTGCGAACGCCGGCCAGACGGTCAGCGATACCCAGATGGGTGATCCTGAGGACATCCTCGGGGGCACACGCATCGTGACGCTGACCGAGGCTTCCGGCTTCCTCCGTGGCGCGTCGGTCGCCAAGGCGCCGGGGAGTGAGTTCATCGATCTCCGCGCCAATGGTGTCGCCTCGAACCCGACGCTGACTCTCGATTACCCCGGCATCTCCGGCGCGGACTTCTCCACGCAGTGGAACTTCATCGCCGTTGACTTCCCGGTGATCGATGCCCAGCGCACGATCGATACGCTGCTGGCCGACCTGACCGTGACGGTCGAGAGCGCGACCGGCAGCGGCAGCGTCACCAAGCAGATCCGTCGCCTCGAGCCCGCGTTCCCCGCGACATTCAGCACCACCGTCTTCTTCGGCTTCGACGAGGCCGGCTTTGAAGGCGTCGACTTCACCAGCATCGACCGCTTCACGCTCACGCTCGACTATTCCAGCAACGGCAGCGGCACCGACTTCCAGATCGGGTCGATCACGCGCGAGGTTGTGCCCGCCCCCGCTTCGCTCGCCCTGCTCGCCCTCGGCGGGCTCGGCCTGAGCCGTCGTCGTCGCGCCTGATCGAGTGACTCAAACGGCTTGCACTTGTTTCGCGCACCCGCCCCGCTCTGCGGGGCGGGTGCGTTTGTTTCGCAGTCTCCTTGGCGGATCCTGCGAGTTCGCACGAAATAAGCGGCGCATCAAAAAAGCACCGTTGGTGCTCAGTGAAAGAAGAAAACTGGGGTTGTCGCGGCGAACCCGTGCTCAGCGTCGTCGGCGCGCGGCGAACAGGCCCGCCAGTGCGAAGGCGACGCCCGCGCCCGGGGCGGGGATGAGGATCATGGCATAGGCGCGGGTTTCGCCGTTGAAGACGCCGGTGCCCACGATGGTGCCGTCCTCGCTGATGCCCAAGGCCGAGGAAGAGGTGTTGCCGTCGAGGTCCCAGCCGGAGCCGGCGGGGATAAGGTCGGCGAGGGTGTAGGTCTGGGTGCCGTCGTAGAGGAAGGGGACGGCGAAGGCGCCGGAGCCGGTGCCGACGACCCAGCCGTCGGAGTTGACGGCTCGTGCGGAGGCCTGGCTGGTGTTGGCGGGCAGGGGGATCTCGATGTTGCCGGTCTCGGCGGTCCAGACGAAGGGCGTGCCTCCGGACTGGTTGGTGCTGCTGACGCCCACGACGTGCCCGGCCTGGCTGATGCCGAAGGCGAGGGCGCCGTTGGTGCCTGGGAGGAGGCCGACCTCGGTCATCGTGTTGGTGTTGGCGTCGTAGACGAGTCCGACGTTTCGTGCGGCGTTGTTCGGGTCGATGCCGGAGCCCGCGATGAGGCCCGCGTCGTTGATGCCGAAGGCGGTGCGCATGAGGACGCCGCCGGGTCCGGTGGTGGTGATGAGGGTAGTGAGTTCTTCGGTGAAGATGGCGGGCGTTTCGTCGTTGCCGCCGCCGACGGAGCCGACCGCGACGCCAAGGTTGTTGATCCCGTTGGCTCGCCCGGCACCGAACCCGGCGTCGCCGAGAACGATGACGCTGCCGTTCTTCCACATGAGGGGGATCGGGCTCGAGCCGAAGGCGGTGGTGGCGCCGGAGCCAACGACGGTGCCGCTGTTATTGACGGCGTTGCCGGCGCTGAACGCGCGGGCCGGGTCGGTGCTGTTGGGGAGCCCGACGAGCCCGCCCGAGAGCGTCCATGTGAACGCCTGAGTGGGGTTGCCGAAGCTGCGCCCGGTGGCGATCCCGTTGTCCGAGACGCCGAAGCCCTGCGAGGCGAAGTCGCCTGAGTTGACGATGCCGAGATCGACGATGAAGTATTCCGGCGCGGCCTGTGCGGCTCCGGCGGCGGCGATGATCAGAGCCGCGCCCGCGGCCCGAATCGTTGCGGATCGATGCATGTCTGTTCCTCCTCATTCGCGCAAATGGGTGCCGAGTGAATCCCAGCGGCGTGCCTGTCTCCCCCAGGGCGATCGTCACGGCGCGACACGTCCCTGAATCTCCCAGCCTAGTGATCGCACCCGCCGGTGCAAGCGAAAAAGTAAAAAATTACAGCAGGCGATGGGCCCTTTCGGCTACACTCTGCACACTGCGGCCTCCGCGTGCCGATTGTGAACGGGGGCGTTCTGCGGATGCTGAACGCTTGATTCGATCGGATTTTGGAAGGGCAGAAGGGGCGAGCGGCGCGATGGGGACCACCTCCACGGCACATCAGAAGGCGAGCCGGGGCGAGCCCTCGGTCGCGGTCGATGACCTCCGCGAGTTGGCGGAGTCGCTGGTGTCGTCGTTGCAGGGCTTGCTGAAGATGGTGCCCGGCGCGCCGCACAAGCCGACGCCGCTGGCCCGTGAGCTGCGCCTGAACCGCGTGATCGTGAGCCGCCTGTTGGGGGCCGTATCGCGTCCGGACCCTTTCGAGGCGCTGCAGCAGATGCCGGGCCCGGACTCGTTGCGTGCGGTCGCGCGTGCGGCGGCGGTGCTGGGCGTGCCGAGGGTGAAGGTCCGCAAGGTCGAGGCGGTGATCGACCGTTTCTCCGCGGTGATCCGGGACCACTTCGGGACGCGGGGCGCGTTGAACGCGGCGATCAGCGCCCAGAGCACGGACAACCAGAAGCGTTTCGAGCTCGGCAGCCGTTACCACGTGTACAAGGGGATGCGTCAGATCCTGGGCGTGGAGGCGGAGACCTGGCTGACGTCGATGCTCTTCTCGCCGAGCCCGGAGTCGTCCGACACGGTGGCGTTGACGACGATCCACGGCGCGGTGGGGATGCGTCGCCTGCGTCCGGACGTGCAGATGTATTTCACGTTCGGCGAGCCGAGCCGGGGCGAGGCCGAGGGCGTGACGCTCTCGCGGAGCCCCGCCGCGCTGACCGAGTTCTACACGCACGAGCCGGCGCAGCTCGAGACGCACGTGTCGGGCGGGCAGCTCGTGCACCGTCTCGTCGGGGCCGAGCTCGGCAAGCACGCTGTCGCGGACATGCTCGCGGTGAGCCGCAACACCCGCGGCTCCCGGCGTTTCGCCGCCCCGGGTCGCGCGCTCGGCGGGCTCGCGGTCACCGTCGACATCCCCGTCAAGACGCTGGTCTGCGACGCGATCATCCACGAGGACCTCTTCCCCGACGCCGACCCGGAACTGCTCGTCTACAAGCTCGGCGCCCACGGCCCGGCCAACCCCAACGACGCCGCACGCGATATCGACCGTCTCACGGTCCCCGAGACGATCGAGCACCTGCCCAACCACCCCGACCGATTCGAGCTCCCCGAGATCCCCAACTACGAGCGGATGCTGGCGCGCGTCTGCGCGCAGGACGGGCTCGACCTCGACGCCTTCCGCGTCTACCGGCTCCGCATGGCCTACCCCGTCCACGGGTTTCAGTTCACCATGGCGTTCGAGGCCCCGCCCGACCCGGCGGACGCGTAACCCGCCCGGTCCCGCCCACCCGCGATTCGGCTATCGGCGGGGCGGGTCGCGGTCGGTGCCGTCGCCGCTGAAGAGCGCGTTGGTCGGCGGGTTCGCACCGCCGCCGAAGAGCGTGAACGAGCGATCGGTTTCGAGGCGATAGCCCAGGGCTTCGAGCGTCATCGATTCGGCGTGCCCATCGATGAAGACCGCGTTCGCTCGTCCGGCGTGACGCACGTCCACGCCCGTGCGTGCGTTGGGCGTGCTCGCGCCCGCGCCCATGTCCGATTCGGGCGTCAGGCGGGGCGGGTCGAGCGTGTGGGCGTGGTTGCCGACGCCGGTCACGGTGGTGCCGTCGTTCTCATACGGCGTGCGGTTGAGCTCCGCGATCCCCGCGGCCGTGCCCAGCGCGTCCGCCGCCATGACCGTCCGGGCCGGGGCATAGATGTTCGACCGCTTCAAGGGCCAGTTCCTGTACCGCCCGTTCGCGCGCAGTCGCGAGTTGCCGAGGAACTGGTAGTTATACCCGTACGCGTGGTTCCGCTCATCAACCCACTCGGGGGCGGACGGGCACATGTACACGTCCGCGTAATAGTCCTGACGCCCGGACTCCGTGCTCGGCTGGGCGAACGGGTAAAGCCCCACGTACGGCCCCATCACCGCGACCCAGTTCGGGCGAAACTTCAGCCCGTTGCCGACGTCGTACATGTTCGCCGGGTTCGAAATCCCACCCGGCAGCTTCGGCATCTTCGCCGGCACGGTCGCGTCGGCGAAATCGTCGGCGTACATGTGAAAGCCGAGCACAAACTGACGCTGGTTGGACAGGCACTTGAGCGTGCGCGCCGAATCCCGAGCCTGCCCGAGCGCCGGGAGCAAAATCCCGATCAGCAGCGCGATGATCGCGATGACGACCAGCAACTCGATGAGCGTGAAGGCGGATGAACGCTGGCGGGATGACATATGGCGTCCTTTTTCCGATGGCCAACTGGATCTGCGGCTGATCGTACACCCGAGAACGGGCGTGCAGATGACCGGCCAGATGAACTGTGCAAGCGGCTAACTGTGAAAAGCATTGACGATGAACGAAAAATTAATCGCTGTAGATCGGCATTGGCTCTTGTTGATGGTCGTGCTCACCAGTAGTCTGAACCGACGTGAGCGGTGTGACGCACGGTGGGTCGCCTTGCAGGATTCATGCACGTGATCCGGTTGCATCAGCCAGCGCCAGTGGATGGATTGAAAGGGAGGTATTAAAATGTTTTCACGACCTAAATGGATCGCCCGTGACGCGGCTGGGGCAACTCTCGGATCCGCGATATTCTTCACCGGTGTAGCGTTTGCTGGTGGCACAGGTTGGCAGCCTGTAGGTGATCCTGGCGCGAGCATCAGCGGCACGGTCCGAGCGATTGAAGTTATTGATCTCGGAAACGGGCCGTCGCTCTACATTGCGGGGACTTTTGACTCGATCGGCAGTGAGTCATTTAATAATATCGCGCGTTGGGATGGGCAGAATTGGCACCCGCTGGCCACGCCTGAGGGTGTTGCCGGAGTCAATGGAACAGTGCTCTCGATCGGCATGTTCGATGATGGGTCGGGGCCTGCGATCTACGCGACCGGTAGTTTTACATCGGCGGGAGGTGTGCCGGTTGATCGTGTGGCTCGGTGGGACGGCTCATCTTGGGCATCTGTTCCATGGGCCACGTCACTGCCCGTAACGGTGTTGATCGAGGCATTACAGGCGTTTGATGACGGAAATGGCCCGGCGTTGTACATGACCGGGCTGTTTTTTGACGTGATTTCTGGTGCGACCAATACGGCGCGGGGTCCGGAGCGGGGTTCTTGAATTACTGCCCGATACGGGATCGATCGGTACATGCATGGCTGTCATTGATGACGGCAGTGGCGAATCGCTTTATTTCGGGACTGGTGGATCGCCCGTTACGCCGGTCAGCGAGGCTCCCCTCTACCGGTGGAACGGTAGCGGTTGGGATCTCGTGATCAATGTTGAGCCAGGCGTCGCCTACGCCGGCGGTATTCGGGCTCTGATGCAGTACAATGATGGATCCGGCGACAGCCTCTTTGTCGGCGGCTCACTCGATCAGCGGGTGACCTCGATGCCCCCTGCGACAAAATATGCTGCAAAGCTATCCGGCGGCACGCTCGGAAGTCTCGCAGATATTGAAGGCCGGCAGCTGTCTAACACTGTTAATGCACTTGCAGTTTATGATCGAGGTGATAAACAAGTATTGATTGCCGCTGGCGCTTTCGTTGCCGCAGGTGACGTCACTCTGCAGGGTGTTGGGATGTGGGATGGTGCGCGTTGGTCACCTTTGGGTGAGCCCGGCAGCGAGGGTGTCACGGGCGGAACCCCCAGCATGCTCGCGGTCTTCGACGGTGGCGACGGGCCCTATGTCTATGTCGCTGGAACCTTTACGGCCGCCGGTGGTCAGGCCGCGAACAGGATCGCACGTTGGAGCATGGAGCCGCGATCTCCCTGCCCAGCCGACCTCACCGGCCCTTCGTTCGACAGCATTCCTGACGGCATCCTGAATCATGCGGACCTGAATTTTTACATCGCACTCTGGCTGGCGGAGGATCCGGCTGCGGACATAAGCGGTCCGGGTGGCGACGGCTCGCCGGATGGTCTCGTGACCATCCATGACTTGGTGTACTACGTGGATCTCTGGCTCGTGGGTTGCCCATCGAGTTGAGCTGGTCGCACAGAGACGCGTCCGCCCGTGCGATGTTCGCGGGCGATTTTTATTGAGATCAAAATTGATCGCATGCAATCCGGCATGTCGGACGCGCTCGTGCTGCTGCCGGATTGCGCTGTAGTCGAAAAAGCCACCTACTGGACTCGAACCAGCGACCTGAGCTTTACGAAAGCTCCGCTCTACCAACTGAGCTAAGGTGGCCTCGGGCCGGGGGTTGGCGTCGTGGTGCGGGCCCCTTGGCGGGCGTGGCGGCCGGCGATGCGTCCTCGGCTCGTGCGGGCAAGTATCGCCCGTCACCGGGCCGGAGTCCAGTCGCGGGGGGCTACTTGCTGTTGTAGTAGTCCAGGTTGATCTGGACGTAGTTGTTCCACTCCGTGGGGAGGTCTTCCTCGGGGAAGATGGCGCGGACGGGGCATTCCTCGACGCACAGCCCGCAGTCGATGCAGGTGTCCGGGTCGATGTAGAGCTGCTCGGCCGACTCGTAGTCCGGCTCGTCCTTGGTCGGGTGGATGCAGTCGACGGGGCAGACGTCGACGCAGCTGGTGTCCTTGGTGCCGATGCACGGCTCGGCGATGATGTGCGGCATGGTGGGGCCTCTCGAAGAAAACTCGTCCGATCGTACCCCGGGTCTCCCCGGGTGGCACAGCTCTCCGAGCTGTGTCCCTCGCAAAGCTTGGTGGGACGGGCGTCCCGCCCGTCGCTCTGCCGCTCCTCCATGGCGCTGCTGTCGGATTTCAGCAAGCGGATCGCAGGTGCCATGGAAACGCGAAGGCCCGAAGGGCCGAAGCTTTTCCATGTCTTCCGTGGGACGGTGACGAACCAGGGTTGGAGCGATGGGAGCGGGGAAGACCCGGAAAAGCTCCGCCGCAGACGGCTGCGCGTTTCCGGGGCACCGAGGGAAGGGAGGGAAAACACAGCTCGGAGAGCTGTGCCTCCATTTAGGCCGGGGCGTCGAGCTTCGGGTCGCCGCGCATGAAGAGCGGGTCGCCCTTTTCGATTTTTTGTCCGGGTTTCAGGCTGAACTTGCCGGTGCCGAACTCGGCGAGCTCCGCGAGGGGCGCCTTGAAGCCGGAGTCGGCGTCGTTCGGGTCGTGCAGGTGGTCGCAGCCCCAGCGCCGCCAGAGTTCGGCCATCTTGTCCGGGCAGGCCGGGTAGAAGAAGAGGCTGGCGATGCGCAGGGCTTCGGCGCACGAATAGAGGATCGCGCCGAGCGCGCGTTGGCCGTGCTCGATGTGCTCGGCGTGTTTCGCGAGCGTGAACGGGGCGGCGTAGGTGATGAAGTCGTCGATCTCGCGCACGAGCGTCACGCCGGCGGCTGTCGATTCGTCGATCTGCCCGCTCGCCAGCACGCCCGCCGCTCGCCGGGCGGCCGCGTCGGTTGAGGCCGCGAGCTCGAAGGTTCGCGCGCCGTCGGTCGGCGGGTTGCCCGCGCGTTCCCGGGCCGCGAGCGCCGCCTGCAGCGCCTTGCCATCGGGAAAGCCGAACCGCCCGTCGCAGCGGTCCGCCAGCACGCCCTCAAAATACTTTTCGATCATCTGCGCCACGCGGCTCGTCGCGTTGCCGATGCCGTTCGCTAGGTCCGCGTTGTAGACCTCCACGAACCGCCCGTACGCCCAGTCCGCGTCCGTCGCGCCCAGCGGGCCCTGCGTCGCGAGGTACCACCGCACCGCGTCCACGCTGTACCGCGCCGCGTACGCCCGCAGCTGGTCGATCTCGATGAAGTTCCCCAGGCTCTTGCTCATCTTCCGACCCTCGGCGATGAAGTACGCGTGCGCGTACACCACCTTCGGCGGCTCCTTCCCCAGCGCGTGCAGCATCGCCGGCCAGATCACCGCGTGGAACCACAAGATGTCCTTCGCCATGAAGTGCACCGACGCCGGCCAATACTTGGCACGCTCCGGCGTGTCGATCGCCGTGACGTAGTTGCACAGCGCCTCGATCCAGACGTAGACCCGGTGCTCCGGGTCGCCCGGCATCGTGATGCCCCAGTCGGCGTCGCCCGGCTTGATGCGGCGTGAGACGGGCACCTTGTTCAGCCCGTCTTTCATGCGCCCCAGCACCTCGTTCTTCCGAGCCTCCGGCAGCACGCGGACCGCACCCGATTCGATCTCTTCCCGCAGCCAGGGCTCGTACTTGTCGAGTCGGAAGAAATAGTTCTGCTCGGTCCGCTGCTCGAGGGGTTTGCCGGTGACGGGGCTCTTGTAGCCGTGCTCCTTGGCGGTGGTCTCGGTGAGATACTCCTCCTGGGAGGGGTCGTACCACCCGTGGTAGTCGCCGAGCTCGATGTCGCCCTGATCGAGGAGCTGCTGGATCATCGCCGAGGCGCGGGTCTTGTGCCGATCCTCGCTGGTGCGGATGAAGTCGTCGTGGCTGAAGCGCATGAAGTCGAAGGCTTCGCGGAACCTGGCCGCGTTCTGATCGGCCCAGGCTTGGGGTGAAAGCCCACGTTCTGCCGCAGAGCGCGAAACTTTCTCGGCGTGCTCGTCCGTCCCGGTCAGGAAGAACGTATCTCTGCCCAGGAGACGCGCAGTCCGTGCGGCGACGTCCGCGACGAGCGTCGAGTAGCAGTGCCCGATGTGCGGGCGGTCGTTCACGTAATAGATGGGTGTGGTGACGTAGAACGGGTCGCCACCGGGCGTGTGTGCGGTCATGGGGCGATGGTAGGGGAACGCGCACCGCCCCGGAAACCGCTGTTCTTGGTGCCTGTGACTTGGGGAAGGTCTTTACCCTGAACCGCGTGCCCCGAGGGCGTGCGTCGCATCGCCAAGGGCATTCGGGCGTATTCCCTGGTAACCCGCGGGTGTTCGCGGGGTGGGGGTTGGGTCGCGAGGGGGCGCTTTGAGCGCCGGATCGGGGTTCGGATGGAGCGGCCGGAGTTCGAGCGGCTGGCGGTCGAGCATCTCGACGCGGTCTATCGCATGGCGCTGAGCCTGACGAGGGATCCGAACGAGGCCGACGAGGTTGTGCAGGACGTGTACGCGCGTGCGTTCCGCCCGTCGGCCGTCGCGCGCTTCGAGGACATGGCCGATGAGAGCGACCGCGGGGGCACCGGGGGCATGCGCTCCTGGCTGTTCACCATCACGCACAACGTCTTCTACACGAAGGTGAAGCGTCAGGCCCGTCGCCCGACCCCGGTGGGGGAGTTCTTCGCCGAGGCCGCCGACGGCCCCTTGCCCGGCGAGGCCCCGTCCGTCTGGGATCAGAGCGACTTGGACTGGGAGCAGGTTGATAGCCGCCTGAAGGACGCGATCGACGCCCTCAAGCCCGAGCACCGGATGGTGCTGATGATGTGGGGCGTGGACGGGCTGAAGTACCGGGAGATCGCCGAGATTCTGGAAGTCCCGATCGGGACGGTGATGAGCCGCCTGCACCGGGCTCGGAAGCAGGTCGCCGAGGCGTTGACCGGCGACCACGAGGCCGCGGCCGAGCTCGGGCTGGGGCGGCTGATCCGCGGGGATCGGGAAGAGAACGAGCCGGCACGGGTTCGTCCGGCGCCCGTCTCGCCTCCGGCGGCGACGCCCACGCCGCTGGGCTCGCGCGCGGGTCCGAGAACCGGTCCAGCGGCGGGATAAACCATGGTTCTTCTGGGGTTGGTCTAGGTATGTTGCCCCCTAGGCTTGTAGGTTGTTTGGGATTCCGGTTGTCAAGTGAAAAAAATTTCGGATGCGACGGAAAAGTGCAACCGTGTCCTGAATATCGGGTCGCTGGTTTGGGTTTGCAAACATGTCAACTGATTCCGGGGTTTCGGGGAATCGGTGAACGCGAGGTTGGGGCCGACGACGGGGGCTTTTGTCAGCGTCGGTGGGCGTGTTCGGCCGGGGGGCCGAGTTTTCGAAGGTACAGCGATGCACAGTCGTGACGGGCAGCAAAATGCAGGCGTGGCCGGTACAGGCCTGCCGCGTGTGCCAGACTCATCGATCGAATCATCTCAGCCGAGTGTGTTCGCGTCGTCGATCGCGGCTCAGGAAGCGACCGATGCCGCCCGTCGCGAGCGTTCGCGTGCGGGCGTGCTCATCCGGTGTGCCGCCGATGGGGAATTGACCCCCGAGCAGCAGCCGCAGCTCGCGTCTCTGCTCACCGAGCGTCCCGACCTCGGGGCCGGTGTGGACAGCGAGCGTTCGCTCCGCGAGGCGTGCGGGCGGGTGATGGGCGGGACCAACTGCCCGGAGCACCTCCGCGCCCGCGTGCTGGAGATCGCGTCCCGGTCGGCTCAGGGTTCGGACGAGGCGCCCGGGCACGAGACCCACCACGCGTCCGCGGGGTCCCTTCAAGCGGCACAGCCGGACACCGACGCGGACTTCGCCGAAGCGATCCAACGCCGCGCACCTGAGACGCGGTCCCGGAGCTTTTGGACCGGGCCGGTCCGGGCCCTGACCGCGCTCGCCGCGGTGCTGGTGCTGACGGTCTCAGCCCTGTTTCTTGGGAACACGTTCCTCGGGAACGAACTCGCCCAGCCGGGCGAGGGGACGATCGCCGAAGGCCCGGATCAGCGGGCCGAGCGTGTGCAACTCGCCTCGTCGTTCGTCGCGAAGGAGCACACGCGCTGCTTCATCGACCCGTCCTCGGTCGCGAGCAAGTTCACGGTGCGGGAAGCCGAAGCCGTCCCGGCGGCCTTCGAGGCCCTGACCGGCCTGGTCTTCAGTCTGGGCGACCTGCTCACCGGGCCGAGTGACAACGGGCTCCGCTTTGTCGATGCCGGGACCTGCGGCGTGCCCGGCGGGGCGCCCGCGATGCACCTCCGCTTCGCTCCGACCGCGAGGATCGACCCCGCCCAGATCGCCGAGCGGAACCTCAACGTGAGCCTCTTCGTCCAGCCCGCCACCGGCTGGCTCGGGCTCGAAGATGGGCAGACCTACCGGCTCGATCCCCGCGATCGCCCGGCGATCGCCGCCCAAGATCGCGCGTCGGCGGCTCACCAGCTCATCCTCGCCTGGCAACGCGGCGGGCTCATGCACTACCTCGTCGCCGACGAACCGGAGGTCGGGGAACAGCTCCGGGAGCAGCTCGGCCTGCCCGAGCCCGGCGGCTTCTAAACCCCCGCCTCACCAGCGCCCACCAATCCACGGGAGCCGGGTTTCGGATGCCAGATCGGCGTCCGGCCCGGCTCCTTGCCGTTGCGAGGGCACACCCCCGCCAAGCCCGAGCCTCCGCAAAAGAAAATTTTTCGTCGCCATGCGTCCGCCAACGCGACGGCTCCGAAATGATTGTGCCGACAGCGAGTCCGCTCGCGAGCCGACCCCTTCCACGAATACTTGAGCCATCCCCCTACCTGGCCCCGCGAACTGTTCGTGGGGTCGGGTTTTTTTCATGTATGCGACGTCGGGCGACACGTATTCTGGGTCGTGGGGGCGCAAAAGCCGCGGATAACTGGGTCCGACGGCTTGTGGGCAAGGGTTTCGGCGCGAACCGGGGCGGTCCGCGGGCCGCACGGTCGATAGGGTCAACTCGGCGACTGGAAGCCTCGCGGTCGGCGGGCGGTTCAAGAAAGTGCCGGATGGCGTGATGCCGAGCGGCTGGGCGAGCACGGATGGAGAATGTCATGCGACGCGGAACAGGATCGGGCGTGGTCGGGATCCTCGGGTGCGGGCTGATGGGCGGGGCAGCGGCGCTGCTGCTCTCGGCCGGGGCCGCCTACGGGCAGACCGGGCTCGGCGACGGACGCGGGCTGGAGCGCGACATGAGCCGCTACGGCCCCGGTGGCCCGCCCCCACTCGGGCGCGACATCATGTCCGAGATCCGCTTCCGCAACGCGATCGTTACCGGCAACGCCCCCGGCGGTGCCAGCTTCCGCGGCAACGTCGGCTACACCGACCCCTTCGAGTTTCGCGGCGGGATCGGCTCCGACGATCTCTTCGCCTTCCGGCGCGATTCCATGTATTCCGGGCTCGCGGGTGTCGGGATCCGCGGCACCGAGGCGCTGCAATATCAGTTCGCCCTCGCGACCGGCAGCGCCGTGCCGCAGGGGCTGGTCGGGGATCTCTCGATGCGCCGGGATGGGTTCCGCCGCCTCGCGGGCGACCTGCCCAATGTCACGCCGACGGGCCCCGGGGCCTCGCCGCTCCAGCGCGTGGACGACGGGATGCCCGGGTCGGGGATGAACGCTCTGGGCTCGATGGACACGCGTGGGCGGCTGCTGGAGATGCGTTCAACCTCCGCGTACGCCGCCAACAGCGGGCTGCGCCAGGAGTTGCTGGGCGTGTACCCGATGGACGATCGCGGCGGTCAGTACGGCATGATCGCGAGCCCGCTCCGCGGGATCCGCCCGATCCCGCTGGGCGCGATCGACCCGATGACGGGGATGCCGATGGCGGAGGAGGATCCCGGGATGCGTGCTCGTGAGGAGGCGCGGGCGCCGACGCCTCGCCGGGATGACGCGTCGCGTCTGCCGGGCATGCCGGATGCGCCGACGATGCCCGGGATGGACCCGTTGCAGGGCCAGGGTGTCTCGGGTCGGGTGGACGCGGGCCGTCAGGACCTTCGCCTGCCGACGGGCACAAGCCGCGACGATGACGTGCGGCGGACCCCGCACGACCGGGTGATGGATCGTCTGCGTGGGATGTTGCCGGCGTCGCCCGAGGACCCGGCTTCGGGCGTCTCGCCGACGGTGGAGCCGCTGGAGGAGCGATTGGATGCGCTCCGCGCGGAGCTGCGCCGTTTCGAAGCCGCGATGGAGGGGCGTCCACTGGACGGGACGCGCCCGGGCGATCCGTCGGACCGTGAACGTTCGAGGCTGCCGGAGGTGGACCTGGAGCGGCCGGTGCTGGAAGACGACGATGAGAGTCGCGAGCCGGACGACGGGCTGTTCGACCCGGAGACGCTGCGTCTGATCCGCGATTCCGGTGGCGAGCTGGACAGCCTGCTGCCCTCGGGCGACGTGGAGCGCGACCTATTCACGAGCCACATGGCGGCCGCCACCCGCCTGATGGAGGCCGGGCGGTATTTCGACGCCGAGTCGCGGTACATCACCGCGCTCGCGGTGCGTGCGAACGACCCGTCGGCGATGGTGGGGCGGGTCCACGCGCAGCTCGGGGCGGGGCTGCTGGACTCGGCGGCGGTCAACCTCCGCGCCCTGCTGACCCGTCACCCGGAGATGGCGGGCGTGCGGTACGTCCTGGCGGCTCGCCCGACCGACGAACGCCTAGAGCATGTGCTCGGGCAGCTCCGCGAGCGGGTCGAGGGCGCGAGCGGCATCCGCGAGAGCCACGCGACGCTGCTCGCGTACGTCGCCTTCCAGCTCGGCGAGCGGGAAACGGTGCTCGAAGCGATCACCCTGCTCGACCGGGCCGACCGCGAGCGTCGGGAAGCCGGCGGGCGTGGCGATCCGATGCCGTCGTTCCTCCGCGGGATCTGGATCGACCGCGATCCGGGCCCGAGCCGCGATCTCGAGGGGGCGCCGCAAGACCGGGACTGACCACCGCCCGCGGCGGGAGCGGGGTGTCTGGAGCGGCTCCCCGGTGGTCGTTGGCGATGCGGTTTTGATTGGGGCTTCGGGAAGATTGTGCGCGGGTGGTGGTGTTCGTCGATGCCAGCACTTGAATATGGGTGCGCGTGCGGACGTGCGGAGGTGACGGATCATCGAACACACACCACGCCAGACCGGGCCCGGGCCCTCCGGCACGCCGCACGCGCGTCCGGAAGGCGGCCGCGTAGCGGCGGACGAGCAGAGCGTGGGCGATGAGCGCGATCGCGGAGCCCGGGGCGGCGAGGCCTCGCCGACGCCGATCGGGTTGACACTGGCACGGTTCCTGACCGACGGCTCGCTGGCGCGTCTGTGCGCGGAGCTGAGCGGGATGACGGGGCTCACGATCGAACTTCGGGACGCCGACGGGTCGCGGGTGCGCCCGGGCGAGCACGGCGAGCCGTTCCGGATCGAGGCGGGCGCGCCGTCGCCGTCGTCGGGGGCCGAGCGTGCGCCGCTGGTCGTCGAGGGGCAGGAGATCGGCGCGATCTGGGTCGGTCCCGGGCAGACGTCGCTCGCGGGCGGTCGTGCGGCGTTGGTGGCGAGCCTGCACTTTCTGGCGGCGGCGGCAAGCGAGGTGTGCGAGAACATCGTCGAGCGCGACAGCCGCATCCACGAGCTGGACGTGCTCTACCGCCTGACGAGCTCGCTCGTGCGCGCGAGCAGCGTCGATCGGGTGCTGGACCTGGCGCTGGACTCGGCGCTGGAGGTGCTGGGGCTGGACGCGGGGTCGATCGTGTTGCTCCCGGAGGAGGCGAACGCGGCCGAGGGGGCGTTGTCGTCGGCCGAGGAGACCACGCTGCGTCTGGCGACGGGTCGCCGGCTTCGCGCGGACTATCTGCACAGCCCGGTGCCGCTGAGCCGGGACCGCTTGTTCGACCGCATGGCGCTGGCGGGCGAGGTGGTGACGGTGGAGGACGTGGGCGAGGACGCGCGGATCCTGGAGCCCGAGCGTGTGATCGCGCAGGGGCTCCGCTCGTGCATCAACGTGGGTCTGGTCTTCCGCGGTCGCCCGATCGGGGTGATGCGTCTGTACGGGCGCGAGCGCCGCCGGTTCAGCGAGGCGGAGCAGCGGCTGCTGGTCTCGATCGGGCAGCAGGCGGCCCTCGCGGTCGAGCAGGCGCGCCTGCTGCGGATGCAGGAGGAAGAGCGCCGGATCGCACGCCAGCTCGAGATCGCGGGCGACGTGCAGCGCCGGATGCTCCCGAGCCAGATGCCCGAGACGCCCGGCGTGGAGGTCGCGGCGCGCTACGTGCCGAGCTTCGAGCTCGGGGGCGACTTCTACGACGTGTTCAGCCTGGAGCGCGAGGGGCGCCCCATGCTTGGCCTGACGGTGGGGGACGTGGTGGGCAAGGGCGTGGCGGCCGCGCTGCTGATGAGCGCCGTGCGCGCGACGCTGCGGGCGAACGCCGAGGAGGACCGCGGGCTGAACGACGTGGTGGAGCGCGTGAACCACGCGATGTGTCGCGACACGCTGGAGCACGAGTTCGCGACGCTCTGGTTCGGCGTGCTGGACCCGGCGACGCGTCGCCTGCACTTCACCAGCGCCGGGCACGACCCGCCGATGGTGATCCGCGTGCCCGAGCACCGGGCGCCGACGGTGCGCGACGTGGACGAGCTGATCATCGGCGGGATGGTCGTCGGGATCGACCCGAGCCAGCGGTACCAAATCGCGGCCTACGACCTGCGCCCCGGCGACGTGCTTGTCGCCTACAGCGACGGGATCCCGGACGCGCGGTCGTTCAGCGATGAAAAATTCGGCAAGGCGCGACTCCGCGACGCCCTGCTCGCCTTCCTCGCCCAGCACCCCGAGGCGAGCGCGAGCGAGATCGCCGACCACGTCATGTGGCAGATGCGCCAGTTCGCCGGCCTCCGGCGACGCGTCGATGACCAGACGCTCCTGGTGCTCCGCGTGGCGAGGGATCCGGCTGAGGGTTAGGCACGAGCTTGTGAAGACGTCCTCGATCTGTCAGACAGAACCTCGGTCCTTCACTCCAGCGTCTTCTTCCGCCTCAGGATGTGGTGGTAGTGCTGCGCGAAGCGGTGGGCCTCGTCGCGGACTTGCTGGCAGAGGCGCAGCCCCGCGTTGTTGCGGCTCAGGCGGATCGGCTCCGTCCGCGCCTGCGTGTAGATCAGCTCTTCTTTCTTCGCGAGGCTGATCACCATCGGCGGCTGCACGTCGAGCTGCTCGAACGCCTGCTGGGCCGCGTGGAGCTGCCCGAGCCCGCCGTCAATCAGGATCACCTCGGGGTAGAGCGCCTCCCCCGCACCGGCCTCGCGGTAGCGGCGGCTCACGACCTCGCGGATGCTCGCGTAGTCGTCGTTGGCGCGCTCGCCCGGCAGGTTCTTCACGGTCTTGATCCGGTAGCGCCGGTACTCGTCCTTGAACGGGCGTCCGTCGATGAAGCAGACTTTGCTGCCGACGGTCTCGCCGCCCTGGAGGTGGGCGATGTCGATGCCCTCGATGCAGCGGATGGCGGTCTCCATGCCGAGGGCTTTCTGCAGGGCTTTGACGCCTTTTTTCGGGTCGATATACCCGATCTCGGTCTCGGGTTGCCAGCCGTCGCGGGTGTGCGCGCGCTCGTCGAGTTTTTCGATCGCCTTGATCTGGTCGCGGAGGGCCGCGGCCCGTTCGAAGCGGAGCTCGGCCGACGCCTCGCCCATCTCCTGCTTCAGCTCGCGCAGCATCGCGCTGCGCTTGGTGCTGAGGAACTTGATGAAGCGGTCGGTGTCTTGGTTGTAGGCGTCGGGGGTGATTTTCTCGGCGCACGGCGCGGTGCACTGCCCGATCGCGTGGAGCAGGCAGGGGCGGAAGCGTTTGTTCTTCGGGTCGCCCTGCACGATGTCGAGCTTGCAGGTGCGGAACTTGAAGACGCGTTGCAGGACCTGCACGGCCTCGCGGAGCGCGCCGGCGTTGGTGAACGGGCCGAAGACGCGGGCGTGGCGCATCTCCGGGTGCGTGCCGCCCTCGTCGCGGATGCCGGCGGGGTTGCGCGTGACGAACACCCGCGGGTAGTCCTCGGCCCGCGGGCTGGTGACGACGAGGTAGGGGAAGCTCTTGTCGTCGATGAGGCGCGCGTTGAACCGCGGCTTGATGTCCTTGATCAGCCGGTTCTCGGTGAGCAGCGCCTCCCACTCACCCTCGCAGCGGAGGACGTCGAAGTCGTGGACGAGTGCGAGCATGGGGTGCTTCTTGGGGCCGAGGGCCGCGCTCGGGACGAAGTAGCTGCTGACGCGGTCGGGCAGCTTGGAGGCCTTGCCGACGTAGAGCACCACGCCCGCGGCGTCCTTCATTAGGTAGACGCCAGGCACCGGGGGAAGCCCGCGGGCCTTGGCGAGGAGGCGGGCGAGGCGTTCGTTGTCGCGCTCCGTGCCCCAGGGCGGGGGGGTGTCGGCGGGGAGGAGGCCGTCCTCGTCGGTGAAGGGCGCGTCGGGGTCGTCGGGCACGGGGGATGATATGTGGATTGGCAGGGGTCGTGGCGTAGCGGTACGCTCCGCGCCGATAAAGGGCGAGAAGTGGGGCGCACGCCCCCGCCCGCGTCCCGGGCGCCGAGCCAGCCCGAACCTTGTTGGGGGAACCCACGCATGCGCACCCGCCAGACCGCCCGTGCCGCGATCCTGAGCACGCTCGTTGTTGTCGCCGGCGCCGCCCGGGCGAGCGATTTGTTCAACGTCAACCTCGCCGAGACCGGCAACCCAGGCAACCGCCTGTTCGTCGGCTCCAGCAGCCTGCCGAACCTGCTGGAGAATCTCGCCGACCAGACCGGGGCGTTCGCCTCGTTCAACGGCGTCCCCTTTGCCGCCAACCTGACCTACGCGGGCATCGACAACGCGATCGCGATCCAGTATGACCCGACGGGCGGAGCGAACGGCGGCGAGGTCATCCGCATCACCAGCCTCCTCGGCTCCGACGCGACGCCCACCTTCGACCGCGCCAACGGGGACCTCGGCAACCAGATCCGCGACTTCTTTCTCAAGGACGACCCCGACGCGATCAAGGATTTCCTGAAGCAGGTCAACCGACGCTCGCTCGTCGCGGTGACCGACGGCAACCCGCTCGCGACGACCGCGCGCAGCGCCCGCTACAAGTTCGAACGCTTCGGCATCCACACGGATTTCACCACGACCGAGGGCGAGCTCTACAACCGCTTCAGCGTGGACCACTCGGCCCGTCGCGCCCGGAGCCCGGGCGCGAACGGGGGCGAAACGCCGGGGGCGGAGCGCGCCCCGCTCGACAACCTGCCCGTGCACCAGGCCGCGACGCCGATCCGCACGCGGTTCCACTTCGCCGCGCAATACATCGACGCGCAGAGCTTCGACGGCTACAGCTTCGACCTGAACACCAGCTTTGAGTACGTCTTCAGCGAGCACGTCTCCGCGGTGCTCGGCTTCCCCGTCGGCTACCACGCGGTCGAGGACGCGGACGTCTTCAACGGCGGCGTCCACATCGATGTGCCCGTCCGATTCATCATCCCCGACTACGGCAGCCCCTACGGGCTCACCTGGCAGGTCACGCCCGGCGTCAGCATGGACCTTTCCGGCTCGGTTGATTACGCGGCCGGCGGCGTGCTCTGGTCCGGCGGCGTCAACAACACCTTCATCTTCCACCTCGACCGGCTCCGCATCGTCACCAGCCAGCAACTCACCCTCCACGAGGGGCAGAAACTCAAGATCAACGACTACGAGTTCGACCCGGGCGTCAGCCAGCAGATCCTCAAGCTCGGCGCCAAGGCCGCCTATAGCCTGACCCACAAACTCGAGGTCTACGGCGGGGTGACCTACACCGACTTCCTCAAGGATTCGGCGATCGATCACTACTGGTCGCCCACCGCCGGCTTCAGCTTCGTCTTCCGCAATGGCGCCAATATCACCGTCGGCTACGAGGGCGACTTCGCCGACGACTTCGAGCGCCACGGCGGGCGTGTGGGCGTCACGCTGCCGTTCTGAGCCGGATCTCCAGCCAGCACCCGGAAACCGACCACACGCCGCGGGGCGCGATCAGCGATCCCTACAGCGTCGTCGGGGCGGATCGGCCCCTCCGCGATGAGCGCCACCACCTCGCGCCCGCGAGCGATTAGCCGCACCCGTCCGCGTCCTTCCCGGCCTTCATAAGGCGCTCGCCCTGCTCCGGCGTCATGGAGCCCTCGGCGATATAGGCCGCGATCTCGCGTCGGGTCCGCTCCTGCTCACGGGTTTTGAGCACGCTGGACATGGTGCCGAAGACGACCGCGACGATCGCGACCGTGCCCGCGATGAGCCAGAACTCGGTGCGGTCGCTCACGTTCGCGAGGGTCCAGACGTCAGGGGTGATGCTGTTCATCCGGGCCTCCAGAAAGCGGGCCCGTGACGGGCCGACAGAGCATTCGGAATCCGGGCTGTGGGTTTTCACACGCCCGGCGGAATGATTCAGTGTGGCAAGTTCGACCCCCGGTGTCCATGGGCTAGCAGGAGCGCGGGGCGCGCTCTGGGGTAGGGGGCACAAAAAACCGCGGCTCCGGGGAAGACCCCGGAGCCGCGGCGAAGATCTGAGAACACGCCGGAGGCCCGCCTTTTGAGGGATAAGGCGGGTTCGGCGTTTTCCGAAGCCGGTTTAGCGGCGACGGCGGAGGGCGGCCAGGCCACCGAGGCCGAAGAGGGCCGCCGAGGCGGGCGTGGGGATGACGAAGTAGCTGAAGGTGGCGGTGCCGCCGCCGATGTTGAAGCCGGAGAGGTCCGCGCCGCCGGCGGCGATGAAGGTCCGTCCGCCGACTTCGCTGGTGACGGCGTCGAAGTCGACGAAGAAGCTGCCGTCGAAGATGGTGGCACCGTTGGCGTCCACGAGGGTGAACGCGCCGAGGAAGGTGGTGGGGTCGGCGGGGTTGACGTCGTGATCGAAGGCGATGAAGTCGGGATCGAAGATGCCGCCGCCGGAGAAGTTGGCGGTGCCGACCTCGAAGGAGAGGTCGGTGATCGCCAGGCCGCCGAGGGCGTCGCCGGGCTGGATCATCGCGGTGCCGGGCGCGGAGCGCCAGGTCATGGTGACGGTGCGGAGGTCATCCACGGTGGTGACGCTGCTGGTGACGGTATTGGGGCGCTCGAGGACGTTCACCATCGGGCCGCTGGTGCCGATCTCGTGGGCCGAAGCCTGGTTGAGGAGGGCGCCGCCGGCGGTGTTGAAGACGCCGTTGCCGGTGTCCACAACGCTGCCGAGGGCAAGGCCGATGTTCCCGTCGCGGTCGAGCGAGGGCCCGTTGGCGGACGTGGTGAAAATACTCGCCGAGGCGGCCGAGGCCAAACCGGCGCAAACGCACAGCGCGATCACATTCTTCATCATGACTCTCTCCAGAGTGCCCCCTGAAAAGGAGCACTCAGATGTGGGATCGAACGCATCCCCTCCTATAGGGATGCACGCGGGGTCTTGTCAGTCCCGCACATACATCTTCCAGGAGAACCCCGAGGTTGTCAACCGCTGTCGCGAAAGATGAGGCCTGGATCGCCCCAAAATCGCCGTATTTTCGATAAGTTTAGATGAAATCACCCTGTTCAAGTGTGTACCTGGTGGATTCTCGGGCCTCGCGAGGAAGAACGAGGTGTGGAATGATTCCCCTATGTCCTCGGCCCCCGAGCCCGCGCCCCGCGGGCGAGCCCACATGCTGACCGCGCCGGAACGCGAAACCGTCGCCGCCGTCCTCGGGGCGTATGCCCGCGGGTGGTTCCCGATGGCCGACCCGGAGCGAGCGGGCGTCGGTCTGGAAAGTCGTGCCGCCGATCTGGGTTGGTACGACCCCGACCCTCGGGGCGTGCTCCCGATCGGTCGGGGGTTCCACGTGCCGCGTCGGCTCGCGAAGACGGCCCGGAGCGGGCTCTTCCGCCTGACCAGCGACCTCGCGTTCGACGCGGTGGTTTTCGCCTGCGCCGACCCGGGGCGCGAGGGGGCGTGGATCGATGGGCGCATCGCGGGTTTGTTCAACCTCCTCCACAGGGCCGGGCACGCGCACAGCGTCGAGGCCTGGCGACCGATCGAGACCATCGACGGGCACGAACGCGGGCTCCCGCTGATCGAGCCCGATCTCGGCGGCGTACGCACGTTCGGGGGCGTCCCCCACGCGCTCGTCGGCGGGCTCTACGGGCTCGCGCTCGCCGGGCTGTTCGCCGGGGAGAGCATGTTTCACCGCGCGGATCTGGGGGGGACGGACGCGGGGAAGCTCTGCTTGGTGGAGACCGAGCGCCGCCTGCGCGCGGGCGGGTTTGTGTTGTTTGACACGCAGATGTGCAGCCGCGTGACAGAGGCGTTCGGGTGCCGGGAGATCCTGCGAGGGGTGTACCGGCGTCGCCTGGCGGCCGCGATGCGAACGCAGGGGGTGTGGGCGACGGACGAAAACTGATCGCAACGGGCCGTCCGGCGCCACGGGGTGGCTTCCGAGCCAACCCATGCTCCCCATCTCCCTTTCCCTCCCCCTCCCCATCCCCCTGTGCCACTGACCTTGTCTGCAAGGTCAGTGCTCTCCGGCCACCCTCCTCACCCTCCTTCGCTCCGCACTCCCCAAGCCCACCAACAAACCAGCACCAAGAGAAGAAAGAGACCCAGAAGCACTGACCTCTCAGAAGAGGTCAGTGGCACACCGGATCCTCCCCCTCCGGTGCCACGCCTTTCTCTGCGAGGGAGCGCACGTCGCGGCGCTAAAGTCCCGCATGACGACTGCCCAGACCGCGGACCAGAGCCCGACGACGCCGGAGGCCGGCGTCGCGTACCAGCAGTGCATCCACCCCTCGTGCGCACAGACGTACCCCGTCCACCGCGTGCTCACCGCCTGCCCCTCGTGCGGGAGCCTGCTCGACGTCCGCTACCGCTGGCCCGCAACCACGCCGACGGATTTTCGGCTGTTCGAGCTCCGGAGCGGGACCCGCGGCCCGCGCGAGGCCGCCGGCACCGCCGCCACGCGCGCCGCCCTCGACTTCTCCGGCGTCTGGCGCTTCCGCGACCTCATGCCCTTCTACGAAGACGAAACGCAGATCGTCACCGTGGGCGAAGGGCGGACCAACCTCCAGCGCGCCGATCATGTCGCCTGCGAGCTCGGGTTCGACCTCGAGAACGGCGGGCGCCTCTTCCTGCAATACGAGGGCTTCAACCCCAGCGGCTCGTTCAAAGACAACGGCATGTGCGCCGCCTTCACCCACGCCCGCATGGTCAACGCCCAGCGCGTCGCCTGCGCGAGCACCGGCAACACCAGCGCCAGCCTCGCGATGTACGCCGCACTGACCGGGCTGGCGTGCTACGTCTTCATCGGCGAGGGCAAGATCGCCTACGGCAAGCTGAGCCAGGCGCTCGAATACGGCGCGCGCACGCTCCAAGTCGCCGGCGACTTCGACGCGTGCCTCGCCCGCGTCCGCGAGATCGCCGACCACCGCCCGGAGCTGGGCGTCTACCTGATGAACTCGGTGAACCCGTTCCGCCTCGAGGGTCAGAAGAGCATCATGTACCGGATCCTGGAGGGGCTGGACTGGGAGCCGCCGGACTGGATCATCGTGCCGGGGGGGAACCTCGGGAACTCGAGCGCGTTCGGCAAGGCGTTCGCGGAGCTGAAGGAGCTCGGGCTGATCAAGAAGATCCCGCGCCTCGCGGTCGCCAACGCGCACGGCGCGCGGACGCTCGACCGCATGGTCAACGAGCTGGGCATGACGTGGCGCGCGCCGGGGCGGGAGCCCGGGGATTTTGATCACGCCGCGGTGGACGCCGAGTTCCAGCGGATGGACAAAGCCGGGGAGCGTGCGCACACGGTCGCGAGCGCGATCGAGATTAACCGCCCGGTGAACCTCTCCAAGTGCCTCCGCGCTCTGGACACGATGCACGGCGTCGTGCGCTCGTTCGACGACGAAACGATCGTCGAGCACAAGGCGCTCGTCGGGCGGTGGGGCTTCGGGTGCGAGCCGGCGAGCGGCGCGAGCGTCGCCGCGGCCCGCCAGCTCGTGCGAGAAGGCCTGATCGCGCCGACCGACACCGTCGCCTGCGTGCTCACCGGGCACCTGCTGAAGGACCCGGACGTCACCGTTGGCTATCACACCGGCATCGACACCAAGGGCGTCCAGGCGATCATGAGCGAACGCGGGCAGCACGCCGAGCCCACGGGCGCGCACAGCAACCGCCCGATCCGCGTCGCGGACGAACTGGAAGCGATCATCGAAGCGATGAGGATCAAGCTCTGAGCGTCGGTGCTCGTGGAAGGGCGAGATCAGGAGGGGGGCGCGGGAAGAACGCCGGGCTCAGGTCCATGTTTGATACACAACACGGCCTGACACTTCTGGTTCTCACTATGATCGTCGATTGCAAGTGGTTTGCCACCAGCTGAGCAGACCGCTCGCGCCAAGACCGCCGAACACAATAATCGCTTCAAGGGTGGGGCGCTGACGCGTAATCACGACAGGTCTGGTTTCCAGATCGTCCGGCAGTTCGAACGGGACCCCCGCTTCCCGCAGCGCGTCGAGGGCTGCCCTACGGTGGGCCGGATCGGTCAGATGTCGGTCGGTCATCATTACGACTTCACCTTTTGCAGAGTGGCCGCTCGCGCCGAGCCGTAGGTCTGTTACCGCCCAGAGCGGCACCCCGCGAGGCATAGCGAGCGTTCGACGGTAGACCGTGACCACAAGATCGCCATCCCCCTCTTCTGGGGATTGCCAAGAGCCATCATCTTCGATATACATATTCACTGAGACCTGTCCCCGCGGACTCTGGAGGTTGCCGCGCTCCATCAGCAGCCATCCAAATAAGAATGTAATCGGGAGTGAATACATGATCCATCGTGCTAAAAATTTTTTCATGATTCGAGTTCCAAGATTTTCCGGCAGCGCAGTGCGATTGTGCTTAGCGTTTGTAGTGATCGGGATACTCGCGGGAGGTGCTGATGCCCAGACCATCCGCGTCGTTCCTTCCGAGGATAGCGTCAGTTGGGACGATCTACAAGCGACGGGATATGCCTCAGGACCCCAAGCAATCATCGGGGAGCCTATTGCGAACATGCGTTCGCGGCTGTGCTTGTCGTCGATCACAATACATGGATCGACATCTCTTCGTCCGTGAGCTGGGCAATCCACTCAAGCAACGCTGTCACCATCTCGCAAAGCGGTGAACTCGCAGGCGTTCCTGACGGAAAATTTATCGTCTCGGCAGAACTCGGCGACTTGGCCGGCGCATTCACAGTGCATCCGTTGCAATCACCTGCCGGCCAGCCGCAGCCTCTCAGAGCGGACGATCCAGAGCCGACGCCGCCTGGGCAGGGCAGAATCCGCGATTTTTTAACCACTCTCCGACAGGCCGGCGCGATCCCGCCAAGGTTGTCTGTGATTATTGAGACTTATGGTGTGGGCGTTCTCGACTCGGGCGCGGTCGTTGCCGCAACGGGAAATGATGTCACTGGAGGCGAGCCCGGTGTTTACTTGAGCCCGAACGCGAGCTACGGCGGGCTCTACGCAATCATGCCCTTTGTTGTACTCGATGATTCGGTGTATACCGATTTTCATCAGGACAACCTTTACGCTTCCGGACTTGGCGGCCTGAACCAATCCGGGCAGGTCGTGCTTGAAGAACTCATCCATGCCGCAATCGACGCTCAAGGTGGTCAGGGCGGATTCCTCGGCTTGGGAGGCATTAAGGAGGGTACCGACGAAGCTGTGGCTAAGGGTCTTGTGCAAGTCATCAGTAATGCATTCCGTCTCCACAAAATTTTATCAAATCCAAGTTTTGATCCAGATAATCCTACCGACCGGAACAGGGTTTTGAATATCCTTAGGCAGATTCAGGCAATAATCGACGATCTCACGAACGGAATCGACCCCCAAACTGGCCAGCCGTACCACGAAGGGGATATTAATTGGGTTCTGGATTTTCTCAAGCTGCTGGGTTTAGACGATCTTGACGGCAACGGCATTTCTGATTTATTAGAACGCTTGCTCCGAAAGTATTTCGAACCAATGCCGGATTGGGTTTGGATTGGCATTCGTCCCCCCGCGGGCGATGCCACCTTGCCGGTTGGCCCGGGACAGCCGACACCACTTTAACGAGCGCACAAACGCCTCAGGCCCGCTTCTTCTTTTTTCCATGGCTCGGGAGCCCGCCTTGCCCGCGTTCCACGGCTTCGATCGCGGTCATGACCTCGCGGCAGATGGGGAAGACGCGGTCGAGCTGCGTCAGGCGGAAGAGGTACTCGACGTTGCGCCCGGCGTTGACCAGCGCGATGCGCCCGCCGCGGGATTGCATGCTGGTGAGCAGCTCGACCATCGCGCCGAGGCAGGCCGAATCCATGTATTCGACGTTCTGGAGGTCGAGGACGAAGTGGCGCGGGGCGGAGGCGTGCCCGCCGACGTCGCCGTCGAGGCTGGGTCGGGCGTCGGGGCGGTCGGCGGCGTAGGCGCTGCGGCTGGCGATCTCGTCGATGAGCTCGCGTGCGTCGCCGCCGGAGAGGATGTCCGCGACCACGGTCACGACCAGCGTCTGCCCGAGGGTTTCATAGTTCGCGAGTTTGCGGGTCGGCGTCGCGCTCGCGGGCGGGGCGGGCTTGGCGGGTGACTCGGCGGACGGGGTGGCCTGATCCTGGGGTTTCGGGCGTAGCTTTCCGAACATGGGCTGTTTCCTGCTCCAGGGCCGATCGCGGGCGGGTGGCTCGGTGACGCGGTCGGCGTGCTCTCTCGCTCGGGCCCGGGTGGTCTGCTTGGGCCGCGGCCTCTCGATGCAACGGGCACTGGCATGACAGAGGCGTGTCGGCCTTGCTGGGCCGAGGGGTGATGGTGGGCGTTCAGCCGGCCTTGCTGGCGTTGGTGCCATCGAACCCGAGCCCGCTGGGGCGGATGGGCTTGGCGCGTCCGTAGATTTTGGCGTTCTCGCTCAGGGGGGTGTCGGGCGCCGGCTTGGGCTCGCCGCCGGAACCGCCCGGCCCGCCGCCGGGGCCCCGCTCGGGGTCCGAGGCGGGGGATCGGTGCTCGGGTCGCTGGGCGTGGGCGCCCGGGGTGTGGCGTTCGCCGGGCTCGGGGCGTGAGGGTTCGACGACCTGGTCGCCGCCGTCGGCGTTGAGGCGCCGCGACCGAGCCTGATCGATCGATCGGTCCAGCTTCCCGAGGATGTGGCGGACCTGGTTGAACGCGGCGTCCGATGCGGGCATAGACAGCGACCTCCTTGGACGCTTCCCCGATCGGCTCGCCCCCGCCCCAACTTCCCTCCCGCACCCCGCCCGCGTGTCAACCGGCCGAAGCTTTGCCGACTGTGCCGTCTGGCACAATCGCGACGCGCTCGGTAGGCTGATACCCCGCGAGCCGGGCCCCCGCGTTCTCGGGCGTTGTCCGCCCCCTCGGCCCGTTGTTGGAGCGCCGAACCGATGGCCGAAGTCGTTCTCGACCGCGTCCGCAAGGTCTACCCCGGGAATGTGGAGGCCGTCCGCGACGTCAGCCTCCGCATCGGCGACGGGGAGTTTGTCGTCCTTGTCGGCGCCTCCGGGTGCGGGAAGAGCACCACCCTCCGCATGGTCGCGGGGCTCGAGGACATCACCGCTGGCGCCATCTCCATCGACGGGCGCGTCGTCAACGACGTCCACCCCAAGGACCGCGACATCGCGATGGTCTTCCAGAATTACGCGCTCTACCCCCACATGAGCGTGTACAAGAACATGGCCTTCGCGCTCCAGCTCCGCAAGATCCCCAAAACCGAGATCGACCGACGCGTCCGCGAGGCGGCCGAGATCCTGGGCATCACCCCGTTTCTTGATCGCAAGCCCAAGGCGCTCTCGGGGGGGCAGCGCCAGCGGGTGGCGGTCGGTCGGTGCATCGTGCGCGAGCCCAAGGCGTTCCTCTTTGACGAGCCGCTGTCGAACCTGGACGCGAAGCTGCGCGTGACGACGCGGGCGGAGCTGAAGGCGTTGCACATGCGCCTCAAGACGACGACGATCTACGTCACGCACGATCAGGAAGAGGCGATGACGCTGGGCGACCGCGTGGTGATCATGGCCAACGGCGTGATCCAGCAGGCGGCCAGCCCGTTCGACGTCTACCAACGCCCGGCGAACCGGTTCGTCGGGTCGTTTATCGGGACGCCGCCGATGAACCTGCTCGAGGGGACGATCGAGCTGGTCTCGGGCTCGCCGTACTTTGTCGAGAAGGCACAGAGCGAGAAGCCCGGGCAGCGTCTGCGGGTCGACAAGGCGCACGCCGAGGCCCTGGCGGCGTACGACGGGCGCGAGGTCACGCTGGGCCTCCGCCCCCAGTCGTTCCAGCAGGCGGCGTTCGGCGAGGCGTTGAGCCAGGCGATCAGCGACGACGCGGCCCTGCGATTGTTCGTCCGCGTCGTCGAGCCGCTGGGCGAGGACATGGACGTCACCAGCCACACCGATCACCACAACCTGATCCTCCGCATCGGGGCGCACCAGCACCTTTCGGTCCAGGAGACCACGACCGTCCGGGTGGATATGACGCGTGCGCACTATTTTGAGCCCGGGGAGTTCGGCGTGAACATCGTCCACCGCGCGGGGGTTGCCGAGGCGGAGCACACCCGGATCGAAGCGCAGCCGACCGCCTGAGCCCGAATGAGATCACTCGCGGGCATCCCGGACCCGGGGCCCGCCGCGATGAAGCCCATGGACACACCCGCTCGCCAGCCCCTTTCGACGCCTGTTCCGTTGCCGGAGCCCGCGGAGGCGTCGTCGTCGCGTCACGGGTCGTCCGCGCTCGCGCACGTCGCGCAAGTGCGCGAGCTGTTCTGGCACAACGTGGTGCGTGAGATGCTGATGGGGCTGAGCGTGATGAGCCTGCAGCGTTCGCGTTTGCCGGGGATCGAGGCGCAGCGGATCGATGCACCCGAGGGGAGCGTGCAGACCGCCGACCCGGAGGCCGACGACATGTTCGACGGTCGCCTCGCGATCATCACGGCCCTCGGGCAGCGCGTCCCCATCGCCGACGTGCAGCCGCTGTTCGGCTGCAGCATCAACACCGACGACGCGAGCCGAGCCCTCTCGGCGGACGTGCAGTGCAGCGTCTTCCGCATCGAGACGCCGAACGGGGAGACCTACACCCTCCCGATCCACGAGATCCGGGGGATGCACTCGATCAGCCCCGAGCTGCTCCAGCGCGTCGAAGCCGCCGCCGAGGCCCAGCAAACCCGACGCGGCGACCCCAAACGCCCCTTTGGCTTCGCGGCCTTCACCAAAACCCAGAGCCAAGACGCCAGCGACCTGTACTACCCGCCAGAGTGAGCAGCACCGCGAGCCCAACGAGGCCGGGTTGGCCCGCGGGCTGCGCGTGCGGGGGGGACCTGAAAGAGCACGCCGGGCGCGGTCGCCCGCGCCCGGCGTGGGATTCTCAGGCTCGGCCGCCGGGGGTCGGCTCAGTTACAGCCGTTGGCGAATGCGGCGAGGAAGGTGTCGAGATCGTCGAGGGTGATGCCCGGGAGGCCGTCCATCTCGGCCCGCGGGTCGGCGGTGCTGAACCAGTCGAGATACTCGGACAGGTCGTCGTTGTCGACCACCCCGTCGCCGTTGACGTCGGCGATGCAGACGAGCGCGTTCATGGCTGCCAGATCGCTCGCGTCGATCACGCCGTTGCCGTCAAAGTCCCCCCGCGGGTCGTATCCGAGCTGACCGAACGGTGTGCCGAGGGCGCTGGCCACGATGACGCGATCCTCAAAAGTGATCTGCCCGTCGCCGTTGAGGTCGCCCATAAGAGCCTCGGTCATATCGATCGTGTCGACCGAGACGTAGATCGCCACCGCGCCGGTGGTGTCCACCGGGAGATTGACGCTTGCGGCAAGGGCCACGTCCTGATCTCCTGTGGGTGGGGTCTCCAAGCCCTCGAAGATCCCCTCCTGCACGAGATCGCCGTTGTCATCGACACCGATGGTCCCTTGGAAACTCGTCGTGGTTTCTTGCCCGAACGCGTCCGTGAGCGTGACGTTCATCACCGTGAACCACAAGGCCGTCGCCGGTTCGCCGCCGCCGATCTCATCAAAGTGGTCCTGGCCCGGGGTGCCCGAGCCAGCCCCGGGATCCACTCCGGGAGCGACTCCTCCGCCCTTCTCACAGGCCAGAAGAGGGAAACACGGGCACCGCTCCGAGAGCAGGTCAGAATCGATGAAAACCTTCACCGAAGCCGAGGGAACGAACATCCAGTCTTGGCATGTTTCCGAGAGTTCCGCGGCGTACCACCCCGTGGCAACCGCGACCGGCAGCCCCATGTGCACGCAGAACTCGATGTCTTCACACCGCCCGTCGCAATCTCGATCGACAGGATTCGAACGGGACCACGAAGTCGACTGGGTAAACGTCTTGAATCGTCCACTGGTCGCCGTCAGAAAACTATCGGCCTCCGCGATGCCGCGCACTGGCCAGCCGGCGCCGTAGTCATCTCCGCATCCCTCTTGGAACGCACCCACCGAAATCGGGCTATGGGTGAGCAGATCCGCCGTGATCGGGCCTCCAACGTCCATTTCTGAAGATTCTTCGTTCTCGCAGGGGCAAGGTTCTGGTTTATTGCCAATCGCCAGAGTGCCCACGCTCGCGGTGGCAGATACCCCACCCTGAGCTGACGTCAGTTCACATTTGGCACCCAGATACAGATTAAACGACCATGTCACGCTGGTCTGCACAACGCTCCGTGTTTCCACGCACCGGCCGCTGCCGCCAGCGGACCCGGAACCCGGGCCCTGCCCAAGCGCTGAGGTCGAAAGCCCAGCGATCGCGACCAATACCGACGACATCACCAATCCACGATTTGTCCGCATCAGCGTCTCCAATCCACATCTGTCCCGAGCCGACGCCCACTCCGGTGAGCGTCTCGGCTCAAAACCAAACAAAACTCAAACTATTGTACCTAAAACCCCCATGTTCGCAAGCATAAAAACCCTCTCAATCCACGGCAAAGTCTCCGGAGGCTTGTCCTGCCGCCCCCGCTTCATCGCTGCGTAGAGTCTTCATGCGCTCTGAGCGCTATCGCAGCCGACCGCATCCGTCCGGGGTACCGCTTGCGAAAGCGGTGCGACCCGGACGCCCACGCCGCCCACGCCGACATGGAGCCCGCATGCGCACGCTCGTCGCCATCCCCGTGTACAACGAGCAGAAGCACGTCGCGCGGGTGCTGGAGCGTGTGCTGGCGCACGCGTCGGACGTGCTTGTGCTCGACGACGGCTCCACCGACGCGACCAGCGCTCTGCTCGCGCAGTTTCCTGTTGAGGTCATCTGTCACTCGACCAACCGCGGGTACGGGCGGAGCCTGGCCGACGCGTTCCGCTGGGCCCAGGTGGACGGCTTCGACTGGATCATCACGATGGACTGCGACGAGCAGCACGAGCCCGCGGCGATCCCGGCATTCCTCGAGGCCGCCGCGGCCGGCGACGCCGACATCGTCAGCGGCTCGCGCTATCTGCGACAGCACGACGGCGACGACCTCCCGCCACCCGAGCGGCGCACGATCAACATGCACATCACCGACGAACTCAACCGGCGCCTCGGGCTCTCGCTCACCGACGCGTTCTGCGGGTTCAAGGCGTACCGCGTCGCCCCGCTCGCCACGCTCCACCTCGACGAGCCCGGCTACGCCTTCCCCCTTCAGTTCTGGGTGCAGGCGGTCGCGAACCGGCTCCGCATCCGCGAGATCCCGGTTCGGCTGATCTATAACGACCTCAACCGCACCTTCGGCGGCCCGTTGAACGATCGCGACGTCCGCCTCCGGCACTACCGGTGCGTGCTGGCGAAAGAGCTCGAGCGGTGCGCGGATCGCCTCCAACCCGGGGCGGCTGAGGGGCTGGTGATCCCCGGCGATTGCCACGAAACCCCCGCGAACTGCGGCTAGCCTCCCTCGGACGAGCCGCGACCGTGAGGGACCGGTCCGGCACCCTCGGCCGTCGGGGACCGCTCCCTCACGGTCGCGGCTCGTTCCGGAGCGCCCCGTGCCCGAAACCCAGACACCCGCCCCCGAGCCGTCCTGCCGCCCCTCGCCCACGGGCTGGCCCACGCTCGTGCGTGAGCATTTCAACGGTGCCACCAGTGCTCAGGCCGCCGCCCGCGCGAGCCTGCGTGCCGAGTTCGGGCTCCCGATCGATCGCCCGGTGGTGCTCAGCGGGCACCAGCCGGGGCTGTGGCACCCGGGGATCCTTGCGAAGCGGTTCGCCCTGACCGCCCTCGCCGAGCGCACGAACGCGGGCTCGGCCTGGCTCGTGGTCGACCACGACGCCGACGACGCGGGCGTGCTTCGCATTCCCGTGCGCACGCCCGGGCACCCCGGCGGGATCGACGCGCGGGCAATCCGGCTCGCGCCCGACGACGCCGCCCGCCCGCTCGGGCTCCGCCCCGCGATCGCGGACCTGTCGGCGATGGAGGACGCGATCGAGCGGGGCCTGGGCGAGCTGATTCCCGGGCGACTGGAGGCGATCGCCGACGCGTTGCGCGCGCACGCGGGCGCGGCTTCGCTCGCCGACCAGCTCGCGCGCACGGGCGAGGACCTGCTCCCGCCGGAAGAGCCGCGCGTCACGCTCCTGAGCTCGCTCGCGCTCGGGCGAACGACGCTGTTTCAGGAATTGGTCGAGAAGATGCGGGCGGAGCCGGAGGCGTGCCGCGGGTCGTACAACGGGGCGATCGAGGGCGTCGGCCCCGGCCCGGGCATCCGCGCGCTCGCCCCGGGCGAGTTCCCGCTCTGGATCCTCCGCGACAACCGACGCCTGCCCGCGACCGGTGAGCGGCTGCGCGGGCTCGGCGAGCGCGATGCCCTCGCCCCGCGCGGGCTGCTCATGACCGGGCTGGTGCGCTTCGGCGCGTGCGACCTGTTCATCCACGGCACCGGCGGCGGGGGGAGCGGCGCGAACCAGCCGGGGTACGACCGCGTTACGGAACGGTGGCTCGAGGCATGGCTCGGGTGGGCGCGCCTCGCGCCCGCGGTCGTCGCGACCGCGACCGTGCTTCTGGAATTCCCCGGCCCCTCGCCCCCGATCCCCACCGAGGCGGACCTCGCCCGCGCCCGCTGGCGCGCGCACCACGCGGCCCACGACCCGGCGATGCTGGGCGACGGACCCCTCGCCGAGCGCAAGCGTGCGCACGTCCGGGCGATCGAAGCCGCCGCCGACCCAGGAGAACGCGCGACGCGGTTCCGCGCGATGCACGAGCTGCTCGCGGAGAACCGGCGTGCGCACGCGTCCGCGTTGGCGGAACTTCGTGCGACGGCGGAGCGCTTGCAGCGCGAGCGCGAGGCGAGCGGGCTCCGCGCGGATCGGGCGTGGAGCTTCGCCCTGCACCCCCCGCGGGCGTTGTCGGCGCTGCGCGTGCGCACGGGCCGGGCGTTCGAAGGCGCGTCGGGGGGCGTGCCGACCCGCGCGGCGCGGTATGCTCAACCAGGGGTCGCCCCGGGAGGTTCGTCGGATGCATAAAGAAGTTCGGCACGTCCTGATCGTGGTGCCGATCATCGTGCTGCTGGCGATGGTCGTGACGCTCGTCCGCAGCCCGCGGAGCACCCCCGGTGCGCCCGAGCCGCTGTCGGGCGCCCGGGTCGCGGCGCTCAGCCCGGCGTTCGGGGTGATCCTCGCGGAGCTGGACGCGGCGGAGCTCGCGGTCGCTCGGCACGGGTTCGACCGCCTGCTCCCGGCCTCGGTGCCCGCGGGCGGGGATCAGAGCGGGATCGACTACGAGGCGCTGCTCCGGGCCAATCCGACCCACGTGCTCACGCAGTGGGGCACGCGCGACTACCCCCCGCGGATGCAGGAGATGGCGAACACCCACGGGTGGTGGATGCGCGACTACCGCCTGCTGACGATCGAAGAGGTGGGGACCGCGACCTACGACGTCGGCACGATCGTGGGGCGCGAGGACGAGGCGCGCGCGCTGATCGAGCGCATGCAGGAGGCCCTCGCCCCGCCGGACCAGGCGACCTTCGAGGCGCGCGTCGCGCTCGGCCCGGTGCTGCTGCTCGGCGCGGTAAACCCGCCCGCGGCGTTCGGCCCGGGGAGCTGGCACCACGACCTGCTTCTCCGCGCCGGCTTCGAGAGCGCCCTCCCGGCGGACGCCTCGCCCTGGGTTGATCTGGACGCGGAGGACGTGCTCCGCCTGAACCCGGGCGCGATTGTGCTGATCCGCGCGACGCCCGGCGAGCCGGCCGGAACCCTGAGCGACGTCGTGCCCCCGAGCCGCACGCCCGTGGACGTGCGCACGAGCGAGGCGGCGGTCGAGGCGATGGGGCGTCTGGGGACGCTCCCGACCGAGGCGGGCGACGCCCGTCGTCTCGGGGTGCTGGATCATCCGCAGAGCCAGATCCCCGGGCCGCACGTCGCGGTGCTCGCCGAGGCGCTCTACGCGCTGCTCGACGAGTGGGCCGCCCGCTGACCGCAGCAACCCCCTCTCCCCCTGGGAGAGGGCTGGGGTGAGGGCTCCCGCCTCTCGCGTCCTTCCCCGCTCTCGGCCCGCTCCCCGCTCTCCCCATCTGTCGACGTCCCCTACATTTCACCCATGCCCGCCGACCGCTCTGAGTTCGACCCTGTCGAGTTGCTGACCCACGCCTTTCGCCAGGCGATCGCGTCGATCGAGGGCGCCCCCGCCGACGCCGACCCGCTGATCACGCCAAGCAAGCGGGCCGAACTGGGCGATTTTCAGTCCAACGCGGCGATGCCGCTCGCGAAGATCCTCGGGCGCAAGCCTCGGGAGATCGCGTCGGAGCTGGCCGAGAAGGTCGGGCCGCTGCTGTCGGATCTGGTCGAGCCGCTGACGGATGCCGACATCGCCGGCCCGGGGTTCATCAACGTCCGCCTGAAGCCCGAGGCCCTCGCCCGCCTGCTCGCGCAGCTCGACTCGCCCGCCCTCGGGCTGGAGGCGCCGGCGGAGCCCGAGACGGTCGTCGTCGACCTCTGCGGGGTGAACCTCGCGAAGCAGATGCACGTCGGGCACCTCCGCTCGACCGTCATCGGCGACGCGCTCGCCCGCCTCTTCGAGCGACTCGGGCACACGGTCATCCGCCAGAACCACGTCGGCGACTGGGGGCTCCCGATCGCGATGGTCACGCGCACGCTCATGGAGCAGGCGGCCCAAGGCAAGCTCGACCTCGACGCCGTCACGCTCGACGACCTCGACCGGCTTTATAAGGAGGCAAAGGCCGAGTCCACCCCGCCGACCGCGAAGCTGAAGATGTGGCGCGCCTGGGCGAGGCACCCGAAGGTTGACGCGGAGTTCGAGGACGACGTGCGCACGCTCGAGGGCGAGCACGAGGCCGCCGAGGCGAACCTGAGCGCGAGCAAGCAGACGCTCGTGCGCCTGCAGAACCACGACGCCGAGGTGGAGGCGGTCTGGCAGAAGCTCTACGACGTCACCATCGCGGCCTGCCTCGACAACTGCGCCCGCCTCAAGACACGCATCACCGAGCAAGACAGCGCCGGCGAGAGCAGCTACCGCGAGGAGCTCGCGCCGCTCGTGGCCGACCTGATCGAGCGGGGCGTCGCTGAGGAAGAGGCCGGCGGGGCGGTGGTCGTTCGTGTGGGGGGGATCGAGGAGCCCTGCCTGGTGCGCAAGAGCGACGGCGGCTATCTCTACGCGACGACCGACGTCGCCGCGATCCGCCGGCGCGTGCGGACACTCGGGGCGCACCGCGTCGTCTACTGCGTCGATGCACGCCAGGCGCTGCACTTCCGACAGGTCTTCGGCGCGGCGCACAAAGCCGGCTATGCGACGACCGGCGCGGGCGAGGCGAAACTCGAACACGCGGCGTTCGGCATGGTCCTCGGCGAGGACCGCCGCCCCTTCAAGACCCGCTCCGGCGAGAACATCCGCCTGAGCGAGCTGCTGGACGAGGCGATCGCGCGGGCCGGGGAGAAGGTCGCGGAGTCCTCCCCCGACACGCCGGAGGCCGAGCGCCTGCCGATCGCGGAGGTCGTGGGCATCGCGGCGATCAAGTACGCGGACCTGAGCAACGACCGGATCAAGGACTACGTGTTCAGCTACGACCGGATGGTCGCGCTGCAGGGCAACACGGGGCCGTATTTGCTGTATGCCTTGGCGCGGATCAAGAGCATTTTCCGCAAGGCGGCGGAGCTGGGGATCGACACCGCCGGCTTCGAGCGCGCGCCGCTGGCGGTCGGCGAACCCGCGGAGAAGGCGCTCGCGATGCAGCTCCTGGCGTACCCGTCGTCGGTGCGCCGCTCGGCCGAGCACCTGGAGCCGCACCGGTTGTGCGCGTATCTCTACGACCTCGCGGGGGCGTTCAGCGGGTTCTTCGAGCACTGCCCGGTGCTGAAGGGCGAGGCGGGCGTGCGGGCGTCGCGGCTGCGTCTGTGCGCCCTGACGGCCCGCGTGCTCGAGGATGGGCTCGAGACGCTGGGCATCCCGCACGTGGACCGGATGTGAAGCCGCGTCGTCGTGCGCACGGGTGGTGCGCACGTGCGGGGCGTTTGCGTCGGGCGCGGGCGGCGGGTTACGCGGCTTTGGGCTTCGCGTCTTCGTCGAGCTCGCGCGGGGGGATGTTGCACCCGGCGATGCCGGCGAGGGCGCGCATGAGGTCGCGCAGGCTGACGATCCCGACGCAGCGCCCGGCGTCGTCGATGATCGGGAGGCAGCCGACGCGGTTTTCGACAAAAAGCACGGCCGCGTCGCAGACGTCCGTTCCGGGCTTGGCGCTGATGAGCGCACGGCTCATGACCTGGTGGACGCGTTTTTCGAGGCTGATGATGTCCTGGGGGCGTTCGCCCATTTTTCCGATGAACGGGGAGATGTGCTTGAGGAGGTCGCGGTCGCTGAGCACGCCGACGACCTTGCCGCCTTCGGTGACGATGAGGTGGTGGAACCGTCGCTCGTCGAAGATGGCGCGGACCCATTTGACGCTGTCGTCGAGCCCGACGGTGACGACGTCGCGGGTCATGATGTCATCGACGATCATGGGGAAAGGCCTCCGGTCGGCGTCTGACACGACCGAAGTGATCATCGGTCGCCTCGGGCCCGGGCTTTCGGGCTGGGGCGGGGTTAGCATCGGTCGGTGCGGGTCCGAGAACCCCGCGGGCGATCGTCGGAGGGTGTGAACGATGGCGCAGCAGCAACCCGGCCCGTTTCCAGGCGGGCTCCGCCCGACGGACCAGCCGACGGGCAACGTGCCCGCCCTGCACGCGCCGTGGCGGATGGGGTACATCGACGAGGTGGACCAGAAGGAGCGCGGTCTGGCGACGTCGGCGGGCGGGACGGGGTGTTTCCTCCGCGACTACTGGCTGAACCCGGAGGCGGACGAGGCGCAGCTCGTGATCGTGCGTACGGGCGCGGGGATGGTGATGCTGAACCGGTACCCGTACGCGAACGGGCACCTGCTGGTGGCGCTGGGGGAGAGCCGCCCGAGGCTGACCGATTACGACGCGGGGCAGCGTGCGTCGTTGTGGGCGCTGGTGGATCTGGCGGCTGACCTGCTGGAGCGGGCGCTGGACCCGCAGGGCGTGAACATCGGGATCAACCAAGGTCGGGCGGCGGGTGCGGGGGTGCCGGAGCATCTGCACGTGCACCTGGTGCCGCGGTGGGGCGGGGACGTGAATTACATGACGGTGCTGGGGCAGGTGCGTGTGATCCCGGCGAGCCTGGAGGCGATGTACGGTCGTCTGTCGCGGGCGTGGTCGTCGATGCGGGGCGGGTACGGGCTGTAGGTTCGTGGTGCGCTCGGTATGGGTGGCGTGGTGTTTACAGAATCTTGACCTGTTGGTTAGACTCGCCCGGTGAGGCCGAGCCGTGCCCACCCGGGGCGCCGGATCGGCGTCTGGGAGGGCATAACCGATGGCAGTACGCGATCCCGCCGAGGTGGAGGCGCCCGGTGAGGGCAGCGTGCGAAGCGGGTGATCACCCGTGGCATGCCAGAGGGGGTGGGCAGCGATCGTCGTGTAAGACGCTCAGAAATCCACACCGGCAACACCGCCGGGCGTATCGTGAAGGCGTTGCGGGGGTTCGGGACGCATCCGGCTCTGAACCGGCGCGGTCGCTTCGTGAGGCGCTCGCTCTTTAACATGCATATCCACAAATAAAATCGGCGTTTTCTCAGCGAGATCGCGGCCTTGAAACACGAGCTCTCGCGGCAGATACGGTAGTTCCCAATCCCAGAGCAACGCCTTGCCAGAGGGGTGCGCGATGTCGGCGTCTCGAACTCCCCGGAGCAATGAAGGATCGGGGGCTTCACCGGAACGCCAGTTCGCAGGGCGAGCTAAGAACGAGCGGCTGTAGATGTACGATGTGGGATGCCCGCACATCTCCGGGTTCCGGATCGCCCGGGGTGCGAGAAGATAACTATTATATGCATCGTATTGTTGATCACTGAGCACCAGGCTAGGCCAGTGTAGATCCGCTCCCCAATAACCGAAGCTGATCCTCACACCTTCGCAGGCACCGGGATAGAACACGCCCTCGCCCGCGAAGGGATAGCCCCCGGTTTCGTGGACATATTCCCCGAAATGCAGGCCGATCTGGCGGAGTTGGCTGGCGCTGATTATTCGTAATGCGGTCGATCGCGAGCCCGCGAACGCCGGAAGAAGTATTGCGATCAAGACCGCCGCTAAACTAATGACGACAAGCAACTCAATCATTGAAAACGCCCGGCCGGATTGCCGCATCCGCAGACTCCGTGTGTGGGTTGATCGAGCATGTTGCCTGATTAAAGATTAAATCGGTGGCATAACTATTGCATCGCGAGGGCGGTCATAGACGTTGATACGCATGAGCACCCACTGCCGCTCGGCGCGGTCGTACGCGAACCAGAACCCGACGCGCCCGAGGAAGTGGTCGCCCTCCAGCGTGCTCATTCGGGACGCAAAAACGAGTTCCTGCACGTCAAGCCTTGCTTCTGCTGGGTCATCGAGCACGCCCCGCCGTCCCGGGCGATACACCGAGTCGACGCTCCGAGGCTGAACGGGGAGCGGGACCTCCACCCCCCGGCGGTAGCGGGTGCGGATCTCGAATGAGCCCGGATCGATCCATGCATCCGCAAAGATCGATATCGGGGCGCGATCCTCCTACATCGCGTGTATCGTGGCAGGCGTCGCATTCGCGGGTGGTTGGATACGTCTCGACGCCAAATAGTCCGCAAACGCGCCGGCGTCGCCAAACATGTAAAGCGCCACGGCATCTCTCGTTTCAGACGCGAGCTGCGCCGAATCCGGCAGGCCCCGAACTTCTCTTGCTACCTGTTCAACATCCGACTGGAGCATCGAGAGTGCCGCCGTCGCTTCGCTCGGGTCTGAGCCCGAAAGGAGCATGCCCGGTGAGCGATCGGGCGGGAGATCTCCCGCCCGATCAGCCTGTGCCGGCGCGGGCGTTTCCACAATGCGAGGCCTGTCCCGTACACGCCATGCCGCGACGATTAGCATCGCAATCGCAAAAACCACAAAGAAAACAGATAAATATAATTTCAACTTCATAATTTCGCGCCCGCTTTAATTTATAATATCATCCGCCCAGTCCGTCACCGATTGATCCGTCATCGCCGCCGCCGGGTGGGGTGGTATCTGGGATTGGCACACAATCTGCTTTGACACCGATGATATTATCTGTTGATGGATTTCGAAGTGCAATGCAAATAATGGCTAGTCGGTGCAAGCTCTCACTGGATGGGCGCATCAAGACGCCCAGCAACCACAAACTCGACCACGATCACGCACATGAGCACGGCCGTCGCGAACTCAGCAGTGAAGTGGTGCGTCGAGACGAGTACCGAAATCGTCTCCCCAGGCTGAAAGGATTTGGCGGCTGCGGAGACCAGAAACACGCACGCGAGGACGTACCGAAATACTATACGGTCAATTGATGCTCTATTGCCCCGTCCCCCGTCCCCCGTGTGAATGCTTCCGTTCCGCATCTCATGCGTTGAAGATAATGGATTCTAAAATTGTGGTCAAGAGCATGACTCAGAATTCTCGAATCTTCACGAGCCCTGTATCCAGCTCTACCTCGCAGCACCCCTGTTGCGGGGATCGCCTGTTTGCATTTGCAGCCACTCGCTGTAGAATGCAGCGTTTGCGGTTTTCGAACTTGGCAATGGTCTGCCTTTGAGATCCAGACGTGCGCTTTAGGAAAGAGAGGGCATCCCGATGGCTGTACGCGATCCCGCTGATATTCGGAACGTGGCGTTGGCTGGTCAGGCCGGCGCCGGGAAGACGACGCTGAGCGAGCAGCTCCTCCACCAGGCCGGGGTGATCCCTCGCGTCGGCACGGTGGAGGAGGGGAGCACGCTGAGCGACTGGACGGAGGCCGAGCGGGAGCACAAGCACTCGCTCCGCACGTCGACGCTGCACTTCGACCACGAAGGGCACATGGTCAACCTGGTCGACACGCCGGGGATGGCGGACTTTCTGGGTCACACGATCGCGGTCTTCCCGGCCGTGGAAACCGTCGCCGTCGTGGTCGACGCGCACAAGGGCCCGGACTCGGTCACGCGCCGCCTGATGGCGATCGCCGCGGAGCGCAACCTCCCGCGCATGCTCATCATCAACAAGATCGACGACCCGGACGCGGATCTGGAAGCGCTCACCGAGCGTCTGCGCGAGCTGTTCGGGGCGGCTTGCCTGCCGATCAACCTGCCGACGCCGGACCGGAAGGACGTGGTGAACGTCTTCGAGCACGACGGGACGGACAAGGCGGGGGACGAGGCGCTGTTCAGCTCCGTCGGCGAGGCGCACCAGCGGATCATCGAGCAGATCGTGGAGGTGCAGGACGAGCTGATGACCAAGTACCTCGACGCCGGGGAAGAGGCGATCAGCGGGCAGAAGCTGCACGACGCGTTCGAGCAGGCGCTCCGCGAGTCGCACCTGGTGCCCATCTGCTACTGCTCGGCCAAGACGGGCGCGGGCGTGCAGGACCTCATGCACATCTTCGCGAGCCTGCTGCCGAACCCCTTGGAGGGGAACCCGCGCCCGTTCCTGCGCCGCAAGGAGGGCGTCGAGGGCGAGGTCTCGTTCGCCGCCGAGCCGGACGCGGGCAAGGCGACGATCGCGCACGTGTTCAAGGTGTCGAGCGACCCGTTCGTCGGCAAGCTCGGCGTCTTCCGCGTGCACCAGGGCACGCTGAAAGCGAAGAGCGAGATCCTGATCGGGGACCACAAGAAGCCGATCCGCATCGGGCATTTGTTCAAGCGTCAGGGCAAGGAGAACCAGGAAGTCGAGGCCCTCGGCCCGGGCGACATCGGCGCGGTCGCGAAGATCGAGGAAGTCCACTTCGATGCCGTGCTGCACGAGGGGCACGAGCTGGACACGCTGCACCTGAAGCCGCTGCCGTTGCCGAAGCCGATGTACGGGCTGGCCATTGAGCTGAAGAACCACGCGGACGAGACGAAGTTCAGCGCGTTGATCCCAAAGCTCACGGCCGAGGACCCGTGCCTCACGATCGAGCGCATCGCGGCCACGAAGCAGACCGTCATGCGCGGGCTGGGCGAGCTGCACCTTCGGATCGTGATCGAGCGTCTGAAGGCGGACCACGGGATCGAGCTGGTGACCGCGCCGCCGCGTGTGGCGTATAAGGAGACGATCACGGGCAAGGCCGAGGGGCACCACCGGCACAAGAAGCAGACGGGCGGCGCCGGGCAGTTCGGCGAGGTCTACCTGCGCGTCGAGCCGCTCCCGCCGGAGCACGAGACGGGCTTTGAGTTCGTCAACGAGACCGTCGGCGGCAGCATCCCGCGCCAGTTCATGCCGGCGATCGAGAAGGGCGTCCGCCTCGTGCTCGCCGACGGCGCGGTCGCGGGCTACCCGCTCACCGGCGTCCGCGTCAGCGTCTACGACGGGAAGTACCACGACGTGGACAGCAAGGAGATCGCGTTCATCACGGCCGGCAAACGAGCTTTCATCGACGCGATCAAGAAAGCCCACCCCGTCCTGCTCGAGCCGTTCGTGGACCTCGAGATCGTTGCGCCGGAGTCGTACATGGGCGACCTTTCGGGCGTACTGAGCACCAAGCGCGGTCGCGTGGTGGACACGGCGATGGGCGGCGGCGGGGGCATCGTGCTGCGGGCGCAGGCACCGCTGGGCGAGCTGCAAAACTTCACGACCGAGCTGAAGAGCATCACGCACGGGGCCGGGTCGTTCGCGATGGATTACAGCCACGACGAGCCGACCCCGCCGCACGTGCAGCAGGAAGTCATCAACGCCTATCAGCCGCACCACGACGAGGACTGATCGCGGGGCGGCGGGGTCGACGGGGCGGGAAGGCCCGGGGCGGCTCCCCGCCCGGGCGCGTTCGGGTACAGTCTGTGCGCGTGGGCGTGCCGGTCGCGGGCGCTCGCGCGGGAGGGTTTCTGCCATGAAGCGTCGCATCCCGCTGATCCTGATCACGCTGAGCCTGATGGTGGCGGGGATGCTGCTCTACGCGGCCTTGCAGGAGTTGATCGGGGAGTTCGGGGAGTCCCGCCCGGTGTCGGCCGGTCGCGTCCACGAGGCGGCGCTGATGAACGACCTCGAGGCCTTGCGCCGCGAGGTGCAGGCGGGTGTGGACCTGAACGCGCCCGACGAGGGCTCCGGCTCGCGGACCTCGGGGCTCACGCCCCTCATGGCGGCCGCGTTCGCCGGGCACCAGGACGGGATGCGTCTGCTGATCGACGGCGGCGCGCGGGCGGACGCGCGCGGGCGCGAAGGGCGCAACGCGCTGTTTTATGCCGCGGGCTGGGGCGGGGTCGGGTGCGTGCGGATGCTGCTGGAGGCCTCGCCCCCGGCGCGGGTGGACGCGCGGAGCGACGACGGCTGGACGCCCACGATGATGGCGGCTTCGCGCGGGGAGTACGAGGCCCTCCGCGCCCTGCTCGCCGCCGGGGCGAACGTGGACGCGAAGAACCGCTGGGGCGAGACGGCCCTGCTCCTGGCGACCGAGGCGCAGTCATCGGAGAAGGTCCGCGCGCTGCTGGGCGCGGGGGCCAACGTGAACGAGGGCGACAACACCGGTCGCACGCCGATCGCCGCAGCCGCCGCGTCGGGCGAGAGCGCGATCGAGCTGCTCGAGTTGCTGCTCGCGAGCGGTGCGGACCCGAACGTCGAGGACCGCGACGGCGTGACCCCGCTGATGCGTGCCGCCAGCCGGGGCGATCCCGCCCGCGTGATCCTGCTGCTCAACGCGGGCGCGCTCGCCGACCCGCGCGACGAGGCGGGCGACCGCGCCCTGGACTGGGCCCGACGGCGCGACGACGCCCTCGGGCGCGAGGTCGCGGACATCCTCCGCCTCGCTCCCGGCGGCGGGAGCTGAACGCGCAGGATCGGGCGTCCGTGGGGCGCCGCGTGGGGGTCGGCGGGGTCTTCGGTTCTGTCGGACGGCTCGAAGACGCCTTCTGAAACTCGGTGGGATGGGCCTCTGGCCCGTCACTCCCGACACTCATTGACGGGCGGGACGCTCGTCCTGCCGATCCGTGAATCAGAGCCTCGGAACGTGATGCCGGACACGCCCATTTAGTCGTTCGGCTCTGGCACCATGCCCGTGCTGGCGCGCCGGGTCATGGGGATCATCAGTTCGAGGGCGAGCCCGCTGAGGATGAGGCCCCACGCGCCGCTCGCCTCGACCGGGCGGGTGGTGTCGATCGCGCCGCCGGCGATCAGGCAGGCGGTGAAGGCGGCGATGCCGAGCCCCGCGCCGGCGGCGGATTCGACGCCGCGACCGAGCCCGCGCGCACGCTGGTGGTCGGTCCCGAAGGTCATATAGCCGAGCGTCGCGCCGATGAGCTGCCCGTCGCCCGCGAGCAGGACGCACGCGAGGACGAACCAAGCGGCCCCGGCGCTGTGGATCGCGTGCGCGGGGTCGAGCTGCGCGACCGCGATCGCGAGCAGCGCGGGGAGGGCGACCAGGACCGCCGCCCCGCGAGCCGCACGGGCGGCACGACGCACCGCCGGTGACCGCGCCCCCAGCACGACGCGGAGCACGAGCCCGGTGAGCGCGCCCCCGACGATGGCCGCGGCCCACGGCTGGGCCGCGGGGGCGGCCCACCCGAGCAGCACGCCCGCGCCCGTGATCGCCCCGGCGTGCGCCGCCTCGACCCCCGCCCCGCGCCCGTGCTCGGGCGTCCAGCGGAGGCGAACGCCCGGGAGCAGGCACCCCCCCGCGGCGCACGCGCCGAGCGCGAGCGCGAGTTCGCGGCTCACGCCCAGCAGCCACCCGGCGAGCCACGCGCACGGCAGAGCCGCGAAGACGGTCATCAGCAGCCCCGCCCCCATCCCGGGCCCGCTCGGCTCGTCGCCCCGGCTCCGCCCGCGGGGCGCGCCCGCCCCGCTCGCGATCAGCAGCACCCCCAGCGCCGCGATCGGGAGGAGCATCAGGCCTTCACGGTGCGCGCGCACGCCCTCGCTCGCGGCGGCTTGCAGCGGCGCGAGCTCGTTCGCGTGCTCGATGTCGAGCTCGTCCACCGCTTCCGGGCTCACGCCGATCTCGATCAGTGCTCGGCGCTCGGTCGCTTGGCGTTCTTCCACGCCCCGGCGCTCGTCCCGGGCCTCGATCCCGCCGATGAACAGACGCTCGTAGGTCGGTGATTGCGCGGTGCCCAGCACGCCCGGGCCCAGCAACACCCCCGCGAGCAGCCCCCCCGCGAGCCCGGCGCTCGCCCGTCCCCCGGCTATCCTGCTGCGGAAGAGCAGGACCGACAGCAGCGACGACAACGCCGCAGCCGCGAGCAGCCCCGCCCACACCGACCCGTCCGACCACGCCGAAAACATCGCCCAACTCTACCCCCGCCGGAGCACGACCCATGACCACACACGACACACACGACACCGCGACCGCCGACATCGGCCTCATCGGGCTCGGCGTCATGGGGCAAAACCTCGTGCTCAACATCGCCGACCACGGCTTCCGCGTTGCCGTCTGGAACCGAACTCACGAAAAAACCCTCGACTTCGCCAACGTCAACCCCCCCGAAGTTCTCGGGCCCGGCGGCGCGGTCCTGCCCGCGAAAGAACTCGCCGACTTCGTGCGCGCGCTCAAGCGCCCGCGCAAGGCGATCATCCTCCTCCCGGCCGGCCCCATCACCGACGGCGCGATCGACGCCCTCGCCGAGCTCTTCGAGCCCGGCGACATCGTCATCGACGGCGGCAACGCCCACTGGCTCGACACCGAGCGACGCGAGACCGCACTCGCCGCACGAGGCGTCCGCTTCATCGGCTCCGGCGTCTCCGGCGGCGAACTCGGCGCACGCTTCGGCCCCAGCCTCATGCCCGGCGGCGACTACGAAGCTTATAAAGAACTCGAGCCCATCTGGAACGCGATCGCCGCCAAGGTCGACCGCGAAACCGGCAAGCCCATCCTCGGCGCCACCCCCGGCAGGCCCGTCGCCGCGACCAACGCCGACGCCTGCTCGGCCTACATCGGCCCCGCCGGGAGCGGGCACTTCGTCAAGATGGTCCACAACGGCATCGAGTATGCCGACATGCAGCTCATCGCCGAGGCCTACCAGCTCCTCCGCACCGTCACCCACCTACCCCCGGCCGAGATCGGCGAGGTCTTCGAATCCTGGAACACCGGCGACCTCGACAGCTACCTCATCGAGATTACCGCCGACATCCTCCGCCAGACCGACCCGACGACCGGCGCTCCTTTCGTCGACGTCATCCTCGACGCCGCCGGGCAGAAGGGCACCGGCAAGTGGACCGCGACGATCGCGCTCGACCGCGGCGTGCCCGTGCCCACGATCGCCGAGGCCGTCTTCGCCCGCTACATCTCCGCCCTGCGTGAAGAGCGCGAGCGGGCCTCCCGCGCGCTCCCGGGCCCGGCCGAGCCCTTCACGCCGCTGGAAGGCGAGGACCGGCACTTCATCGAGCGCGTGCGCAACGCGCTGCACGCCGCCAAGATCCTCACCTACGCCCAGGGCTTCGCGCTCATCCGCGACGCCTCCGACGCCGGCGGGTGGAACACCGATCTCGCGGCCCTCGCCCGCATCTGGCGCGGCGGGTGCATCATCCGCGCCAAGCTCCTTGAGCCCATCGCCCAAGCCTTCGAGCGCGAATCCAAGCTCCCCAACCTCGCCCTCGACCGAGACCTCGGCGACGCGCTGATCCAAGAGATGCCCGACCTCCGCGCCGTTGTCGGCGTCGCCGCGGCCCGCGGCGTCCCCGCGCCCGCCATGATGAGCACGCTCAGCTACTTCGACGCCTACCGCTCCGACCGGCTCCCCGCCAGCCTCATCCAGGCGCAACGCGACTACTTCGGCGCGCACACCTACGAGCGCACCGACCAGCCCCGCGGGAGCTTTTACCACCTCGACTGGCCCGCCGACCCGCGGGCCGAGGCGCGGCTCTGAATCATCAGGTGCCGGGCGGGCCGTCGTCGGGTTGGTCCAGGTCTTCGCCGGCCGGGGCTTCGCCCTCGCGGACGAGCTCCATCCCCGGGAGCGGCTGGAAGTCCCCGTCGCGCGCGACGCGGAGCTGCCCGGTCTGGAGCAGGTAGTTCAGCACCGCGTTGCGGAGGTCGGTGCGGGCCTGGTCGCGTTGGTTTTCCGCGTTGAGCAGGGCGGCCTCGGTGTCGACGAGCTGCTGAGCGGTGACCTGGTCGGCGCGGAGTTCCTGCTCTTCGAGGCGTCGCCGGTTGATCTCGACCTGGCGCTCGGCGAGGTCGAGGCGGAAGCGTGCGAGTTCGACGTTGCGGACGCTGGCGCGCGCGTTGATGACGACGTTGTCTCGGAACTGGCGGTACCCGCGTTCGCGTCGTTCGAGCGTGATGAGGGACTGTCGGAGGCCGAGGCGTTCGATCTCGCGATCGAGCGGGAGCCCGAAGGTGACGCCGATTTGGTAACGGACGTCGCGCGCGTCAAAGCCGGCGTTGGTGTCGGGGTTGTCGAAGAGGCTGTTGGTGCCGCCGTTGGTGCCGAAGACGCCGACGCCGACCTCGCCGGTGAGGTCGAGGCTGGGGAGCATGAGGTTGCGGGCGTTGTGGACGCCGCGCCGCCCGTCGGCGACCTGGTCGCGGAAATTCTGGAGATCGAGGCGGAACTCGAGGGCGCGCTGCCCGGCCTCGCCGAGGGCGATGTCGGGTTCCGGGATCGGCAGCTCGAACGGGCGGACGACGACCGGCGTGGAGAGCGGGAGCCCGAGGCGTGTCTTGAAGCGGTCGAGCTGGAGGCGGTAGTCCTCGCGCCGGGTCTCGAGGTTGCCGCGGGCTTCGAGGACCTGGTTCGCGACGATGTTGAGCTCGAACGCGCGGGTGCGCCCGCTCTCGACCAGCCCGCGGACGCGTGCTTCGGCGCGGATGAAGCCTTCGAGCTGGCGCTCCTGGTTGGTGATCTGCGCGAGGGTGTTGAGGAGCTGGAAGTAGTCGCGCGCGATGTTGACGAGCAGCTCGCGCCGGAACTGCTCGAAGGTGCGGGCCGCGTAGACGAGGTCCCGCTCGGCCTGGATGCGGTCCTCCCGCGCGACGTCCCCCGCGCCGCGCAGCAGCGGGACGTTCGTGGAGAGGATCAGTTCTGAGGACTGGCGGTAGCGCCCGCCGGCGGTCTCGCGGAGCTGTTCGGTCGCGTCGGTGACCCACCGGGCCGCGACGTCGCCGCCAAAGGGCAGGCGCTGGGTGAGGCGGAGGTCGTTGATGACGCGGACGGCCGAGGTGTAGCGCCCCTCGCTGTTCTCCGCGCCCGAGACGAACGCGCTGGTGTCGTTAAACAGCCTGGGCGACCAGCGGTGACGCTCCACCAGCAGGCGGATCGCGGCGAGGATGTACTCCTCCTCGGCGTTCAGAAACTCGCGGGCCGACTCCTGGCTCAGGCGGAAGGCGAGGGGTAGGTCGATTTCCAGCGGCTGCTGGTCCGTGCTGTCGGCGACCCACGCCTGATCGCCCCACGCGTCCTGCCACGCCCCCTGCCACGCCTCGTCCCAATCGTCAGGCGAGGGGAGGTCGTCGGCGAACGACTCCAGACGCGATGCCACGTCGCGGTCCGGGTCGGCGGGGACGTACGTGAGTTCGTCGGCCGGCGGGTTGACCGTGCCCGGGCTCGGGTCGAGCTGCGCGTCGCGGTCCCGTTCGCTCCGCGCGAGGTCCGCCTCCCGGACCGGGGCGCGGGTCTGCGGGTCGAGCTGGGCGGTCTGGCGCCCGACGATGCGTTCGAGGCGGTCGTTGGTCGACGACATCGATCCGCACCCGCCCGCGAGCAGCGCGACAGCCGTCACGGCAAGGACCGACCCCGAGGCTGAGGACCACCGCTGTACACAAGATTGCATCGAGTCGCTATCCCCTGATGAAGGTAGAACAACGGGCGGAATCCCGGCCCGGCGGCCCGGCCCCGAGTCTAGGACAAGGCCCGGACCCGGGTTGCACCCCTCACCACCCCCGCCCCGAACCCGCATCTGCAAGCTTCCAACCCCGAAACATTGCCACTTGCGAGATCCCCCCCTAGGCTTAAGGCTCAGCGTTGAACCCATTGAAAGCAAGGGTTTTCCTTGTAAATCGCCCTTGACGGGTGTTTTGAGGGGTTGGACGCGGGGCTTGGGTGGCTTGAACCGCCCGGATTCGGATCGGCCCGGCGCTCGGCTGCGGACGATTCTTCACCCTGAAGAAGGGAAAGTTCATGGCTTCGATCACCTACGACGGGCGGAGCTTCATGCTCGACGGGCGTCGGATCTGGCTGGTCAGCGGCTCGGTCCAGTACACCCAGGTTCCCAGCGAGCAGTGGGCCGACCGGATCCACGCGGCCAAGCTCGCCGGGCTGAACACGATCGAGACAACGGTGATCTGGTCGCGTCACGAGTCGCGGGCGGGTCAGTTCGACTTCACGGGCGACGCGGACCTGCGCCGGTTTGTGGAGCTTGTGGGCAAGGCCGGGCTGTACTGCGTGCTCAGCGTCGGGCCCTTCGTCGACGGCGGGCTGGACATGGGCGGGCTCCCCGCCTGGCTCCGCGAGGTCGAGGGGATCGACTACCGCACCGCGAACCAGCCCTTCTTGGAGGCGTCGAGCCGGTTCCTGACGGCGGTCGCCGAGCAGGTGCGGGATCTTCAAGTGACGGCTCCCGGCGCGGGCGGGCCGATCGTCTTGCTGCAAAAGGAATTCGGCTGGACCTGCGGGCAGGACGACCTGGCGGCCGGGTATCTCGGCGAGCTGGGGCGCTACCTCCGCGAGGCCGGGCTGCACGTGCCGGTGCTCAACAACAACAACCTCTGGCAGGAGCTGGAAGGCGAGATCGACACCTGGACCGGCGGCGACGAGCTGCTGGCGGTGCTCCGCCAACTCGGTCAGGTGACTCCGGACGCGCCGAAGATGGTGCTCCATCTCCCGACCCGGGGCGTCGGCTCGTGGGGGCACAGCGCCGAGCCCGCGAGCCCGGCCTTGCTCCAGCGGCGGATCGCCGAGTGTCTCGCCGGGGGCGGGCAGTTTAACCTGGCACCGTTCCACGGCGGGACGAACTTCGGCTTCACGGGCGGTCGCCTGAGCGACGCGGTGGGGGACTACACAACCGGGACGTCGGACCTGGGCGCCCCGCTCGGGGAGGCCGGCGGGCCCGGCGCATCGTTCCAGGCGGTCCGGCGGATCTGTACGTTCGCCTCGAGCTTCAGCCGCGTCTTCGCCAACCTCGACCCGACCTTCCGCCCGGTCGTCGCCGACCCGGACGCGATCCCCGAAGCGCCGAGCACGCGGAGCAAGACCGCGCCCGCGATCAGCGTCGTCCACGCCCAGGGCTCTCAGGGCGGCGTCGCGTTCGTCTTCGGGCCCGCGCCCGCCCCGGGCGCGAGCGAGGGCGCGGGGGGGACGACCCGCCTGCTCCTGCCCGACGGCTCGGCCGTCCCGGTCGATCTCGGCACGCAGGCGGTCGCGTGGTGCCTGTTCGACGTCCACCTCGGCGGGCGTCATCGCCTCGACGCCTGCACGCTCAACGCGTTCGCGAGCGTGGGGTCGATGTTCATCTGCTACGGGGCGGCGGGGACCAGCGGGTATCTCTCGGTCAACGGCTCGCCGCTGGAGGTCGAGGTGCCCAAGGGCAAGAAGCCCAGCATCGTGATCCACGAGGGCCTGACGGTGGTCGTCTGCAACGAAGAGCAGATCGACACGTGCTTCGTTTCGGGTGAGACGTGCTATGTCGGGGCGGCGGGGCTCAAGGGCGACGGCTCGCCCGTGCTCCCGAGCGGGTCGAAGCAGTGCCTGGCGATCCGCGCCGGGGGCGAGGCGGAACAGGCCACCGGGCCGACGCGCGCCGCCGCACGCGCGACGCGCAAACCCCTCGGCCCGTGGACGGCGGCCGCGACGACCGAGTACATCGACGGCTCCAGCCCGCGCTTCGCGGCGATCGACGGGCCGAAGGACCTCACCAGCCTCGGCTCGCCCTACGGATACGGGTGGTACCGGCTCACCATCAAGAGCGCCGGCGCCAAGAAGCACAAGCTCGCGATGCCCGAGGGCGGCGACCGCGTCCACCTCTACAACACGGGTGAGCCGGTCGGTGTCTTCGGCTTCGGCCCGGGCGCCGAGGAGGGCGTGACTCTCCCGCTCAAGAAAGGCCCGCAGCAGGTGGTCGCGCTCGCGGAGAACCTCGGGCGATTCAGCAACGGCTGCGTGCTCGGGGAGGGCAAGGGGCTCTACGGGCACCTGTGGGAGACCGTCGCGCTGAAGACCGGCAAGATGACGATCGAGCAGGGCGCACCGCTCGAGATGCTGAGCGTGCGCAAGCCGCTGTGGGAGGTCCGCACCGGCGACGTGACGCACCCGGACCGGGCGACGTGGAGCTTCACGCACCGGCGCAAGAGCCCGGTGATCGTGCAGTTCGGCGCGATGCCGATGCGGGCCGCGATCCTGCTCAACGACGAGCCGATCGGGTACGCCGACGCCTCGGGCCCGCGCCAGCTGCTGCTCGACAGCGAGGTGCTGGCGCGCGGGAAGAACGTGGTGCAGCTCGCGTTGTTGCACGAGCACCACCCCGACGCGGAGGCGCATCACGCCGCGGCTCTCGAGGCGATCGGCGCCGGGACGGTCTTCCTCGAGGGCGCGAACGCCCTGACCGAGAAAGCCGAGTGGGCGTTCGCGAAGTGGGAGCCCCCGCCCCCGAGCGCGTTCGCCTCGCTCGCCAAGTCGGCCAAGGCTTCGGGCCTGCCGACGTGGTACCGCACGACCTTCGCCGCGCGGAGCGAGAGCCCGCTTTTCCTCGACCTGACCGGGCTGACCAAGGGCCAGGTCTACGTCAACGGGCGTCACGTGGGGCGGTACTTCGTCGCGACCGCCGGGGGCGAGAGCGTCCCGCCGCAGACGACCGTGCTCCTCCCGGCCCCGTGGCTCCGCAGCGGGAGCGACGAGAACGAGCTGATGATCTTCGACGAGCACGGCGGGACGCCGATGAAGTGCAGCCTGATCCAAGACGGCTCGGCCGCACCCTTCACCGCCAGCTGACGCGGGGCGGTGGCGTCCAGCGCTCAAGCGATCTCTACTGCACAAGGCCGATGCGAAACGCATCGGCCTTGTGCGTGTCGGTCGCGTTTGCGTCAGGGCTGGACGCCGGCGCCGAGTTCGCGGAGCTGGCGCTCGGTCAGATCGACCTGCTCCTGAAGCCCGCGGATGGTCCGCAGGTAGCTGTCTCGCCGCTCGATCAGCAGGGTGCGATCGCCGGGCGTGAGGGGTGTTTCCAGCGCCGTGTCGAGCTGCTCGATGAGCCGTTCCAGGTTCTGCATCTGCTGAGCACGCGCCTGCTGCACGCGTCGGAGCTGGGCGGCGATGCGGGCTTGATCATTTTCTGCTGCCGCCTGGGCGGGGTCGTCTCTGCCGGGCAGGACCATGCGCCGCGGGTTGTTGTCGGGCAAGACGCGCATCTCGACGACGCCGCCCGCGACGCCCTCGGCTTCCCGGGCTTCGACCAGGGCACGCATGTTGGGGCGGTTGTTCTGCGGCGCAATCCCTGCGGCGTGGCTCAGGCGGGGGTCCAGCTCCGCGAACCAGCCCGTGTCCGGGCCCACGACCGAGACGGCCGGGGCGATCTCCCGCGCGAAGCGGTTGCTCGTCGCCATGCGCATCTCGAACGCCTCATAGGAGTTCGGGCGGATGGCGAGCGGCGTCACCGCGTCAATGACGGCGCCCCGCGCCTTCCCGTCACCGCTTGAGCCGTTGAGCTCCAGCGGGCGGTCGAGCTCCATGCGGTGGACGCGTCGGAGCCAGGCGGCCCGGAGGAGCGACTCGTCCGGCGTGCCGGCCTGATTGAGCTGGTTCCACCGCCCGAGCTCGATCTCGCCCTCGAACGCCTGACCGTGCCGGAAGCCGGTGACGCGCATCCGCTCGTGCGGGAGGCGGCTGAGGATCTCGATCTGCATGTCGTTCTGGGCCGAGAAATCCCCGTCCGACGAGGCCCGCACCGGGCGGGCGTCGAGGGTGTCGATCAGGTCGCCGGCCTGGAGGAGGCGGGCGGCGTCGAACGGTTCGATCGCGTTGGTGATGCGGACCATCGCGTCGACCTCGCCGCCAAAGCTGATCCCCATCGCCGCCCGGGGGTGGGCGCGGAAGAGCCGCCAGCCGACGTTCAACAGGCGCTGTCGCTGCTCGGGGGTGAGGGCGGGATCACGCGCGACCGCGGAGGCGGTCGCGAGATCGAAGTCGGGGTGCTCGCTGAGGGTGGCTTCCGCGACGGCGCGGTCACCGGGGGAATGAGCGTCGAGCCGCTCGATGAGGCGTCGGATCTCGAGCGGGGCCTTCGCGAAGCTCGGGGTGGCGAGCTCAAGCTCGCCCCCGGGCGCGGGTTCTCCGCCCGAGGCGTGCGCCGGCGCGAGGACCAAGGCGAGGCCTGTCAGCGCGAGCAGCACCGGGCGTGCGGCTCCGCGGCGGGCGCAGAGCAAGCGGGATCGGTCGATTCGACGCGGAGCGGATCCCCTGAGTTGTTCAGCACTTGGTTCCATGCCACGCCCGTTCTGGAATGTGACGCCAACGTCGAGCGGAAGCGATTTATTCAGTATAAGGCATCCCCCTCGTCGGCCCAAGGCCTCGCCCCGATCGGAGGTGCCGACGGGGCTTGGCGTGGGATAGACGGGGGAGGAGTACACCCTTTTTAGGGTGAGTGGCATCCCATGGGTTTCATGTCGAGAAGGATTTGCTCAGATTTCTTGACTTTTTGTAGTGGCTCGGGGGTGGCAATCGGCGTGCCAGACGTCTACTGTCATGGGTTCAGCACAGTGCGGGTGCCACCATACATCAGATGAACTGACATCCAGGCCCGGCGGGCGCGGCACGCTCGCAGGACTATCTCGACCGGCTTGCAGGCTGGGCGGGTCGGGCTGTCGGTATGAAGTGAGGGTATCGATGCCAGAGAAGGCGATTCGAGACTTCTCCAAGCGCGGCGATTTTCTGCAGGTCGGTGATCTGACCGAGGTGCAGCGTCATGCGTGCGAGCGTTTCCTTCAGCACGGCAAGGGGCCGGAGGAGCGCGACCCGCGCTTCGGTCTCGAGGCGTTGCTCCGTGAGATCTTCCCGATCGAGAGCTACGACGGGACGATGCACCTGGAGTACGCGCATTACGACCTCGACGAGCCCCGGTACACGCCGGACGAGTGCCGCGAGCTCCGCCTGACCTACGGGTTGCCGTTCAAGCTGACGGTCCGCCTGCGTCGGGAGACCCACCCGGACCTGCCCGAGGAGGGCATTTACCTGGGCGAGTTCCCGATCATGATGGGCGGCGGCGAGTTCATCGTGAACGGTGCCGAGCGCGTGATCGTGAGCCAGCTCCACCGCTCCCCGGGCGTGGACTTCTCGATCGTCTCCAGCGAGGGCGACCGCCCGCTGCACTCGGCCCGGGTCATCCCCGAGCGTGGGTCGTGGATCGAGCTGGAGGTGACCAAGAAGGACGTGCTGGCGATGCGGATCGACCAGTCGACCAAGCTCGCGGCGACCACCTTCCTCCGCTGCCTCGACGAGAGCGTCGCGACGACCGACGCGATCATCAGCCTCTTCTACGAGGTGACCGAGATCAAGGTCGCGGACGTGAAGCCCGAGCACTGGGCCGCCGCGTCGATCATTGATACGGAGTCGGGCGAGGAGCTCGTCCACGTCGGTCGCCAGATCGGCGACGCGGCCGAGGCGATCATGGCCTCGAGCCTGAAGACGATCCGCGTCATCGAGAACCCGTCGGACGCGTTGATCCTGAACACGATCGCCGAGGAGAAGCTCGACCAGTTCGACAACGTCGATACGGATTTCGAGAAGGCGTTGCTGAAGGTCTACACGAAGCTGCGCCCCGGCAACCCGCCGCAGGTGGAGAAGGCGAAGCAGCTCTTCCACGAGAAGTTCTTCGACGACAACCGGTACCGCCTGGGGCGCGTGGGGCGTTTCCGCATCAACCGGAAGTTCACGCTGGACACGCCCGAGGAGCAGATGTTCATTTCGGGCGAGGACTTCCTGCGGGTGATCCAGTACGTGCTGGACCTGCGGAGCAGCCGCGTGGACCCGGAGACGGGCCGCCCGGTGGCGCAGGTGGACGACATCGACCACTTGGGCAACCGTCGCCTGCGGACGCTGGACGAGCTGGCGGTGGAGGAGCTGCGCAAGGGGTTCCTGAAGCTCCGCCGGACGGTCCAGGAGCGCATGAGCGTCAAGGACCCGGACGAGGTCGCGAAGATCGCGGACCTGGTCAACAGCAAGAGCGTCTCGAGCGCGATCGACTTCTTCTTCGGTCGGAGCGAGCTGAGCCAGGTGGTGGACCAGACCAACCCGCTGAGCTCGCTGGTGCACGAGCGCCGCCTGTCGGCGCTCGGGCCGGGCGGCCTGAACCGCAAGCGCGCCGGCTTCGAGGTGCGCGACGTGCACATCAGCCACTACGGGCGGATCTGCCCGATCGAGACGCCCGAGGGCACCAACATCGGCCTGATCGCGAGCCTCGGGCTATACTCGCAGGTCGATGAGTACGGCTTCCTCCGCACGCCCTACCGCAAGGTGGAGAAGGGCAAGGTCGCGAAGGAAGCGACGTTCCTCCGGGCCGACGAGGAGATCCGCGCGGTGCTCGCGCCGACCGACGCGCTCGCGATGGACGGGACGCTCAAGGACGGCATGATCATGGCCCGCGACGACGGCGAGCTGAAGGAAGTGCCGTCGGAGATCATCGACTACGTGGACGTGAGCCCGAAGCAGATCGTGGGCATCTCGGCGGCGTTGATCCCGTTCCTGGAGCACGACGACGCGAACCGGGCGTTGATGGGCTCGAACATGCAGCGCCAGGCGGTGCCGCTGATTAAGATCGACCCGCCCTGCATCGCGACGGGGCTCGAGAAGATGATCGGGAAGAACTCGGGCATGGTGGTGAAGGCCCGTCGCGGCGGGACGGTGACGCACGCCGACGCCGAGCGGATCATCATCGACAACGCCGACGAGTACGTGCTGCGGAAGTACGTCGGCTTGAACGAGCGGACGTGCCTGAACCAGAAACCGATCGTGGAGCCGGGCGACGCGGTCGAGGCGGGTCAGGTGATCGCCGACGGCGCGAGCACGCAGCAGGGCGAGCTGGCGATCGGCAAGAACGTGATGGTCGCGTTCAACACCTTCGACGGGTACAACTTCGAGGACGCGATCGTCATCAACGAGAATCTCGTGAAGGACGACACGTTCACGAGCATCCACATCGACGCGTTCGACGTGGAGATCCGCGAGACCAAGCTCGGCAAGGAAGAGTTCACGCGGGACATCCCGAACGTGAGCGAGAAGATGCTGCGCAACCTCGACGACAACGGGGTGATCCGCATCGGCGCCCGCGTCGGCCCGGGGGACATCCTGGTCGGCAAGGTCAGCCCGAAGAGCAAGACCGAGCTGACGCCGGAAGAGAAGCTGCTGCACGCGATCTTCGGGCGAGCCGGCGAGGACGTGAAGAACGACTCGCTGGAGGTGCCCGCGGGCGTCAACGGCGTTGTGATCGGGGCGAAGCGTTTCAGCCGTCGCCTGCACATGAGCGAGGCGCAGAAGAAGGAACTCAAGACCGAGATCGCCGCCTATGAACGCGAGCAGGACGCGAAGGCGATCGACCTGTTCCGCCAGATGACGGCCGCGATCAACGAGATCACCGGCTCGGAGATGGTCGACCCGATGACCCGCCAGAAAGTGGGCGCGAGCGATATCGACGAGGTCATCCTCGAGCAGATCAAGACCTTCGACCTCAAGTGGGCGAAGGGCAGCAAGGAAGCCCGCGATCAGGCGATGGTCGTCTACGGGCAGTTCTGGCCCCGCATCCAGGCGATCGAGACCGAGAAGCAGCGCAAGGTCGCGCACATGAAGCGCGGCGACGAGCTGCCCAACGGCGTGCTCGAGATGGTCAAGGTCTACCTCGCCACGAAGCGACAGCTCTCGGTCGGCGACAAGTTCGCCGGGCGGCACGGGAACAAGGGCGTCGTCGCCCGCATCGTGCCCGAAGAGGACATGCCGTTCATGGAGGACGGCACGCCGGTCCAGGTCATGCTCAACCCGCTCGGCGTGCCGAGCCGCATGAACGTCGGGCAGATCCTGGAGACCCACCTCGGGTGGGCCGCCCAGGTGCTCGGCTTCCAGGCGGTCACCCCCGTCTTCGACGGCGCGACCGAGGACCAGGTCCACGCGGCGGTCGATGAGGCGAACAAGCACGTCGCCAAGCGACTCAGCGACGACGAGGCCAACGGCACCTACCCGACGTCCCGCGAGCTCCTCGCCCACATGCCCCGCGGCGGCAAGATCCAGCTCTTCGACGGGCGCACCGGCGAGGCCTTCCACCAGAAGACCACCGTCGGCTTCATGTACCTGCTCAAGCTCCACCACCTTGTCGATGACAAGATCCACGCCCGCGCCACCGGGCCCTACAGCCTCATCACCCAGCAGCCCCTCGGCGGCAAGGCCCGCACCGGCGGGCAGCGATTCGGCGAGATGGAGGTCTGGGCGCTCGAGGCCTACGGCGCCAGCTACATCCTCCAGGAGCTGCTGACGGTGAAGTCCGACGACGTCGAAGGGCGCACCAAGATCTACGAGAGCATGGTCAAGGGGACCAACACCCTCGAGGCCGGCATGCCCGTCGCGTTCGACGTGCTCTGCAACGAGCTCAAGGGCCTGGGCATGAACATCACGCTGGAAAAGAAGCGCCTGGAAACCGGGAGCCTGCTGTAAGTGATGGTCCAGTGTGACATCCAGCAGCACACCAGCGCCACGCACAGTGTGGGTTGCGTCTGTGTCGCGGTTCTTGTGTACGCCGCGGTCGGTGGGGTCGTGGGCTTCGTGCTTGCATCGGCAATCACGGCCTGGACCGGTGGTGTGTTCTCGCTGTTCGACGCGATCGTCAGGGCGGCAGTGCCTGCGATCGGCATGGGCCTGGTCCCGGTTTTCTCGAACTGGTCTGGGCGCATCCCGCTGTTACGGCGCAACGGCGCCGAGATCCGGCGGCGGCGCGACGAGCTTCGGGACGAACGAGACCGGATCCTCCGCGACGCGAAGACCCGCGCCGCTGCGGATCAGGTCGATATCGAAGACTGACTATCCCAGCGAGATCGCTGGTGATTGGAGTGATTTCTCATGGCCGAAACCGTGTACGACCGCGTGAACGACTTCACCGCTGTCAAGGTGACCCTCGCGTCGCCCAACGACATCCGCGCCTGGTCCTACGGCGAGGTGAAGAAGCCCGAGACCATCAACTACCGCACCTACCGCCCCGAGAAGGACGGCCTCTTCTGCGAGCGCATCTTCGGGCCCGAGCGCGACTACGAGTGCGCCTGCGGCAAGTACCGCGGGACCAAGTACAAGGGCATCATCTGCGACCGCTGCGGCGTCAAGGTCACGCACTCCCGCGTCCGGCGCAAGCGCATGGGGCACATCAACCTCGCCGCCCCGGTCGTCCACATCTGGTTCTTCAAGAGCATGCCCAGCCGCCTCGGCACCCTGCTCGGCATGAAGACCAGCGACATCGAGAAGGTCGTCTACTACCAGGACTACGTCGTCGTCGACCCGGGCGACACGGAGCTGAAGGCCCAGCAACTGCTGACCGAGGACGAGTACCGCGAGGCTGTGGATCAGTACGGCAACGCCTTCCGCGCCCTCATGGGCGCCGACGCGGTCCGCGAGCTGATCGAGCGGACCGACCTGCACGAGCTGGCCGCGACGATCCGGGCCGAGCTCAAGGAAACCCGCAGCAAGCAGAAGATCAAGGATTTCGCCAAGCGCCTGAAGCTGGTCGAGAGCGTCCGCGGGTCGGAGAACGACCCGACGTGGCTGATCATGGACGTGATCCCGGTGATCCCGCCGGACCTGCGCCCGCTGGTGCTGCTGGAGTCGGGCAACTTCGCGACCAGCGACCTCAACGACCTCTACCGGCGCATCATCAACCGGAACAACCGGCTGAAGAAGCTGATGGACCTGAACGCGCCCGAGGTGATCATCCGCAACGAGAAGCGGATGCTGCAGCAGGCGGTCGACGCGCTGTTCGACAACAACCGCTGCCGCAGGCCGGTGGTCGGCTCGTCCAGCCGCGCGCTCAAGTCGCTGACGGACATGATCAAGGGCAAGCAGGGGCGCTTCCGCGAGAACCTGCTCGGCAAGCGCGTCGACTACTCGGCGCGATCGGTCATCGTGGTCGGGCCGGAGCTGAAGATCTGGCAGTGCGGCCTGCCCAAGAAGATCGCGCTGGAGCTCTACCAGCCGTTCATCATCCGCAAGCTCAAAGAGCACGGGCTGGCCGACACGATCAAGAGCGCCAAGCGGATGCTCGAGCGCCGCGACCCCGAGGTGTGGGACATTCTTGAAGAAGTCATCGACCAGCACCCCGTGCTGCTCAACCGCGCCCCGACGCTCCACCGGATGGGCATCCAGGCGTTCGAGCCGGTGCTGGTGGAAGGCAACGCGATCCGCATCCACCCGCTGGTGTGCGGCGGGTTCAACGCGGACTTCGACGGCGACCAGATGGCGGTCCACCTCCCGCTGAGCGTGGAGGCGCAGGCCGAGGCGCACGTGCTGATGCTCAGCACGCACAACATCTTCAGCCCGGCGAACGGCAAGCCGGTGATCAGCGCCAGCCAGGACATCGTCATGGGCATCTACTTCCTCACGGTCGAGATCCCCGACGACCGCCCGGAGAACGAGCTCAAGCGCTTCAAGGACCGCCAGGAGGCGCTGCTCGCCTACGACATGGGCACCGTCGATTTGCACGAGCGGGTCGCGGTCCGCCTCGACGGGTTCACCGAGATCGTGGACGCTTCGCAGACGGCCGCCACCAAGCCGCTGCCCGCCAACCGGCGCGTCATCACGACCCCGGGTCGCCTGCTGTTCAGCGAGATCCTCACCCCCGGGATGCCGTACTACAACGCGGCGATCGGCAAGAAGGGGTGCGCCCGCGTCATCGACGACACGTTCGCCTACTGCGGCAAGCCCGCGACCATCGACCTGCTCGACCGGATGAAGGAGATCGGCTTCAAGCAATCGACCGTCGCCGGGCTCAGCTTCGGCATCACGGACCTCCGCATCCCGGACTCCAAGCAGGAGCTGCTCGACGAGGCGCAGAAGAAGGTCGACCGCGTCGAGAAGAATTACAACCGCGGCATCATCACCGAGCGCGAGCGCTACAACCAGCTGCTCGACATCTGGGCCCACTGTCGCGAGGCGCTGACCAAGAAGCTGATCGAGACCCTCAAGCACGACCGGCGCGACGAGAACGACGAGTACGCCGACATCGTCAAGAAAGAGGGCAAGTACTACCTCAACCCCGTCTACCTGATGAGCGACTCGGGCGCCCGCGGCAACGTGAGCCAGATGCAGCAGCTCGCCGGGATGCGCGGGCTCATGGCCAAGCCCTCGGGCGAGATCATCGAGACGCCGATCCGGGCCAACTTCCGCGAGGGCCTGAACATCCTCGAGTACTTCAGCTCGACCCACGGCGCCCGCAAGGGCCTCGCGGACACCGCGCTCAAGACCGCCGACTCGGGCTACCTCACCCGCAAGCTCTGCGACATCGCCCAGAGCGTGATCGTCGGCGAGCCGGACTCGGGCTCCCGTCGCGGCATCATGAAGCGCGCGATCTACAAGGGCGAGACGGTCGACGTCCCGCTCCGCGATCAGATCTTCGGGCGCGTCTGCGTCCACAACATCGTCAACCCCATCACCGACGAGGTCATCTGCGAGGGCAACCAGATGATCTCGATGGAGGTCGCCGAGAAGATCGAGTCCATCGGCATCGACGCCGTCGAGGTCCGCAGCCCGCTGACCAGCGACAGCCCCACCGGGTGCAGCGTGCTCGACTACGGGATGGACATGTCCACCGGGCTGATGGTCGAAGAGGGCCTGGCGGTCGGCATCATCGCGGCCCAGTCCATCGGCGAGCCCGGCACCCAGCTCACCATGCGGACGTTCCACACCGGCGGCATCGGCACGCGCAACGTCGCCGACAGCGAGTACCGCGCCGTCGCGGGCGGCACGCTCGAGCTCCGCGAGTGCAACGAGGTCCGCGTCAAGGACGACGACGACCAAGACGTCTGGGTCACGCTGAAGCGCAACGGCGAGCTGGCGATCCTCGACGACAAGGGGCGCGAGCTCGAGAAGTTCAAGCTCCCCTACGGCGCCTACGTCTACGTCGCGCCGGGCAGCCAGGTGAAGAAGGGCCAGTCGATCGTCAAGTGGGACCCGCACCGCACGCCGATCCTCGCCGAGAAGGCCGGCAGCGTGCAGTACGTGGACATCCAGCTCGGCGAGACGGCCCGCGAGGAGGACGCCGGTCGCGGTCAGAAGGCGCTGGTGGTCATCGAGCACAAGGGCGACCTGCACCCGCAGATCAACATCGTCGATGATCAGGGGCAGATCCTCGACTTCCACTACCTGCCGGCCAAGGCGCGTATCGAGGTGCAGGACGGGCAGAAGATCGAGGCGGGCCACATGCTCGCGCGTCAGCCGCGAGCCGCGGCCGGCAGCCAGGACATCGTGGGCGGCCTGCCCCGCGTGACCGAGATCTTCGAGGCGCGCAAGCCCAAGGACCCGGCCGTGATGGCCGAGATCTCCGGTCGCGTCGAGCTGCACTCGGACAAGCGCAAGGGCAAGATGACGATCCGCGTGATCAGTGATGCGGGGATCGAGAAGGACCACCACGTGCCCAACGACAAGGGGCTGCTGGTCCACACCGGCGACTACGTGCAGGCCGGCGACCCGCTGACCGAGGGCCCGCTGGTGCCGCACGACATCCTGCGGATCAAGGGCGAGGAGGCCCTGTGGGCCTACATGCTCGACGAGGTGCAGAACGTGTACCGCGCGCAGGGCGTGGGCATCAACGACAAGCACATCGAGCTGATCCTGAGCCAGATGCTCCGCAAGGTGCGGGTGGAGAACCCGGGCGACACGGACCTGCTCCCGCACGAGGTGATCGACCGGTTCCACTTCCGCCAGCACAACAACAAAGTGGCGGAGATGGTGCGGATCGTGGACGCGGGCGAGACGGACCTGAAGGTCGGCGAGATGGTCGCCAAGTCGGAGATCAAGGAAGCCAACGCCAAGGCGGAGGCCGAGGGCAAGGAGATCGCCAAGGCGAAGAAGGCCCGCCCGGCGACGGGTCGGACGCTCCTGCTCGGGATCACCAAGGCGAGCCTCCAGTCGGATTCGTTCCTCTCGGGCGCGAGCTTCCAGGAGACGACCAAGGTGCTGACCGAGGCCGCCCTCCGCGGGGCCGAGGACGAGCTGATCGGTCTGAAGGAGAACGTGCTGCTGGGTCACCTGATCCCGGCGGGCACGGGCTTCCGGAAGTACCAGGACCTGCGGGTCAAGCACCTCGCCGAGCCGCTGTCCGACGCGGACAACGACGCCGAGATGCTGCGTGAGGCCGCCGAAGCCGCCGAGGCCCTCGGCGCCGACCGCGATGAGCCGCTCGGCGTCCCCCAGGTCGAAGTCCGCGGCAACGGCAACGTCCCCGCCGACGCGACCTGAGCCCGCCTCACCATCCCCGACAAGACAAACACACACGGGCGTTCCCCCAAAGGGAACGCCCGTTTTCTTTTCACACTCGTATGCGACGATCCCATACGACTTGCCTAGTGCCGAGTGCCTTCGCACTCGGTCCCGATCAGTGCCCGGAACTCGCTCGCGGTCATCACCGGCAGCACCGTTTGCCCCGTTCGGAGCATCACGCGGATGTACGGCACGCACAGCCCGCACCCCGTCCCGCACCCGGTCTCCCGAGCCAGCGCCTGAAGATCGCCCGCGCCACGGTCGGCCAGCTCGCGCAGCTCCGCGAACGTCACGTCATGGCACATGCACCGGTCTACGGACATCGGTCAGGCCCCTGTATCATTCCGCCCATACGCCCCTCCCATAGTGAAACCCCCGGTCGCCGCCCGGTGTTGCACTCGACCCGCCTCGGCCAGCGCCTATCCAACGATCCGTGCGCACATGCTTCCCGTGCGCACATGCTTCGGAATCGCCGGCGCCCGCGTTCCCGCGGGCGACGGCGTGTGGTTTGCAGATCCGGCCAAGCGTCGATCACGTCTCGCGCCTCAGGCGCGACGACGCCTCGCGGTGCAGGCGAGGCCCGCGAGCATAATCACGACGCCCCCGCCCGGCGTCGGCACGACCGAGACCGCGTCGATCTCGACCGTGATCCCGCTGCCCAGCGGGTTGACGATGCGGATGTAATCGACAAAGTCGAGCCCGCTGGCGGCGATGTCGATCGGCGTCCCACCGCCGGAGCCGTTGTAGAGCGCACGGATGCCGTCCATGTCGAGCCCGCTGAAATCGGCGAGCGTGAGCGCTGGGTTGACGGGGGTGGTGAAGCTGGTCGGGACCGAGCCGGGCGTGCTGTCGAACGGGCCGCCGTCCTGGAAGCCCATGGTGGGGAAGAGGCCTTCGGTGAAGGTCCCGAGGCTGATGAAGTCGACGCCGTTGGCGCTGACCTCGACGACCATCGGGTCGAGCCCGAAGGCGGCCGCGGGGGTGCCGGCGACGCCGTTGGGGAAGGCGGTGTCGATGAGGCTGCCGTTGCCGAAGACGATGAGGTCGACGCCGAAGGGGTTGCTCGGGTCGTTCCAGGCGCGGGTGCCGAGGCGGAGTGTGAGGCTGCCGCCCTCGCCGATCTGGACAAGCTGGTCGTTGTCGAAGGGGGCGCTGAAGGGGCTGACAACGCTTGGGAACCCGGCCGGGATGCCGGTGAAGCGTGAGGGTGAGCCGAGCGCCGAGTTGGAGTCTGTGAACGCGGGGTTGACGCCGCTCCCGACGATGTACTCGGTGACCTCGACCGCAAAGGGCGTGTGCGCCGTGGCCGACGCCCCGATCGCGAGTGCCGCAGCGGTGCCGATCCAACCCGCCCGAACGAGCCCGGCGGCCCTCGCGCGACCCTGATCCATGTGATGTTCCATGCGGTCCTTCCAGTTTCCCGGCGCACACAAGCCGCGCCGCTGCGTTGTCGCGCCCCGTTTCGCGGGGGCGGCCCTCGGATCGCCCCTTCGCGCCGACGCGGCGCGGAGGGGCTCTGCTTTTCGACAGCCATCGCCAAGGGTGGTGCGCACCGAGCCGGCGAGAAGGCCGGGGGAAACGTGCGGAACCAATGCCGGGAGCGGGAACCAGGCCGAGGGCGCGCAGCGACCGCCGCCGACGCCCTGAATCGCGAGGGCCGTCACGACACGCTTCGGGCAGGTCTTCCGGCTCCGGGCCCGCAGGGTCCGGCCTTCCCACCCGGCGTCAGGACGACGCCCGAGCAGTGGCCTGTGCCGCACCCGTGCCGTTCGCGGCTCCCGCCCGAGCCTCGCCGTTGCAGCGGGGGCGTCGGGGCCTGAAAGCCAGGCAGGGTGGGGGACCCGCGGTCTCGCCCGTCACGGCGGCGCGTCCGCGGTGGTCTTGCACCACACTTCCCATTTTCACCCGCAGGCCGAGGCCCGCGGACACCTGAAGCGGGCAGACTGTATCGCGCCCACCCCAGACGTCAACCGGGCAGGACGACCTGCTTGAGCGCCGTGGCTTTGCTTCAATTCGGCTTCGCTTGAGGTTTTCGTGGCAAACGTGGAAACAAACCCTATCAGGACGGGCTTAATTCTTGTTGCGCTACAGCGAGCGAGCATCGTCACGCGTGTTCGGCCCGCGCATCACGAGCCGCACGCCCCTGAGGGAGGGGGCGTCCAGGCAAAAAAAGAGCGGGGGGCTCGCAAAGCGAAACCCCCCGCCAGAGGGATGGGCTTGGGATGGGTGCTCGCTTCGGCCGAAAGGCTTAGGCGGGCGTTTGGAAAGCGGACGTGCTCGGGTTGTGTCCCGTATCGGTCTGCTCGGATCATAGCGGGAGAACGCTTGTGATGCGATCCCCGGATTCATTCGGCACCCGCTCGTTGCTTCAAAGCGTGGTGCAACAATCGTTACGGATGCATCCTACTGCGTTGGCGAGCCCCAAATGGGCTCGGACCCTGATTTTTCACGATTCCCGCGATATCAGGGTTTCCGCCCCAATGACTCGTGCCGAACTCCTGATGCAAAGTATTCCGAGTTTCCATACACGCCCGCTGACAGGCTCCGACGACCCCCTTCGCAGCGGGGGTCAGAATGACACACTCTGTACGTAAGTCGTTGAATGTGAAGGATATAGGGGATAATCCCGTACGTAAAGGTTTACGTTTCGGGCACACTGTACATGACGCACGCCATCGAGTCAATCCCGTCGGTTGAAGTCGTCAAGGGTCCGACCCGGAAGGCGGCGCAGCGTCTTCGGACGCGGGCCGAGCTGCTGGCGGCGGCCCGGGCCATGTTTGCCGAACGCGGGTATGCCGCGACGGGGACGGAGGATTTGGTGTCGGCGGCCGGGGTGACCCGGGGCGCCCTGTACTACCAGTTTGCCGACAAGGCGGACGTCTTCGGAGCGGTGGTCGCGGAGCTGCGGTCGGAACTGGTCGCGCGTGTGCGGGCGCGGGGTGAGGCGGCGAAGACGCCGTGGGCGCGTCTCGTGGGCGAGTGTCACGCGTATCTGGATCTGTGCGAGGACCCGGTGGTGCGTCAGATCCTGCTTCTGGACGCCCCCGCGGTGTTCGGATGGGCGAAGTGGCGAGAGGACGACCTGTGTTATCAGTGCCTGCGTCAGTCGGTGCAGGCGGTGATCGACGCGGGCGAGCTGAAGCCGATCCCGGCCGAGACGACGACTTTTCTGCTGATGGGCGCGCTCGACCAGGGGGCGATGTGCATCGCCCGCTCGGCCGACAAGGTCGGGGCCCGCCGAGCGGTGGGTGAGGCGCTCGAGACGCTCCTCACCCATGGGCTGCGGGCCTGAAGCGGGGCTCGCAAGGCTCTGGTTGTGCGGGGGGACCGATTACGCGGGGATTTCGTCCGGCGTGATGTCGCGGGTCTTAGTGGCGCAGAAGGCGGTGTACTCGATCGGGACGCCGGCGGCGTTGATCCGGTGCGTGTACGACTTCCGCCGCAGATCGGTGAACGCGTCGCGCTCCACCAGCGCCGAGATCAAGCCCGCGAAGCCGGAGCGGTCGTCGGTGTCTACGAAGTCGCTCCGGAGGGTGAAGACGATCTTCCCGCCGTCCTCCACGCGGTTGACCGCGGCGGCGAAGACGCTCGGGGGGATGTCGCCGAACCCGAGGGCCGCGACGCAGGTCATCGCCTGGAACGGCTCGTCGTCCACCTTCGGGGCTTCCTCGGGGGGCAGGTTCAGCAAGTCGCCCACGGCGTAGGCCCGGTAGAGGCTGGGGAAGTCGCGTTCGGCGGCCTCGCGAGCGGGGGACGAGAGATCGACGCCGACGAAGTGGCGGAAGCCGATCTCGCGCAGGCGGGCCGCCATGTGCCCGTTGCCGGCCCCGAGATCGAGCACCCGCGCCCGGAGCGGGTCGATCTCGCCCGCGTCCACCGCCTCGCCGAGCAGGTCGCGGATCACCGGGGGGCTGTCGCAGCGGAAAACGTCGTACACCACGCGCTCGTAGAGGCCCTGCACCGGGAAGAGCGCGTCGTAGTCGTGCAAGCGCATCTCCTGCCAGCCCTCGCCAGCGTCGAAGACGAACCACTCCTCGTCCTGCTCGAGATCGCGAGAGCGGGGCGGAAAGGCGACACGGATCTGTCGCCCGATCGCCTCGATCTCCGCGATTGAGCGGTTTTCACCCTCCAGCAGCTCGCGCGGGTGGACCTCCACCGGGGTCAGCGGGGTGGCGGTTTCCGGGTTCGAGACGGTTGGTTCAAAAGACATGATGATCCCTCCTGAGGTCAGGGTTTTGCTCGACACGGCATATGCCCACGTCATGCCGATGCGGGGCCAGCCCTCGGAAGCCGCACGGGTGGCAGAACGCCACGCCACACTTGCTTCACCGCACATCGACGGACTTGATTTTAGCAAACTGTAGACAAATGATCGCGCAATCGATGTGTTTTCTCGATAAATGATCGCATTTTCTCGGCAATGAGCTGGCAGGGAGCGAGGCAATAGGCACCAGGTATTGGGCACTAGGCAATACGGCGGATTGGGACCGGAAGCTTCCGGTTCCGATCCGCCCTAGTGCAATGCCTAGTCCCTAGTGCCTTCCTCAGTCGTTCGCCACGTCCAGCACGGCCATGAAGGCTTCCTGCGGGACGGTGACGCGTCCCACGGTCTTCATGCGGGCCTTGCCCTTTTTCTGGGCTTCGAGCAGCTTGCGTTTGCGGCTCACGTCGCCGCCGTAGCACTTGGCGGTGACGTCCTTGCGGAAGCCCTTGATCGTCTCGCGGGCGATGATCTTGCCGCCGATCGCCGCCTGGAGGGGGATCTCGAAGTTGTGGCGGTCGATCTGCTTCTTGAGGCGCGTCAGGAGCAGTCGCCCGCGCTGCTCGGCGTGGTCGCGGTGGGCGATGAAGCTCAGCGCCTGCACGGGCTCGCCGTTGATGAGCACGTCGACCTTGACGAGGCGGTCGGACTGGTAGTGGGTGACCTCGTAGTCCATGGTGCCGTAGCCGGCGGTCATGCCCTTGAGCTTGTCGTAGAAGTCGTAGATGAGCTCGGCCAGCGGCAGGTCGAAGGTCAGGATCTGTCGCGAGTCGCCGACGACGGACTGGCTCTTGTAGATCCCGCGTCGGTCCATGCAGAGCTTCATGATGTCGCCGACGTACTTGTTGGGGATCATGATCTCGAGTCGGCAGATGGGCTCGCGGATCTCTTCGATCTGGCCCATGTCGGGCAGGTCGCCGGGGTTGTGGACCTCGATGGTTTCGAGGACCCCTTCCTTGCCGCGGACGACGACCTCGTAGCTGACGGTGGGGGCGGTCTGGACGACCTCGATGCCGCCCTCGCGTTCGAGTCGTTCCTGGACGATGTCCATGTGGAGGAGCCCGAGGAAGCCGCAGCGGAAGCCGAAGCCCAGCGCCTCGGAGTGGACGGCCTGGAAGGTGAAGCTCGCGTCGTTGAGGCTGAGCCTTTCGACGGCGTCGCGCATCTCCTCGAAGTCCGCCCCCTTCGCGTCGCCGGTGGTGGCGGGGTAGAAGTCGCAGAAGACCATCTGGCGCGGGGGCTCGTAGCCGGCGAGGGGCTCGTTGGCTGGGTCGATATCCAGCGTGATGGTGTCGCCGACGCGGACGTCGCTGAGCGTCTTGATCGCGGCGACGAGGTAGCCCGTCTCGCCCGGGCCGATCTCTTTGACCTTGACGGGCTTGGGCGTGTACTTGCCGAGCTCGGTGACCTGGAACGTGCGCCCGAGGCCCATCATGCGGATCTTGTCGCCGGTGCGGAGGCGCCCATCGAACACGCGGCAGTAGACGATGACCCCGCGGTAGTCGTCGTACACCGCGTCGAAGATCAGCGCCCGCGTCTTCGGCGTGACCGGCGGGCGCGGCGAGGGCAGGCGCGCACAGATCGCGGCCAGCAACTCCGGGATCCCTTGCCCGGTCTTGGCGCTCACGGCGATGCAGTCCTCGGCCGGGAAGCCCAGGACCTGCTCGATCTCCATCGCGATCTCGTCCGGGCGCGCCCCCGGCAGGTCGATCTTGTTCAGGACGGGGATGATCTCGAGGTTCTGCTCGACCGCGAGGTAGGCGTTGACGACCGTCTGCGCCTCGACGCCCTGGGAGGCGTCGACGACCAGCAGCGCGCCCTCGCAGGCTTTGAGCGCGCGGGAGACCTCGTAGCCGAAGTCCACGTGCCCGGGGGTGTCGATGAAGTTGAGCATCATCGGCTGCCCGTCGTGGGTGTGCATGACGGTGACGGCCGAGGCTTTGATGGTGATCCCGCGCTCGCGCTCGAGGTCCATGCTGTCGAGCAGCTGCTCGCGGGCCTCGCGGTCGGTGACGGCGAAGGTGGCTTGGAGGAGGCGGTCGGCGAGGGTGCTCTTGCCGTGGTCGATGTGCGCGATGATGGAGAAGTTGCGCATTGCGACCTGCGGCGTGGGGGAAGCGTCGCCGGGTTTTCCGTTCGGGGTCTGGCTCATGGGCGGGTGCGGGTCCTGTCTGTGTCGGAGGGGGCGGGCGAGATGGCCCGGCGAATCATACGCCGCGGGGGATTCGGGGCTTCACCGCGGCGTTTCTCATCCCTCCCCCGCCCCGGCGGGGGAGGTGTCGGCGCAGCCGACGGAGGGGGTCTGAGGGGAGAGCGCCAAAAGCACAAAGAGCCGGAGTGCCAGATCCGGCGCGGCTTCTGTGCGTGCCACTGACCTTGTCCGCAAGGTCAGTGCTCCGGGCGGAGCATGGGAGAGGGGGGAGGCTGGGGAGCACTGACCTCTCAGAAGAGGTCAGTGGCACATCGGTCTCTTGCTTTCGTCGTCCGGGCCTGCAATCGTGGTTTGTGCCCCGCCCTGTCGTGCCGCCTGCACCGGAATCCGAGTCTTCTTCACGTCCACCCGGGCCGCCGGGCGGGGCTCGGGGCGTGGCGACGGGCGCGTTCCACCACACCCTCGGCTCGTACCGCCCGACCCGCGTGCCCGCGATCGCGCGACGGAACTACGCCCGCGAGCTGACGGCCGCGTTCTTTCTGCCGTTCGTGCTCGCGGTCTTCGAGGGCTCGGTCATCAGCGTGCTGGTGCGCCTGGCGTTCGAAGGGCAGGCGGGCGTGGAGCCGCGGCTTTTGAACTACGTCGTCGGCACGCTCGCGATCATCCCGGCGCTGGCGAATATCACCAGCTTTGTCTGGGTCAAGCTCAGCCACGGGGTGGACAAGGTCCGCTTCATCGTGCTGCTGCAGACGATCGTCGTCTCGATGGCGATCGTGATCGCGTTCGCGCCGCGGAACCTGGTCGGGCTCTTCATGATCGTGGCGGCGGTCTTCACCGCCAAGGCCTGCTGGGCCGGGATCCTCAGCGTCCGCAGCACCGTCTGGAAGCTCAACTACCCGCAGGCTCGGCGTGCGAGCCTCACGGGCAAGTTCGCGACGGTGCAGGTCACAATGATCGCGGTCCTCAGCCTCGGGCTCGGCATGGCGATGGACGCCGACCCGCGGGCGTTCCGCGTGCTGCTCCCGATCGGGGCGGTGCTCGCGTTCTGCGGCGTCTGGCAATGGCGCAAGGTCCGCGTCCGCACACACCGCAGGCTGCTGAGCCGCGAGCGGGCGGCCGACGCGCTCAACGCGCCCAGCTTCAACCCCGCCAAGCTCCTCGGCGTCGTGCGCCACGACCGCGCGTACGACATGTTTATGGCCAGCCAGTTTCTCCTCGGGCTCGGCAACATCATGGCTTCCAGCCTCCTGGCGATCACCCTCCGCGAACGCTTTGAAGCCAACTACCTGCTGAGCCTCCTGCTCTCCACCGCGCTCCCGTTGATCATGATGCCGGTCACCATCCCCCTCTGGGCCCGCCTGCTCGACCGGACCCACATCGTCCACTTCCGCGCGATCCACTCTTGGGTCTTCGTCGCCGCCCTCGCGTGCCTGTTCCTCGGCGCCCGCTTCGGCGTGCTGCCGCTGCTGGTCGGCTACTCGGTCTTCACGGGCATCGCCTTCGGCGGGGGCGTGCTGGCGTGGACGCTTGGGCACCTGGACTTTGCGCCGCGCCACAAGGAATCGCTCTACGGCGGGGTCCACGTCACGCTGACCGGTGTGCGGGGTCTGATCGCGGGGGTGGCGGGGGTGACGCTGTACGAGGGGCTCGAAACCCTGGAGCGGGGGGGCGGTAGCTATGTCTTCGCGGGGTGCCTCGCGCTCGCGACGGCCGGGGCGCTCGGGTTTGTGGTGATGAGCCGGCGGATGCACGCGCTGGGGATCCGGACGCGTGCGGAGCGGACGCGCGAGGTGGACCCGCCGGGTCGGGCGAACGCATAATGCCTCGTGTCCCGCGTGCCGATGCTGCCCGAGCGGGGTGGAGCGCGGGGCGTGGCGAGCGGGACAGAAGCGAGCGACGGAGGAGTTGAGTTATGGGAACCGGGGTTCGGCGTCGGATTTTCGAGACCGCTCGGCGTGGCGGGGCGTTGACGCTCGGTCTGGTCGTGGCGTGCGCGGTGGTGCCGCTGACGGGCGGCGAGGCTTGGGCCCAGGGCGCGCCCGCGGGTGCGGACCTGCTGGAGCGTTACCGCGCAACGCCGGGGCCGTTCTCGATCGAGACGCACGAGGCCGTCTGGGTGGACCGGGCGCGGACCGACCCCCGCCCGATCCCGATCAAGGCGTACACGCCCGAGCTGACCGACGAGGGCCAGTCGGCCCCGATCGTGATCGTGAGCCAGCACCTCGGGCACACCAAGGACGGGATGAGCTATCTCGCGACGCACCTCGCCTCGTGGGGGTACGCGGTGGTGGTGCTCGAGCACCCCTCGACCAGCAAATCGTCGATGGCGCTGCGCGACCAGGGCCAGCTCCCCCGGGCGCTGGCGACCGATAACCGGATCGCGAACGTGCGGGACATCGCGTACGCGATCACCGAGGCGAGCCGCCCCGGGCGTCTCGCGACCCGGGTGGACCCGGATCGCGTCGCGGTGGTGGGGCACGGGTTCGGGAGCTACTCCGCGCTGCAGACCGCGGGGATGCGGGCCGAGACGTCCAGCGGGCCCTCGCACCGCCTCGGCGACGGTCGCGTCGGCGCGGTCGTGGCGATGAGCCCGGACGGCACGATCTTCTTCGGCGTCGAGAGTGACTCGTTCGACCACATGCAGGTCCCGATCCTCTACATGTCCGGCACGCAGGACCGCGGGCGCTGGACCCACGACCCGACCCGGCGGCGCGAGCCGTTCGCGCTCAGCCAGGGCCAGGACCTGTTCTTCTGGTCGCTCCACAACGGGATGAGCCACTTTTTCACGGATGACGAGATGGGCGAGATCAACATGCCGCGTCCGCCGGGCGCACACGAGGACATCCTCGGCGCGGTGACGGCGTTCCTCGACGCCTACCTCCTCGCCGACCCGGTCGCCCACGAGTGGCTGACCCAGGAGGGACCGGTCACGACCAGCGACCTCGGCGTGACGCTTGAGCAGAAGAACGTGCGCACGATCGAGGCGATCGAGGCGGACCAAGACCGCTGATTGCTCGGACGCTCCATCCTTGGTGACGGGCACGCGTCGGGTCCTAGGTTGGAACGGTTTTTGCTCGCGTGCGGCGTGTGCGGGTCAGGCGGCGTCGCGCAGGCTGGGGTGGCGGACGCACTCGTTGCTCGCGGCCGACCGCCCGATGTGGGTCAGCAGCTTCTTCTGCGCCTCGTTCAGTTCGAGGAAGTGCAGCCCGAGCTCCTGCTTCAGCCAGCCGGCTTTGGTGACCCACATGACCTGCGAGGTGAGGTCCAGGTTGCCGTAGACCGAGCGGATCTGCACGCGGACGTGCTGACCCTGCTCGTAGCGGTACCCCCAGCGGGCGGCGACTTTCATCCCCGTGCCCGAGAGGTCGATGACCCGCCCGAGGTTGGTTTGGATCAGTTCCACGCGGACCCGCCCGCGCGTGCGTCGGTCCTGCGGACGGAGCTTGCCGAGGGTTTCGAGGAGGTGACCTGACATCGCGGTGTCTATCGGGCCCGCGGGCGATCGCGTTCACACCGAGGCGTGACGGTTCGAAGGAAACCTTGTGCCCCGGGGCTTTGTGTCTTGTGGCCCCCGCTTCAGGCCTGTATTTTTTGCCCCGCTTATCGGCGGAGCTTTACCGCCCGAGGCGTCGGATGTGCATGGATTGTTCGAGCCGGATCGAGCCTGCGTTCTCGGACGCGGCGGCGTCGAGCCCGGCGGGGAGCCGGACGGTGAGGTCGAGCGCACCCTCGTAGCGTTCGATCATCTGAGCGCGCCGGTCCCAGACCATTTCGCCATTGAAGCGGGATTCGGCCGCCCCGATGCCGCCCGCGCCGGTTTGGAACTCGCCTCGGACGTCGATGTTGGCGCGGTCGCGCTGGGCGCTGACGAGGTGGTGGGTGGTGGTGAGCTCGCCGGCGCCGACCGCGAGCCCGGGCATCGAGGTGCGGGTGGTCCAGCGTTCGCCGACGCGCGCGACGCCGCTCTGGGGGGCGCTGGTGATGATGGGGCCGAAGAGCTGGCGGACGGCCCCTCCGATGGCGCCCGCGGGGTCGCCCCCGGCACCGAGCCCGGAGGGTGCGGCGGCATCGACGCCGGTCACGTTGCCCCGCCCGTCGATCCGCACCGTCATCGGGTTTTGCATGAACCCGGCGAAGGCGGCGTGGAGCGGGTTGGCGCCCGGGTCGTTCGGCGGGCTCCCGCGTCGCTGGCGGCTGTCGAAGGACACGGGCTCGGGGGTGTCGGTCTGGTACTGGAGTTCGTCGATCGTGAGGCGGACGGCGGCGCCGTCGCCGGGCTCGCCGGCTTCGGTGGGCGTCATGGTCAGGGTCATGCGGAGCTCGGTTGAGGGCATCGCCATGCCGAGTTCTTGCAGCTCCCGCGGGGCGTGGGTGCGGGTGCGGAGGGTGAGCTCGAATCGAACGGGCTGCCCGACCTGGAACCGGGGGCGGAGATCGACCGTCTCCCCGGCTGAGGCCGACGGGGCCAAGGCGATCAGCGGCGCCATCCACGCGAGCAGGCAGGCGAAGGCGAGCAGCGGGGCGATGGGGCGGCGGGCGGTCGTCAGCATTCGGGCTCCAGGATCGGCGTGGTGGAGAGGTCGGCTCTGTTGCAGTCCGACGCGTGGGGGGGCGCTGGGTTCCGGGCCAGCCACGCTTTGCCCGGGCAGGCGGCGGGCGTGATTCTCGGTCTTCTGACGGCGGCTGGAAGCCCTGATCTGGTGATCTGTTTGCGTGGGTCGGGTGAAAAACCCCGGGGCGGCGTTCGCTCGGGCTGGACCGGCGGCGCGGGCGGGTCGATATCTCCATGTTCGGTCGGCGACGCTCGGGTGCGACCCTGGGCGGCTCGGGGAGCCTCGGCATGGATCGACTCGGCCAGTTCATGCTCGATACGGGCATTGTGACACGGGATGAACTGGCCCGGGCCGTCCACGTGCAGCGTCGCGAGGGTGGGCGGATCGGGCGGATCCTCGCCGCGCAGGGCGCGTGCACCCGCCAGCAGGCGGACCTCGCGTGGGTGGACATGGTCGTCCGCGTCCCGCTGGAAGCGGCGATTGACCGGGCGTGCAAGGGTCGCTTCACGGCCTACCCGGCTCGCGACCTGCTCTTTCACCGCGTGCACCGGCGTGACGTGATCGTCGAAGACATGCTCTCCGGCGCCAGACTCCGCACGCACGAGAACGTTGTTGAGGGCGAGGCCCAGCTGATGGTCGGCGGGCGCGCGAGCCTGCCGGTCACGTTCTGCGTCGATACCAACCGCGGTGTTGCGACGCTCGACGAGAACGGCGAAAACATCGTGCGCCGGTGGACCAGCATGATTGACCGGTGTCCGAACACCCTCATCCGCGAAGCCGCCCCGGCCGTCACGCCGGACTTCGAGGCCAAGCTCTGCGAACTGCTCAACGGCCCCGCACCGACCACCTGAGCGAGCGGTCTCTACGCATCCCGAACCTGCTTTTGATGTGTGGCGTGCGGGTCAGCTCGCGGTGTGGTCGAGCGCGCGGAGCGTGACGCCGACGCCCTGGAGCGCGCGCCCGACGCGCTCGGCGATCGCGACGGCGTCGGGCGTGTCGGCGTGGAGGCAGAGCGTTTGGGCGGGAACGCGGACGGTGGAGCCGTCCGAGGCGGTCGCGGTGCCGCGGGTCGCGATCTGCACCGCTTGCGCGGCGGCCTTGTCGGGCGTGCGCAGGAGGGCGCCGGGGCGGTCGCGGTCGCGGAGGCGTCCGTCCGCCTCGTACACCCGATCGACAAAGCCCTCCTCGCCGACGCGTGCGCCCCAGGCGCGCCACCAGCGGACGGCTTGGGAGGCGGCGGGCCCGATGAGGCGCAGGGCGGGGTCGTGCGCACGGGCCGCGTCCATGATCGCGCGGGCGATCGCCTCGTGCGTGCTGGCGTCGTGGTAGAGCGAGCCGTGCGGCTTGACGTGGCGGAGTCCCGCGCCCGCGTCCGACGCGATGCGGGCGAGCGCGCCGATCTGCGTGGTCAGCGTTTCGCTGAGCGTGTCGGCGGGGATGGGCACGGTGCGACGCCCGAAGCCCTCGCGGTCGGGGTAGGCGGGGTGGGCGCCGATGGCGCAGGCGTGGGCCGCGGCGCGCCGGACCGCGGCCCGCATGGTGCGTTCGTTCCCGGCGTGCCCGCCGCAGGCGATGTTGACCGAGGTGACGAGCGTGCCGAGCGCCGCTTCGGCGGTTGCGTCCGATCCGTCGGCGTCGCGTTCGCCGATGTCGGCGTTGAGGTCGATCGACGGGTTTGGCGCACGCGCAGGGTTCATTGGTGGTGGATCATTGCGACGTGCCGGCGGGCGGAAGATGCGCGTCGAGCTCGCGTTCGTGGGCGCGGTGGAGTTCTCGGGCGACGCGGCGGGTGACGAGGGCGAAGCGGACGGTGTCGCGCGGGCGGAGGGCGGCGAGGATCGGGAGGTCGGCGGCGATGACGCACGCGAGCACCGGGTAGCCGCCGGTGGTGGGGCGATCGACGCCGAGGATGATTGGGGGGGCGTCGTGGGGGACCTGGATCGCGCCGGTGATCGCGCCTTCGGACTCGAGCGAGCCTGTGGGGAGCGTGGATCGGAGCGAGGGTCCCCGGAGGCGCACGCCAACGCGATCGGACTGGTCGGCGACGGTTAAGGCTTCGCTGGTGAGCGTGCGCATCGCGTCGTTGTCGAACAGGTCGGCGTGCAGGGCGGGCGTGACGCGGAGGGTGCGGCGTGCGAGCGATCGGGTGAGCCACGGCGCGATCGGCTCGGACGGCTCGCGCGGCGGGCGTGGCGAGGGGGGCGCGAGCGGGAGGTCGTCCCCCGCGCGCAGTGCCCGCCCGCGGTGCCCGCCGAGCCTTGCGCTCGCGAGCGTCGCGACGCTCCCCAGCACCGGCGGGAGGTCGAACCCGGCGTCGATCGCGAGATAGGCACGCGCGCCCGTCGCCAGCCCGCCGATCGCGACACGCTCGCCCGCCAGCACACGGTGCGGCACGCAAGCCGCGAGCGGGCGGGCCCGCTCGCCCTCGCCGACGGTCGCCTTCGGGCAGACCGCGCCCGTGAGGCAGACGACGGCGTCGCGCGTGAAGCGCAGCACCGGGCCGAGCAGCGTGCACTCGAGCGCGCCCGCCCCGTCGTCGTTGTGCAGCAGCCGGTTGGCGACGCGGAGCGAGGTGGTGTCGCACGCGCCCGAGGGCGGCACGCCGATGGAGCCGTGCCCGGGACGCCCCATGTCCTGCACGGTCGTGAACATGCCCGGCTCGAGCACCCGGGCTGTGGGCGCGTCCTGGGGGTGATCAGTCGTCATCGCGGCGTCCCTGTTCGGCGGCGATTTCGTCGAACGCGGCGCGCGTGACGGCGTGGAACCGGACGCGGTCGCCGGGCTCGAAGAGCGACGGACGCTCGCGCGACGCGTCGAAGACGCGCAGCGGCGTCGCGCCGATGAGACGCCACCCGCCGGGGGTGGCTTGCGGGTAGATCCCCGTGCGCGAGCCGGCGATCCCGACGCTCCCCGCGGGGACGCGCGTCCGCGGCGTGCCCAGGCGCGGGGCGTGCAGCTCGGGCGCGAGCCCGTCGAGATACGCGAAGCCCGGGGAGAAGCCGAGGAATCGGACGGCGTAAGCGTCCGACGCGTGGCGTTTGGCGGCTTCTTTGGGATGCATCCCGGCGTCTGCGGCGAGCGACGCCAGATCGGGCCCGAGGTCGGCGTCGTAGCAGACGGGGACGCTGATCTCCCGCGTCGGGGCGGCCCGCGCGTTGGCGGCGAGCGCGCGCTCCGCGATGGTGAGCGATCGGTTCGCGACGGCCTCGGGGTCGGGGGCGTGCGGGTCGAGCTCGATCTGGATTGTGGTGGAGGCGGGGGTGAGATCGAGCACGCCGGGGATTCGAGCGGAGCGGAGGGCCGCAGCCACCCGAGCCACCCGGAGCCCCGGCGAGGCGTCGCCCTCGGCGGGCACCATCAGGTGCACCGAACGCTCGCTCGACCAGACCAGACGCACCCGGGTCATCACGCTCCCCGCGAGTTGATTCGCGTCAGGGCGGGCGTGTTCGGCGAGCCGTTCACCATATGCCTCGCGAGACGACTTCGTAGATGGCCATGTTCTCGCTTTCCAAAACAGCACGCGGCTCCGCACGAGCAATCATGATGGCCACACGAACCGGACGACGCAACCCCGCACGAATTTCTGGCATGTCAAACTGCGAGCTTCCTCATCAACGCATGAAACCACAGATCTTCAGGATCAATACCCGACGACCCCGGCGCCATCACCAGCGATGCGGTATATCGATCGTATCGCGGACCTCCCGCCGAGCCGAACCGGAGGCTGGCGGGGGGTCCACGCTTTGCGGTTGTAGTGACGGCCTGGGGGACTGAGGCGGAGCCGCGTATGCCGGAATTGCGTCGTCGGCGTCGTGCGTGGTCGGAGCGGCTTCGCCGTGTCTCGCCTGCCCGCCGCCTGTCGCGGGCGTTCTGTCTTACGGGCAGCCGTCGATCCAGAGGGCGATGTAGTAGTTGAGGTCGGCGACGCCGACGAGGCCGTCGGGGATGCCGTCCAGGGCCGGGCCGGTCAGGTCCGCGGCGGGATCGCCGTTGATCCAGAGCGTGATGTAGAAGTTGAGGTCGGCGACACCGACGAGCCCGTCGGGGATGCCGTCCAGGGCCGGGCCGGTCAGGTCCGCGGGGCAGGGTGTTTCGGGCACGAAGCACCCTCGCCAGGCGGTGATCCGGGCGGCGCCGCTCGGCGAGGTGGTGAATGCCCCACCGATGATCAGCGTGGAGGGCGTGTCAGCGGAGCCGGGGGTGGTGGCCAGCGCCGAGACGGTGCCGTTGAGCGGGCTCGCATCGCCCGGGTCGAGCGCTTGCCACCCGTCGGCGGCCGTGTAGAGCGCGACACGCGGTGCCGGATCGCCCGAAGTGATGCCGTTGAACGACCCGCCGACCGCCAGCCCGGGGCCGGAGCCGGTGTTGAACGGCACGATCTCTGTGACGTTGCCGCCGCTGAGCCCTAATCCGAGAGCGGACCAGGCTGCGCCGTCCCAGCGTGCGAGGCGGTTGACGAGCAATCCGTCGGCGAAGATGAACGACCCGCCGACATAGAGGGCCGGCCCGGTGCCGTCATCCGCGACGGCGAGGCTTAAGACGGTGTACGACGGTGCAGGACTGGAGAGCCCGTTGCTGCCGAGCGGCGACCACGCGGTGCCGTCCCACTTCGCGATGCGGTTGGCAGCCTGTCCACCAGCGACGATAAAGGTGCCGCCTGCGTAGAGCGCCGGCCCCCCGCCGTCGTCGAAGTCCGCCAAGGCCTGCACCCTGCTGTTCATGCCAGACCCGACCGGCGACCACGCCGAGCCGTCCCACTTGGCGACCCTGTTCGCCGGCTGCCCGCCGGCCGTGGTGAACGCGCCGCCGGCGTACAACTTCGGCCCATTGCCGTCGTCGAAGACCACAAGGTCGTACACCTCGTCGTTAAACCCGTTGCCGCTCGGCCCGCTGAGCGGTGACCACTCGGCACCGTCCCACCGCGCGATGCCGAACGCCTGCACGCCGGCGGCGCTGCCGAAGCGTCCGGCGACGTAGACCGCCGGGCCGCTGCCGTCGTCGTGGACAAGGATCGCCCGGACGCGGGCGAGCGCGTCGCCGCTGACGCCGGTGCCGTTGGGGCCGGTGAGCGGGTGCCACGCGTCGCCGTCCCACATCGCGATGCGGTTGACGGTCTGATTGCCGATGGC
>RECY01000016.1 GCA_007693785.1 Phycisphaerales bacterium | reverse complement strand
GGTGCTGGTGCCGGCGGGGTGTGCGGGGGAGGTTGTGGGGGAGGGGTGCGTGTGGTTGGAGGCTCGGGGTGGGGTTGGGGAAGAGGAGATTGGGTAGACACGGGCGGGACGCCCGTCCCACCGAGGGTTGGAGAGGGGAGCGATGCTCCGGTGCCCCGGAAACGCGGAGCCGTCTTCGGCGGAGCTTTTCCGGGACTTCTTCGCCTCGCGTGCTCGCAGGCTGTCCGTGCCCGTCATGGAAAAGCTGCGCCGACCGCGGCGGTCGGCTTCGCGTTTCCATGGCACCGGTCTGTCATTGACGCGTGGTGTTGAACACTTCCGGAAACCGCTCCCTTACGGTCGCGGCTCGTTCGGAGGGATTCAACGGGCGAAGCGGGCGGCGGTCTGGCGCAGGGCTTGTTCAATCTGGTCGAAGTGGGCGTCGGTGAGCTTGTGGTGCATGGGGAGCGCGAAGACGCGGCGGCTGAGTTCGTCGCTGGTGGTGGGGTGGGCGCCGGCGGCGCCCATCGCTTGGAACAGCTCGGCGTTCTTGTCGACGTGGGTCTTGAAGGCGGGTTGGCGTGTGAGGGAGCGGGGGTAGTGGATCGCGGTGGGGACGCCCTCGCCCTTGAGCGCGTCGCAGAACTCGTCGCGGGTGCAGGTGAAGCGGTCCGTGTCGAGCTTGACGACGTAGAGGTGCCACGCGGGGCGGGAGCCCTTGGTGGGGGTCGGGGCTTCGAGGCCTTCGATGGTGCTCAGGATCTCGGCATAGCGGTCGGCGCTGGCGCGCCGGGTGTCGGTCTCGCCCGGCAGGCGGTCGAGCTTGCTGCACCCGATCGCGCCGGTGATGTCGTTCATGCGGTAGTTGTAGCCGACGGACTCGTGGAGGTACTTGTCGGTCTCGCCGTGGGAGCGGAGGAGAGCGATCTTGCGGGCGAGGTCGTCGTCGTTGGTGGAGATGAGCCCGCCCTCGCCGGTGCCGAGGTTCTTGGTGGCGTAGAACGAGTACGTCACGGCATCACCGAACGCGCCGATGCCGGTCTGCGTGCCGTTGTGGTCGACGGTCGCGAGGTGGGCCTGGGCGGCGTCGTAGACAACGTTGAGGTTGTGCGCGCCGGCGAGGTTCTGGACGGCGTGGACGTCGGCGGGGATGCCGTAGAGGTGGGTGCATGCGATGCCGCGGGTGCGGGGGGTGATGCGCCGGGCGGCGTCATCGACGTCGATCTGGAAGGTGTCGGCGTGCACGTCGCAAAAGACGGGCTGGCAGCCGCGGGCGACGAGCATGCTGGCGGTGGCGATATAGGTCCATGCGGGGACGAGGACCTCGTCGCCGGGCTGGAAGAGGGGTTCGTAGGCGAGCTGGAGGGCGCAGGTGCCGTTGGCGCAGGTGAGGGCGTGCTTGGCGTCGGAGATGGTGGCGAAGCGTTGTTCGAGTTCGGCGCAGCGGGTGGCGGCGCGGAGCATGCCGGACTCGAGCACGGCGTGTGCGGCGTCGATGTCGGCGCGGTCGAGGCCGACGGCCATGAAGGGGACCTGATTGATGGTGGGGGCGGTGGTGCTGGCTTGGGTCACGGGATGGGCTCCTCCGTGCGTGTGGGGGGCCGCGGTGGGGAGGGGCGGCCCGGATCGATTCGAGAACGATAGCGCGAGCGCCGGGGTCTGTCGGCCTGTGGGGCGAGCGTGTTCGGGGCGTGGTCTGGGTGGAGTGGCGGGCGATCCTGTTCTGGTGCCCCGGAAACGCGGAGCCGCTGCGGCGGAGCTTTTCCGGGTTTTCGTGCGGGCCGTGTGGGCTTGTTCTTTGGGAGCAAGGCTGTCCTGTGCTCGGCATGGAAAAGCTGCGCCCCGTTGGGGCTCCGCGTTTCCATGGCACCTTGCTGGGGTCGTCACGAGAGCCACAGGTCGGGGACCTGTGCCACCGGTTTGGAACGGGAGCGGGGTGGGGCCCGTATGATCGGGATGATGCGCACACAGACAGCAAGCGGGCGGGGCGTTCGGGCTCCGGGGGTTCGTCGGTGGTCGGCCGTGGCGGCGGGGGCGATGGCTCTCGCGGCGTGCGGGCTGGCGGCGATGTCACCGATCGCGAGCGGTCAGCCCGGGCTCGGCTCCGACGAGCGGGCGCGGTTCGACCCGGACGGGAGCGCGTGGGCCCGGCCGTTCGAGGGCGTGCAGACGTTTACCAAGCCGAGCCGCGATTCGGTCATGGGCTTCAACGCGCCGACGAGCGTGGTGGAGATCTTGGTCCGGGGCGGGGAGCTCGTGTCGCAGGGGCAGCTGCTGATCCGCGGGAACGACGCGGAGCAGATCGCGATCGTGAAGCAGACGCGTTTGCGGGCCGAGAGCGCGTTGCAGGTCGAGCGGGCGCAGAAGGCGGCGGACCTGACGGTGGTGGAGTTCGAGAGCACGCTGGAGGCGTTCGACCGCGGGGGTGGGAGCCAGTTTGAGCTGGACCGTTCGCGCCTGTCCATGGAGACGGCCCGGATCGACGTCGAGAGCGCGAAGCTGAATCAGGACCTGGAGCGGGTGCGTCTGGAGCAGGCGGAGGCGTTGCTGGAGCAGCTCCGGATCGTGGCGCCGTTCGACGGGATCGTGGAAGAGGTGGGCGTGGAGCTGGGTCGTTCGATCGACCGGGCGCAGCCGGCGGTGCGTGTGGTCTCGATCGATCCGTTGTGGATCGACGTGCCGGCACCGGCGGCCGACACGATCCGCCTGGGTCTGTCGGCGGGTGATTCGGCGTGGGTGCTTGTGGATTCGCCGGAGCGTCGCGGGGTGCTGGAGGGTCGGATCATCGAGGTGAGCCCGGTGGCGGATTACGCGAGCCGGAGCCGTCGTGTGCGGGTGGAGGTTGAGAACCCGGAAGGTCTGCCGCCGGGGCTGCGGGTGTGGGTGCGGTTCACGGAGCCTTCGGGGGATATGCACTCGGCGCTGGGGCTCGCGGATCGTGAGGTCGGCTCGGGCGCTGGGGGCGGGCGTTGAACGACGTGTCGTCGAAGCTGAAGACGCCGGAGTGGGGGCGTGTGGTCGCGGAGCTGGCGCGACCGGCGGGGGACGACATGTCGTTCCTGCGTCGGTTGGCGTCGGTGCTGGGGCAGGTGTCGGGGGCGCGTCGGGCGACGCTGGTGGTCGTGCCGGCGGGTTCGGGCGAGGGCGTGGTGGCGGAGCCGCGTGCGGTGTTCGCGTGGCCGACCGAGCCCGGGGCGTCGGGCGTGGCGGCGGATCGCGACACGCTGTCGGCCGCGCGTTCGGCGGCCGAGCGGGGTGCGTCGCGCGTCTTCGGTGTGGAGGATGGCGAGGGGGGCGGGGCGGCGTACTACACGAGCGGGCCGAGCGGGTACCTGGTGGGGCTGCCGATCGGGTTCGGCGGGTCGGGCGCGGGCGGGCCGGTGCCGGTCGTGGTGCTGGCGCTCGACGCGCGGAGCCCGCAGGCGCTGAGCGCGACGCTGGCGCTCGTTGAGGTGCTCGCGGGCTATGTCCACACGCACGCGGCCCATCAACAGCTCGGGCGCCTCCGCTCGGCGGGGGCGGCGCTCGACCTGGCGGCCCGGCTGATCGCGTCGATCAACAACGCGCCGACGTTCAAGGGCGCGGCGATGCAGGCCGCGAACGACCTGATGCGACAGTTGCAGCTCGACCGCGTCGCGCTCGGCTGGACGCACGGGCTCGGGCGTCGCGGCGAGGGCGAGCGGGTGAAGCTCGTCGCGCTGAGCGACACCGAGCACGTGGATCGACGCATGGCGATGGTGCGCGGGCTCGAGGCGGCGATGGACGAGTGCCTGGACCAGGAGCAGGCGGTGCTGTATCCCCCGCCGCCGGAGCGGGACACGGGGTCGGCTGGGTCGGAGGATGTGAGCGGGTCGGGCACGGGCGAGCCGGCGGATGTGCTGCTGAGCCAGGCGGTGGTGCACGCGCACAAGGCGCTGGCGTCGGGCGACGCGCAGCTGCGGGTCGCGAGCGTGCCGCTGCGGGCGGGGGAGGACGTGGTCGGCGTGCTGACGGTGGAGCTCGGCGGCGGGGCGTCGGGTGCGAGCGCGGGTGCGGGGGCTCGTCAGGGGCCGGCGCTCGACGCGAATCTTGTGGAGCTGTTGCAGGCGGTGATGGACCTGGTCGCGCCGGTGTTGCGGATTCGGCGGAGCGATGACCGGAACGTGGCGCTGCGCGGATGGGATTCGGCGCTGGCGACGGGGGCGTGGGCGGTGGGGCCGCGCCATACGGCGTGGAAGCTGCTGGGCGTCGCGGCGATCGCGCTGGTGACGGCGATACTGGTGGTGAAGGCGGAGTACCGGATCGAGGCGCCGGTGGAGCTGCGCCCGATCGAGCGGCGGACCGTGAGCGTGCCGTTCAGCGGGATTATTTCCGAGGTGCCCGAGGGGATCGAGGCGGGGGCGCTCGTCGAGGCGGGGGACGTGCTGCTGGTGCTGGACACAACGGAGCTGCGCCTGCAGGCGATCGACACGCGGGCGCAGCTGCGGACGGCCGAGACCGAGCGGGACCAGGCGTCGCGCGAGCGGAAGCTGGGCGAGGCGCAGCAGGCCGACGCGCGGGCGGAGCAGTCGCGGGCGCGGTTGGCGCTCTTGGAGCAGCGGATCGAGGACGCGACCGTGCGCGCGCCGATCGCGGGGACGATCCTCGCGGGGGACGTGCGGGACGTACGTGGGAGCGCGGTGGAACTCGGGCAGGCGCTCTTTGAGATCGCGCCGCTGGACCAGATGCGGGTTGTGGCGCGGGTGGACGACCGGGACATCGGGCTGGTGTCGCTGGGCCAGTCGGGGAGCGTCGCGACGAAGGCGTATCCGGGGCGGCGGTTCCCGATGACGGTGGAGCGTGTGGTGCCGTTGGCGACGCCGAGCGAGGGTGGGAACACGTTTGAGGTGCACGCGACGCTCGACGGCTCGGCGGCGTGGATGCGCCCCGGCATGGAAGGGCTGTGCAAGCTCGACACGGGCGAGCGCACGCTGGCGGAGATCGGCGCCCGGCGTGTCGTGGACACGCTGCGCCTGTGGCTGTGGTGGTGAGGAAGGCACTAGGCATTGGGCACTAGGCACTAGGAGGAGAGGGGATTGGGCATGAGGGCTCTGTGCCGGGTTTGGTGTGTTTTTCTAGGTTGATTTGATTGTTCAGGAGCGTTCGCAGCACCATCCGGCTAGTGCCCAATGCCTAGTCCCTAGTGCCTTCCCCCATGGATCGACCCACGTTCAGCCCGTTCTGGCACCGTGTCCGCTCGCTGCGGGCGCGTCTGCGGCCGCACGTGCAGGTGACGCGTCAGCACTACCGCGGGCGCCGTTGGCACGTCGTGCACGACCCGGCGACGAACCAGTTCTTCCGCCTGAGCCCGGTGGCGCACGCGCTGGTCGGGCTGCTTGACGGCGCGCGCACGGTCGAGGAGGCGTGGAAGATCGTCCTGGCGAACCACGGCGACGAGGCGCCGACGCAGCCGGAGGTGATCCAGCTGCTGAGCCAGCTGTATCAGTCGAACCTGATCTCGGCCGACGCGAGCCCGGAGACCGAGCAGCTCCTGCGCCGCGGGCGCGAGCGGAAGAAGAAGAAGGCGGTGCAGCAGGCGATCGGGCTGATGTACTTCCGGATGCGCCTGTTCAACCCGGACCGGATCCTGACGTGGCTGGAGCCGATCCTGCGCCCGGTGCTGAACCGGGCGGGGCTGATCGTGTGGGCGCTGTTTGTCGCGTGGGCGTTGTGGCAGCTGGTGCCGCATGTGGATCGGCTGATCGGCGGGTTCGAGAGCGCGCTGTCGCCCAGCAACTGGGGCTGGCTGATCGTGGTCTTCGTGGTCGCGAAGGCGGTGCACGAGACGGGGCACGGGGTGATCTGCAAACGCTTCGGCGGGCAGGTGCCCGAGTTCGGGTTCATGCTGCTGGTGCTGTTCCCGGCGCCCTACGTCGACGCGTCGTCGGCCTGGGCGATGGACAGCAAGTGGCGACGGATCTCGGTCGGCGCGGGGGGGATGATCTTCGAGCTGTTCCTGGCGGCGATCGCGGCGATTGTCTGGGTGCAGACGATGAACTCCGGCGGGCTGGTGCACCAGGTCGCGTACAACATGCTGCTGACCGCGAGCGTCTCGACGGTGCTGTTCAACGCCAACCCGCTGATGCGGTTCGACGGGTACTACATCCTGAGCGACCTGCTCGAGGTGCCGAACCTCATGCAGCGGTCCAACAACCAGCTCAAGCACTTCTTCCAGAAGCACGTCTACCGCCTGGAGCAGACCCAGGCGCCGACGACGCTCCAGGGCGAGCGTGCGATTCTTTACGTCTACGGCGTGCTGGCGTTCGCGTACCGCCTCTTCTTGTTTATCACGATCACGCTGTATGTGATGGGCAAGCTGTTCGTGATCGGGCTGCTGCTGGCGATCTGGACCGGGGTGATGTGGTTCGTGCTGCCGGTCGGCAAGCTGGTGCACTGGATGGCGGCGGGGCCTCAGGTCGCCGAGAAACGCGGGACGGTGATCGCGACGACGCTCGCGATGGTCGCGGCCGGGGTGCTGCTGATCGGCGCGGTGCCGATGCCGGATCGGCGGAAGGCGTCGGGCGTGATCGAGAGCCTGGTGCGGACGGGGGTGTTCACGGAGGTGGACGCGTTCGTGGTCGAGGCGCACGTCCGCCCGGGGCAATGCGTGCGCGCGGGGGATCCGATCCTGACCGGGCGGAGCCCGGAGCTGGTTTTGGAGCTGGCCGAAACCCAGGCGCGGGTCGCGGAGGCGGAGGCGCGGGCGCGGGTCGCGGAGCAGAGCAGCCCGTCGGCCGGCCAAGTCGCGTTCGAGCGCGTGGCGGCGCTGCGCGAGCAGGTGCGGACGCTGGAAGAGCGGGTGGAGAAGCTGGTCGTGCGCGCTCCGGCGGACGGCGTGGTGGTCGGGGGCGATCCGGCGATGCTGGTCGGGGCGTTCATCCCCCGCGGGCGCGGGGTGTGCGAGATCGTGGACCCCGGATCGACGCGGATCGCGGCTGTGCTGACGCAGGACGAGGCGGCGTGGCACTTCGATCTTGGCGACGAGGGATACAAGGTCGAGATTCGCCCGTGGTCGCGTCCGTCGATGGTGCTCCGGGGCGAGGGGGTGACGGTGCTCCCGGCGGCGCAGGCGAGGCTGCCGCACGCGTCGATGACCTTCGCGGGCGGGGGGCGTTTCGAGAACCGCCCGGACGATCGCTCGGGCCTGCTCGCGCGGGACCCGCAGTTCGTGATGCGTGTCGCGAGCTACGAGGCGGTGAACGGGGAGGCGTGGGCGGGGCAGCCGGGTGAGCGTGTGACGCTGCGGTTCACGCTCCCGCGTCGCCCGCTGCTGTGGCAGTGGAGAGATCGTCTGCACAAGCTGGTGCAGGGGCGGATCGAGCTGTGAGCGCGGGCGCGACGGGGCAGGCGGTGACGCGGTACAACGCGTTGTACGAGGCCGTGCGGACGCGCCGCACCAAGCCGGCCTACCGCAAGGGGTTGGACCGGCTGTGGTACCGGGGCCTGGTGCGTCTGGAGCGGGCGCGCCGGGCGCCGAAGTGGCTGCTGCGGGAGGCGGCGCGGGTGGACGCGCTCGCGCCTGAGATCCGCGCGTGCGGCGAGGCGGCGCTCGGCGAGCGCGTGCGCGAGGTGCGCGAGGCGTTCCGTCGCGGGCGTCACGACGCGGAGACGGTGCGGCGCGGGCTGGCGGTCGTGCGCGAGGTGGCGCGCCGGGAGACGGGCGAGGAGGCGTACGTTGTGCAGCTCGTGGGGGCGCTGGCGCTCTACCACGGGCGCGTGGCGGAGATGCTGACCGGCGAGGGCAAGACGCTGACGGGCTCGGTGGTCGCGCCGCTGCTGGCGTGGCGGCACCGGCGTCTGCATGTGTTCACGGTGAACGACTATCTCGCGGCCCGCGACGCCGAGAGCCGGCGCGGGATCTTTGAGCGGTGCGGGCTCCGCGTCGGGGCGATCACGCAGGAGACGGGGCAGGGCGAGCGAGCGGGCGTGTACGCGATGCCGGTGGTGTTTGGGACGCCGAAGCAGATCACGGCCGACTATCTGCGGGATCAGCTGCGCCTCGGCCCGGCGGGGAGCGCGTGGGCGGCGCGGCAGGGCTCGGTGCTTGGGCTCGGTGCGTCTTCGGGGCCTGGCTCTGGCGGCGGGCCGATCGTGCCGGGGCTGCGCGCGGCGTTGGTGGACGAGGCGGACGCGGTGCTGATCGACGAGGGCGTGGTGCCGCTGATCATCGCGCGGAGCCGCGGGGCGGACGAGCTGGCGCCGGTGTATGCCGAGGCGGCGCGGATGGCGTCGAAGCTGGACGAGGGGCCGGACTACGCGATCGAGCACGTCAAGCGTCGCGCGGTGCTGAAGCGCCGGGGCGAGCACCGGTGTGCGCAGATGTTTGCGGAGGCGTTGCGGGCGGGCGGGGATCCGTTGTGGAAGGCGACACGCCGGGCGGAGGAACTGATCCGCCAGGCGCTGGTGGCGCGGCATTGTTACAAGCGCGGGCAGCAGTACGAGATCATCGACGGGCGCGTGGTAATCGTGGACGAGTTCACGGGGCGGTTTCTGGCGGATCGTCAGTGGGAGCACGGGCTGCACCAGTCGGTGGAGGCGAAGGAAGGCGTGGAGGTGACGGCCGACCGGGAGACGATCGCGCGGATCAGTTTTCAGCGGTTTTTCAGGACCTACCGCTTCCTCTGCGGCATGACGGGCACGGCGGCCGACGCGACGGGGGAGATCGAAGCGGTGTACGGCCGCCCGGTGGTGGTCGTGCCGACGCACCGCCCGGTGATCCGCGAGAAGCGGGCGACGAGGGTGTTCCGCACCGAAGCGGGCAAGTGGGCGGCGGTGGTCGAGAGCATCGAGCGTGAGCACTTGGCGGGGCGCCCGATCCTCGTCGGGACGCGATCGATCGCGTCGAGCGAGGCGCTGAGCGAGCGGCTCAGCGCTCGCGGGCTGACGCACCGGGTGCTGAACGCGAACTTCGACGCGGACGAGGCCGAGATGATCACGGACGCGGGTTGCGCGGGGGCGATCACGGTCGCCACGAACATGGCCGGTCGCGGGACGGATATCAAGCCGGACGCGTCGGCGCTCGCGGCCGGCGGGCTGCACGTGATCCTGACCGAGCTCCACGCGGCGCGTCGGATCGATCGGCAGTTCATCGGGCGGGCCGGGCGGCAGGGCGACCCGGGCTCGAGCCAGACGTTCGCGAGCCTGGAGGACGAGCTGGTGCGTCAGTACGCGCCGGGGCTGGCGCGGCTCGCTTCGGGCGGTTCGTCGGAGGAGCTGACCGGTGATCGGCGGGCGCTCGCGGTGCTGGGATCGGCGCAGCGTCGGGCCGAGGCGCGTGCGCGGGCGGGGCGCGCGGGCGTGCTTCGTCAGGATGACTGGATTGATCAGCACCTGCCTGGGGCCTGAGCCCGCCCCGCGTGCCGGGCTCCGCCGCCGGTCGCCGGAGCATCCGTGGGCGTGGTCCTCTCGAAAGAAAGAGCCTTATGCAGCACACCGCCGCCGTTCTTGCCGTGGGGGACGAGCTGACGCTCGGGCAATCCCTCGACACCAACTCCCGGCACCTCTCGGCCCGCTTGCTCGATCTGGGGCTGACGCCGATCGAGCACGCAACGGTGCCCGACGATCTGGATCAGCTCGTCGGCGCGATGCGTCGCTTGGCGGGGATCGCGGACGTGGTGCTGATCACCGGCGGGCTCGGCCCGACGGCCGACGATTTGACGCGCCGCGCCCTTGCCGAGGCGACAGGCGACGAGCTGATCGAAGACGCCGAGGCGCGGGCGCACATCGAGGGCTGGTACGCCGGGCGAGCGGCGAAGATGCCCGAGAGCAATCTCGTCCAGGCCCTGCGCCCGAGGCGCGGGCGATGCCTGCCCAACCCGCACGGCACCGCGCCGGGCCTGAGCGCCAGCCTCGGGGTCGGTGGGCGCACGGTCGCGATTTTTGCCCTCCCCGGTCCGCCGCGGGAGATGCGCCCGATGTTGGAAACGCACGTGTTGCCCGCGTTGCAGCCGGACGCGTCCCGCACGGTGCGGACGCGCCTGCTCCGCGTCTTCGGGCTGGGCGAGTCCGACGTGGCGCAGCGTCTTGGCGAGCTGATGAGCCGCGACCGCAACCCGCTGGTCGGCACGACGGCCTCGCTGGGGGTCGTGACTGTTCGCATGCGCTACGACGGGGCGGGGGACGGGCAAGCCGCCGAGCGTGCGCTCGACGCGAGCGAGGGAGCGGTGCGCGAGATCCTTGGTCGTCACAGTATTGGCCCGCTCGATCTGCCCGAAGCCGTGCTGGGAGCGCTCGGCGAACGCGGCGAAACCCTCGCGGTGGCGGAGAGTTGCACCGGCGGCATGCTGGCGGCGTCGATCACGGACCTGGCGGGGGCGTCGCGCGTGTTCGCGGGCGGGTTCTTCACGTACAGCAACGCCGCCAAGCACGCGCACCTGGGCGTGGCGGAGAGCTTGTTTCCCGAACGCGGCGGCTCGGACGCGCCGGGCGCCGTGAGCGCCGAGTGCGCCCTCGCGATGGCTCGCGGGTGCTTGGAGCGGGGGGTGTTGGAGTGGGCCGGGGATCGTCAGCGCCCGACGCACACACTGAGCGTCACGGGGATCGCCGGGCCGGACGGGGGGTCGTCGGCGAAGCCCGTCGGCACGGTCTGGATCGCCCGAGCTTCCAGTGACGGCTCGGCGATCGCCCGGCGGTTTGTCTTGAAAGGCGACCGCGGCACCGTGCGGGCGTGGAGCGTCCGTGCGGCCTTGTCATGCCTGTGGGCGAAGCTGGCGGACGCGGATGATCTGACGCTGCTTCGAGAAGAGGAGCGGCGCGAGGCGTGAGGCGTTGTACGCTCCGCGAATGCGCGATCCGATCCAAATAAAAACGCGGGCGACAATCGTCGCCCGCGCCTCGGTGCATTCAAGCTGACCCTGCAACTTCCAGATTACCGGCGACGACGGCGGCCCACCATCGCGATGCCGGAGATCGCCAAGAGGCTCGCGCCCGGGGCGGGAATGACGGCGTTGCCGAAGGTCAGGTTATCGAAGCCTTCACGCTCGGTATTCACTTGGAAGATCGCGTGGGTCATCGCGGTGTCGCCCGTGAAGACTTCCATGTAGCTGTCTTCGAGCGTCAGCGCGTTGTCCCAGGCTTCCATGTAGTTCAGCACTTCGAACCCGCCATCGACCTGGCGGAGCGCGATGAGGCGGACGAGGTCCGCGCCTTCGAGCGCGAGGTCGGTGTGCAGGCTGACGAAGTTCACGTCCTCGGCGTCGAACTGCATCAGCACGCTGTCGAGGCGGTTCGTATCGTACGCGCCGATGAAATTTCGCCCGCTGACCGCGTCATCGTTGCTGTACACCGTCAGCAACGGGCTGACGAGCGTCCAGTTGATGACGTTGCCAACGTTGATGTCGCCGGCGATCTGGCCGGTCTGGAACACCACACCCATGGACGCCCAGAACGCGCCGTCCGCGGTGCTCACTTCGGTCGATTCAGAGCTCTCGAATTCCGAGAAATTCGTGAACTGCACGGTCCCCATCGCTTGGCCGGCCAAAGCAATAGCGGCCAACCCGGTCAGGGCTGTGATCCCACTCTTCATGATGTCCCTCCAGACCCGCAGGGCAGGCCGATCCATGTAATTCCGACGCGGAAGCGCCAGATCTCCAAAGATCAAGATGCCACGGATCTCAGAAAAGACCACCAAATCAGGAAAAAGCGCACAAACGCGGTGAATCCCGCGCGCCGGGCCCGGTGGTGCGGGCTTACTCGCCGGGGATGTAGCTGATCGCGCCCTCGAAGGGGCTGGAGGCTGTGGCGTAGAGCTTCTTCTCGATCCGCCCGGCCCGATAACTCGCCAGCCCCGCTTCGAGCCCGAGGCGCATCGCGCGGGCCATCAGCACCGGGTCCTTCGCGTGGGCGATCGCGGTATTGAGCAGCACGCCGTCGGCCCCGAGCTCCATCGCGACGCTGACATCGCTCGCCGAGCCGACCCCCGCGTCGACGATCACCGGGTAGCTCGGGTCGCCCCGCTTGAGCGACTCCAGGCAGAGCACGATGTTGTTGCGGTTGAGCACGCCCTGCCCGGACCCGATCGGGCTCCCGGCCGGCATGACGCTGGCGGCTCCGGCGTCCTTGATCCGGGCTGCGGAGATCGGATCGTCGCTCGTGTAGCAGAGCACTTGGAACCCGTCGGCCACCAGCTCGCGGCAGGCCTCCAGCGTCCCGACCGGGTCGGGGAGCAGGGTCTTCTTATCACCCAGGACTTCCAGTTTCACCCAGTCCTTGCCGGGGTTGCCGAGCTGGTCGAGCAGTTCCCGCCCGAGGCGTGCCACGCGGACGGCGTCGGCGGGATCGAAGCACCCGGCGGTGTTGGGCAGGATCGTGTACCGCGAGAGATCCAGGAAATCGAGCAGGCTCTCGCCGGCCTCGTTGACCAGGCGCTCCCGACGGACCGCGACGGTCACGACCTCGCACCCGCTGGCGTCCAGGGCCCGCTGCATCAGGTCGTAGGTCTGGTATTTGCCGGTCCCGACGAGGAGGCGGCTCGTGAAGCGTCGCCCCGCGATCGAGAAGCCCGCGTCCGCGCCCGTTGTGGTGTCCGTGCCTTGGTGCGTCTCCGTGGTCATGGGCGAGTCTAGGGGTTCCGGGGCGTCACCCGCCGCCGACGAGGGTGACCAGTTCGACCACGTCCCCCGTCGCCAAGGCCCGGTCGGCGTGGTCGCGTCGGGGCACGACCTGCTTGTTGATCTCGACCGCGCAGGGTTTGCCCGCGAGGCCCTCCGTGGCGAGGAGTCCGGACACGGTTGTTCCCGTCGGGACGTCTTTTCGCAACCCGTTCACAATGACTTCCATACGCTGATGCTAGTGCGTCCAACCCCTGAACCCATCCTGAACACCCGACGGCGGAGGATCTCGCGCCTGGGGGCCTTGGCGGCGAGCCTCGGGCTGCTGATGCTGCTGGGCGGGTGCGGGGATCGGCACTACGACCAATCGACGCCGGAGCGAACGTTGGAGAGCGCGTCGGCGATGGTCGCCAACGGGGAGCCGCAGCGGCTGACGAGCTTGATCTGGGCCGAGGACGAGGCGACGCGTCAGGTGTACGACCGTCTCGGTCGGGTGCTGAAGCGTGGCGGGGACTTGGCGGTGCTGATCCAGGAGCGTTTTCCTGAGGACGTCAAGCGTGTGCAGAGCGACCTCGATCGCGCCGGAGCGAGCGGGCAGCCGACGGTCTTGGAGCGCACGCTGACCGGTGGCAACCGGCGCGCGCGCACGCCGCAGGCCCAGCGCGAGCAGCGCCAGCAATTGGAGGCCGCGATCCGCGCGATTTTCGCGGATCCCTACGGCTTTCTGGAACGCGGGCGCGACCGACTCGGCACGACGTTTGTCAACGACACCAGTTCCGCGATCACGTGGGACGGGCGGCTCGTCCTCCCGCCGTTTGGGCTGCTGATCCAGCAGCAGGATGACGGGAAGTGGTATCTGACGCTCCCGACGCAGGGCATCCCGCAGATCAAGCGATTTCTCCCAAGCGCCAGCGAGGATATGGCGATGATCTGGATGGCGACGATCCAGCTTCTCGACAACGTGCTCGTGGACATGGACGCCCGGATCCGTTCCGGTCGGTACCGCTCGCTCGACGAGGCGGCACGCGGCGCGGGGGAGATGATCTTTCTCCCGGGGGTGATGCTGTTCGCCGCCTTCCAGCAGGCGTCCGAGAGTGAACGCCCCCAGTAAGCGGGGCGGTGGCCCCGGCGGGGTGAGGTTCTGTGTTCAGCCCGGGATCTTGGCGGCGCGCTCGCGGATGCCGTCGATGAGCCCGCGGATTTCCTCGGCCATACGCGTGTTGGGGAAGTCGGCCAAGACGCGTTCGCCGACCTCGGCGGCTCGCTGCCAGGCTTTATCCTGCACCGCGAGCTTGAACTGCACGCCGAGGTTCTCCCGGGCGCGACCGATCACGCCGCGGGCGACTTCCTTAAGCGGCTCGGCCTCGGCCTCGGTCAGGTACTGGTCCATCTCGCGGAGCAGCTCCATCGCTTCGTCGATCCGTTCCTCGCCCGCGGCGTGCAGGAACCGGCGCTCCAGGTCGCGCTTGAACGTTTCGCGCGAGCGCTCCACGAGGTGGCGCAGCCCGTCGGTCCGCGGGCTGTCGGGGTAGAGGCGGCAGATCCGCTCGGCCTCGCGGCGGGCCTCGTCCCACTGGCAGGCTTCCAGCAACGCGTCGAGGCCCGCGATCGCGCTGTCCACCCGACGCTGGACTGTTTCGTACCGAGCCTCTTCGATCCGGGCTCGGAACTCCTCCGCGTCGGCGCGATACCCGAAACGCTCGGCGAGCTCGCGCACCAGCACCATCGCCGCGTCCCAGTCTTCCTGGGTGATGTCCTCCTCGATCGCTCGGCGGAGGAGCTCGCGTTCACGCTGGCGGTTCAGCACACGCCGCGCGTCGTCGGAGAGGGCCTGGTGCTCGCTCAGGTGATCGACCGCCTCGGTCAGCTCTCGGATCAGGCGTTCGATCTCGCGGACCCGGGCCGAGCCTGCGGCGGGGCGGGCCAGGTGCAACGCGATCGGGCCCGCAACGCAGAGCAGCGCCAGCCCGACCACGCCGACGGACGCGACCAGCGCGTCCCCCCGAGCCCCGCCCATCACGATCACCGCGAGGCACAGCGTGACGCCGATGCCCACGAGCCAACCCGCGCTCCCGCGGCCGCTTCTGGAATCCGTCATGACGCCCGCTCCCGTGTGGTGTCCGGTCTCTCAGCTGCCCGGCGTGGATTCGCCGCAGTTCCGCGTGACGGGCACGAGGCAGAGGAATCGGAGCCCGGCCGAGGCGTCGGCCTGGAACTGGTGCTCCTCATCGGCGGGGATATAGATCACGTCACCGGCTCGGATCGGGCGCTCGGCGCCCTCGAGCAGGACCGTCCCGCCCCCTTCGACGATGAAGACCTCGTGCTCGTAATCGTGGCTGTGCCTGGGGGTGTGCCCGCCCGGGCGGACGCGGAAGTGGCGGAGCGCAAAGTTGGGCGCGCCGTCCTCGCGCCCGACCATGACCGCCATCTCGGCGCCGTCCACGCCGGGCATCTGCACTGGTGCCGTCGGTGTCTGGTGGATGTTCCGGATCAACGCCACGCGGGCCTCCTTGTGCGGGCTTCGGCGTGCGCCGGGGCGGTGCGCCGTCGCGGTCGCTCTATCCTACCTAGAGTCGCCCGATGACGACGCCCGGTACGACCGTTTGCATTGATTCGTTCCCGCTCGGTCCTTACGAGACCAACTGCCACTTGGTCTGGGTCGAGAGCGAGCATGATGACAAGGCCAAAACACGCCCCGCCTGGATCATCGATGCGGGGTTCGACCCCGAGCCGATGCTCGCGAAGGCGCGTGAGCTCGGGCTCACGCCCGAGCGGATCCTCCTCACCCACGCCCACGTCGATCACATCGCCGGGCTGGAAGAAGTTCGGGCGGCCTACCCGGGCGTGCCCGTTGCGATCCATCCCGCCGAGCGCGAATGGCTCGCCTCGCCCGAGCTGAACCTCTCCGCCGGTTTTGGCGTTCCGATCACGGCCCGCGACGCGGAGGACACCCTCGAGCACGGGCAGCGCCTCGACCTCGCCGGGAGCCATTGGAAGGTGCTCCACGTCCCCGGGCACTCGCCGGGCTCGTGCGTGTTCTACTGCGAGGCGGCCGACGTCGCGATCGTGGGGGACACGCTCTTCAACGGCTCGATCGGGCGGACCGACTTCCCGACCAGCGACCACGAGGCGTTGATCCGCGGCATCCGCGAGAAGCTCTACGCCCTCGACGGCGACACCCGCTGCCTCCCCGGGCACGGGGCGGCGACGACGATCGATCACGAGCGAGCGACCAACCCGTTCGTCCGGGCGTAGGCGGGGCTGCAGCCCACACCGCCGTGCCTCGCCATCCATCGCTTTACATTGCCGAGCCGAGGCCCATCATGCGTCGCCAGGCGCTGACCTGACCGAGGTGGAGCATGATGTGCGGGCCGACGAGGAACATCGCGGCGATCCCGATCGTCGGCAGGCGGGCGGCCATCGGCTCGACGGGGTTCGGGGCCTCGAGATCCTTGTCGGTCAGCTCCCCGAGCACGGGCAGGATCGTGGCGTACGTGCGCTTGAAGTGGGCGACGATGGTCTCGTGGTCGGGGTAGAGGCTCCCGTCGGGATCGTCGCGGCACTCGGCCTGGGCCCCGAAGATCTCCTCAAACCCCTCCGGATTGGCGCACGGGCTCGGGTCGCGGTCCAGCATCGAGAGCATTCGCGCGGGATAGATCGAGAGATGCCCGAAGGCGAACGCCGGGTGGTTGCTGTGGACCGTTTCGCCCGCAACATGGGCAAATCGGGCAAACTGGGCGGGCTCGATGCCCGCGAGCAGGGCGTCGGCGAAGCCAACGCAGACCTTGCCGGCGTGATGGATGCTCTTGGCGAACGCGCTCATCGGGCGGCTCCGAAATCGGGTGCGGGTGCGGGGTCTTTCGGCGTTCAGACGCCAACGAATCGAGCGTACACGCTGCGGGCCAGGTCCGCCCGCTCGGTCCCGCCCACGATCGCTCGCCCGTCGGCAAAGATCGTCAACTCGCAATCGGCCTCAAACCCGGCGGGACGCTCGGCGAGTCGCCCGCGGACGGTGTAGGGCGTCGCGCGGAAGTCGCCGTGCGGGGCGAGGCGGGCGGCGAGTCGTGTCAGGTCCGTGCGCGTGTTCGCGAGCGGGGCGACCTGGACCGCCAGTCGCCCGCAGAGGGTCGCGCCGTCGCCGGTGGTGCGGGAGCCATCGAGAAACTCGAAGCGGCGGTGCGCACAGCACGGGCAGTCCGGGTCGCGCAGCTCGGCGGCGTCGAGTCGGGACCTTCGCCCGGCGTCAAGGTCGAACCGGAGCAGCGAGCCCGAGCCGGGCCGGCGCAGCCCGAGGAGGAGGCGGAGGGCCTCACCCGCCTGGACGCTGGCGACGATCGCGGAGACGGGCGCGAAGACGCCGACGGAGTCGCAGGTCTCGGTCTCGCCGGGGGCGGGGGGCTCGGGGTGGATGCAGCGGAGGCAGGCGGTCTCACCGGGGATGACGGTCATCTGCGAGCCGCCCCAGGCGACGGCGCCGCCGTAGACCAACGGGCGGCGGCTTTGGACGCAGGCGTCGTTGAGGATGTAGCGGGTGGTGAAGTTGTCGGTGCCGTCGAGAACGAGATCGGGCGGGCCGAACTGAGCCCGATCGAGCACGTCGAGGGCGTTGGTCGCGACCAGGTCGGTGGGGACGGGCTCGATGCGGATGTCGGCGTTGGCTTCGCGGAGGCGCTCGGCGGCTGCGACGGCCTTGGGGCGTCCTTCGCGTGCATCGCGCTCGGTGAAAAGGGTTTGGCGTTGGAGGTTGGTGCGTTCGACGACGTCGCGGTCAATGAGGGTGAGGCGTCCGACGCCGGCGCGGGCGAGGAGGTCGGCTGCCACGGTGCCGAGGGCGCCGACGCCGACGATCGCGACGTGGGCCGCGAGGAGTCGGGCCTGGCCCTCGCGTCCGACGCCGGCGAGCATGGTTTGCCTGTGGTATCGGGTGAGGTCGTCGGGCACGGGGGACGGTACGCTAAGACTTTGGAGCGTGGGGGTAGTGTGTGTTGCCGGTGGGACCATGTCTCGGTAGGGCGTGGCGCCGAGGGAGGTTTGTGTGGAGATGATGCCTTCGCCTTGGTGTCCGCCGGATCCGGTGCCGCGGGCGTGGCGCACGGAGCGGCTGGTGCTTCGTGCGTTCGAGCACGCGGACGCGCCGTCGCTTTTTGCGGCGATCGACAGCGGGCGTGAGGCGCTCGGGCGGTGGCTGCCCTGGGCGCGGACGGAGCACCTCGAGCCCGGGATCACCCACTTTGAAATCGAAAGGTTTCGGCGTCAGTGGGGGGCGGGGAGCTTTGAGCCGGGTATCGGGTACGTCATGGCGATCGTGGACGCGGGGACCGGCGAGATCCTGGGCGGGACGGGGCTGCACCGTTTTGACTGCGCCGCTCACGAGGCCGAGATCGGGTACTGGATCCGACCGGATCGTCAGGGTCGGGGCATCGCGACCGAGGCGACGGCGCACCTCTTGAGCTGGGCGTTCACGGCGCCGCACGAGGGCGGGTGGGGCCTGCGCCGGGTGACGATCTGCTGTGCCGAGTCCAACACCGCGAGCCGTCGCGTGCCGGAGAAGCTTGGGCTGCGGCTCGAGTGCCACAAGCTCGGGCACCGATGGAGCGAGGGCGTGGGGTGGGACGGCACGCTCGGCTGGGCGGTGCTGGCGGAGGCGTGGGATCGGACGCGGCACGGCCTGGTCGCTTCAGCGCGGTAGGCTGCGCTTTCCCCGTTGCCGGATATGGCGGCGGGTCAACACGGAACCGAGGTGTGTGGATGCGGATGATGCTGGCGGCTGGATTGGTGGCTTTGGCGGGAGCGGCAGCGTCTGGACGGGACGCCGACCTTGATCTCGCGATCGTGGAGGCGGTGGACGCCGAGCGTCTGCGCGGGTATCACGACGCGCTCTCGAGCCGCCCGCACCGGGCGGGGACGCCGGGGGATCGGGAGGTCATCGAGTGGCTGGCGCGCACGTTCGAGTCCTTCGGGCTTGAGGTCGAGGTGCACGAGATCGAGATCTACGCGCCGCACCCGGTGAGCGGGTCGGTGGAGGTGATCGGCGTGGGGGGGGACGGGCAGGAGCGCGAGCGTCTGAGCCTCGCGGTGCAGGAAAAGGCCGTGGAGGGCGACCCGTTCAGTGCGCACGAGGAACTCTCGATCGGCTGGAACGCCTACTCGGCCTCCGGCGCGGCGACGGGTGAAGTTGTGTACGCGAACTACGGGACGAAGGAAGATTTCGAGGCCCTGTCGGCGGCCGGGATCGACGTCGAGGGGCGGATCGTGCTGGCGCGGTACGGGCGGAACTACCGCGGCTACAAGGCGTATTACGCGGAGCAGGCGGGGGCCGCGGGGCTGGTGATCTACACCGATCCCGCGAACGACGGGTACGCGCGTGGGCGGATGTGGCCCGAGGGCGGGTTTGCGAACGAGACGAGCATTCAGCGTGGGTCGGTGCTGACGCTGCCGTACTTCGGCGACCCGCTGACGCCGTTCGAGCCGGCGCGCCCGCTGGACCATCCCGACACGCCCGAGCGTCTGGACCCGAGCGAGGTGGGCTTGCCGACGATCCCCGTGCAGCCGATCGGCTGGGGGGCGGCCGAGGAGATCCTGAAGCGCATGCGCGGGCGGGCGGTGCAGGAAGTCGACGGGCTCGGCGGTTCTTGGCAGGGCGGCTTGCCGCTCACCTACCGCGTCGAGGGCGGGGATGGGCTGAGGGTGCGTGTCGCGGTCGAGCAGGACCTGGGGTTCATCCGCACGGCGAACGTCGTCGGGACGCTGCGGGGCGAGACGCACCCGGATCAGTACGTCATCCTCGGCTCGCACCACGACGCATGGGGGTTCGGCGCGGGGGACGCGCAGGCCGGGACGATCTGCGTGGTCGAGGCGGCCCGCGTGCTGGCGGAGTTGGCGGCGCAGGGGCGGCGTCCGGCGCGGTCGATCCAGTTCGCGGCGTGGGGGGCCGAGGAGCACGGGATCATCGGGAGCGTCGAGTGGCTGGAAGAGCACCGCGAGCGTCTGCACGCGGGCGCGGTGGCGTATCTGAATCTGGACATGGCGGCGATGGGTCCGCAGTTCCGGGCGAGCGCGTCGCCGACGCTGCGCCCGGTGATCGCGGAGGCGGCGAAGGCGGTGCCGCAGGCGGGCGATAGCGCGAAGACGGTCTTCGACGACTGGTTCGCGCGCGGGGCGGATGATCGGTTCCCGGAGCACCCGCGCCTCGGCGACCTCGGCGGCGGGAGCGACCATGTGGGCTTTATCTGCCGCTTCGCGATCGCCTCGGGTGCGCTCGGCGGCGGGGGCTCGCGCGGGGTTTCGTATCACACGGCCTACGACAACCTCGCGTGGTACCGCGCGATCGTGGGGGACGATTACGAGCCCGCCGTGATGATCACGCGTGTCGTGGGCGTGGTCGCGTCGCGTCTGGCGGGGGAGGCGGTGCTGCCGCTCGCGCCGGAGCGGTTCGGGGAGGAGACGCTGCGTCATCTGCCGACGATCCGTCGGGTGGCCGCGGCACGGGGCATTGATGTGGACGGCGCGCTCGCGCCGCTTTCGGAGGCGGCCGAGGCGTTTGGTGAGCGCGCGCACGCGGTCATGTCGCGCGTTCGCGAGGGCGCGGCTTTGGGCGAGCTTTCGCCAGAGGCGCTCGACCGCGTGAACGCGCGGATCCTGGCGAGCGACCGGGCGTGGCTGCACGAGGCGGGGATGCCCGAACGCCCCTGGTTCCGAAGCCTGTTCGCCGCGACGGACGAGACGAGCGGGTACGCAGCGTGGATGCTCCCGATGCTGCGGAAGGTGAGCGAGTCGGGCGAGCCCAAGGCGTTCGGCGAGGCGGTGGGGCTGTATCTGGAAGTGTTCGACCGCTTAGGCGAGATCATCGATGCGATTGAGCGGGAGCTGCCGAGCGATGGTGAACGCGGGCGCTGAGGGCGGCGTGAGACGCGATCGGCGGCAAAGCCAAGAGCCCCGGGCGCGCGCCCGGGGCTCTTGAGATGTGTTCAAGGGATCGGTTGTGGTTGCGCCGAGGGATCGGCGCGAGCGGTCACGGCGTGCGCTGCACGCTCGCCTCGAGGGTCGCGTCGATCAGGCGCGCCAGCTCGGCGGTGTGGATGCGGGTGTAGTCGTCGAGGTTGGCCGCGGCGTTGCCCTCGAGCCAGGGTCCGATCCGATCTCGGATCTGACGCAGCTCGTGCACCGCCAGCGTCTGGAGCTGCCGGTAGGCGGGCGTCGCGACACTGGGCGGGACGCGGTAACCCATGTCGACGAGCTGCTCGACGTGCTCGCGCTGCAGGTTGCGCCGGACGGCGTTGACCTTGGGGCGCAGGTTGGTGTGGCGGCGGGCGTCGCGCGCGGGGCGGTTCTCGAACTCCGACCAGATCGCGCCGGTGAGGCGCGCGTAGAGCTCGGGGGCGGTGAGCGCGTCCGAGTCCGGATCGACGCGGAGTTCCTGGTTCAGCAGGCGAGGGCCGTTGACGAACATCAGGTCGCTGAGGATGAAGAACTGGGCGAGGTTGGTCATGCCGTGGACGTCGAACTCCTCGGCGGCGTCGCCCCACGAGCCGAAGGTCGGCAGATACCACTTCTCGGGCTGGAAAGTGGCGAGGAGTTCGCGGTCGAACTGGAAGCTGCTCTCGCTGAGCACGCGCTCGATAAGCATGTCGAGCACGGCCCGCTGGCGTTCGGGCTCGACGGGCTCGAGGGGTCGGTTGGCACCCTCGGTGTTGTGGTCGCGCGAGCGGTAGCTGCCGCCGACCCAGCCGGTGGTGTTCCAGAGGGCCATCATCTCCATAATGAACAGGCGTCGGAAGGATTCGCCGACCTTGCGGTAGTTCTGATCGGGCTTGATGAGATTTTTCACGAGCCCGTCTCGGGCGCGATCGATGATGGCGAGTTCGCGTTGGCGTCCTTCGACGGGGTCGGAGCCGAAGTCGTAGCGCATGGCGGTGGGGTCGAGGCCGTAGACGTCCTCGTCGGTCATGTAGCGGTGTCGGGGGTCGCTGGACTTGGCGAGGTGCGCGTTGAGCTCGTCCTTGTTGCCGGTCATGTAGCCGTAGGCGATCGCCCAGCGGTCGTAGGCGCCGATGCGGACGGTGTTGTAGGGGCCCTTGCGCCGCCCTTCGACGGGGATGAAAGTGCCGATGTAGTCCATGACGCTGGTAGCGGGCGGCTCCTGGGCGGGGTCGGTGTAGTCGTCGATCGCGGAGGCCGGCTTCCAGGCGGAGCCGGCGAAGTTGTGGCGGAGCCCGAGGACGTGCCCGACCTCGTGGGCGGTGAGGGCGACGAGGTTGTCGCCGATGAGTCGCTCGAGGTCGGCTTCCGGGACGATGCCGTTGTTGGCGGTCGCTATCTGGATCCGGGCGAGAGCGACCTGGGTGCCGAGCTGCTGGCTGTAGGCGCAGGCGCGCCGGTGGCGTGAGGCCTCGCCGAGCACGCCGAGGTCGGCGGTGCGGAGGTGGCTGTCGAGTGCGGCACGTCGGGCGGCGGGGTGCATCGCGGCGAAGCGCTCCGCGGTCAGCTCATGGGTCCCGCCGTCGGGCCACTGGGCGGCGAAGTCTCCGCCCGCGACGCGTCGGCTGATGCGATCGGCGACCCAGCCCTTGTTTTCACGTTCGAGCGCCCGCAGACGCGGCTGCATCGCCGAGGCGAGGAAGAGGGGGTCCTCGTTGACCCAGGCGTTGATCCACGCGTCGTCGATGACCACGTCCGCGTCGAGGATCTCGCCGGTCCGCGGATCGGTGCGGTGCAGCGCGATCGCGTAGCCCGCGCCGGTGGGCACCCAGCGGATGAAGTTGTAACGGACGTCCTCGGGGTCGATGTTGGCGTGCTGGGTTTCGGTCTGCTGGCGGACCTCGATCGCGTTCTCGATGCCGATCTCGCGGAAGGCCTCGTTCCAGGCCTCGACGCCGCGGCGCACGTGCAGGCGGTAGGCGGGGGGGACGGTCTTCTCGATGTAGAAGACGATGGGCTTCTCCGGGGGGCTGATCTCGGCCTTGGGATCGGCTTTGCGGAGGCGCCAGCGCTCGATCGCGAGGTTGAAGTTACTCTCGAGCGGATCGCGCGCGCCCACGTCGCGCCGGGCGTGGACCCAGTACCCGACGCGTTGATCGGCCGGGCGGCGCTCGAAGGCGAGCGGGTCGTTCGGGAGCGCGCTGAAGCTGAAGTGGAGCGTGACGAGCTGCCCGCGGATCCAGGCGAACTGGCTGGGGGCGCTGAGGCCGACCTCGACGTTCTCGGCGAACGCCTTGGCGTTCTCGACCCGGGCCGCCCGCGCGTCGATCGCGCCCAGCACACCCAGGAGCTGCCCGGACTGCCCGGTGATCAGGGCGGTCAGGTCGATCAGCATCCCGGTGCCGCCTTCGGCGAGGATCGGTGCGGAGAACAAGTATCGATCGGTGAACACGCGCCGGACGCCGGGCGCGAGGGCGGGCTCGCGGTCGCTGGTGTAGCGGAGTTCGGGCTTGTAGAGCAGGAGCTCGTTGTTCCGGCGTCGCCATTCGACGCCCTCGGCGCCGAGCTGCTCGCCGGCCATGAACGGGCCGGCGGCCATTGTCGAGCTCAGCAGCCACAGACGCCCGAGCAGTCGCTGCGGGATCACCGCGAGCAGGCGGTCCTCGTCGCGGTAGAGGGCGAAGAACGTCGCTTCGTCCTTGTCCAGGTTGTTGTTGATCGGCGTCAGGTCCTTCAGCACGCTCTCCAGCGGCGGGAGGCGGTTCGGGTCGGACTGCTCTACGCCCGGGTTGAGCATGGGGTTGGGGCGCGCGGGCTGTGCCCCCGCGGGGGACGCCCACATGATCCCACCCGCGGCGAGAAACGCCGCGAGGGTGTGTGTGAGGGCTCGGTGCCTCGTCATCGTGTGCTCCTTGTGTCGGCTCGCCTGCGGTCGGTGTGCTCGCGGCGGCTTGGGTGGGGTGGCTCGCGTGCGCGGTCGCCAGCGACGCGTTTGTGCGAGTCAGAAGATATACACGGTCCGTCGCGCCGAGTTCCCTGGGTTGCGGATCGCCCGGCGGGTGCGTAGGAACGACAGCCGCCCGGGCGGCGTGCCCGGGCGGCTGGTTCTTTCACAGTCCACGGCACGCCTCGGCGCGTGCGGGGCTCAGACCGCGTCCTTGAGGGTCTTGAGCGGGCGGATCTTGACGACGTTGCGGGCGGGCTTGGCCTTGAAGGTGGTGGGCTCGCCGGTGAACGGGTTGATGCCCTTGCGCGCCTTGGTGGCGGGCTTGCGCTGGACCATGACCTTCATGAGCCCGGCGACGTTGACAACGCCGACGCCGTTCTTGCTGAGGTCGGCCGCCATCATCGCGCTCAGCGTGTCGAAGACGCCGGCGACTTCCTTCTTGCTGATGCCCACGTGGTCGGCGATGGTGCTGTAGACCTCGCTCTTGGTGCGGGCCTTGCCCTTGGCGGGGGCGATCTTGGCCGGGGCGGCGGCCTTCTTCGCGGCCGGCGCCTTGCGGGTGGTCGCCTTGCTCGTGGTGCGCTTGGCGGTCTTTTTGGCGCTGCGCTTGGCGGTCTTCTTCGCGGTTCTCTTTGCCATCTTTGGGCTCCCTTTGCTCGTTGGCTCCGCCAGACGATGCGGAGTGCTCTACCGCGACCTCTTCGGCCCGCCACACCCTCGACCCGCAGAAAATCCCTAGAAAAATAGGGTCGGATGCGATCCGGGCCTCTGGCCGGCTTCGGCCGAGGCCCCGAAAGCCTCGGGATTTACAGGCCCGAGCGAGAGATCGACCCGTACCCACGCATGGTCGCTGAGGCGCGATTCGCACGCCGAGACCACCGGCGAGCCGTGCTCGGCCGCGACCAGATCGCCCGAAATCGACCGGGAAATCCAGGCCTGATCGAGGCGCAGTCCGCGCCCGGTGCGACTCGTCCAGGTGTGCGTGAGCGGGGCGCTTGTTGCGTTTACGCCGCGTTCTGACGCGAAAACGCCGGGATTTGCCGCGGTCCACGCGTCGGTGTAGCCGAGCGTCGCGAGCATGCCGAGGCGGCTAGCGCTCGCGGCGGCGTCGGCTTCGGAGCGGTCGGCGGGGCGTCGCGTGCCGCGGCGAACGGTGTTGAAATCCCCGAGAATCACGCACTTCGCGTCGGCGTGGGCCCGGGCGAAGGCGAGGGTGTGTCGCCAGGCCGCGGCTTTTTTGCCCGAGGCGTGGTCGTCGGGGAGGTGGACGCCCGCGATCGCAAGGTCGAACGCCGGGAGGCGGCCCGCGAGCCAGCGGTGGGCGAGCGCGGGGGGCGGTTTTTCAATGGTTTTGATGGGCTCGATGGCCCGACGGCTCGCGATCAGGACGCCGTTGCGTCCCGGCGGTGGGTCCGTGCAAAGTCGGTGTCGCAGCCCGTGGTCGCTCAGCACGCCCGCGAGTTGCCCGCCCATCGAGGACCGGAACTCGGTCAGAACGACGACGTCCGGGCGGAGTTCGAGCAGGGCGAGGGCGATGCCCGGCGTCCGCGTGCGCCCGCCGCCGTGCAGGATGTTCCAGGTGACCAGACGCAGCATGGCAGGGCCCAGCGTACTCTCGGAGCATGACCACTGAGGCAAAGACGACGGAGCCAAAAAACGCGATCGTGGCCGTGACGCGGACGGTCCCCGGCCCGCTGGAGATCGACGCCGGCCCGGGCGTCGCGATCGATGTGCGCACGGGGACGGACGATCAGATGCCCGAGGGCGAGCTGTGCGCGTTCGTCCGCGGGGCGTCGGTGATCGTCTCGATGTTCAGCGACCGGATCGACGCGCCCCTCCTCGACGCGGCCGGCCCGCAGCTCCGGGGCGTCTGCAACTTCGCGGTGGGGTACAACAACATCGATTTGGACGCCTGCCGCGAGCGGGGCGTGGCGGTCACCAACACGCCGAACGCGGTGACCGAAGGGACGGCGGACCTCGCGTGGGCGTTGATTCTGGCGGTCGCGCGTCGGGTGGTGGAAGGGGACGCGTTCGCGCGGAGCGGGGCGTGGGCCGCTCGCGGCACGCTCGGCATGAGCGAGTTCATGGGCGTGGACCTGACCGGTCGGACGCTGCTGATCGTCGGTGCGGGGCGGATCGGCTTCGCGACCGCGATGCGGAGCGTGGGGTGGGGGATGCGCGTGCTCTACACGGCCCGCAGCCGGCACTGGGATTTCGAGCTCGCGCCGCTCGCCGCGGAGCGCGTGTCGCTGGAGGACGGGCTTTCGCGGGCGGACGTGGTGAGCGTGCACACGCCGCTGACGCCGGAGACGGCGCACCTGATCGACGCAGCGGCCCTGCGCCGGATGAAGGCGAACGCGATCCTGGTGAACACCTCGCGGGGGCCGGTGGTGGACGAGGCGGCGCTGGCGGAGGCGCTGCGCGAGAAGCGGATCTGGGGCGCGGGGCTGGACGTGTTCGAGCGGGAGCCGGAGGTGCACGACGGGCTCAAGGGGTTGAGCAACGTGGTGATGACGCCGCACATCGGGAGCGCGGAGCGGAAGTATCGCGAGATGATGACGGCGATGGTGGGGGAGAACGCCGGGGCGATTCTGCGCGGGGATGAGGTGCCGAACCGGGTGGCGTGAGGCGCGCGTGGCCTGAGCCGGGGGCGCGTGGACGGGCTCAGTGCAGGACGCGGTAGACCTCGGCCTGGTCCGTCTTGCCCTGCTCGGCCTTCGCCATCGCGTCGTGGCGCATCGGGATGAAGCCCTCTTCGACCGCGGCCTCGTAGAGCGTGACGCCGTCGGCTCGCTCGCCGGTCAGGCGGCGCAGGCGGTCGGTCATCCGCATGATCTCGTAGACCGCCAGGCGGCCCTTGTAGCCGGTGCCCAGGCAGGCCTCGCAGCGCGGGCGTTCGCTGGCCCCGGGGCGATCGACCGTGCCCGCGCCGGCGCAGGCGGCGCACGTCCGGCGCACGAGGCGCTGGGCGAGGACGGCCAGCAGGCTGCTGGTGATCAGGTACGGCTCCACGCCGATGTCGACCAGGCGCGGGATCGCGCTCGGCGCGTCGTTGGTGTGCAGCGTGCCGAGGACGAGGTGCCCGGTGAGCGAGGCCTGGATCGCGAGCTGCGCGGTCTCCTGGTCGCGGATCTCGCCGACGAGGATGACGTCGGGGTCCTGGCGGAGCAGGGCGCGGAGGCCGGTCGCGAAGGTGACGCCCCGCTTGGGGTTGACCTGCATCTGGCTGATGCCGGAGAGGTGGTACTCGACCGGGTCCTCGATGGTCATGACGTTGCGCGAGCCGCGGTCGATGCGTCCGAGGGCGGCGTACAGCGTCGTCGTCTTGCCGGAGCCGGTCGGCCCGGTGACGAGCACCATGCCGTTGGGGCGGTCGACGATGTCCATCAGCTCGGCCTGCATGGCTTTGCCCATGCCGACGTGGTCGAGGTCGAGCTCGGTCTGGCTCTGGTCGAGCAGGCGGAGGACGACGCGCTCGCCGAAGACGGTGGGGATGGTGCTCAGGCGGATGTCGATCTTGCGCTGCCCGATGCGGACCGAGGTCTGCCCGTCCTGCGGGCTGTGCCGGTTGGCGATGTCCAGCTCGGTCATGACCTTGAGGCGGCTCGCGATCGCGGGCGCGAGGCTGATCGGCGGCGTGAACGCCTCGACCAGCATCCCGTCGACGCGGTAGCGGATCGAGAGCCGGTCCTCCTGCGGGTGGACGTGCACGTCGCTGGCGCGACGCCGGAGCGCCTCGAAGAGGATCATGTTGACCAGTCGGATGACCGGCGTCTGTCGCGCGAGGGCGAGCAGGTCGGTCCCACCGCGGAGCCCGGCGGCGGCCGACTCGATCGCCGACTCGTCCAGCGGCATCTCTTCGATGATCTCGGTGACCAGATCGCCGCGCTGCTCGTACCCGCGGTTGATGAGGTTCGCGACGGCCGCCCGCGGCGCGAGGACCAGGCGCACCGGCATGTCGAGCCGGTCCTCGATCTGGCTAAAGACCGGGGCCTGGAGCGGCTGGGCGGTCGCGACGGTCATCGTGTGCCCATCGCTGGAGACGCCGCCGAGGTGATGGACGCGGGCGGTGTCGGGCGGGATGAGCTCATAGAAGCGGCTGGCGGAGTCTTCGAGTCGCGGTTCCGGGTCGAAGAGCAGCCCGGTCCGCTGGGCGAGGCGGGTCAGGGCCTGTTGCTCGTCGATCCCGAGGAGCTGAAGGGCGACGTCCCAGGGCTCTTCGTCGGAGCCGGGGGCACGCTGGAAGGCGCGGGCGGCCTCGGCGGAGAGCCCGAGCTCCCCGAAGGCGCGTGCGACGGCGAGGAAGTCGGTGCGTTCTTGCTCGGCGAGGGCGAGTGCCGAGCCTGAGTCGCGACGGAGCAGCCCGCGCAGAGGGGCTCGGCCGCCGGGCTTGCGGGGGGCGCCGGGGGCGGATGAGCCGCTGGGGCGCGCGTCGGGTGTGGGCTGGTGATCGCTCGGGGGCATCGTCGGCATCAGCTCCCGTTGGGCCCGCGCGCGGCGTCGCGATCGTGGTCTTCGTCGTCGCGGTCAGGCGGGGGCGGGAGGCGTCGGACCGCGCCCGGCTCAAGCCCCGGCGTGGGCGTCGCGGGGCGGTCGCCCTCCGTTGTGCTCCCGGGGGGAGGCTCGGCGGCGGGGGACCGGGGCGACGGCTCGGGCGCGCCCGGCTGCCGGAACGGGCGGGCGCTGATCACGTCGATGCTCACGGGCTGGATGAGCGGGAGGTCCGCCGGGAGGCCGACCGACGCCTGCGGGCCCTCGGTCATCAGGCGCAGGTCGCGGAAGGTGTCGTCCCGCATGATGCGCGGGCGGATGAAGACGTAGAGCATCGCGTCGTTGGCGACCTCGCGCGTGTCGCGGAAGAGGTGCCCGAGGATCGGGATCTCGCCGATGAACGGGACCTTGACGACGGTCTCGCGGACGTCGTTGATGCGGATGCCGCCGACGACGATGGTGGTGTCGCCCGGGATGGTGACCGAGTCGGAGCGGATGTTGCGTTCCTGGCGCGGGGCGGGGATGCCGTTGGAGCCCTGCCCCAAGAAGTTGCTGAGCTCGATGCCGTAGGTGAGCTGGAGGTAGCCGCCCTCGCTGATGCGGGGCGTGACGGTGAGGCGTGTGCCGGCGTCTTCGAAGCCGCCGAAGGAGGTCTGGGTGCTGGTGCCGTCCTGGCTGGTGCTGGTGGTGGGTTGCTGATCGAGGCTGACGATCTCGGCTTCGGAGTTGTCGTCCACGAGCAGGCTTGGGCTGGAGATGATCCGCGCGTCGGTGTCGGTCTGGATCGCGTTGAGGACGAACGGGAGGTACTGGCTCTGGATCAGCGCGGTGGTGAGCCCGGTCAGGGTGGGCACGGGCGTGCGCGGGGAGGTGAAGCCGTCGCCGGCCTGGGTGAGCCCGAAGTTGGTCTGTGCCGCGCCGCCGGAGCCCCCGGCGTTGATGAGCTGGGTCTCGATCGCGAGGCGGAAGTCCATGTTGTTGGTGACGCTGACGATCGTCGCTTCGATGTAGACCTGCGGGCGCCGAAGGTCCAGGCGTTCGATCAGGCGTCCGAAGTCTTCCTGCTCGCGCTCGCGTGCGCGGACGATAATCTGGTTGTTCGCCAGGTCCGAGACGACGCGGGTGTCGCGGTTGGCGCGGAGCGCGCCGAGCTCGCCCGGCGCGCCGGCCCCGTCGAAACGCGGGGTGAACAACGCCTGCCCCGCTTGCCCGCCGAAGGTCGGCAGGAAGCCCTGGTTGCCCGTCTGCGTCCCGTCCTCGATCAGCGCGAGGATGATCTCGGTGACCTCCTCGGCGTTCGCGTGCGCGAGCTTGTACGTCCGCGTGATCACCGCGTCCCGCTCGATCTCGAGCTCCGCGATCAGCTTCTCGAATTCCGCGTGCTGCTCGCTGGTCGCGAAGTAGATCACCGTGCCCGTTTCCACGTCCACGACCATGCTGCTGCCGCCCGCGACGACCGCGTCCTGCGGCTGCTGGAACGGGTTCTGCCCACCTTGCTGGGCGAACTGGCGGAACTGGTTGAATTGGTTGGGCTGCTGCTGATCCTGCGGCGTCAGGACGATCACCTCGCCCAGCCCCCGCTGGCGCGCGATGTCCGAGATCTGCTGAGCCGCACGCCCGACCTCGTACCGCTTGTTCTGGAGCATGCTCGGCTGGTCGATCAGGTCGATCGCCGCCTGCACCTGTTCGATCTCCTCGTCCCGCCCTCGGAAGATCAGCGCGTTGCCCTGAGGGGCGATCCCGAGTCGGTCGGCGAGGTTGTCGAACGTGTCGCCCGTCTGGGGGCGGGCTGTCTCCTGAGCCGCCTGCCCGCGCGGCTGCCCGACGGGGAGCTGCGCCTGGCGCTGCGAACGTCCGCTCACCAGCTCGATCGCTCGGTCCCGAGCCGTGGGGGCCGAGACGAAGCGAAGCGGGATCTGAATGTACCGCGACTGGCGACGCTCCTGCACGAGCTGCCCGACGATCCGCTCGATGTTGCGGACCCGTCGCGGGGAGCCCGTCACCAGGATCACGCCCAGCTCGTCGATGTACGCGATCCCGTCTCCGCCCTGGGCCTGACCGGTTTGCCCCAGCACGTTCTGGAGCGTCGCTTGCAGCCCCGAGGGGCGCACGTTCGGCGTCGCGATCACCCGCGTGGTCGCGAACTCGCCCTCGAAGCTCAGGCGCACCTCGCCGGCCCGCTGGATCACGTAGAACCCCGTCGGCTGGTCGTAGGTCAGCGCGTAGTCGTTCAGCTCCAGCAGCGATTCCAAGAGCGGCAGCACGCCCGAACGCCGAACCTCCCGAGGGTTGGCGAAGCTCACCTCGCCCTCCAGCTCGCCCCGCAGGATCACCTCGATCCCGAGAAACGCGGAAAACAGGTCCACCAGCGTCCGCAGCTGCACCGCCTCGGCGAACGCGTCGATCGCCAGAACGTCCTCGCCCTCGCCCTCCCCGTTCTCGCCGATCACGGGCGGCTCGCCGTCCGGCGCGGGCGCGTCCTGAGCCGACGCGGGCCCGCACGCGAGCAGCAGCGCCCCCGCCACGAACGCGAGAGACGCGAACGGCCCGTGCCGCCCCAGGCGGGCGAACACTCCGGACCACAAGACGGGCTGTTGACTCGGCACAGTCGGCATCCTCCAGGGCACGTAGGCTACCACGCCGTGTACCGCTCGGCGAACCGGCGGCTTCATCGCCAGCAAGCCGCCGCCCCACACCGCCATGCCCGCCCCCAACACGACGGAGCTCACAACCGCCATGCCGCCACGTGTCGTCAGCCTGCTCCCCTCCGCGACCGAGGCCCTTGCCGCCATCGGCGGGCGCGATCGGCTCGTCGGGCGAAGCCACGAGTGCGACTTCCCGGGTGACATCGGGCACCTGCCCGTGCTCACATCGGCCCGCACGGCCTACGACCCCGACGCCCCGGCCCCCAGCGCCGACATCGATCGCCAGGTCCGCGAGGCCTTCCAGACCGGTGAAAGCCTGTACGAGCTCAACGCCGACGGGCTCCGGGCATTGCACCCGGACGTCATCCTCACCCAGGACCTCTGCGAAGTCTGCTCGATCGACTTGGCGACCGTCCGACGCGTCGCGAGTGAGTTGAGCCCGAGCCCGCTCGTCGTCAGCCTCAACCCGACGACGCTCGAGGGCGTGCTGGACGACCTGCTGACGATCGGTGAGGCGGTTGGCTTGAAGGAGGCCGCCGGGTCGAAGGTGGTCGAGCTGCGCGGGCGACTGTTCCGGGCGCAGGAATACGTGAACCCGTACGCCGAGGGACCGGTGGTGGGGTGGCTGGAGTGGACGGACCCTTTGTTCGTCGCGGGCCACTGGATCGTGCAGATGATCGAGCGGGCGGGTGGTCGTCACCCGCTGAACGAGGGGGTGCCGAAGGCGACGAGCGGCGCGGCGGCCGGCCCGATGATGGCCGAACGGGTGGCGGGCAAGAGCCGGCGCGTCGAGATCGACGACTTCGTGCGCACGCAGCCGGGCGCGATCGTCATCGCCCCCTGCGGGCTCACGCTCGGGCAGGCCGACGCTGAACTCGAACGCCTGATGCGCAACGCGTGGTTCAGGGCCTTGCCCGCGGTGCGTGCGGGCAAGGTGGCGGTCGTCGACGGCAACCAGATGTTCAACCGCCCCGGCCCGCGCCTGATCGACGCCTTCGAGTGGCTCACCGGCTGGCTCAACGACCGTCCGGAATTGATCCCGCCGGGCTTTCCGTGGAGGGCGATCGGGCGGTGAGGCCGCGGGTTATTTCTTTTTGTCGCGCCGGTAGTCGGTCTTGCCCTTGTCGCGGCGCTTGCTCTTGGCGCTGCGCCGTTCCGAGCCGGTCATGGACTTGAAGCCCGCGCCCTTCTCGGCCGGGGCGAGCCCGCCGCCCTCCTCGCCGAGCTTGATCTTGGGCGTCTTCGCCTTGCCGGCCGCCCGGCTGTCCGGGTCGTCCACCACCACGTTCATCTGGCGGCGCGACAGGTCCACGTCGCTGATCCGCACCGTGACGCTGTCGCCCATGTTGAAGCTGCGCCCCGAGTGCTCGTCCACCAGCGCGCCCGTGCGCCGGTCCACGCTCCACTTGGGCGTCTGGTTCCCGCGGCTCGTGTCCCCGGGCAGGTCCTCTTTCAGGATCAGCCCGTCGGCGAGGTACTTGTCGATCTGCACGAACACGCCCCGCGGCGTCACGCCCGTCACCACCGCGCTGAAGCTCTCGCCGATCTTGGTCTCAAGCAACTGCAGCACGAGGAACTGGCGCAGCTCGCGCTCCGCGGCCGTCGCGCGTTCCTCGGTCTTGGAGCAGTGACGCCCGATCTCGACCAGCTCCTCCTGCGAGGGGCAGGCGCCGGATTCGAGCAGCTTGATCCCGAGGTTGCGCAGGGCCTTCTCGTCGTCGGGGCGCGGGCGCTTCTTGCCGTTGTCGGTCTCGCGGAGATAGGCGCCGAGCGCGCGGTGGACGGTGAGGTCCGGGTAGCGCCGGATGGGGCTGGTGAAGTGGGCGTAGGCCTCGCTCGCGAGGGCGAAGTGCCCGATGAGCGCGGGTGAGTAGGAGGCCTTGCTGAGCGTGCGGAGGACGGCCATGTGGACGGCGCGGGCCGCGGGCGTGCCGGCGGTCGCGTCCAGGAGCGACTGCATCTCCTCGCGCGAGGGGCTCGCGGGGATGCGGAACCCGGCGACCATCGCGGCCCGGCGGAGGTTGTCCTGATCGCCCGGGGTCGGGTCCGCGTGCGTGCGGCGCAGGAGCGGCACGTCCATGTTCTCGAACAGGCGTGCGAGCACCTCGTTCGCCTCGACCATGAACATCTCGATGATCTTGTGCGTGTACGCGTCGTCCTCGCGCTCCGCGTCGACGACCTTGCCGTCCTCGTCGAAGATCAGCTCCACCTCCGGCAGGTCGAGCGTGATCATGCCCTGCTTCTGTCGCCGGGCGCGGATCATGCGGGCGAGCGCGTTCATCTCGCGCACCGCCGCGATGAGCTGCTCGGTGTAGGGCGTGTCGGTCTTGGCGTGCTTCCGTGCTTCTTCCTGGTCGCCGTCGATCAGGGCCTGGGCTTCGAGGTAGGTCATGCGCTTCGCGCTCTTGATGACCGTGCTCGCGACGCCGGACGCCTTGAGGTTCCCCTCTCGGTCGTACCGCATGAACGCGCTCTTCGCGAAGCGGCACACGCCCTCCTGCAGCGAGCAGATGCCGTTGCTGAGCACCTCCGGCAGCATCGGGATGACGTGGCGTGGCAGGTAGACGCTGTTGCCGCGGTCCTTGCCGTCGACGTCCAGCGCCGTGCCGGGGTCGATGAAGTAGCCAACGTCGGCGATGTGGACGCCCAACTCCCACCCGTCCTTAGTCTTGCGGATGTGGATCGCGTCGTCGTAGTCCTTCGCGTCCGGCGGGTCGATCGTGGTGATGAACTCCGGCTGGCTGTCCGGGTGGTCGGGGAAGAGGTCGGTCAGGTCGAGCCGCCCGTCGAGCGCGCCCGGGCCCTCACGCTCGAACCGCTCGATGTCGGCCTCGAACTGCCGCGTCAGCTTCCGCGCCTGCTCGACGCACGCCTCCGGGAACTCGTTGCTCGGCAGCCCGTGCGCCTCGATGACCGCCTGCGTCTCCACGTCCGGGCGGCCCGCCTCGCCCAGCACCTTGGTGATCACGCCCTCGCCGAGCTGCCCGGCCTGCGGGAACTCCAGCAGTTCCAGCGCGACCTTCAGCCCTTCTTTCGCGTTCTTGCTCTCGGCGTCACGCACCACGACGGGTTCCTGGAAGTCCTTGCCGTCCGGCGCGACGTACCACTTCCCGTCACGCTTGAAGAGCGTGCCGGTGACCGCGGCCCGACGGCGAAGGAGCACCTCGACCACCCGGGCCGCAAAGCGTTGCTCGCCCTTGGGCCCGCGCCCGCGCTCGGGCCAGAACTCCACGCGGACGGTGTCCCCGTGCATCGCACCGCCGGTCTCGCGCTCCGGGATGAACAGGTCCCCCTCGCGGACCTTGACCTCCGGCACGACAAACCCGAACCCGCGCGTTGTGGAGCGGAACTCGCCCACGAGCTCCTCGGTCCCCAGGTCCGCGTAGCTCGGCAGACGCACCAGCCCGCGGGGGTCGACCGCGACCACCTTTGCTTCCACGAGCTGGCGCACGGCCTCGGCGAGCTTCTCCGGCTCGTCGGCGCGGAGCTGCTCGGCCAGCTGAGGCACCGTGCTGGGCTCGTACGCGTCGTGCGCGAGCAACGAGAGAAGACGATTTTTGTAGCGAAGCGGCATAAGCCCGGATCGTAGCGGCCTCGCGCCCCCGCCCCAGCCCTCAGCCCCAGATCGCCGCCGCCCGCCCCTACATCGACCCCGCGTACCCCGACAGCGACTCGGTGAACCCACGGGGCTCGAACCCCAGCAGCACCCGGGCCTTGTCCAGTTCCGCGAACGAATCCCGCGAGCCCATCTGCGCCATCCCCGCGTCGAACGGGAGCGCGTCCCGCAGCCCCAGCGCCCCGGCGACCTTCGCCACGCCGACCGCCACCGGGCCGGGCAGCCCGCGCGGCTTCAGCGTCGTTTTCGCGTTCGGCACCCGGTCGCGGTACGCCTCCAGCATCGCCGGGAACGCCATCGCCTCCGGGCCGACCAGGTTGAAGACCTCGCCCACCGCCTCCGGGCGGCGCAACGCCTCCGCGAACGCCCACGCCACGTCGTCCACGTGCACCGGCGCCACGATCGGCGCTTCCAGCGTTGGCTTCGGGCCGCCCTCGAAGCGGACCTTCTGGAAGTACGGCAGGAACACGAACGGCGCTGCCCGACCCGTCACCCACCCCTTGACCTGCTGGCTGAACTCCCCGTCGGCCCCGTGGATCAGCCCCGGGCGGAAGATCGTCCACGCCACGTTGGACCGGCGGACGAGCCGCTCGGCCTCGAACTTGGTCGTGCCGTACGCCGACGGGGCTTCCGGCCCGGCCCCGAGGGCCGACATGTGCACGTAGCGCGCCACGTTCGCCCTTCGGCACCCCTCCAGCACGCGCCGGGTCAGCTCGACGTGGATCCGCTCGAACGTCTGCCCGTCCCCGGCTTCGCGGATGATCCCGATCAGGTGGACGCACGCGTCGCACCCTTCCAGCGAGGGTGCCGAGTCGATCGGCTGCCCGTCCTCGCCCTCGCCCAGGCGCACCACGCCCTGGGCCCGCGCGACGTCCTTCGCCCGCCCCGCCGTCGCGGAGCCGAAGAACTCGTGCGATACGCGCCACTCCAAGCGGTCGTGATCGGGCAGTGTTTTGGCGGCCTTGACGGCATCACGCACCAGCGCGCGCACGCGGTGCCCGCGATCGAGCAGCTCGCCGATCACGTGCCGACCTACAAAACCGGTCCCGCCCGTCACCGCCACGGTCATCGCGCTGGTCATCGTCGAGAAACCTCCATCGCCGGGCGGCCGAGCCCTCGCGACGCGGGAGCGTACGGGGCGAGCCCGCCCGACGCCACACGCGTGCCCGTAGCGTGCCACGTAGGAGGACCGCTTCCGTCGAGGCTTCGCCCAATACCATCCCTCGCTGTGCCCATCGCTTTCGACCGAGTCGGTTTCCGCTACCCGCACCAGAAGCCCGAGACCCGGGCGGTGCTCGAGGCGGTGTCGTTCGCGATCGAGCCCGGGCGGGTGACGTGCCTGGTCGGGCCCAACGGGTCCGGCAAGTCCACCCTGCTCCGTCTCGCGACGGGGTTTCTCAAGCCGACCGAGGGGCGGGTGACGCTGGAGGGTCGCGAGGTCGGCGCGCTCCCCGCCGCCGAGCGGGCCGCTCGCTTGGCGTACGTCCCGCAGCGTTCGACGCTCGCGTTCCCGTTCACGGTCCGGGAATCGGTCGCGTTCGGGCGTCACGGGCGTCGCCCGGATCCATCTGGCGTGGAGCGGGCGCTCGAGGGCGTGGACCTGCTCTCGCGGGGCGATGATCCGTTTCACGTGCTCAGCATCGGGCAGCAGCAGCGGGCGACGGTCGCACGGGCGGTGGCGCAGCTCGAGCCGATCGAGCCCGGGTCGTCGAGCCCCGGGGTGGTGCTCGCGGACGAGCCGTTTAGCGCGATGGACCCGGCGCACGCCCTGGCGGCTGCCCGCCTTTTCGCCGACCTCGCCGCCCGGGGCGTCGCGGTGCTCTTGGTGGTGCACGATTTGGGCGCGGCCGCCCGGCTGGGCGACCGCGTGCTGGTGCTGGATCCTGCCGGGCGTCTCGCCGCCGACGGCTCGCCGGAGGATGCGCTCGCCGACGACGTGCTCGAGCGCGTCTTTGCGGCCCGGTTCACCCGATCGACCGATACGCAGGGGCGTCTCGTTGGCCTGATTCCCACCGAGCCGCTTCCAAACCCGCGGACGCCTGTAGACTTCTGAGCCCAGATGTGCGACATCATGCCCCCGAGAGGGCAACCCCGCACCCCCAGCCACGCGGACGGAACCTGACCCCATGAGCGGCAGCCTCTTACAGATCCTGATCATCGTTGCCTTCCTGAGCTTCAGCGGGATCGGGTGGATCGTCCGCAAGCTGCAGGAGCAGGCGGAGATCAAGCGTCAACGCGACCTGGTCCGCCAGCGGGAGCTCGAACGCCTCCGCACCGGGCGGGGCGGGGAGAACGAGCCCGAGGCCCGCCCGTTGAGCTTGGAAGAGCGGATCGCCGAGGCGCGCGAACGCCGGATCGAAGAGCTCCGGCGCCGACAGGCGCTCGAGGAGGGGCGTGTGGTGATCGCCGACACCCGCGGCGGGACGCAGACCCTCCCGCGGAGCGCCCCGGGGGCACCCGGGCGACAGCTGCCGACGAGTGCGCCCCGCCAAGCCCCGCGCCCGATCCCGCAGCGATCGCCGACGCCGACGCCTCCCCCCTCGCCGCAGCCAACGGCCGCCAGCCAGCGGGACCGGCTGCTCCAGCGTCAGCGCGAGATGCTCGAGCGTGCCCAGCGTCAGCAGCAGCGTTCCGCCCCGCAGCGGGCGACGCCGACGCCCCCCGCGCCGCGACGCCGCCCTCCGCAGCCTGTCCAAGCCGTCGAAGGCGGCGATCGGGTCACCCTCAGCGAGCGGACGGCGTTCCCGAAGGCCGGGGTGATTGCCCGAACACCCGTTCTCGGCGCGATCACGCGAGAGGACCTCCGCCGGGCGGTCGTGCTCAGCGAGATCCTCCGCCCCCCGGTCGGCGTCCGCCCCCCCGGGGCGATCGGGCATCAGTCGCCGTATTGAGCCCTCATTTCCCAAGCCGGTTGCGAAAGCAGCTGGCTTCGTGGTTCTTACGACTACGCCGATGAGATACAACCTCGGGTGTCGGACCCACTCGGACCCGTTCCGGTATGCGTGGAGCTGGCTCAACGCACGCTTGGCTGCCCGAGTTATTTCTGAAGCGATAGGCGGTATTATGGGCACCGAAATTTGAATAAAAACTGATGTGGCTCCAGGAAAGTGCCAGGTTTTTCTGCTATGAAGTATAAGATATACGAAGATATGAATGCGGACGAAGCAAGCTTTGTTCAGCAAGGTCTTATTGAATTCGCCGACCGCTTCACGGGGCCTAGAAACTACAAGGAATTCGGTATTGTCCTCCGCGACGAGCACGGAACAGTATGCGGCGGAATCATCGGTAGCACGATTTGGAACTGGCTTCGAATTGATGTGCTCTGGCTTCCCGAGGGGTTGAGAGGCAGAGGATTCGGGAAAAGGCTATTAGAATACGCTGAGGATCTGGCGCGTAAGCGTGGATGCGATTCAGCGATGCTGGATACTTTTGATTTCGAGGCGCGAGATTTCTATGAGGCTCACGGGTATGTTGTTCGGTCTCAGACGGATGACTTCCCACCCGGACATACCCATTATCGTCTTACCAAAGGACTATAACAGCAAGCTATGGCAATCGAACAGCCGCATATCCGGTACGGAAGACCACCTCATCCTGAGTACTGTCTCGGCAGGTTGAGCCCTCAGGGAGGCGTCGGCGTCGCCTCGCTCGCCATCACGTGCAGGTGCTCCCGGCGATCGACCTGAATCCCGGCGAAGCTCACCCGTACCCCCGCGGCCTCGGCGACAATCCCAAGATCCGGATGGACCCACAGACGCTCCGTGCGACGGATCCGCGTCCGACCGAACCGCAGGTCCAGTTCGGCTTCGACCACCCGGGCCTCGATGTGCCCCCGGCTGTGATCTTTATGCGCCGCCTCGGCGGTTCGGAGTTTGAGCCGCTCGCTCGCCCCGAGACGGGCCGAGCGCCTCGCCTCGCCCGCTTCGCCGCTCGAGTCGTCTTCAGATCCGCCGCGCATGAACAAACGAGCCCCGGCCTGGCTCTCGAACGCGTCCTCGCTCCCCAAAGACGCGGGCAGAAGCACCAGGGGCGGCTCAAAGACCACCCGCGAGCCTCGGCGGGATCGCCCGGGCCCGACGCCGGCGTGGTCGATCAACGCACGCATCGCGATCTCGCCCTTGGGCGTGCGCACGAGCTCGACCGTGCGCACGGGCTCGGGCGAGCCTTCGTCGTGCTCGCGTTCGAGCCGCACGTCCCACGCGTCGCCAGTCCTTTCCACCCGGCGACGGAAGCGATCGCCACGCTCGTCGATGTACAGCGTCCCGCCCTCGCGTTGGGTGAGGTACACGCTCTCCGGCGAGAGAGCCTCGGACGCGGGCGCGTCGTCGCGGCTCAGGACCGAGAGTTCCGGCGGCACGGGGGCGCGCGCGCAGCCCGGCAGTCCGCCGGCAACGCTCGCGAGCAAGGCTGCCGCGAGGCATACGGCTCGCCGAGGCCGGGCGCCGTGGTGGGTGTGGGGCGTCATGCTTAAACGGTATCGGCGTCGCCCCGGGCCTGACGGCCCGCTCCGCTGGAGCAGGCGAGTACACTGCAACACATGGTTTCCCGGCGATCGAACATGCGGGGCGGGTGCGGACGCGCCAGACGCGGGGCGGTGGCTCTGGTCCCTTTGCTGCTCACCGGGCTGGTCGGGGCGTCGGCATTGCAGGGGTGCGAGGCGGCCGAGCGGGCACGCGGGGCCGATTCGGTCCTGGCACTGTTCGCGCCGCCCGATCCGCTGACCGCGGCCCGCTGGGCGATCGACCCCTACGACCCCGACCGGCGTTACGAGGGCACGCTGCTCCTGGCGAACAGCCCGTTCGGCGGCGGGGACGTCTACGTTCTGCTGTACGAAGACAACGCGGGGGACGAGAACCCGAACGTGCGAGCGGCCGGGGTGCGCGGGCTCGCGAACCACGGGAACCCGGGGCACGTGCCCTTGCTGGTCGAGCGTTTGCGTGACGAGTCCCGCGCGGTCCGTCTGGAGGCGGCCCGCGCGTTGCAGCGGTTGCACAACCCGGTCGCGGTCGACCCATTACTGGACGTCGCGGTCCTGGGGCGGGGGAACGAGGGCGAGCCGGACGTGCGCGCGGAAGCGGCGCACGCGCTCGGGCAGTACGCGGTCGATCGCGTCGCGTTCGGTCTCGTCGAAGCGATGGCCGACCCGGACCTTGTGGTGAACCGCAACGCCGTGCGCTCCCTTCGGACGCTGACCGGGCAGGATTTCGGGTATAGCCGAGCGGCCTGGTCGGGCTGGCTGGCGAACCAGGCCTCGGCGTCGCGGTTCGCGCAGCGTCGGCGGTACATTTTTCCGGTCTTCTATCGCGAGCCGCGGTTTGTGGAGCGCCTGCCGTTCGTGCCCCCGCCGCCGAACGAGTCGGCCTCGACGCCGGTGGGCTTCCCGCCGCTGACCAGCGACGCGTTCGATCGCCCGGGGGAGGGCGCCCCCGAGCGGCGCGGATCGCGTGGCGGCGGGCGTCAATAACCGCAGGGCGGACGCCGGCGCGGGGACGTCGGGCGGCGGCGTGCTGGATCGGGCGACCGAACGGGCCGAGAGGTAGAGGTGTGAGCATCGGGTGGGCCCGGCTCGGGCGGGAGGGTGTGCGTGCGCGCGATCATGGTCGATGACGGGGGCGTTCGGCTCGAGAGCTCCTGGGCGGAGCCGATCCCCCGCGCGGGCGAGGCGATCTGCGCGCCGATCCGCTGCGCGGTCGACGAGGGGGACCTGCGTGCGGCGCGATCGGGCTCCGGGTTCGTCGGCGTGCTCGGGCATCAGTTCGTCGCGACGGTGCAGGACCTTTCGCCCGACGTCTCGCCGGCTGAACGCGAGCGTTGGCTTGGGGCCCGGGTCGTTGGTTCGGCGGACGTCTCGTGCGGGAAGTGCGACCTCTGCCGGGGCGGGCTCGGGGGGCACTGTCGCGAGCGGGCGGTGCTGGGGATCGACGGTCGGGACGGCGTGTTCGCGGATCGGTTCGCGATCCCCGTGCGGAACCTGGTGCGCGTGCCCGACGGTGTGGACGACGACGCGGCGGTGCTCGCCTCGTGCCTGGCGGGGGTGGTCCACCTGCCGCAGATGGTGCGGGTGGAGCACAAGCCGTACATCACGGTGCTGGGGGATTCAGCGTCCGCGTTGCTCGCGGCGCAGCGGTTGTCGCCCTTGAACGCGAGCGTCCGGGTGCTGGGGACCGATCCGGCTCGGTTTGAGCTGTGCGAGAAGTGGGGCGTTCGTCACCGTCACATCGACGAGGCCGGGCGGCGCGCGGATCAGGACGTGGTGATCGTCACGGGTTCGTCGCCCGCGCAATGGCGGGCGGCTGTGGGGATGGTCCGCCCCCGCGGGGCGGTGGTGCTGTGCGCGCCGCCGGAGGTGGGTGAGGACGAGGGTGGTGCGGGGCTCGATCTCGGCGGTGTGGTGCGCGGCGAGTTGCGGGTGCTGGGGGCTCGTCGGGGGTCGGTGGCGGAGGCGTTGCACGAGATCGCGTCGGGCGCGGTGGACACGTCGGGCCTGATCACGCGTCGGTGCCGCCTGGGTGACGGGGTGGTCGCGTTGCGGGCCGCGATGGAGCCGGCCCAGATCCGGGTGGTGATCGATCCGTGAGGGGTGTTGTGCAGAGGGCGGGCTGATCTGGCACAATGCGGGCTTCCAATCGGGAGGGCTGCCGCGTGTCCAGGGTTGAATCGAACGGGATGGGTCTGGCCGGGTTTATCCTGGCGATCGTGGGGCTTTTTACCGGGGGATGCCTGTCGCCGGTGGCGTTGGTTTTCTCGTTTATCGGGGTGTTCAAGGAGCCGCGGGGCTTTGCGATCGCGGGGCTGGTGATCAGCCTGGTCGCGATCGGCGGCTGGCTGATCGCGATGGTGGTGCTGGGCGCGGGCTTGTTCGCGATGATGGTGGGCCTGATGGGGATGGAGAACCTCGCGGGCGGGATCCAGATGGGGCAGGACTTCCGCCAGATCGCCCCGTCCGTCGAGCGGTATGTCCAGCAGAACGACCGCTTCCCCTCGAGCTTGGAATCGCTGGGCGTGGCGGACGTGGAGTTGCTCCGCGACCGCTGGGGGAACGCCTACCACTACGTGGTCAGCGAAGACGGGCGGACGGCGACCTTTGGCACGCTCGGCGAGGACGGGCAACTCGGCACCGATGACGACCTGCTTCTGACCGTCACGCGCAACCCGGACGGCTCGGTCTCGCTGGAGAGCGATCGGCTCGGTTTCCGCGGGGAATTCGGCTCGGGCGGGGGGCGTCCTGAGCGTGAGGGCGGGCCCGATTGAGGCTGCTCCCGCTTGGGGTCCGGCTCGCGAAGGTGTTGAGGGGGCGGCCCGGGCCGACGGTGCCTCGGTCGCGGCCTAGGATGCCCGCCCGGGGCGCGCGTGCCCCAGATGTTCGGGCGGATGATCGCCCCTGTTCGCGGTCGCGTGGCGACGACGAGGAGTCCTTGGCGCATGGTGCTGACGCTCGCGATGAGCATGTGGGTGACGGGGCTGCTGGTCGCCCTGTTTTTGCTGGTTTCGGTGCTGCTGATCTTGGCGGTGCTGATCCAGAGGCCGCAGGGTGGCGGGCTGAGCGGCGCGTTCGGCGCGGGCGGAGCCGGGAGCGGGCAGACCGCCTTCGGCGCCAAGACCGGCGACGCCCTGACGATCACGACGGTGGTGACGTTCGTCGTGTGGCTCGGCGTCGCGATCGGCCTGGTCTTCGCGACGCGGGCGGCGGGGGTCGGGCAGTCGGCGGCGTCCGATGAGCCGGCGGCCGTGGGCGAGCCGGAGCCGATCGTCCCCGGCGGCGAGGGCGAGCAGAACGAGCGCATCCGCTTGCAGATGCCCACCGACCCCGCGGTGGACCCCGACGAGGACTGGCCCGAGCCCGAGACGGAACCCGATCCGGCACCCGGGACGGACCGACCGCCGGAAGATCGATAACAGGCCCGGCGGGATCGTCCGGGGCCCGCGGGCGTTCGACGCGGGTTGGCAGCGTCTGACAACAGGGAGAACCCCCGCGTGATCCGCAGCATGACCGGCTTCGGCGATGCCTCGACGTCTGTGGACGGCGTGCATTACTTTGTCGAGGTTCGCAGCCTCAACTCCAAGTACTTCAAAGCCAACATCCGCCTGCCGGATGAGTTCCAGGGGCTCGAGGCGGAGTTGGAATCGGAACTGCGCCAGCGGATCACCCGCGGAACGGTCACGCTGACCGGCAAGTCGACCGATGAGGGCGCGTCGGCGGCGCTGGAGATCAACCACCAGGCCCTCGACCGCTACGTGAGCCAGGCGCGGGAGGCGAAGGCCGTCACGGACGGCACGGTCGCGATCGATTTCGCGGCCTTGCTCAGCCTGCCCGGCGTCCTCCAGCCCCCGACCGACGACCTGGCCCGGATCGATCGTGCCCGCGTCGCCTTCCGCACGCTGCTGGATGAGAGCTGCAAGCACCTGATCAGCATGCGTCAGCGTGAGGGGATGCTGCTGCTTGAGGAACTGTTGGGGCACCGGACGTACATCGCCGAGCGTCTGGAGAAGATGCGGTCGCTGGCGCCGCGTGTGGTCGCGGACTATGAGGGTCGCCTGCGGGCCCGGATCGACGGGATGCTGAAGGACGCGGGCGTGCAGGTGGAGGCGATGGACCTGATCCGCGAGATCGCGGGGTACGCCGAGCGGACGGACGTCGCGGAGGAGCTGAGCCGTCTGGGCGGTCACATCGAGCAGTTCAGCGAGCTGATCGAGAGCCGCGACGAGCGCCCGATCGGTCGGACGCTGGACTTTTTGGCGCAGGAGATGCTCCGCGAGGCGAACACGATCGCGAGCAAGACGCCGGACGCGGACATGAGCCGCCTGATCGTCGAGGTCAAGGGCGCGATCGACCGCATCAAGGAGCAGGTGCAGAACGTCGAGTGAGCCCCGGGCTCTTTCGTCGCGTCGTTCACCGTGTAGGCCCGCGTCGTTGGCGTTTACAGCGCTTCGGCGAGCACGGTCTCCAGCCAGTGCAGGAGTTCTTCCGGCGAGCGTTGCCCGCGCAGCGTCGAGGTGACGCGCCCGTGCCGGAGGGCATAGGTCATCGGGATGGCGCGTCCGCCCAGATGCGCGTCAGCGAGCGCCGGTTCGCGGTCGACCTCGACGTGGGTGGGGAGCAGGCGTGGATCGGCGAGCCGGGCGAGGACGCGTTCGTCGTTGAGCGCGTCTTTTTTGTACTGCTGACAGGGGGCGCACCGGTCGGCCGTCGCGAAGGCGATGACCAGACGCTGGTTTCGGCTCGCTTGTTCCAGGGCTTCGTCGAGGCGGGGAGCGTCGGTCAGAATCGCGGGCAGTGCGATGGTCTGGCGAGCGACGATGAATCCAGTCTCGGGGTCGTACTCGTGCGGGACCGTCAGGCGGTCCATCCACGCGCGGATTGCTGGGGGCGGCTCGGTGCGTTCTTCCTTGGCTTGATGGTGATCAGGGGTCGCCGCGCAGCTCAGCAGGGTGATCGCGGGGAGCAGAACAAGCAACGGCGCCAGGTCTCGGAGCAGATGTGCCATGGGGGAGTATTGCCCGGGCAAATCGCCCAAGCGTTCGAACGCACGCTCCGGCGTGATTTCAAACGCGGATCGACTCTTCGCGGGTGAGATGAGCGGTCGTGATTCGGCTCGCACAGTGACCGTGTGTCGCTCGGTCAGCTTTGCCGGGCCCTTGTCGTTGTGCTCGCAGGGATCGGTCAGAAAACCCCCGGGAAAAATCTGGAAAGTGCCTTGAATCGACCCTGTGGCGCGTTATGTTCTCGGTCAAGCGCACCCTGTATGTGGGGTTGTTGATTTTTTTGGTTTTGGGCTTGGCCCGAGGAGGGAGAGCGATGCACGCTCCGAAGGTTATTTCATCGAATGTTCGGGGTGTCACCCTCGCGGCGGGTGCGGCTCTGGCGGTCTTTGCGGGTTCGGCGAGTGCATCGGTCACGATCACGAATCTCGGCGTGCCGGACGGAGCCTCGGCTTCTCGTCCGGTGGGCATCAGCTCGGATGGGTCGGTGGTCGCTGGGTTGATTGACATCGGGTTGAGCACAACGGGGTTCCGGTGGAGCGCGACGAGCGGGATTCAGCCGCTCCCCACGCGCGAAGGCGGCACGCGGATGTTCACGCGTGCGCTGAGCGGGGACGGGTCGGTCATCGTGGGGTCGGCGAACAGCGGTGATAGTAGTGATCAGGGCGTCCGGCTGGTCAGCGGGGTGTTCACCGTCCTGCCGGCACTCACAGAGGGGAGCAACGTGACCCCGCGCGGGGTCAGTGCGGACGGCTCGGTGATCGTGGGGACCTCGGGTTCTTCAGAGGGCAACCGCGCATTTCGCTGGACGCCGGAGGGCGGGACGCAGAGCATCGGTACGCTGCCCGGAGGGAACACCTCGATCGGTCAGGCCGTGAGCGATGACGGGCTGGTCATCGTGGGCGGGAGTTTTCTGTCGGGGAGCGGGAACCGGCCCTACCGGTGGAGCGCTGCCGGTGGCATGGAGAATCTCGGTCTGCTCCCGGGCATGTCCGGCGGCGTGGCCGAAGACACCAACGCTGATGGCTCGGTGGTGATCGGCAACGGCAACAACCGTTCCTTTATCTGGACTGAGGGCGAAGGGCTGACAGAGATTGATTCTCTGCCGGGCAGCAGCCGCGTTTCCGTCAACGCGGTCAGCAGCGACGGCTCAACGGTCGTCGGCATTAGCGGCTCGAACGCGATCCTGTGGACCCGGGAACTTGGGACGGTGAACCTCAACGAGTACCTGCCGACACTCGGGCTCGATCTGACGGGGTGGAGCCTAAACAACGCGTTCGACCTCTCGCACGACGGCACGGTGCTGACGGGCTCTGGAAGCTTTGAGAATCGAGAAGTGGCGTGGGTCGTGACCATTCCCTCGCCGGGGGCTGTTGCCCTGCTGGGCCTCGGCGGGCTCGTCGCGTCGCGCCGTCGTCGTTAACGGTTGGCAGCGGACGAGTTGTCGGGTTCGGAATGTTTTGTGGTCGAGAGGCTGTCGGTGCGGGGTTGACCGAGAGAGGCGCCGCACTCCGGGCAGCGTCCGGCGGCGTCCCGCTCGCCGGTGTAGCCGCAGGCGGGGCAGCCGGCGTCGGGCATCGCGACGATCCATCGGGCGGCTCGGCGCGAGAGGATCGCCAGTGGGATGCCGATCGCGAGCATCGCGAGCCCGTGGGCGAAGAAGTGCCCTTCGCCCACGCCCTGGTAGTGGGTCCACCCGATCCTGAGGTTGCCGATGAGCAGGCCGAAAAAGAGGCGGTTGACGACGAGGTAGAGCCCGGCACCGATCAGCAGTGCGGCGACGAGGCGGATCGTCCAGAGCACGCGGGCTCGTGCCCGCGCGGTGCGCTCGGCGGGGCTTGTCGGTGCCATCGCCCGAGTCTATCGGGGGCTGAGCGTTGTCGTCGGGCTGTTGGGTGGTTTCAGCGGACCCACTTGGTGCGGTCGGTCGCGACGTGGTAGTGGGGGTCTTCGCTGATGTTGACCTCGACGAACTCTCCGGCGCGTTCGAGCAGGCGTCGGCAGTCTTCGCTGAGGTGTCGGAGGTGGAGGCGCTTGCCGAGCTTCTGGTAGCGCTCGGCGAGGTTGTTGATCGCTTCGAGGCCGGACTGGTCATAGACGCGGCTGAAGTAGAAGTCGATGACGACGTCGTCGGGGTCGTTCTGCGGATCAAAGAGGTCTCGGAAGCGTGTGACGCTGGCGAAGAAGAGGACGCCGTGGAGCTGGTAGATCTTGCTGCCGTGCTCGTTGGTGTGGACGTCGGCGACGAGGTGCTGCCTCCCGGCGTGCTCGTCCGGCTGGGGCGTTAATTCACAAAAATGTTCGGTGATGGAGCCGCCCGAGCGCCGGGGGTCGCGGGGCGACGGGGCGATCGAGGTGATTGGATCAAGGAGAGGAATTTAGGGCGGAGAGATGGTCGTCGGCATGGCTTGCGGCTTCCTCGTTCGGCGTTCTGCAAGCGGCCCACCGGCCGCGAGCGGGGAGGATAGGCACGCGGTTCACGACGCGTCACGCACACGTTTTGGCGTGTTCACAGGTCGCGTATGCGAGACGTGGGGCGTGTTTTTGCGGGAAATCGGCGATCAACCCGGGGAAAAATCTGGAGTTGCCGTGAATCGGTGGGGCTTTGCGGTGATTCCCAAACACGCACCCCAAATTCGGCGTTGTCCAATTTCTATCTGGGCGTTTGGTTCGGGAGGGAGAGCGATGCAAGCTCCGAAGGCTGTGTCGTGTTCAAGCTGAGTTGGCCGATTGGCGGCGTGTTCGATATTGGGCGCGGTCGCTGGTTCGGCGTGCGGGTCGGCTTCGATCGTTGGCATCGGGTTGATCGATGGAGCGTGGGGCTTCGGCGGGCCGGCAGTTTGCACGTGATGCGGCTTTCGTCCGCCGTTGGCGCATCACCACTGTCGCCAGTCGGGCACGTATCGCGGGGCGTTGGATTGGTTGCCATGGACCGAGCCGACGCCCTGCTCGGGATGGGTGAGCCATTCGGGCTCGGCCCGGATGCTGGTGACGTGTCCGTCGGCGAGGGCGGTGACGACGGCGCCGGGGGTGTTGGATCGGGCGCTCCGCGCGTGGCGGAAGGCGGTGGTGGGGCTTGTGTTGGTGGTCCATCGAGCGCCGGCGGTGCGTGAGAACAGGAGGGGGGGGTCGAGCAGAGCGTTGTTGCTCGGCTGCGCCGCGCCGAAGGCGGGGAGGAGCGTGTCGGCGAAGACCATGAGCATGGTGGGCTGCTGGATCTCGCCGAGGCGTCGCCAGGGACGGTGGCTGATGGCGGAGGCCCAGCCGGGCGTTTTGGAAGGGCTGAGGTAGTAGCCGTTGTAGCCGTAGGTGCTGGTGATGGCGCGCGATGGTCCTTGGGGGCGGTAAGTGTCCCAGGGTTGGTTGGGGCATTCGAAGACGGAGCCGTCGTAGAGGGTGGTGCCGAGGTACGGGGCGATGAAGCCGCGTTCGTAGTCGGGTGGTGTGGTGGTGGTGCCGTGGGTGCCCCACCAGAAGACCTGCGGGCCGGCGCCGATGTCGCTGGCGGCCCAGTAGGCGAGCGGCATGGCGCGGTCGTGGAAATCGTTGGCGTACATCGTCCACGCGGTGATGAGTTGGCGCTGATTGGCCGAGCACCTGAGCGTGCGTGCGGCCTCTCGCGCGCCCGCGAGCGACGGCAGCAGGATGCCGATCAGCAAGGCGATGATCGCGATGACCACGAGCAGCTCGATCAGCGAGAAGCCGGGTCGGGATCGCGGCTGTTTCGGGCTTGCACGCGCGCTGATCACCGTCGTCCCCGATTCATGTCGCGGACTTCATTGCGGCGGAGCTCGAAGATCAGCAGCTCGCGGTCGTGGTGGTCGGTGACGGCATCGCGGTTGATGTCGCGGTCGCCCTGGCCTTGCTCCCAGGCGTAGAGGTCGTCGAGGTCGATCTGTCCGTCGTTGTTGACGTCGAAGTTTGGCGGCGGAGGGCCGAGGGCGGCGAGCCCGCCGGTGCCGACGGAGTAGACGCCGGAGCCGAGCATCGCGGGCGTGGAGCCGGCGTGGGTGGTGTGCTGGACGATAAACCCGGGGTCGGCGGGTGCTTTGGAGAGGTCGAGCTCGTAGAGGTCGGTGTACGGGGCGAAGCCGTTGCCGGCCGGGATCGCGCCGACGAGCAGGCGTGGGGCCGCGTCGGGCGTTCGGGCGTGTGTGAGGACGGGGTGGGTGTTCCAGCCGCCGACGAGGAGGAACTCGCCGGGGTCGAGCTGCCCGTTGTTGTTGAGATCGTTCCATGTGGCGTGCGCGGTGTTCCAGAGCTGCGTGGCGTAGGAGCCGTGGTCTTCGAACATCTGGATCATGGGGACGGAGCCGAAGCCCTGGATGCCGGTGGAGAGGACGACGCGCCCGTCGTCGAGGACGATGGGGATCGAACTGGTGCGGTTGGAGGGGACGGACCAAGCGAGCTGCCCGGAGCGGGCGTGGATCTTGACGAGATTGGCCGAGTCGAGTTGTCCGTAGAAGGCGTATGTCGCGGCGTAGAGGAAGAGCCCGCCCGTCGTTTCGCGGACGGTGAGCCCGCTGAAAAAGCCCTCGGCGATCGGGTTGGTGAAGGTCCAGAGCGGCTCGGGCTCTTCGGTGGCTTGGGCGTCGAAGGCGCGGATCTCCGCGAAGCCTTGGAAGTCGATCCCGGTGCTGCAGACGTAGACCACGCCGTCGAGGTAGGCGGGTGTGCCGCCAGTGGACGAGCCGATGTGGGCGGCCCAGACGATCTCGCCGGGTTGGAATGGGTTGAGTGTGGGGTGGTGTGGGGAAATGTTGATGCAGTAGAGCCAGCTTGGGCCGCCGAAGCCGCCGTAGTCGGAAACGAAGGCGCGGTTGCGTGGGGCGAGATCACGCGTGACGAGCGGGCTGACGTTGACGGGCGGCCCGTTGAGGTCGGTTTGCCAGGCGAGCGAGCCGTCGGCCGTGTGGAGGGCGACGACGGACGAGCCGGTGGCGTAGAGGACGACACCGCTCGCGGGGTCGATGGTGGGGCAGGCCCAGGAATCGAGGATGAGCGCGGGGATGGGCGTGGTCCAGACGATCTCGCCCGTCTCGGCGTCAACGGCGACGGCGCGGGCCTGCCCGGCGATCGTGGCGGCAGTGAAGACGCGGGGCTCGGGGTGCGCGGTGGCGGCGACGCCGGCGGGGCCGACGAAGTGGATGGCTTCGCCCGCCGGGGTCTGGCTCAGGAGCCATCGCGGCTCGGCGAAGGGCGCGATCTCGGTTCGGCGCGTCCCGGTCTTGGCCTCGTCGCCGGCGAGCGAGGGCCAATCCGCGAGCGAAGGGACGGGCTGTGCGCTTGCGGGGGTCGCGATCGCTAAGAGCGCGATCCAGAACATGGCGAGCACGGCTTTCATGAGGCGCCTCCGTGGGTGCTGGGCGAGCGTTTGGGCCGTGCGCACACCGATCGCTCGGCGTGGCTCCCGTGAGGATGCGGCCGATCGCGATCGGGATGGAGACGTGTGCCGGGAGAACTCTGCCGCGGGGAGCGCGCGGCAGACTCTGCCGGCGCTCCATGCCGATCCGGGTGGATCGGCTCGCGAGAGCGGCCATGCGCCGGAAAGTCCCGTCGCGCCATGCGACAGGGCCGGCATCAACGGCAGGTCTTCCGGCTCAGGGTTTGCACGCTGATCCGGCCTTCCCGCCGTGGGCCGCGAGGTGGCGGCGTCAGGCAGTGGCGCACGCGTCTCGAGATGCCCCGTCTCGGCGTGCTCCCGAAAGAGCCGAGCGGATCAACTCGGACGGGGATCAGCGAAAACACCCCTCACGGCGGCGCGTCCGCGGTGGAATCGGTCGGCCCTCGCGGGCCCGCCTCACCACACTTCCCTTTTCACCCGCGGCGCCGGCTGTTGATCCGGCACACGGGCACCGATGACGAGCGGAGTGTAGCAGGGGCCGGCGGGCGGGGACAAACGCGGACCTGCTTCGAGTATCCTCGGGCCGGTGCGACGCTTGGGGACGGGTCCGCCGGGTTTTATGGCTTGAGGGAGGGTGTCCACAATGACGTTGAAATTCTATATTTTGATGGCGTTTTTGATGTTGCTGATCATGCCAGGTGTTGTTGCAGGCATATCTTCGGAGCCTGCGACACTTCGCGTCACGATTTTGGTTGTTGACGCAGATGATAATCCGTTCTCGGATCTGTGGCTTGTGCTAATTGCTGATCATTGGGATGGCGATGATATGGCTCTCGCCGCGAAAACGGATGAGGCTGGACAGGCTCATTTTATAGTAAATAATTCAGATGACATCGATATAGCTTTTATAAGAATCGCTGGCCGTGGCAGCGTCTCACTCGTTCCCTACTCGGATCGGCAATCGGTCGCGGCTCAGGACACCACGATCATCCCGAACTACGGCTTTCCAACGTTCGTGACGATCCCGCTCGAGGACGGCGTCACTGAGTACGCCGCCACGATCACTATGCACCCCTCCGTGCGGGCTTCGGTTCAGTTGGTTGATCAGCATGGGGCACCCCTAGGCGGTGGGGCTTTTGTGCAGATTGGCGGCTTCGGCATGGATACGGATGAGAACGATCGCGATGAATCGGGCCCCCTGAGTATCGGCGGGCTCCGCCGCGGGTATGGTGCTGAGGTCATGATCCTGGGTCCTGATACGCCCCAGTGGAAAGTCATCGACATCGAGCCTCACCAGACGCTTGAGGATGTTGATCTTGGACAAGTCCACATTCCGCCGTATCAGCCCGGCACGGTCCCGATGCATATGCAACTCATAAATGACGATCAGCTTTCCACACGCGCCGTGGAGTGGGTCCGGGGCAGCGTGACGATTTTCAGCGAAGATGGGCAGGTAGCGACGATTTTTGCGAAGTCGTCTTTCACCGGTCCAATCGCAGATCTCCGCCATGACGAGCCGCCGCGGGTGCCGCTGCTGGACCCGGGGGTCTACTTTGTCGCGCCGGGGCCGCTCGGCACGTCCAGCGCCACGCTCCTGCGTCGCTTGCTGCGGGACGGTGTAGACGTGGAGGCGGCGGGCGTGCCGAAGCTCACGGCGGTGGAGGGTGAGCCGATTCACATCACCGTGGATGCCGTCCAGGTCGAACAGGCCATCCGAGCGGCGGCGGGGCAGTGAGGCTTTTCGTTTGCAGGAGCCGCGGTTCGTCTCATGACCAAGCCTGAGTCTGAGCAAGATCGCCATCATGCACCAACGCCTCCGATGCGAGCCTCGGAGGCGTTTCGCCTCCTCCGCGGCAAGGGCCAGCCGTACCAGTTCGTTGTCCTCGCGACGGAGATCGCGGCGTCGGCGGACAAGGTGGTGTACATGCTGCGTGTGCTCACGCATCGGGAGAAGCCGCCGAACCCGCTGCCGCCGGTGCCCGGGGTGGAGGAGTGGCTGCCGCTGTACCGGCGTCACCGGCTGATGAATGGGCGGATGTGGTCGTCTGCCGGGCTGGCGGACGTCGTAGAGGACGCGGCTGGGGATGAGCCGCCGCTGGACGGAAT
>RECY01000044.1 GCA_007693785.1 Phycisphaerales bacterium | reverse complement strand
ACGCCGTAGACCCCCACCACCGCCCCCGCCGAAGCGAGGAATGTCGACTCGATCATCGGGATGCCCGCGAGATACCACGGGTAGCCGTCGAACGCAACGCGACCGCGGAAGAACTCAACCCCGCCCCACACGATCGGCCCCAGCACGACCAGCCCGACCGCCCGGCGCGACCCGCACCACCGCAGCACGCGCGCGCACGCCCAAACCGCGAGCCACATGTACGCCGCGAGGATCAGTAGCATGGGCACAAACCCGGCGGCCGACACGCCCGCGATCCACCGCTGCTCGAACGCCCAGAAGGGAAGCGTCCCCACCGCCGCCCACGCGGCGCCGGCCGCAAGCCCAGACCGCTGCACACCACCGACGAGGGCGCCCGGCGCGAGGCGATCGCTCGCCAGCAGCAGGCACGCCGGCGCGAGCAGCCCGAGCCACCACACACCAAACGGCGGAAACGCGAGCGCCGAGAGCACGCTGAACACCAGCCCGCAGGCCAGGAGGACCCCGCGCTCGCGCCACGAACGTCGAGGTGCCTTCCCAACGAGCCGCGACCGTAAAGGAGCGGTCTCCGAGGCGCGCGCAGGTGAAGCAGCCGCTCCCGGACGGCCGCGCCTCGCTCGAGCGGGCGGTCGCTTGTCTTGGGGTTCGCGAGCCACGCTCACTTGCCGGCGTAGTCGATCAGGCGGGAGAGCTCGGTCCGCAGCTCATGCCTCGGCACGACGCGATCGACCAGGCCCTTCTCCAGCAGGAACTCCGAGCGTTGGAAGCCCTCGGGCAGGTCCTGGCGGATGGTCTGCTTGATGACGCGCGGGCCGGCGAAGCCGATGAGCGCCTTGGGCTCAGCGATGATGACGTCCCCGAGCATCGCGAAGCTCGCGGTGACGCCGCCGGTCGTCGGGTCGGTCAGCACGCTGATGAACAGCCCGCCGGCGTCGTCATAGCGCGCCAGGGCGGCCGAGGTCTTCGCCATCTGCATCAGGCTCAGCCCGGACTCCTGCATCCGCGCGCCGCCGGAGCAGCTCACGACCACGAGCGGCAGGTTTTCTTTCGTCGCGTGCTCGATGGTCCGCGTCAGCGTCTCGCCGACGACGCTCCCCATCGAGCCCATCATGAACGTCAGGTCGAGGCAGCAGATCGCCGCCTGGCGGCCCTTGATGAAGCCCACGCCCGCGACGGCCGCGTCGTTGCGACCCGTCCGGATCTGCTCGGCCCGCACGCGGCTCTCATACGTCTTGAGGTCACGAAACTTCAGCGGATCGGTGGGCATCAGCCCCTCGAACATCGCCTGGAACGAGCCCGGGTCCGTCAGCTGGCGGACGCGCTCGAGCGCCCCGATCCGGTAGTGGTGCCCGCACTCGGGGCAGACGTGGAGGTTCGCCTCCATCTGGCGCCGGTAGATCATCTGAGCGCAGCTCGGGCACCGGAGCCACAGCCCCTCGGGGATCGCGCTCTTCTTCCCGTCGTCCCGCTTGAGGTCCGCCCACGTCCTGGTCGCAGCCTGCGTCATGTCCGCTCCTCGGGCCCGGCTCGGAACACCCCGTCCCGCCCCCCGGTCGCCCCCCAGGTCCGGTTCCGAGCCACGCAAGCCGCGTGCCTCGTCCCCGGGTTCACTCACCCCGGCCCGCTCGCTCACGCGCTCGCGCCCAGGCCTTCTTTCATCTGCTTCACCCGCGCCCGCGTCACGCTCACGCGCTCCGAGCACGGGCACGACTCGATCGTCGTCCACAGCTCCGAAAGGTCCTTGCCGTGGACCCAGCTCCGGACGATCCCGAACGCCAGCGGACGCAGCACCACCGCGACCACCTCGCCCGGCTCCATCTTCAGCTTTTCCAAGGACTTGGCGAGCCCCGTCAGCACGCGATCCGCCGCCTCGTGCAAGCTCTCGCCCTCCGGCACGTTGACGCTCGCCGGGTTCTCACGCCACTGCCCGTAGCTGGTCGGGAACTTCTCGAGCGCGTCCTTGCGGAGCATCCCTTCCCACAGCCCGAGCTTGACCTCGCCGAGCGACTCGACCACGCGGACCTTCGCCCCCGCGGCCTGCGCCACGACCTCGCCCGATTCCTGGCTCGCCTCGTCCGGCCCGCACAGCACCCCGCCCACCGGCGACCCCAACGAGGCGATCAGCGACGACACCCGCTCACGCACCGAGGCCAATCCCGATTCGCTCGGCGGGAGGTCGCACGAACCCCCGATCCGCCCCGCCTCGTCCCAGGCGGTCGAACCGGCACGGAACAGCAGCACGTCCATATCCGTCAGCTTCGCCATAAGAAGTTGGGTTCGCGGCTTTCGTGCCGCGACACGCTCCCTGCGGCCGCGTCCACCTCACCAATCCACCGGCCACACGCCGAGGCCCCCAGGACACGGAAGGCCAAGTCTAGCATCGGACCACACCCAAGGGCCAGCACGAACCACCGAAGTATTTTCGATTTTTGGTTGGGTCTTTCACCCGCGCAACCCCTGCCGATTCACCCCGGCACACGATCGCGGACCTGTGCCGTAAATATCGAAAAATCCACTATTTAAGCGCGAATTGACCGGATCGCCGCCCCGCGATCCGCCTTGGGCTGCCCGAAGACGCTGCTGCCGGCGACGAGCACGTCGCACCCCGCTTGGCGGCACAGCTCGCCCGTCCGGGTGTCGATCCCGCCGTCCATCTCCAGACGCTGCCCCACCCCGAGTCCCGCCGAGATCGCCCGGACCTTCTCCAGCACCTCCGGGAGGAACGCCTGCCCCCCAAAGCCGGGCCAAACCGACATCACCAGGACCAGATCCAGCTCGTCCAGCGACTCCATCACCGGTTCAATGCCAGTACCCGGGTTGATCGCGAGCCCGAAGCTCGCCCCGCGGCCCCGCACGCGTCGGCTGAGGGACCGGACCTCGCCCGGGCGGAGGACCTCGGCGTGGGCCGTGATGTGGTCCGCTCCAGCGTCGATGAACCCCTCGGCGTACCGCGCGGGCTCCTCGATCATCAGGTGGACGTCGAGAAACGCCTCCGGGCAGACCCTGCGCAGGGCTTTGCACAGGTCCGGGCCCATCGTCAGATTCGGGACGAAGTGCCCGTCCATGACGTCCAGGTGCAACAGGTCGGCCCCGTGCTCGAGCGCGTGCCGACAGTCCTCGCCCATGTGCGCGAAATCGGCGGCCAGGATCGAGGGCGCGACCAGAGCGGCCGGGGGGCGGGTCGTGAACAGGTTCGCCATGATGCGCACACCGTACCGCACTCCGGGCGGGCCTTCCCGGGATCGTCCACGTACGATCTCCCCCGGCGGGTTGGCCCGCCGAAATCAGGGACGCACGCCTCAAGAGAAAGGCAGGCCGCCATGCCCGCGCACGACGCCCTCCAGGACATGATCGCCTCCGCCGACCAGTCGCACCTGCTGAAGCTCGCCGACCGGCTGAAGCCCGAGCGGCGGGCCGCCCTGATGCAGGATCTCGAAGAGGCCGACTGGGACAAGATCCCCGCCTGGATCGAGCGGTACGTCCGGCACAAGCCTGACCTGCCCATCCCGACCGACGTCGACCCGGCCCCCTACTACCCCGCCGACTGTGCCAGCGCCGTCCGATCCTATGACGAGACCCGCTTCCGCGCCAAGGGCGAGCAGCTCATCCGCAACGGGCGTGTCGCGGCGTTCATCGTCGCCGGCGGGCAGGGCTCACGCCTCGGCTTCGAAGGGCCCAAGGGCTGCTTCCCGGGCGGCGCCGTCACCGGCAAGCCGCTCTTTCAGTTCTTCGCCGACAGCCTGCTCCGCTTCCGCGACCGCCTCGGCGTCAGCGTCCCGCTCTACATCATGACCAGCCCGCTCAACCACGACGCGACCGTCGCGTTCTTCAAAGAGCACAAGCACTTCGGGCTCGACCCCGCCGACGTCACCTGCTTCCAGCAGGGCGGGGTGCCGAGCTTCGAGATGCGGACCGGGCGCATGATGCTCACCCCAGACGGACGACTCGCGAGCAACCCCGACGGGCACGGCGGTTCACTCACCGCGCTCGCCAAGTCCGGCGCGCTCGAGGACATGGCGAACCGCGGCGTCGAGCACATCAGCTACATCCAGGTCGACAATCCCATCGCCCGCGTGCTCGACCCGGTCTTCCTCGGGCTGCACGCGGACGCCGCGGATTCGTCCGCGGAGATGTCCAGCAAGATGCTCCCCAAGGCGTACCCGGAAGAAAAACTCGGGATGTTCGTCGCCTCGGACGGTCGCGTGAGCGTGATCGAGTATTCCGACCTCCCGATGGAGCGCCAGCGCGAGACGACGCCGGACGGGAAGCTGAAGTTCCTCGCCGGCAACATCGCGATGCACGTGCTGGGGCGCGCGTTCGTGGAGCGCGTGGCGCAGACAGCCGAGGAAGCGCTGCCCTTCCACCGCGCGGAGAAGAAGATCCCCTGCCTCGACCCGGAGACGCTGGAACCGGTCTCGCCGAGTGAGAACAACGGGATCAAGCTGGAGCGGTTCGTCTTCGACGCGCTCCCGAGCGCGGCCCAGTCGATCGTCTACGAGACAGTGCGGCGCGACGAGTTCGCGCCGATCAAGAACGCCGAGGGGGTGGACAGCCCGGCCTCGAGCGCCCAGATCCAGACCGAGCGGGCCGCCGCCTGGCTGGAGCGGGCGGGCGTTCAGATCCCCCGCAACGACGAGGGCAAGTCGGACTGCGTGATCGAGCTCAGCACCCGGACGGCCCTCTGGGCGAGCGACCTCGCCGACGCGGACCTGCCGAAGAAGATCAAGCCCGGCGCGAAGGTGGCGATTTAAAAACAGCGGAGTTCCGAGCTCGGAGTTCCCTCCCCCCACCATGCCCCAACCCTTCGACCAGCTCCCGTCCTCCCTCCGCGCCGCGGCGCGCACCACCACGCTCGCCGGCGTGCCGACGCTGCTTGCGCACCCGGACTGGGACCGCCCGGCCCCCTGCTGCCTCTGGCTCCACGGGCGCACGGCCTACAAAGAGCTCGACCCGGGGCGATACCTCCGCTGGATCCGTGCCGGCATCGGCGCGATCGCGATCGACCTGCCCGGGCACGGCGAGCGGGGCAAGCCCGGGCTCGACGGGGCCGAGCACACGCTCGAGGTCATGCGCCGCGCGCTCGCGGAGATCGATCCGCTGCTGGACGCGGTGGAGTCGGCCCACCCGGGGATGTTCGACCGCGAGCGGATGGCGATCGGGGGGATGAGCCTCGGGGGGATGATCGCGCTGCGCCGGCTTTGTGAGCCGCACGGGTTCATGGCGTCGGCCGTCGAATCCACGACCGGCTGGCTCGGGCAGCTCTACCACCCGGACCGTGCCCTCGACCCGGAAGCCGAAGCGTGGACGGCCCGTCACGAGCCGGACGCGATCGAGCCCTTGGACCCCATCAAGCACCTCGCGGGCTTCTGCCCGTTGCCGCTCCTGGCGCTGCACTCCGAGAGTGACCGGATGGTCCGCCTCGCGGGCATGCGCGCGTTCCTCGATCGCTTGCGGGATCGCTACACCGAAGCGGGGAGCGACCCGAATCTGATCGAGCTCCACACTTGGCCCGAGACCGGCGCCCCGCAGGAGCACATCGGCTTCGGCAAGGTCGCAGCTGAGGCGAAGGACCGCCAGACGGCGTTCCTCACGCGGCACCTTCGCCCGCAACGTCACTGAGCCCGACCGGCACGAGGGCGACCCCGCGCCCGCGACGAACCCGCGCCGAGTATGCTCCGCCGTCGCCCGTACCCGCACACCCCCACCATGCTCAACCTCAACCCCTTCCAGAACCTCCCGAACCCCAAGCCCGTCTGGGCCTGGGGCATGTACGACCTGGCGAACCAGTCATTCACGCTGCTCATCATCACGCTGCTCTTCCCGGTCTATTTCCGGGAAGTTATCGTCGGCGACCCGCAACGCGGCGACGCGATCTGGGGCGCGACGCACGCGGCGTCGATGCTCATCGTCGTGATCCTCAGCCCCGTCCTCGGCGCCCTCGCCGACGTCCGCGGGCAGCGCAAGCGGTTCCTGATCACGACGGGCCTCGCCTGCTCGGCTCTCACAGCGGGGCTCGCCTTCGCCGACCAGGGGCTCGTCCTCCTCGCGATCGTGCTTTACATTCCGGCGAACGTGCTGTACCAGCTCGGGGAAAACTTTCTCGCAAGCTTTCTGCCGGCCGTGTCGACGCCGAGGAACATCGGACGCGTCTCCGCGATCGGCTGGACGATGGGCTACGTCGGCGCGTTGCTGCTGCTGATCATCACGGCGATCATGATGGTGGTCTTCGGCATCGGCGACCCGGTGAAGTGGAGCCCGTTCTTCGTGCTCGCGGGGGTCTGGTTCCTGGTGAACATGACGCCCGCGATGGTGGTGCTGGAAGAGCCCCCGGCCGTGCGCGCGCCGGCCACGATCGGCGTCGCCCGCGCGACGTACCTGCGGATGCGGGAGACCGTCGTGTCCGCCTCGCTCTACCGCCAGTTCGTGCGCTTCCTGATCGCGTTTTTTGTCTTCGGCATGGGCGTGCAGACGGTGATCGCCTTCGCCTCGATCATCGCGACCGACTTCGGCTTCGAGCAGCGCGAGCTGGTCCTGTTCGTGCTCCAGCTCACGGTGACCGCCGGCATCGCGGCCGCGATCACCAGCCGCTTCCAGGACCGCATCGGCGCCAAAGCGACCGTCATGATCTACCTGGGCGTCTGGATCGCCAGCTCGCTCGGGCTCTTCGGCATCGCCCTGTCGCACAGCGTCAACCCGGAGACGCCCAAGTGGCTGTTCTGGGTCGTGGGCAACGGGATCGGCTTCGGGCTAGGCGGGATCGGCACCGCGGCCCGCTCGCTGGTCGGGCGGTTCACCCCCGTGCACAAGACGGCCGAGTTCTTCGGGCTCTGGGGGATGGTCTACCGCCTCGCGGCGGTCGTCGGCGTGACCACCTTCAGCCAATCCAAGGCGTGGGTCAGCACCCCCGTCGCCCTCGCCCTGCTGACGGGCTTCTTCGTCGTCGGGCTGCTGCTGGTCCTGCGCGTCAACGAGTCCGCCGGCGTCCGGGCGGCCCAGCGGTCCCAGCGCGACGCGGCTCGCCTCGCGGCAAAGGGGTAAGCCAGCTGGTCGCGGTCTGACGACCGCAGCCGCCTTCCGAAGCTGGGTGAGATCGACCTCTGGCCGTCTCTCCCGACATTCCTGGCAGTCCCGCCGCTCCGAACCTCGCCCAGACCCCATCGGTGGCCCGGGGGGGGCGTTCGGTGAATGCTTCCGGATCGGCACAGGTTCTTCGGCGTCCCGCCGCCCTGTGAACCGTGGAGGAGGCCCAACCGTTGACCAACATCCCTGACGGCGACCGAAGCGGGGCGGGCGAAACGGACGCGATCGGCGCACTCGGCGGGCGTGTCCTGGCGATCGTGAACGCCAGCGCCGGGTCGGCGTCGCGGTCCAACGACGCCGCGGAACGACTGGAGGCGATCGTCCGGGATCGCGCCGGGTCGTGCACGATCCTGCGCACGGGCGACCTGGGCGGGATGTCGCCGGTCCTCGATCGCGCGAAAGAGGCCGATGCCGACATGATCGTCGGGATCGGCGGCGACGGCACGGTCGCCGCCACCGCGTCGATCGCGTTCGCGAAGCGGATCCCGATGGCGATCGGTCCGGCCGGGACGATGAACCTCGTCGCGCGGGACCTCGCGCTCCCGCTGGACGCGCTCGAAGCGATCGAAGGGCTGTCGCGTCCGAGCGTGCGCCGGATCGACGTCGCGACGGTCAACGGGCACGTGTTCCTGCACTCGTGCCTGCTCGGGGTGATCCCGAAGCTGGGCAAACTTCGGGAGCGCGCGCGCGCCGCCGATTCGCCCGCGCAGCTCGTGCGTTGGGCCACGATGGGCGCGCAGGCGCTCGGGCAAAGCGAGGATCTCACCCTGACGCTCCGCACGAGTGAAGGCGAGCAGACGATCCAGACCAGCGCGCTCATCGTCACCAACAACCAGCTCGCGCAGGGCAACTGGATGAGCCACGAGCGCGACCGGCTCGACGCGGGCGTGCTCGGGGTCTACGCCTCGACACACAAGGGCCTGATCGGGCGGCTCACCATGCTCGGCACGCTCGCGGTCGGGCAGCTGCGGGGTGATCCGCAGATGATCAGCACCGTTTGCACCGGGCTCTCGGCCGACGCGCCGGGCGGTGAACTGGATGTCTCCAACGATGGCGAGGTCTTCAAGCTGCGGACGCCGATCCGCTTCGAGATCCACCCGCGCCGCCTCGCGGTGCTGGTGCCGTCGGGCGAGCCGGCGGAGGCGTAGGGTACGGGCGGGAGGCGACGTTGACGGGTATGCCGTTTCGTGTGGCGCACATCTCGGACCTGCACTTCGATCGTGTCGTGGAGGGGGCGAGCGACTCGTTGCTCGATTCGATCGGGGCGCGCGAGCCGGACGCGGTCGTGCTCAGCGGGGATTTCACGATGGCGGGCACGCCGGACGAGTACCGCTCGGCCGAGGCCTTCGTGCGCCGGATCGGCGCGCCGATCGTCGCGACGCCCGGCAACCACGACATCCCGGCCTATGCGCTGTTCGAACGCTTCTTCCGCCCGCTGCGCCGGTACCGGCGTCACATCGAGCCCTGGACGCTCGACCGCCTGGTCCTGAACGGGTGCGCGATGCTCTCGCTGAACACCGCCCGCCCGTGGGATCTGAGCTGGAACTGGTCGCACGGGCGGTTCAGCCACAAACAGATCGACGAGGCGGACGCGTTTTTCGCCGAGCACTCGTCGGCCGATGCGCGCGTGCTGGTGGCGCATCACCCGTTTTATGTGCCGGAGGACCTGCCGGGTTTCCGCACGGTCGGCAACGGGGAGCGGATGCTCGCGGTGCTGGCCCGGCGCCGGGTGTCGCTGGTGCTGACTGGTCACCTGCACCGCCAGGACGCGTCCCACCGCGATATGCCGCTGGACGAAGCGTTCGACGAACCCGGCGCGCACCGCGTCTATCTCGTGCAGGCGTCGACCGCGACGAGCGAGCGACAGCGGGACCAGCCGAACGCGTACAACTGGATCGAGATCGGCTCGGGGCGCGTCGCGCTGACGCCGATGGTCTTGGGCGAGAGCGGGCGGTTCGAGCCCGAAGCGACGGAGTCGCTCCCGGTCTTCGAGGCGTCGAAGTAAGCCAAACGCCCGAACCCTGGCGGCTTCCAAGGGCACTTGAGCCGCGAGTTCGCAGAGTGGTTATTCCACGCCGACCATGCGCCGGATCGTTGCCGGCGACTCGGGCTGCCCGGTGCGCGTGCTCAGCACCGCGGCCTGCACGCTCGCGAGCACCCGCTCGACCGCGACGGGCGCGGGCGGCGGGCGCGTGGTGTCGAGCCACGCGCGGATCGCGCGTCCCAGACGGTCGCTCCCCCGGTCGCCCTCGGCTTCGGGCGCGAGCGGGCGGGGCGGGTTCTGATCCGTGACCGCGCCGTCCGGGGCGAGCCAGCGGAGCCCGGCGTTGCCCACGTCGAGCCGACCACCGGGGCCGAAGATCACGATCGAGGCCTCGTCCGCGGGGGCGGCGTTGCTGACCGAGATCGTCGCCGCCCGCCCGTCGCTTGTGCGCACGAGCGCGGCGAGCGTGCCGGCGAGCCCGCGGAGTGTCTCGCCCGGCACCGCGTGAACCGCCGGGCCCGAGCCCGGCCCGACGAACGCGGCGTCGATGGATTCCGGCTCGCCCAGCAGCCCGAGGATGAGCTCGAAGGCGTCGAACGCTCTCGCGGCGAGCGAGCCGAGCGTCGGCGGGGCGTCGAGCATGACACGCAGCGTGCGCACGGGGCCGAACGCGTCGAGCACGTCGGAAAAATCGTCCGCGACGCCGCCGCGCCGCGTGATCGGCACGATGCGGACGACGTCCACCGCGCGCACGCCCGAAGCCGACGACAACCAACGCCCGCCCGCGAGATCGACCGCCGACGAGGGGATCGGCTCCAGCGAGGCGACGGTCATCCCGCGGGCTCGCGCTTCGAGCACCGCGTCGGCGCCGGAGCGGTCGCCGGGGAGCCCAAGATCGTCCGGATCCGCGAGGAGCAGCACGTCCGCGTCCGCGCTCGCGAGCGTCGCGCGGAGGTCGTCGATCAGCGGCGCGTCCATCGCGCGGGCCGAGGAGACCCCGAGACGCCCGGGCCCCCCCACGCCCGCGATCGCGAGGCGGGCGACGGCGCACGCGCGGGCGATCAGCCCCGCCTGCTCGGGGCGCATCCAGACCAAGGCTCGTACGGCCTTTTCTTCCATCCCGAAGATGCTAATCCATTCCGTCCCGCGCCGCCCGTCGAGCGCGGGCGTGGGGCGCGAGCGGGCGGGCCTAGACCGGGCCCGAGGCGGGCCATCCGGTCGGCTCCGCGACGGGCTCGGGCGGCGTGCCGGGCTCGGCCATGCCCGGCGGGGCCCCGGGGGATTCACCCCCATCGTTTTCCTCGCGCGCGCTCGGCGCGCGAGCCGCGAGCGCTTCCAAACGCTCGCGCTCGGTCGGCGTCAGCAGGCTGTCGAACCGGTTTCGGATCCGTTCAACGACCTCGCCCGCGTGGGGCTCGCGGATCGCTCGTTCGAGGCCCGTGAGCCACGTCGTCGCGGGGGCGTCGGCTTCCTCCGCGAGCGCGAGACGGTTGGACCAGATCAACGCGATGACACGCAGGCGTTCGGCCCGCTCGGTGCGACCACTGGAAGCGGCACCGGGCTCCACCGGCGCGATCGCCTGCAAGGCCTGCAATGCGGCGTCGGGACGGGCGGCGTCCAGGCGCCACGACGCAAGGCGCACCAGCCCCTCCTCCCGGACCCGGGCCTGGTCGGGGTCGAGCGCGGGCGCGTCCGGGAGCGGCATGGTGATCAACGCGGCGAGCAGGGCGTCGGTCTCGTCGTGCAGCCCGTTGGTATCGGGGGCCGTCGCCGCCAGACGCTCGAGCGCGTTGGTCGCGACCAGCACCTCTGAAGGGCTGAGCGCCGAAGCGACGCGCGCGAGCGCCTGCACGCGGTCGGCGTTGGTCAAATATCCGAGCGTGCGCACACGGGCGTAGCTCACGGCGTCGGGTCGATGCCGAGCGATCGCTTCGGCGGCGTAGGGGCTGATCGCGGGGTCGGTATCGGCGGCCGAGAGCAGGACGTCGACGTGGACCGGGCTCGGGGCGAGCGCCTCGGCCGCCGCGACGCGCGTCGATGCGCTCGAGCCGGTGAGCAGCGCCGCCAGCACCGCGCGGTCGGCGGGCGTGCCGTAGCGAGAAAGAAACCGGACGGCGGGGACGGTGAGCTCCTGCGTCGGGGCGCTCCGCAGCGCCGCGAGCACGCGGGCGCGGTCGGCGCTGCCGAGCACCTGGGCGCGTTCGAGGCTCCAGGCGGTCTCGGTGGCGCTGGCGCGGACGCGGGGCTCGCGCTCCATCCAGTCCAGGACCGGGCCGACGGCTTCCGGCTTGGGCCAGCGCGCCACGGCACGGAGCAGCTCGTTCGCCGCGTGCGGGTCGGTTTCGCGCTCCAGCGCGACGAGCACCGCCGGGGCGACCGTCGGGTCGGCGATTTGGTTCAGCAGCGAAGCCGCCCGGGCGCGGAGCACCGGGTCCGCGTCGGCGAGCATTTTTCGGGCCGCCTCGAGCACCGCCGGGCCCGGGCGACGGGCCTCGGCCAGTTCGATCTGCACCAGTTCGAACCCGAGACGCCGGAGCTCCGGCTCGGTGTCTTCCAGAAGCTCGGCGAGCAGGTCCGTCCGCGCGTCCGACGGCGTCCTGCGAACCAGGCGCCGATAGGTCTCCACCAGGCGACGCGTCAGTAGGTCGGCCCGGGTGGGCGCCGGCGCCTCGGCGGCCGACGATCCGTTAGCCGGACCGTTGCCGTTCCCGTTTGCACGCGTTCCCTGGTCGGGACGCTGCCCGGGGGGCGATGGCGCGTCGGGCTCCACCGCGCCCGCCCCGCTCAGCAGCGTCATCGCCCCCAATATCGCCCCCGACGCCGCCGCCCACGCCCTCCGGGGGCGTTTGGTGGTGGTCTGGCTCGGGTCGGGGCGTGCTCGCACGTGGGGCTCCGGCGATCCGGTCAGGGTGGAGAAGGCTGGGGATTTCGGGGGTCTGCGGCTTGGGCCTGTCGGACGATCATTGATGGTAGGGGGCGGGGTCCGTACGATGCATCGGGTAGGGTGGCGCGACGGCTGTAGAAGGCTGTACCCGCACCCTGGGCGGCGGGTTCACCCTGAGCCGGGCGGAGGCCCTGGTGTCGGGGTCGGAGAAGCAGGTCGATGAACGACTGGCACGAGGCCGAGGAACACGTCGAGCGGGCGCACGAGCTTTACGAAGCCGGGCGTTGGGACGAGGCCGAGAGCGAGCTCCGGACGGCTCTCCGTCTGAACCCGTATCAGGCGGAGTGGCACTTCAACCTGGGCCTGACGCTGGAAGCCGCGGGTCGTCACGCCGACGCGGCCGGCGCGTTCCGCGACGCGCACGAACTCCGCCCGGAGGACGCGCCGACGGCTCTGGCGATCGGCGTCAACGAGCTGCGCTCCGAGAAGCCGACCGAGGCGCTGGTCTGGCTCGAAAAAGCCTCGTCCCTCGATCCGAAATCGATCGATCCGTTTGTGCACCGCGTCGAGGCCCACGCGGCTCTCGACGACCACGAGCAGGCCGAGACGGTCTTCTACCTCGGGCAGCAGGTCGAGGCCGAGCACGCGGAGTTGTACGTCGCGATGGCCGACAGCCTCATGGACCGACGACTCTTCGACAAGGCCGTCTGGTGCCTGCGCGAGGCGGCCCGGTTCGACCCCGAGCTCCCCGGCGTGCAGGCCCGCCTCGCCGAGGCCTACGCCGAGACGGGGCGACAGGAACGCGCCCGCCAGCTCTACCTCCGCGAGCTCCGCCAGGACCCTGGCGACATCGACACGCTGCTCGACCTCGGCGAGCTGCTCGTCGAGATGCACCGCCACGACGAAGCCGGCGAGAAGTTCCGGCGTGTGCTCGAAATCGAGCCCGACAACGCCGACGCGCACTTCCAGCTCGCCGACCTCGCCGAGCGCATCGGGCGGTTCGACGACGCGCTGACGCACTTCGACGTCGTGCTCCGCCTCGACCCGGAATACCCGCAAGCCCGGCGACGCCTCGCGGCCCTGCTTGTCGACCGCGTCCGCGCCCAGGACCTCACCCAGGCCCGGCGACTGCTCCGGGCCGACCTCCGCGAGCTGGGCGATCATCCGGAGAAGTTCACACCCGAGGACATGGAAGAGCTCGGGCAGTTGCTGCTCGACGCGGAACTGCCCAGCGACGCAGCCGGCGTCTTCCGACGCCTCCTCACCGAGCGCCCGACCGACGCCAAGGCCCATCACCACCTCTCGGTCGCCCTCTGCCACATGGGCGACCTCGACGCGGGGATGGAGCACGGGCGCACGGCCGTCCAGCTCGACCCCTCCCTCGTCGCCGCGATGCACAACCTGGCGCTCGCCAACCTGCGTCAAGGCCGCCCGGCTCGCGCCAAGTACTGGGTCGACCGCGGGCTCACCGTTGACCGCGAGGACGTGATGCTCCGCCGCCTCCGCGTGCGTCTCCGACTCGGAGCGGTGCTGGCGATCGGGGCGTGGGTGCTGGGGCGGTTCCGCAAGCGATAAGACACACGCGACCGGTGCAAACCGTGCCACGGCTTATCTTTCGACGTCCGGTTTAGGTCCGCCGCCGCTTCTTTCGCTTCTTCGGCTTCGCCCGAAGGTCGCTCCCCGCCTTCCGCTCGGCCTCGCCCTCGCGTTCGTCGCGCAGCCCGATGAGGCGTGCGGCCTCCTGCACGTCCTTGTCGCCGCGACCGGAGACATTGATCACCACGCTCTGCTCTTCCGGCAAGGTCGCCGCGAGGCGCACAGCCTGCGCCACCGCGTGCGCCGTCTCCAACGCCGGGATGATGCCTTCGAGCTGCGCCAGCAGTTCAAAGGCGTCGAGCGCGTCGTCGTCGGTGACGGCCGCGTACTCCACGCGACCCGTGTCCTTCCAGTACGCGTGCTCCGGCCCGACGCCCGGGTAGTCGAGCCCGGCCGAGCAAGAGTGGACGTTCTCCGTCTGCCCGTCCTCGGTCTGGAGGACATAGCTCAGCGACCCGTGCAGCACGCCGGGCGAGCCGTGCGTGAGCGGGGCGGCGTGGTTGCCCGGGCTGCTGTTCAAGCCCCCGGCCTCGACGCCCACCAGACGCACGCCCTTCTCGTCGACAAACGGGAAGAACGCCCCGGCCGCGTTGGACCCGCCGCCCACACACGCGACCACCGCGTCCGGCAGCTTCCCGATGTGCCGGATCGACTGCGCCTTGATCTCCTTGCCCATGACAGACTGGAAATCCCGCACGATCATCGGGAACGGGTGCGGCCCGACGACCGAGCCGATGATGTAGTGCGTGTCATCGACCGAGCCCATCCAGTCCCGCATTGCCTCGTTGGTCGCGTCCTTCAGCGTCCGCGAGCCCGCTTCGACGCTGATCACGCTCGCCCCGAGCATGCGCATCCGCACGACGTTCAGGTGCTGGCGCCGAACGTCCTCGGCCCCCATGTAGACGTCGCACTTCAGCCCCAGGTGCGCCGCGGCCGTTGCGCTCGCGACGCCGTGCTGCCCGGCCCCGGTCTCGGCGATGATCCGGCGCTTGCCCATCTTCTTCGCAAGCAGCGCCTGCCCGAGCGTGTTGTTGATCTTGTGCGCCCCGGTGTGGGCCAAGTCCTCGCGCTTGAGCCAGATCGAGGCCGCCGTGTTGCTCCGGGAGATCGACCGGGCGTGCCCGCTGAGCCGCCGGGCCTCGTGGAACGGCGTGGGCCGCCCGACAAACTCGCGGAACAGGCGGCTGAGCTCGTCGCGGAAGTTCTGGTCCTCCCGCGCCTTGTAGTAGGTTTCTTCGAGCTCCTGGAGCGCATGCACAAGCGTCTCGGGGACGTAGACACCGCCGTACTCGCCGTAGCGTCCCTGCTCATCGGGGGCTTCGGAGAGGCGGCGCGGGATCAGGTCCGGATCGGTGGCGGGCTCGAGGGTGCTCATGTGAGAGAGTACGACCGCGCGAGGCGTCCAGATGCGGTGCTGCCCATCCGCCCGTCATCAATACGACAACCGCCGACCTAAAGGCCGGCGGCATAGCGTGTCGTCTTGGTTGATGGTTACGCCTCGCGACGCAACCCCCGGGGAGCAAGTGGGCGATACAGGGCTCGAACCTGTGACCTCCAGTGTGTCATACTGGCGCGCTAGCCAACTGCGCCAATCGCCCTAGATGTGCACGGGCGGGCCCCGCGTGGAGCCGCCCGAATCGGGGTGAGAGGATTCGAACCTCCGACCTTCTCGTCCCGAACGAGACGCGCTACCAAGCTGCGCTACACCCCG
>RECY01000041.1 GCA_007693785.1 Phycisphaerales bacterium | reverse complement strand
CTCGGCCATTCTTGTGATGTCGATCCTCGCGATGGTGTTGTGCGTGCTGTACATCATTGCCAGCTCCCGAAAATTTTTGGATGGCGACGATGTCGATCTCTGGATCATCCGCAAGATTCGTCGTCAGGGACGGCTGGCGCTCTGGATCGCGATCGTTGCGCCGCTCTGCTGTCTCGCGATTCTGGGTGCATACCTCTGGCAGTCTTCGGGGCCAAACCCGGCTCCGCGAATGCCGATGTACGCTCGTCCAGAAGTTGCGGGCGTGCTGCTGCTGATTGCGTACACGATGCTATTCGTGGGCTTGTCGAAAGTGGTGTATCGATCGGCGCTGCTGGGTGTTCGGCTCGATTCGCCCGGCTTGGTCGCCGCCGCCGTCCGGATGTTTCGGCTTAACCGAGTGACCAACGGGGTGACTGGGGCACCGTCGTTCCTGTTGCTTGGATTTGCCCTCTGGAATCCTGCGAACGTGTCCGTGGCATGGGTGTTCGCCGGGCTCATCGCATTCTCGCACGGCGTCACGCTCGTGATGCTGAACCACGTCAGTTGCAAGGTTCTCGCGTGCACCCGACCTCTCCCGCAGCAATGCGAGGATGATGAGTACGACGACGATGAACAGTGTGAGCCCGCAGAATAATGCTCGCCCCTTTCTTGCAGAGACACGCGAGCCCGCGTTTGTGTGCCGGTTCCGCGCGATCGCGGCGGGGGCGGTCTGCCCGCGGTGCGGGTACGCCGTGGCGCAAAGCAACAACTCGGAAGCCGAGGCACGACCCGTTCGGCGCTGCTCGGAGTGCGCGTTCCCGACACGCCTGATGCGACGCTTCGGCGAGCCGTATCGCGGCACGGCGTGCAATCACAGCCATCCCGTCATGTTTTCCGGATTCTTACGGCTCATCGCGGGCTTACTCGCCGTGTGCTGGTTTGCGATCCCGGTCTTCAGCGTCGCCATGCTGAGCTTGGCAGGTCAGGGCTTACCCGTCATCCTGATGCCGCTCGGGATGGCGGTCATCCTTCTCATTTTTGTCGTTATGTCCTGGGTGTTCTTTAGCGGGGATCGGGTGGATCGAATTGTCTGGGCTCGGGACCGGGTGCGGGGCACGTGGTGGGTCGTGATGTTTTGTATCTATGTAATTGTCGCTTCGGTCTGCTTCGTCATCGGTTTGTTGCAGGAGGTCGGCGTGTCTTCAATTGTCAACATGCAGAGAAACTGGGCGTGGCACGCCTTCATCCCCACGCTCGCCGGCGCGGCGTCTGCGCTCGTCATGATCGCTGCGATGCTGGCTCGGCGCACGGCCGCGATCGCCCTCCGGCTTAAGGACCCCCACCTGCTCCGCCGGGCCGTGCGCCTGCACGCGGGCGTTCGCGCGGTGCTCATCGTTGTTCTGATCGGTTACGCCGGCGCGTGGGTCGTGTACGCCCTGGGCTGGGGTTATTCGGTGCTCGTGGCGCTGCTTGGTGGCGTGAGCATTGTGATTGGCGTGGGTCTTGGCGTGATGTGGATGCTGCGGCCGTTGCGCCGGCACGAGGTGTTGCTCGGAGTGTCATAAAAAACCGCCCGGGTTTGCGGCCCGGGCGGTGGGGTGATCTGGTTGGTGATGCGTGGGCGGGGTGCCCGTGCCGCGGCTGGGCTTACTTCTCGTCCATCATTTCTCGTCCATCAGGGCGGCCTGTGCGGCGGCGAGCCGGGCGATGGGGACTCGGAAGGGGCTGCAGCTGACGTAGTCCATGCCGGCGCGGTGGCAGAAGTGGACGGAGCGGGGGTCGCCGCCGTGCTCGCCGCAGATGCCGATCTTGAGGGTGGCGTTGCCCTTCTTGCCGCGTTCGATGCCCATCTGGACGAGCTCGCCGACGCCGGTCTGGTCGAGGCTCTGGAAGGGGTCTTCGGGGAGGATGTCGCGCTGGAGGTAGTCGGGGAGGAAGCTGTTGACGTCGTCGCGGCTGTAGCCGAAGGTGAGCTGGGTGAGGTCGTTGGTGCCGAAGCTGAAGAAGTCGGCGACCTCGGCGATTTCCTGGGCGGTGATCGCGGCGCGGGGGATCTCGATCATCGTGCCGATCTTGATGTCGAGGCGCTTGGTCCACTGCTTTTCCTGGCGGACAAGCTCGATGGTTTCCGCGGTCAGCTCGCGCAGGACGGCCAGCTCGCGGCGCGTGCCGACGAGGGGGATCATGATCTCCGGGATCGCCTTGACGCCCTCGCCGAGGCACTCGATCGTCGCTTCGACGATCGCGCGGACCTGCATCTTCAGGATCTCGGGGTAGGTGACCGCGAGGCGGCACCCGCGGTGCCCGAGCATCGGGTTGAGCTCGTGGAGCTGGCTGACGCGGCTGGTGACGGTCTCGAGCGGGACGCCGAGGCGGGTCGCCATGTCGCGCTGGGCTTTTTCGTCGTGGGGGAGGAACTCGTGGAGGGGCGGGTCGAGGAGGCGGATGGTGACGGGGAGGCCGGCCATCGCCTTGAAGATGCCGTAGAAGTCGTCGCGCTGATACGGGAGGAGTTTTTCGAGGGCCATCTCGCGGGCTTCGAGCTTGTCGGCGAGGATCATCTCGCGCATGGCGGTGATGCGGTCGCCCTCGAAGAACATGTGCTCGGTGCGGCAGAGGCCGATGCCCTGGGCGCCGAACTCGCGGGCGCGCTGGGCGTCCTTGGGCGCGTCGGCGTTGGTGCGGACGCCGAGCGTGCGGTACTTGTCGGCCCACTTCATGACCTTGGCGAAGTCGCCGGAGAGCTCGGGCTCGCGGGTGGGGACGGAGCCGGCGATGACCTCGCCGGTGGAGCCGTCGATGGAGATGACGTCCTCGCGACCGTAGATGTTGCCGCCGACGGTGAAGCGACCGGCCTTGGCGTCGATCGAGATTGCGCCCGCGCCGGCGACGCAGCACTTGCCCCACCCGCGTGCGACGACGGCGGCGTGGCTGGTCATGCCGCCGGTGCTGGTGAGGATGCCGGCCGCCGAGTGCATGCCGTCGACGTCTTCGGGGCTGGTTTCCTTGCGAACGAGGATGACCTTCTCGCCGTTGCGGGCGCGTTCGACGGCTTCCTCGGCGGTGAAGGCCGGGCGACCGACGGCCGCGCCGGGCGAGGCGGGCAGGCCCGTCGCGAGCACGTCGGCGACGCTCTTCTTCGTCGGGTCAAAGCTGGGGAGCAGGAGCTGGGTCAGGTCGCCCGCGGGGATGCGGAGGACCGCCTGCTTCTCGGTGATGAGCTTCTCGCGGACCATGTCGCAGGCGATCTTGACGGCGGCCGCCCCGGTGCGCTTGCCGGTGCGCGTCTGGAGCATGTAGAGCGTGCCGTTCTCGATCGTGAACTCGATGTCCTGCATGTCGCGGTAGTGCTTCTCCAGCTTGGTCTTGATCTTCAGGAGCTGGTCGTGCACCTTCTTGTTCCACCGGGGCATCTCGTCGACGGGGCGCGGCGTGCGGATGCCGGCGACCACGTCCTCGCCCTGGGCGTTGACGAGGAACTCGCCGTAGAACTTGTTCTCGCCGGTCGAGGGGTTGCGCGTGAAGGCGACGCCGGTGCCGGACTCATCGCCCATGTTGCCGTAGACCATGCTCTGGACGTTGACGGCCGTCCCGTGCAGGCCGGCGATGCCCTCGATGCGCCGGTAGGTGATCGCCTTGTCGGCGTTCCAGCTCTTGAACACGGCTTCCACCGCGAGCTCGAGCTGCTTGAACGGGTTCTGCGGGAAGACCTCGCCGACGTGGCGCTGGTAGACCTGCTTGTAGAGCTCGCACAGCTCCTTGAGCCCCTCGGCGGGGACGTCGGTGTCGAGCTCGGCCCGGTAGCGGCGTTTGAGCTCTTCGAAGGCGTGCTCGAAGTGCTCGTGGTGGACGCCCATGACGACGTCGCCGAACATGTTGATGAGGCGTCGGTAGGCGTCGTAGGCGAATCGTTCGTTCTTGGTCGCCTTCGCGAGCCCGAGCACGCTCTCGTCGGTGAGCCCGAGGTTGAGGATGGTGTCCATCATGCCTGGCATGCTGACGGCGGCGCCGGAGCGGACGCTGACCAGGAGCGGGTTGGCGTTGTCGCCGAACTTCTTGCCGAGCTCTTTTTCGAGCAGGGCGATGTTCTTGTGGACCTCGTTCATGAGCCCGGTGGGGAGGCGTTTGCCGGCTTTGTAGTAGTTCGCGCAGGTGTCAGTGGTGATGGTGAAGCCGGGGGGGACGGGCAGGCCGATGGAGGTCATGTCGGCGAGGTTGGCGCCCTTGCCGCCGACGAGCAGCTTCATGGAGGTGTCGGCCTCGGTCCGGGTCTTGCCGAAGTAGTAGACCATCTTGCCGGGCTTGATCTTGGGGTTCTTCGAGCCCGCGCCGGCGCGCTTCGCGACCTTTTTCTTGCTCGCGGTGTGTCGCCCGGCGGCGTGGGTGCGGACGGCACCAGCCTTCTTGGCGGCCTTCTTGGTCGCGGTCTTCTTGGCGGTCTTTTTCGACGCCGCCTTGGCGGGGGTGGTCTTCTTGGCGGATCGCTTGTTGGTCTTTTTGGCCATTGTCGTGTGGTTCCGTGCGAAAGGTGGGGTCGCGTCTGGGTGATCGGGTCGCCGGGCGTCCCGTCGGTGTGTGCCGGTGGGTGTGTGGGATCGGCAGCGGGCACGCCGCCGACGGCGCGCCGGGCGGGAGTCTAGAAACCGCCCCCGTCCCGAGCGAGCCGAAATCGGCCCCTGTGCCCGGGATCCATAGCATCGTGCGCCCCATGCCCACCGGATTCCCCAGAAATCCCGTGCCGACGAGCCCGCCCGCCCCGCCCGGCGATCCGGTCGTGTGCGTCCCGCCTGCGCTGGGCGAGGCCGGGGCGATCGACCTGCCCGGGCCGATCGAGCTCGTCGCGCACTGGGCGAGTGAAACGCCGCTGGCGGCGTGGGTCTCGGGCGACGCCGCCGCGCCGGGTGAGGTGGTCGAGACGGGCGCGGGGTTGTCGGGGCGGTCGCGTTGGTCGGTGCTCGCGGTGCCGACCGGGTGGGTGCAAGTGACGGACGAGCGATCGATCGTGCCCGCGGGCGCGGGGGTGGGAGCGGCAGGCGCACCGGGGCCCGACGCGCCGCCGTTCGTGGGCGGGTGGATCGGGTGGCTCGGCTACGACCTCGGGCGACGCCTGGAGCCGACCGGGCAGGGCGTGCGGGCGCGGGCGGCGTCGGACCGCGATTGGCCGCTCGGGCTCTGGCTCCGATGCCCGGGCGCGATGGTCCACGACGCGTGGACCGGGCGCTGGCAGGCCGTCGGCGAGGCGTCGTCGTCCGCGTCGGCGCTCGCGGCGTGCGTCGCGTCGGCTCGGGCGGCACGCGCACCGGGCCGCGTCGAGCCCTTCCGTCTCGAGACACCCGCCGACCCGCACCCCCGCGAACGCTACGAGGCCGGCGTGCGCGAGGCGCTGGCGCGGATCGGCGCGGGCGAGGTCTTCCAGGTCAACCTCGCGCGCCGACTGAGCGCGCCCTTCACCGGCGACACGCGGGCGCTCTTCGCGGCCTTGTGTGCGCGCGCCCGACCGCGGTTCGGGTGCTATGCCGAGTCGGTGACCACCGGCGCGCCGGGGCCCGCGCACGCGGTGCTGAGCCTGAGCCCGGAGCTGTTCCTGGAAGGCGATCTTCGGACGGGGGAGGTCGCGACGCGCCCGATGAAGGGGACGCGCCCGATCACCGGCGACGCGCGCGAGCTGTTCGAGGCGGGCAAGGACCGGGCCGAGCTGGCGATGATCGTGGACCTGATGCGCAACGATCTGGGGCGCGTGGCGCGGTTCGGCTCCGTGCGGGTCGCCGAGGCGCGGTCGATCGAGCGTCACGCGGGCGGCGGGGTGCTCCAGGCGGTCGCGGAGGTGCGCGCACGTCTGCGTGAGGGCGTCACGCTCGACGAACTGCTGCGGGCGACGTTCCCGCCGGGCTCGGTGACCGGGGCGCCGAAGATCCGGGCGATGCGCCTCATCGACGAGCTGGAAGCGAGCCGGCGCGGGCCCTATTGCGGCGCGTCGGGGTTCATCAGCGATCACGGGCGGTTCGCGTTCAACGTCGCGATCCGCACGGCGGGCGTGCTCGGCGAGCGCGGCCGGGACGGGCGGTTCCGACGCGCGACGCTCGACTACAGCGTCGGGGCGGGCATTGTCGCCGACAGCGTGCCCGGGGATGAGTACGACGAGACGGCGCAGAAGGCGTGGGCGATCCGTTCTGCGGGCGGGGCGCGCCCCGGGCGGGCGCTCGGCGGGGCCGGGGCGTGAACGGGCCCGAGCTGCGCACGGACATGGTGCTGGTCTACGTCTTTCGTCGTGCGCACGAGACGGGCGAGGTGTCGTTGCTCCAGGTCCGGCGCACGCGGGAGCCCTTCGCCGGGACGTGGCAGACCGTTGCGGGCTCGATCGAGCGCGGGGAGCGCGCGGTCGCGGCCGCCGCCCGGGAGCTGCGCGAGGAGATCGCGCTGGACGTGCGCACGCCCGCGTGCCTGGGCTTCTGGCGTCTGGATCGCGTGCGTCCGTTCTATATGCCCGCGTTCAAGGGGAGCGCCCGCGACGCGGTGATCCTGGCGCCGAGCTTCGCCGCGGAGGCCGCGCCGTCGTGGTCGGCGAGGCTCAACGACGAGCACGACGCGAGCCGCTGGGTCGGGGCGTCGGAGGTGCGCGCGTCGTTCATGTGGCCCGGTCAGGTCGAGGCGATCGGCGAGGTGCTGGGCTGGCTCGCGGAGGCGACGCCGGCTCGGGCGCACCTCCGGATCGATCCGGGCTCGATCGAGGTCGCCCCGGGCGAGCCCGGGGCGTCCGGGGCGGACGCCCGGGTTGATCGGGATTGACCAAGATTGATCAGGGCCCCGCGTCGGCGTTGGGCTTGGCGCGCCGCTACGGGCGTGCGTCGTCGGTGATGACCAGCGGGGCGGAAACGCGTGGGCGCCACGTGTCCGGGGGCTGCGTCCACCAGAGGACCGACCACGTGTCCGCCTCGGGGGGGAGCTGGATCGGGTCGGGCAGCTCGACAAACTCCACGCGTGAGCCTTCCGGCAGGCGGGCGAGCAGCGCGTTGCGCAGCTCGTCGAGCGCCTCGCCCGAGGGGTGGAACTCGAGTCGGTAGTAGCCGAGCCCGACGGGCGTGCGGGGGCGGGGCGGGAGCCCGACGCCGTGGGACGGCTCGGGGCTGGGGCTGGGGCGACTCTCGGCGTGCGCGTCGGGCTCGAGCTCGGGTGGGCGCGCTGGGGCCGAACGCTGGCGTGCGATCATGGGATGGGTCAGGTCGAACAGCTCGCTCGGCGGGGCGGCGAGGGCTGGCGGGAGCTGGGCGATCGCCTCGGCGGGCAGGCTCGGGCGGAGGGTGGCGGCCCCGGGGAGCCCGTCGGTCTGCGCGGCGCTGATCGCCTGGCGGATCCGGTGCGGGTGCTCGCCGCGGACGGCGATGCCGAGACGCCCCTCGCGGGCGAGCTGGGCCGCTCGCTGGGCGTCGAGGATCTGCGCGTTCCCGTTCTCGCCCCCGTTTTTACTCAGGGCGGCGGCGCGATCGGGTGTGTGCGGGGCGGGCGGGACGTTCGGGGGCGTCGGGGCGGTGCGACCGGCGAGGGCCGAGCCTTGGAGGAGGCGTTCGAGGTCGGCCCGCAACGCGTCGGCCTCGGCGAAGCCGTCGCGGATCGGGGGCCCGCCCGCCGAGGCCTCGCCGTCCTCCGCGATCGCGAACGCGGGCGGCTCCGTCGAGGGGTCGTGCCGAGGGTCGAGCGGGAGCTGCCGTCGGGCGGCTCCGGGGGCGAGGTCGGATTCGCGGCCCGGCGTCGGCGTGGGGGCGAGGGCGAGGGGTGTGGGGGCGTCGGGCGGGGCCGCGCCGGGGCGGGCGTTCGGGGCGGAAATGGGCTGCCAGATCAGGATGGCGGCACCGGAGAGCACGACCAGAGCCGCGATCGCCGGGGCGGCCCAGCGGCTGAACGGGCGACGAGGCCGCGCCCGCCCGCCGAGCGGGAACGTTCGCACCTCCGCGATCGAGCCGGCCTCCGAGCCGAAGCCTGCGCCCCGGGGGCCTGACGCGTCGGCGTCGTTCAGCAGCAGGTCGCGCTCGAGCGCGAGCTCCACCCGCTCGAGCAGGTCCGGCGGGGGCTCGATGGACTCGGCCCCGGTCGTGCTCGACATCGCGCGGAGCAGGGAGCGATCCGCACGCAACGCCTCGAGCTCCCGGCGGAGCGACGGGTCGCCCGCGAGCGCACGCTCGACCTCGGCGAGCGCCTCGGCCCGCTCCCGGTCGGCCTGTGCGCGGTCGGACCCGTCGGGCCGATCGTGCTCGATCCGGTCCTGTTCGACCCAATCGAGCATGGCGCGCTCGCTCGGCTTCTTCGCGCGACGCGGGGGGCGGCTGGGGTCGGGTTGGCTCGGTGTGCCGGTCAAGCGTGCGGGTTCCGATCCGTTTCGTGCTGGTGTCGTGCGGGGTCAGACGTGGTGCGGTCGATGGGTCGGGCGGGCGGCTGGTCGGGCGGGTCGTGACAGGCGTCGGCTTCGATCGATTCGCGGAGCGAGCGTCGGGCCCGGAAGAGGCGGCTCTTCACGGTGCCCACCGCCACGCCGAGCGCGTGGGCGATCTGGGCGTAATCCATGCCCTGCACGTCGCGCAGAAGCAAGATCGCCCGCTGCTCGTCCGGCAGGTCCGCCAAGGCACGCCCGAGACGACGGGCGTCCTCTCCACGTTCGACGCCCGAAACCCCCGACGGTTCCACCAAACCCGCGCGCCCCGACCCCCCCGTCGGCGTGCGGGGCGCAGATCCAGTGAAAACACCTGGTTTTTGTGCGTGATTCGTCTCATTGAGGGGGGCGTGGCGTCGGAGTTTTTCGGACCGGAGGCGGCTCAGGCAGATGTTCATCGTGACCCGGATCGCCCACGTGCTGAAGCGGCTGCGCCCGTCGTACCGGTCGATCTTCTGGATCAGGCGGACGAAGGCGTCCTGGCAGCAGTCGGCCGCCAGCTCCCGCCCGCCCAGCGTCTTCACGCAGACGGCGTACAGGCGGTGCTGGTAGCGCTCGACCAGCTCGGCCCACGCGCCGGGCTCCTGACGCTGGATCCGCGCGACCAGGGCCCGGTCGGCATCGTCGGCCAGGTCGGCGGGCGAGCGGGGAGTGGACGACGCGGCCTCGGTCTCCGCCCAGGAAACAGGCCTGATCGATCGATCCGGTTCACGAGAGGCCGCAAACACTTGTGCAGCGTACGGGAAGAACGCCCGCGCGGTTGTGGGGGGGATGAGGCATTGGGTACGAGGCATCAGGCATCAGGCATCAGGCATCAGGCATTCGGCACTAGGCACTAGGCATTAGGGGGGAGGGGCGAGGGGGGGCGAGTGGGAGAGGGGGCGAGGGGAAGGGGTGCTTGAGTCGCGCCTTGCCCTTGTGCCTCGTGTCTCGTGCCTCACGCCACCCTAGACTCCGGATTCCGATGGCGTCGCTGTCTGTACGGTTTTGGAGCGGGTCTTGATGCGGACGATCGAGGGGATCGGTGTGTCGGCGGGCGTGGCGATCGGCCGCGTGTTTGTCGTGGACACGGACCACCGTCGGGTGTCGCGTCGCGAGATTTCGCCCGAGGACGTTCCGGAGGAGATCGCGCGGTTCGAATCGGCGTTGGTGTCGTCGATCGCGGATTTGAACGCGGTGCACGCCGAGGCCGAGCGCCAGATGGGTCGGGAGGCGGCGAAGGTCTTCCTGTTTCACTTGGGGATGCTGCAGGACCGTTCGCTGGTGGACCCGATGCGGGCGTTGATCGCGGAGGATCACCTGAGCGCCGAGTACGCGGTGAGCTCGGTGTTCCGCCGGTGGGCCGAGCGTTTCGGGGCGATGCACGACTCGGCGTTCACGACGAAGGTGAACGACATCTACGACTTGTCCGAGCGCGTGCTGGGGCACCTGGCGGGCGAGCGTCAGAGCAAGCTGGCGGAGCTGACCGGCCCGACGATCGTGATCGGCGCGGAGCTGACGCCGAGCGAGACGGCGGGCTTTGACCGGAGCAAGGTCCTGGGCTTCGCGACCGAGTACGGGGGGAAGACGGGGCACACGTCGATCGTGGCTCGGGCGCTGGGCCTGCCGGCGGTAGTGGCGGCCGAGGGCGTGCTCAAGGCGGCGTTGCATGGGTCGCGGGCGTTGGTGGACGGGGAGCGCGGGCTGGTGATCCTCGATCCCGACGAGGCGACCATCCAGCGGTACGCCGGGTACGCCGAGTCGGCCGAGGAACGGCGCGTCACCCTCGCGGAGCTGACCGACAAGCCGGCGGTCACGACCGACGGGGTCGAGATCGAGCTGCTCGGGAACATCGAGTTCCCGGAAGAGATCCCCAGCGTGCTCGGGCACGGGGGCACCGGCATCGGGCTCTACCGGACCGAGTTCCTCTATCTCACCGGGGGGAGCGAGCCGACCGAGGAGGACCATTACGACGCCTATATCGCGTGCCTGCGATTGCTGGAGGGGCGCCCGCTGACGATCCGGACGGTCGACCTCGGGGCGGACAAGTACACGCAGGAGCGGGCGGCCGTCCCGGAGCGGAACCCGTTCCTGGGGCTTCGGAGCATCCGGTATTGCCTGCAGCGCTTGCCGATGTTCAAGACGCAGCTCCGGGCGATCCTGCGGGCCTCGGCCGAGGGCCCTTTGAAGATCATGTTCCCGCTGATCACCAGCGTGGGCGAGCTGCGCCACGCGCGGATGATCGTGCGGGACGTGATGGAGGACCTGGCCGAGGAGGGGGTGGCTTTTGATCGGGAGATCCCGATCGGGATGATGGTGGAGGTGCCCTCGGCGGCGGTGATGGCGGATATTTTCGCGAAAGAGGTCGATTTTTTCTCAATCGGGACAAACGACCTGATCCAGTACACGCTGGCGGTCGATCGGACCAACGAGCGCGTGGCGAATCTCTACGCCCCGACCCACCCCGCGGTGATCCGCCTGATCCGGGAGGTTTCCCGGGCGGCCCGTCGCCGGGGCGTCCCGGTGAGCTGCTGCGGGGAGTCGGCGGGCGACCTGGAGTTCGCGGTGTTGCTGATCGGGCTCGGTTTGCGTACGCTCAGCGTGACGGCGAGCGCGGTACCGGCCCTGAAGCGGCTGGTGCGGAGCGTGAGCGTGACGCAGTGCGAGCGGGTGGCCCGAAAGGCCGTCTCGTTCGATTCGGAGGTCCAGGTCGCGGCATATCTCCGCGATCGGGTCCGCAAGATGGTTCCCGAGGCGTTCGACGGTCGGGCCGTCGAATAACCGGGTGGTCGGGCCTTGTGGCTCGGCGATCCGGCGCTTCGGACACAGATTTCCCCGGCGTCGCCGTCGTGCAGGGTGCCCTTGAAACGGCCCGTGCGTGTCGGCCTCGGACGTCGGGCCGAGCCGACGCCCGCGTCTTTGCGGGCGGGGCGCGGGCGGTGAGCCCGGGCTTTCGGCGTGCTCGCGGCGCGTGCTTCACGCCCCGTCAGCGCCCCGACGCCCGCGAGGCCCCCATCGCCCGCGCCACCGGTGACCGGCCCGTTGTCCCAGCCTCGGCCCCGTGCACGGGCGGTCCTTCGGGAGCGTCTTCGGGGCAGACGGACGCCAGTTGCCGCGAGTTTGCTCCCGCGTGGTGCTGATCCTTCCTGATCGCGACGTTCCCCGTTTACGCACGCCCCATCGGGCGGGTGTGGTCGGTCGGCTGCGCGATCCAGAGGGCCCGGCGTCGCGCGACGGGCGGGCTGGCCGCTAGAAGAAGACATCGTTTTGGCAGAGTCCAAGCTTCTCATCAACTACGTGCCGGGCGAAGAGTGCCGGGTCGCGATCCTCGAGGACGGCAAACTCCAAGAGATCCACGCCGAGCAGCACGGCAAGGCGAACCGCGTCGGCAATATTTATGTCGGCAAGGTCATGAACGTGGAGCCGTCGATCCAGGCGGCGTTCGTCGACTTCGGCGTCGAGGAGAACGGCTTCCTCCACGTTTCCGACCTCCACCCGCAGTACTTCCCGGGCGAGGGGGACGAGACCACCGAACGCGTCGGCAAGAAGACCCCGCGGCGCGACCGCCCTCCGATGCAGCACGCGCTCAAGCGCGGGCAGGAGATGATCGTCCAGGTCCTCAAGGACGGCGTCGGCACCAAGGGCCCCGCGCTGACCAGCTACCTCTCGATCCCCGGGCGGTTCCTGGTGATGATGCCGCAGATGGACAAGGTCGGCGTCTCGCGCAAGGTCGAGGACGAGGACCAGCGGCGTGAGATGCGCAAGATCCTCGACCAGCTCGAGCTGCCCGAGGGCTTCGGGTTCATCCTCCGCACCGCCGGCATGGAGCGGACCAAGACCGAGCTGAAGCGTGACCTGGCCTACCTCGCCCGCCTCTGGAAAGACATGGAGCGCCGGCGCAAGGAGGGCAAGAAGCCCCGCCTGCTCTACACCGAGAGCGACCTGCTCGTGCGCACGCTGCGCGACCTGCTCACCGGCGACATCGACGAGGTCATCATCGACAGCCCCGTTGCCCTCGAGCGGGCCAACCGCTTCATGAAGATCGTCGCCCCGCGGAGTCAGGCGAAGCTCACGGCCTACACCGGCCCGGTGCCGCTCTTCCACGCCTTCGGCGTTGAAGAACAGATCGCCGCGATGCACGCCCGCGAGGTCCCGCTGCCCTCCGGCGGGCGACTGGTGATCGACGAGACCGAGGCGCTGGTCGCGATCGACGTGAACAGCGGCAAGAGCCGCGACGCGCGCGACGCCGAGACCAACGCCTTCCGGACGAACATGGAAGCCGTCGACGAGATCGCCCGCCAGCTCCGCCTGCGGGACCTCGGCGGGCTGGTCATCAACGACCTGATCGACATGCGGAGCCCCAAGCACAACCGCGACGTCGAGCAGCACTTCCGCGAACGCCTGAAGCGCGACCGGGCCAAGAGCACCACGCTCGGCATCAGCCCGTTCGGCATCCTCGAGATGACCCGCCAGCGCATGCGCGGCAGCCACGAGCGCACGCACTTTGCCGTCTGCCCGAGCTGCGAGGGGCGCGGGCTCATCCAGCGCCCCGAGTCGGTCGCGGCCGACGCGCTCCGCGAGCTGTCCGCCCTGCTCAGCCAGGAGCGGATCGCGAAGATCGAGCTGGTCGTCAGCCCGCGGGTCGCGGGTGAGCTGCTGAGCTCGCGCCGCCTGACGCTCAACCGCATCGAGCGGGCGAGCGGGAAGCGGGTGGACGTGCGGGTGAGCGAGACGCTGCCGGCCGGGAAGGTGCGGTTCTACGCGTATGACGAGAAGGGTGCGGACATCGAGATCGATCGCCTGCCGACGATCAAGGTGCGCAAGAGCGACCTGGTCGCCTACGCCGGCGCAACGCACGTGCCGGGCGCGGAGACGTGGGCGATGGACCCTGTGATCGAGCGTGAGCTGGCGGCCGCCGAGGCGGAGCCGCCCGCGGACGACGACGAGGACGGGCCGATCGACCCGATCTCCCTGCTGGAGCCGGAGGACGACGAGGGCTTCGGGCACATCGAGAGCCCGGCGCCGGCGGGTGAAGGCTCCAAGAAGAAGCGCCGCCGACGTCGCCGACGCGGCGGGCGACGCGGGGACGGCGAGGGCGCCGACCGCGAAGGCGAGGACGAGGCCGCCCGCGAAGGGGCGTCAAGTGACGAGCCCGCCGAGGCGAGCCGCGAACAGGACGGCGACGAAGACCACGAGCAAGATCGCGAGCAGGACCGTGAGCAGGGCGGCGAGCCGGGCGAGGGCGGGAAGAAGAAGCGTCGTCGTCGGCGTCGTCGTCGCCGTCGCTCCGGCGATGGCGGCGAAGGCGGGGACGAGCGGGCGTCCGACGAGGGGTCGGATCGCGCACGCGGCCCGGCGGTCGGCGTCGGCTCGGCCGACGGCGAGCACGCGGACGCCCGGCGCAGCGATCAGTTGATGGACGCGATGGGCGACGAGGAGGCGGCCGCGGACAAGGGCGGCGAGGACGATCGCGCTCCCGAGAGCGAGGGCGTGAAGAAGAAACGCCGCCGCTCGCGCCGGCGCAAGCCCGCCGAGGCGACGTCCGATGTCGAGGCGGACGCCCCGGAGGCGGAGGCTGAGCCCGAGCCCGAGGTTGAAGCCGAAGCCGAAGCCGAGGGCTCCGGCGAACCTTTGAAGAAGAAGCGTTCGCGTCGCGGTCGCGGCGGGAGCAAGAAGGCCGCCGAGGGGGCGGAGGTCGCGGCGGCGAGCAAGGCGGAGCCCCCGGCGATCGAGCCCAAGCCGGCGGGCAAGGTCGCCAAGCGTCCGTCCTCGCGCAGCGCCGACAACGGCAAGGCCAACGCCAAGCCCGAGGCGAAATCCGAGGCCAAGGCCGCCAAGCCGAGCGCGAAGAGCGACGCCAAGCCCGCCCGGAAGACGCCCACGAAGGCCGCGGACGGGCTGATCCCGCTGAGCAAGCTCAAGCCGCGTCGCTCGCTCTACGGCGGCTCGCGACGCCGCCTCGCCCCGGGCGAAGTCCCCGCCAACCGCGAGGAGTAACCCCGCATGGCGAGCTCCACCGGCACGCCGGACGCGAACGCGGCGCACCGCCCCCCGGCGGTGCGCCGTGTCGTGATCCTCGGCTCCACCGGCTCGGTCGGCACGCAGACGCTCGACGTCATCGACCATCTCAACGCGCTCCACGAGCGCGGGCAATGGGCGACGCGATACGACGTCCTCGCCCTCGCCGCCGGGCGCAACGCGGAGGTGCTGGCCGAGCAGGTCCGGCGCTACCGACCGGCCCACGCGGCGCTGGCCGAGGGCTCGCTCGAGGTCGGCGGGACGGGCTGCCGAGCCTGGCTCGCGAGCGATCAGCACCCCGACCCGGCAACGACGATGGTCGCGGCGCTCGGGCTCGACGCGGGGGCCGACCTGGTCGTCGCGGCGATGGTCGGCTTCGCGGGGCTCGGCGCGACGATGGCGGCGGTCGAGCACGGCGTCGACGTCGCGCTCGCGAACAAAGAAACGCTGGTCGCCGCGGGCTCGCTCGTGACGGCGGCCGCCCGCGCCTCGGGGGCGCGGCTGCTCCCGGTCGATTCCGAGCACGCGGGCGTCTGGCAGTGCCTGATGCGCGCGGGTGCGCCCCCGCCGCCGATCGAGCGGTGCGCGCCGGAGATCGCCCGCGTCACGCTCACCGCCAGCGGCGGCGCGTTCCGCGACTGGACCGCCGACCGGATCGCCCGCGCCACGCCCGCGGACGCGCTCAATCACCCGACGTGGGACATGGGCGCGAAGGTCACCATCGACTCGGCGAGCCTGATGAACAAGGCGCTGGAGCTGATCGAGGCTCACTGGCTCTTCGGGCTCGGCGCTGACCGGCTCGCGGCCCTCGTCCACCGCCAGTCCATCGTCCACGCGCTGGCCGAGACGACCGACGGCTCGGTCATTGCACAGCTCGCCAGCCCGGACATGCGCGGGCCGATCCTGCACGCGCTCGCCTGGCCGACGATCGCCCCGGCCCGCGCGCCGCGCCTCACGCTGGACCACTTCCGCGAGTTGACCTTCGAGGAGGCGGACCTTGAGCGGTTCCCCTCGCTCGGGCTGGGGTTCGAGGTGATCCGCCGCGAAGGGGCGGCCGGGGCGGTGCTGAACGCCGCGAACGAGGTCGGGGTGGAAGCGTTCCTCGCCGGGCGTCTGGCGTTCCCGAAGATCTACGAACTCGCTCGCGGCGCGCTGGATGCGCTGGGCGAGGCGGCGGTGGTGTCGATCGAGGACGTGCACGCCGCCGATGCCGCGGCTCGCGAATGGGCCCGGGCACGCCTGGATCGCTGAGGTGAGCGAGAGGTAGGGGTGGGAGCACGGACTCTCTCGGAGGAGGTCCGTGGCACAGGGGCCCTTTTCGATCGCTCTTCCTGGAATCGCTCGCCGACTGGCCCCGGGGCGGTGCCGGGCCGAAGATGAATCATGCACGAACCGCCCCTAGGCGAGGACCGCCCCGCCGCCCCATCCTCGGCCCCCTTCGGGTTTCCGGACCGCCCGCTCCCGACGCGCCCCCCGGCGCCCGGGCGCGAGCCCGACCCGGGCTCGCCTTCGCGACGGCGTCTGGCGTTTCTGCTGTTGCTGGTGCTCGTGCCGGCGGTCTTCTTGTTGCAGCAGTCGCAGCACCTGCTCGAAGCGCCCGCCTCGGAAGTGACCGAGCCGACCGAGGCGGAACTGGCGTCGCGCCCTGCGCCGGGGTCGGCCGAGTTCGGGCTTCAGCTCCGCATGCTCGCGCCGATGCTCGAGTTCTTTCCCGAGCGCGAGCAGAGCCAGTTTCTGAACCAGCTCCGCGAGCAGCTGCATGTGCTGCACGCGACGGACGACGACTCGGACCGCGCGGTGCCCTCGCAGGCCGCGGCCTGGGCGGACGGGCTGCGCCTCGCGAGCGTGGAGGCCGCGGGGGGTGAGGCGGAGGCGGCGATGAACCGCATCGCCGAGATCCGCGTCGAGATCGACCGGGCCGAGGGCGCGGCGCTGAACGCATCGGTCCGCTCTGCAAACGCCGAGGGCGGCGAAGATCCATCACCGGAAGCCGAGGGCGGCGACCCGCCCTCGCCCGAGGGCGATCTCGCCCGCATCGCCCGCGCCCGCGCCGACGCCGCCCTGCTCGAGGCCGCCTTGCAAGATCCGGGCTCGCTCACGCCGGACGACGCGGCGGAACTGGAAACCCGCCTCGGCTACGCCGGGCGCGTCGCAGCCGTCGCCACGCTCCCGCGCACCGACCCCGCCCGGCGTGACGTGCTCGCCGGTGGCGGGATGGTCCTCTTCGGCGTCATCGCGTTTTTCGTGCTGCTTCTCACGCTTGTCATCGCCGGGCTGACGTGCATGGTCGTCGCGATCGTCCAGCTCTCGCGCGGGCGCTTCGTGCGCCGCTTCGTCCCCCCCGCGATCGGCGGCTCGGTCTACAGCGAGACGCTGCTCCTGTTTGTGCTCGGGTTTCTCGGGTTGCAACTGGTCGCGCCGCTGGTGATGCCGGGCCTCGTGCGCACGCTCGGCGAGGAACAGGCGACGATCATCGGCATCGGGTCGCAGTGGCTGCTGGCGCTGATCGTCTTCTACCCGCTGCTTGCGGGCGCGGGGTGGAGCGCCTGGCGTGCGCAGACGGGGCTGCACCGCGGGCGGGGTGTGTTTCGCGAGATCGGGGCCGGCATCTTCGGCTATCTCGCGATGCTCCCCCTCTTCGGCGTCGCGATCGTGCTCACGCTGCTCTTCGTCGTCATCTGGATGGCGATCTCCAAACAGCTCGGCCTGCCCGAAGGCCCGCCGAACAACCCCATCCTCGAACTACTCCAGAACCTTGGCACGCCCGGCCTGATCGTCCTCGGCTCGCTCGTCGTCCTCTGGGCGCCGCTGGTCGAAGAATTCATCTTCCGCGGTGCGTTCTACCGTCATTTGCGCGCACGGATGGGCATCTTCCTCGCGATGCTGATCAGCGCCGTCGTCTTCGGCGTCATGCACGGCTATCTCTTCGCGATGCTCCTGCCCGTCATCACCCTCGGCTTCACCTTCGCCCTCCTCCGCGAGTGGCGAGGCTCGCTCATCGCCCCGATCACCGCACACATGCTCCACAACGGCGCGATCTTCGTCATCATGGTGCTCGTCATCAAAGGGCTCGGCTAAAGCCAAAATCTCTCCCGTGGCACGGTGGTCAGGACTGTGCGCTCACCTCGATCGCGTGCGCGATGCGGCAGAGCCGCGCCTCATCGAACGCTCGCCCGATGAGCTGCACGCCGATCGGCAGGCGGACGCCGCCGGTGTCGGTGCCCTCGGTGAAGCCGGCGGGCACGCTGATCGCCGGGAGCCCGGCGAGGTTGGCGGGCGTCGTGTAGACGTCCTCGAGCCAGAGCGCGAGCGGGTCGGTGGTCTTCTCGCCGAGGCGGAACGCGGGGCCCGGCGTGGTCGGCATCAGCACCGCGTCGCACACGCCGTTTTCCGCACAAACGCCGGTGAACTCGCGCGCGATGACGCGCCGGACGCGCATCGCGGTCTCGTAGTACGCGTCGTAGTAGCCGCTGCTGAGCACGTGCGTCCCGAGCATGATCCGGCGGCGGACCTCTTCGCCGAAGCCCTCGGTGCGCGAGCGCTTGTAGAGCACGTCGAGCCCTTCGCCGGGCTGGAGGGCGGCCCGCCGCCCGTAGCGCACGCCGTCGAAGCGGGCGAGGTTGCTCGACGCCTCGGCGGGGGCGATGACGTAATACGCGGGCACCGCCTGCTCGAGCGAGGGCAGCTCGATCGGCACGATTTGGACGCCGCGGGCTTGCAGCGCCGTCTTCGTGCGCTCGATCGCGTCGTGCACGCTCGGGTGGTTCTGCGACGCCGACGCGAGCTTTGGCACACCGACGCGGATGCCATCGAGCGTCTGGGCGAGCTCGCGCGTGAAGTCCTCGCTTGGGTGTGCGCTGCTGGTGCTGTCGCGCGGGTCGTGCCCGGCGATCGACGAGAGCGTGAGGGCCGCGTCGCGCACGCTCGCGCTCAGCACGCCGACCTGATCGAGGCTGCTGGCGAACGCGACCAAGCCCCAGCGGCTCACACGCCCGTACGTCGGCTTGAGCCCCACGAGCCCGCAGAACGACGCGGGCTGACGCACCGAGCCGCCGGTGTCGCTCCCGAGCGCGACGGGCGCGATCCCCGCGCCGACCGCGGCTGCCGAGCCGCTGCTGCTCCCCCCCGGCACGCGCTCGCGGTCGAGCGGGTGACGCGTCGGGCCGAACGCCGAGTGCTCCCCGCTCGAACCCATGCCGAATTCGTCGAGGTTGGTCTTGCCGATGACGACCGCGCCCGCGCTCTCCAGGCGCTCGACGCACGTTGCGCTGAACGGGCTCTCGTAGCGCTCCAGAAACCGGCTCCCGCACGTCGTGCGCCCGAAGCCGGTGCAGATGTTGTCCTTGACGAGGACCGGCACGCCCGCGAGCGGGCCGGGGTCTTCGCCGCGGGCGACGCGTGCGTCGATCGCCTCGGCCGACGCCATCGCGCGATCCTCGAACATCTGCAGCACCGCGTGCAGGCCGTCCTCGCCCGCGTCGATATCTTCCCGCGCACGGCGCAGCGCGTCGGCGGCCGCGTCCTGCGCGCGGACCGCGCCCGTGCGCACGCCCGAGGCGATCTCGAACGCCCCGCTCACGCCCCGCCCTCGCCCAACACCCGCGGCACCCTGAAGTACGCCCCCACCGAGTCCGGCGACATCCGCCCCAACACCTCCACGCCGAGCACCTCCCCGGGCTCGTCCGGCGCGAGCGGGCCGACCGGGCGATCGTCCTCGCTCGCCCCCGGCGCGTCGCCCTCGGTGCCGGGCACGTCCTCGATCGGCACCGCCCGCAGGCGCTCGACGTAGCCGAGCAGGGCCGCCAGACGCACGCGCTCCGTCTCCACGTCCGCCTCGCTGAGCTCCAGGCGGCTCAGGGCCGCGATCCGGCGCACGCGCTCGGACGTCAGCGGCTCCAGCGCCTTAAGCCGCTCGCTCGCCCCGTCACCCGACGTATTGGTTTCATGCTCTTGCATCTCGGGCGAGTGTACCCGCGGCGTACGCATGTACGATGCACCACGCGATGCCCGAGACCGACCGCCCCATCCAGCCGCCCCAGCCTGAGGTTGCCAGGCCCGAAGCCGACGAGCCCGGGACGCCCGCACTCGCGGCCCGTTGCCTTGCGCTGCTCCGTCTCGTGCGCACGCGGTGCGTCGAGGGCGAGCGGGCGCGGGGCGAGGACTGCCTCCGCGTGGCGGCGAGCGTGCGGGGCGGCGCCCGGAACCTGCTCCACGCGGCGGCCCTCGACGCGATCGGGCATCGCGGGGCGGGCGGGATCGACCTGCACGAACTGGACGAGCTGTGCGCCCGCCTCGGCGTGCGGACGCCCACGCTTGCGCCCGCCGGCGTGCTGGCGGCGACCGACGCCGCGATCCTCGCGTGCGCCGCGCTCGCCGGGGAACCCGTCGCCGACGCCCCGGCCCCGCCCGCGCCGGGCGACGAGCGCGCGGGGCGGCTCGCACGCCGGCAGGCCGCCGACGCGCTGCTCGCCCCTTGCCCGCGCCCGACGCGGATCGTCGCGACGCTGCCCCCCGAGGCCGCCGGCGAGCGCGGGGCGGCGGTCGTGGAAGAACTCTGCCAGGCGGGGATGGACGCGGCACGTCTGAACACCGCGCGGGCGGGGGAGCGCGACTGGCCCGCGCTGGCGACCAATCTGCGGCGCGGCGAGCGCGAGCGTCGCGTGCCGCTGCTGGTCACGATTCCTGGGCCGCGTTTGCGCACGGGCGCGATCGAGCCGGGCCCGGGCGTTGTGCGCATCCGCCCGGAGCGAGACGCCGTCGGGCACGTTGTTGCGCCCGGGCGCGTTCGCCTTGTCGCGAGCGAGGACGGCGCGCCAGACGCGCACAGCACGCAGGCCGATGTGGCCTGCCTGCCACTCGCGCGCACGTTTCTCGACACGCTCCAGCACGGCGACCGCCTGAGCGTCACCGACGCGCGCGGGCGACGACGCACGCTCGTTGTCGTCGCGGGCGACCCACGCGCCGCGCCCCGCGACGAGCGGCACGCCCTCTGCAACCGCTCCACCTACCTCACGCCCGGGCTCCCGCTCACGCTCGAGCAACCCGGCTCGCGCCCGCCCGAGGCGCGCGTCGGCGAGCTGCCCGCGGGCGAGCGCCCCATCCCGCTCCGTGTCGGCGACCGCCTGTTTCTCACGAGATCTCAGACCCCGGGCCGCCCCGGTGAGCGCGACGGGCGCACGCCGGCGCGGATCGCCTGCACGCTCCCCGGCGTCATCGACGACCTTTCGCCCGGCGCGCGCGTGCTCTTCGACGAAGGTCGCCTCGAAACCCGATGCGTGCGCACCAACGAGGCGGGCGCGGAGCTGGAGGTCGTGCGCACGCGGCGCGCAACGGAGCGACTGGCTGCCGACCGGCCGATCCACCTGCCCGACACCGCGACGAGCATCCCGCTGCTCAGCGAACGCGACGAGCGCGCCCTCGCGTTCGCGGCGGCCCACGCCGACGCGGTCGGCATCGCCTTCTGCCGCGACGCCGCCGATTTGGACCTGATCGAGAGCCGCCTGCGTGCGCACCTGCCCGCGGGGCGCGCGCTCCCGGGGCTGGTGCTGACGGTGGAGACGCAGCGGATGGTGGACGCGCTGGACGCGCTGCTGCTCGGCGCGCTGCGCTGGGCGGGGTGCGCGGTGCTGCTCTCGCGCGGGGACCTGGCGGTGGAGACGGGGAGCGCGCGGTTGGCGCAGGCCGAGTCGCGCGTCGTGCGCCTGGCGGCGGCCGCCCGCGTGCCGCTGCTGTACTCGACGCCCGCGCTGCGGAGCCTGGTCCGACGCGGGCGACCGGGGCGGAGCGAGCCCGGCGACCAGCCCGCGCTGCTCGCCGCCGACGCGGCCGTCCTGGGCAGCGGCGACCAGACCGCAGCTGCCGTGCGCTGGCTCGATGAGCACCTCCGTGAGGCGATGCGCGTGTAGCACGCCGCACGGTGGCTAAGAAATAGCCCGAGGCCTGATGCCTCGGGCTGGGTGGGGTTTGGATGAATGGGAAGGGTTGCAGCCACGGGCGGGACGCCCGTGCCATGCGGTTTTGTAGGGGGTCGCGGCTCAGTGTTGTTCGAGGAGTTCGGCGAGGAGTCGGACGCCGAAGCCGGTGGGGCCGGGGATGAAGGGGCCGGCGTCTTTGGCGGTGGCGTGTGTGCCGGCGATGTCGATGTGGGCCCATGGGCAGGAGCCGTCGCAGAAGTAGCTGAGGAAGGCCGCGCCCTGGATGGGGTGTGCTTCGCGGACGGGGGCGCTGTTGACGATGTCGGCGATGGGGCTGCGCATCATCTCGCGGTAGTCGTTGTGATGGGGGAGGCGCCAGATCGCTTCGCCGCCGGCGTCGGCCGCGGCTTCGAGCTGGGTGCGCAGGCCCTCGTCGTCGCACCAGTAGCCGGCGAAGACCTTGCCGAGCGCGACGACGACGCCGCCGGTGAGGGTGGCGACGTCGACGACGTACGCGGGCTTCTCTTTTTCGTGGGCCCAGATGAGCGCGTCAGCGAGGACGAGGCGGCCCTCGGCGTCGGTATTGGTGACCTCCACGGTGACGCCGTTGCGGAAGGTGATGACGTCGTCGGGTCGGTAGGCCTCGTCGGAGATGCTGTTCTCGGCGACCGCGAGGAGGGCGACGACGGGGCGATCGGGCTGGATGACGGTCGCGACGGCGTGCATCGCGCCGAGGACGGCGCACCCGCCGTCCTTGTCGCGCTTCATGCCGACCATGCCGCCGCTGATCTTAAGGCTGAGCCCGCCGGTGTCGTAGGTCACGGTCTTGCCGACCAGGACGGCCGGCTTGGCGCTGCGCCCGCGCTTGGGCTTGTACTCGAGGCGGATGAGGCAGGGCTTGTGGTTGCTCGCGGCGCCGACGGTCGCGATGCCGTGGAGGCGTTCTTTTTCGAGCTGCTCGCCCGAGAGCACGGTGCAGGTGAGCCCGGTCTTGCGTGCGAGTCGTTTCGCCTCGGCGGCGATCCACGTCGGGTTGGCGATGTTGGGCGGGGTCTGGCTGAGGGTGCGGGCGTAGTTGGTGCTCTCGGCGATGCCGAGCCCGCGGGTGACGCCGGCGAGGAAGTCGTCGGCGGGGGCCTGGATCGTGAGCTTCTGCCGGTCGGGCTTGGCGGTGGCGTTGCCGCGGAGGCCGTCATAGTGCCAGGCGAGCAGGCCGAGCGTTTCGCCGAGGAGCGCACCGGCGCGGGCGTGGTCAAACCCGGCGGCGTCGAGCGGGCCGAGGATGTCGACGAGGACGTTTCGCGCGTTGCACGCGGCGAGCTTGCGCCCGAGGGCGGCGAAGGCGGTGCGGAGGGAGGCGTGGCTGAGCGTTTTTCGGTCGCCGAGCCCGAGGACGATGACGCGCTGGTGCCCCGCGCGATCGGGGAAGAGCTCGGTGAGCTTGGCGCACTCGCCGGAGGCGTCGGCCCGCTTGAGCGCGTCGGCGACGAGCCCTTCGGGGTCGAGGTCCTTGGTCTGGGGGTCGAGCTTCTTGTCGTTGAAGACGGCGAGGACGGTGGCGTCGGGCTCGGCGCGGGAGCTGACGGAAACAGACTGGAACATGGGCTCGGCCTCCTGCAAAAACACCGGGAATCACTCGTTTCGGCCGCGCGCAGCGCGCACGGGCACGAGTCAGTCTAGCGGGTGCTTGAAGCGCCCGTAGGGCGTGTGCGGCACCCGTGCTGGAGCGGGCGTGTGAGATGCGTCTCGCGAGGCGGTGCGGATCATGCCCATCCGAGGACCCGGAACAGCGCCCGCGTGGGCGGGATGATCCGGGCCGCGTCCTGCGCATCGAACGCGCGGACGTCGTCGATCGCGAGCCATCGCGTCGTCTCGTACTCCCACCCGAGTCGCCCGGTCGTCGCCATCACGTCCTCGAGCGGGCGGGCGAGCTCGACGCGCAGGCAGACGTCGCACGAGTTGGCGAGCGCATCGTGCGTGATGGCGACGACGCGCCCCGGGTCCGGCGCGATGCTCAGCTCCAGCTCTTCCTCGACTTCCACCAGGAGCTGGCGCCACGCGTCCTCGCCGTTCATGCGCGAGATGCTGGCGCTGAGCGGGTCGAGCCCGCCCGAGGGGGCGAGCTCCCACATCCGGTCATAGATCCGCGTCTCGGCGCTGCGCCGCGCGAGGCAGACGTGCTCGCGTCCCGTCGCGTCCCTCGCAGTGAGAATCCCGGTCACCGAGAGCTGTGTGACGCCCGTCTCGACCTCGGGGCGCACCGCGAGGCTCAAGTAATGATCGCGGCGAGCGTGGACCGTGCGCTCGCCCGCGTCGTAGCGGACGAACGCGAGGATCGGCCCGTTGAACAGGCGCGGGCGCTCTTGGCGCATCGCTTCCCACCGCGCCAGAGCCGGAGGCGTGGGCTCGTCGGCCTCGCACGATTCGTCGATCTCGATGCGCAGCTCGCCCAGCGTCAGCCCGCGCGTGCTGTCCGGCGTCGCGAGGCGGACAACGCCCGTGTGCTCGACGCCGACCGACGCGAACGGCCCGAGCCCCGCGCTCACGAGCCGATCAGCTTTCGCACCTCGGGCGGGATCGCGGGCAGGCCCAGCGCGTCGGCCTCGCGCTCGATGACCCGCGCCGCCTCCTCGCGCGCTCGGCGGATCGCCTCGTTGGTCGCCTCCGCGATCAGCGTCTCCACCTGCGCCCGGCTCGCGTCGTCGCTGCCGATCCCCGCGCCCACCGCCGGCTCCAGGCGCACGCCGACCACGACCAGCGAGCCGCTGACCGTCACACGCACCGCCCCGCCCCCGGCTTCGCCGTCCACACGCACCGCGTCGAGCTCACGCTTGATCCGCTCGCCCGCTTCGCGCAGACGCTCCTTGTCCTTCATCAGCGCCGCGACCTGACCCATGATTTTGAACTGGTCGAACATGCTGAATCCTAAGCACGCGCCGATCGGCGACCCACCGGGGCCGGCGGTGTCAGGGATCCGTGGTGGCACAGGTCTCCGACCTGTGTCCGCCCGCAAGCAGGCCCGCTGCCCGTGTTATTCACGCCGAGCTTTCCGGATCGGGTCGTTCGCGCTTGCGGTGGACCCCGGCGACCGAGCCGCCGAAGAGCTCGATCGCGCGCCGGACGATCTCCGGCGTGGTGTCGGCGTTCTCCGTCGGCGTCGCGCGGGAGCCGTCGTGATGCTCGACGTCCCGCCCCGGTGGCGTTCGCGTCTCCGACGCCGACGCGCTCGCCCGCAACGGCGGCCCGTCCTCCGTCGGGGCGAGCGTCATCGTGACGTCCCGCCCCAGCGCCAGCGACAACGCGGCCTCCATCGGCGCTTGATGAAACTGCAAGAACGTCAGCCCCACGCCGCTGGGCACGCGCACCAGCGCCTCGCCGCCCTCGGCCCGCTCCAGCACGCACCCGCGGTACACCGTCGCGACGATCGGCTTGCTCACCAGCCCGAGCGCCGCCGCCCAGACCGCGCGGAGATCCGAGACATCGACCGTGGCCTTGGGCTCGCTCGATCGCTTCTCCCCGTCCCCGGTGGGACGGGCGTCCCGCCCGTCGCTCCCGGATCGTTCTTCTAGAGTCGACTCACCAAACCCGGGTCGTGGCGTCTCTACCTCTGGCGCACCGCCCTCCGAGCGAACCTCGGGCCCCGGTGATCGAGGAGGTTCCAAATTCGATTCTGGTTCCCGCTCCACCGCTGGCTCCGGCGACGCCGCTGCCACCGGGATCGCTTCGCGACCCGGGGGCGTCCGTGGCGCCGCCGTCAGGCTTTTTTTGCGAGTGCCCGCCCGCTTCCGCCCGCTCCCGGCTCGCGGAGGATCGACGCGACGTCCGCCAGACGCTCGGTGAGCGCGAGGCGCACGAGCATCGCGTCGAACAGCGCCCGTGGCGCGGGGCTCGTTCGGCACGCCCGCTGCACGCTCTCGCAGAGCGCGATCATGTGCGTCGCCCCCGCCGCGTCGAGCCGCTCGGCCCGCGCCGCTTCCGACGCCCGCGCCTCGCCGGTGAGGTCCACCAGGTCCGTGTCCGGGCCGCACGCCGCGAAGACCATCAGGTCCCGCAAGCGCCCCAGCAGCGTCTCGATCACCTGGTCGAGCCCGGTGCCGCGTGAGAGCAGCTCGTCGCCCGCCTCGAGCGCGCCCGCCGCGTGGCCCGCGAGCGCCGCGTCGAGCAGCCGCCCCGTCAGCTCCCGGTCCGGCAGGCCCAGCAGTTCGTCCAGCAGCGCGAGCGTCAGCTTCTTCTCCCCAGTCGCCATCACGCGGTCGAGCAGGCTCAGCGCGTCCCGCATCGAACCCTGCCCGAGGCGCGCCACCTGCATCAGCAGCTCCGCCTCGGCCTCCAGCGACTCCTTCTCGACCACCTCCCGAAGGTGACCCGCGATGTCGCTCACCGGGATGTTCCGGAAATCGAACCGCTGGCAGCGGCTCTGGATCGTCGCCGGCACCTTCTGCGGGTCCGTCGTGCACAGGATGAACTTCACGTGCTCCGGCGGCTCCTCCATCGTCTTCAGCAGCGCGTTGAACGCCGCCGTCGAGAGCATGTGGACCTCGTCGATGATATAAATCTTGAACGGCCCGCGCATCGGGCGGTACCCCGCGTTCGCGATCAGATCCCGCACGTTGTCCACGCCCGTGTTGCTCGCGGCGTCGATCTCGACCACGTCCGTGTCGCCGCCGGTCATGATCGCCTTCGCCACGTCGTCCGCGTCGTTGGGGTTGTTCAGGGCCTTGGCGAGGATCCGGGCCATGGAGGTCTTCCCGACCCCGCGCGTGCCGCAGAACAGGTAGGCGTGGGCGACCCGCCCCGACGCGATCGCGTTCTTCAGCGTCCGTGCGATCGGCGCCTGCCCGACCACCTCGTCAAAATCCGTCGACCGATACCGACGCGCCAGGACCGTGTAGCTCATGCCCGCAGTGTACGGGGGCGACCCCCGCCCGGCCCCCGTGCCCCCGCCCGGCGCACGCCCCGCGGCATAGGCTCGCTTATGCCACAAGTCATCACCCGTTTTGCCCCCTCGCCCACCGGGCACCTCCACGTCGGCGGGGCTCGCACGGCCCTGTTCTGCTGGGCCCTCGCCCGACAGGCCGGGCCCGACGGGCGGTTCCTTCTGCGCGTCGAGGACACCGACCGGGCCCGCTCCAGCAAGGCGGCCGCGCGGGGGATCCTGGAAGACCTCGCCTGGCTCGGGATCGACTGGGACGAGGGGCCGGCGTTCACGACCGAAGACGGGCGCACCCTCGGCGGCGACCCGCGCGGGGTCGGCCCGTTCTTCCAGACCCAGCGCCTCGAGATCTACGAAAAACTGTTCGAGCAACTGCTCGAATCCGGGCAGGCCTACCCGTCGTTCGAGACGCCGGAGGACATGGCCGCGATGCGCGAGCAGGCCGAGCGCGAAAAGCGCACGTTCCGCTACACGCAGCCCGAGGGCTACGACCACGCGCGGGCGCTCGAGCGGATGCGCTCGGCCGAGGCGTGCGTGCTGCGCTTGCGTGTGGCGCAGCCCGAGATCGTGGTGACGGACGAGGTGCGCGGGCGGATCGTGTTTACGCCGGAGCATTACGACGATTTTGTGATCCGCAAGGGCGACGGCTTCCCGACGTACCACTTCGCGGTCGTGGTCGATGATGAGCTGATGGGCGTGACGCACGTGGTCCGCGGGGAGGAGCACCTGAACAACACGCCGAAGCATGTGGCGCTGCAGCAGGCGCTCGGCTATCGCACGCCGACCTACGCGCACCTGTCGCTGATCGCCAACCCGGACGGCAGCAAGATGAGCAAGCGGGACAAGGACAAGGCCGCCCGGGCCGCGTGCCACGAGCGGAAGGTCGGCACGCCCCCGCCCGGTCTGGCGGCCGGCGCGATCGACGCCGCCCGCTTCGCCGAATGGCTCGGCGACAAAAAGAGCCAGCTCCCCAGCGACCAGCTCCAGGCCCTCGCCCGCGCGATGCACCTGACGCTGCCCGAGATCGAAGTCGAGGACTTCCGGCGCAGCGGCTACCTGCCCGAGACGCTCTGCAACTACCTCGCCCTGCTCGGCTGGAACCCCGGCGAGAAGAACGACGACGGGACGGACCTGGAACGCTTCGACAAGGCGGCGCTGGCGCAGAAGTTCGCGTTCGAGCGCGTGATCAAGAAGGCCGCGAGCTTTGACCGCGCCAAGCTGCTCGCGTTCAACCAGTCCGATATCGCGGCCATGACGGCGGAAGCGTTCGAGGCGGCGTGGCGGGCGTGGGCCGAGCGGGAGAACCCGGGGCTGCTGACGGCCCTCGCCGACCGCTTCCCCCTCGCGGCCCGCGCGGCACAGATCCGGGCGCGCACGCTCGCGGACGCCGCCGAGCCGATCGCGTTCGCGTTGCACCCGCAGGGTGCGGTCGAGTTCGACGCGAAGGCGGTGCAGAAGGTGCTGGCGAAGAACGGCGGCGAGGGCGTCGCGGTGCTGCGGGAGATGCGCGTCGTGCTGGCGGGTGTGGAGGCGTTCGAACCGGTCGCGCTCGACGCGGCCGTCCACGCCTTCGCGGAGGGGCGGGGGCTCGGGATGGGCAAGGTCGCCCAGCCGCTGCGGGTCGCGATCACGGGCGGCACCGTCAGCCCTGGGCTGGGCGAGACGCTGGCGCTGGTGGGCAAGGCGGGCGTCTTGAGCCGCATCGATCGGTGCGTGGAGGTCCACGCCGGGCTGGAGGGGGCGGAGGCCTGAGGTCCGGTGCCATGGAAACGCGGAGCCGACCGCCGCGGTCGGCGGAGTTTTTCCATGTGGGCAGACGGACGGAGCCCAAAGGCGGGCGGAGCGTTGAAGACCGGAAGACCCGGAAAAGCTCCGCCGCAGACGGCTCCGCGTTTCCGGGGCACCATCTGCGGCGGCACAGGCCTCCGACCTGTGTCTGGTCCGTGGTGGCACAGGTCTCCGACCTGTGTCTCGACCCGCTCCCGCTCTCCGCGGCGATAGCATCCCTCGCCCCTCTTAGGAGACGATCCCACGATGAACCGCAACGAACCCAACGATGCCACGCCCGATGCCGCCCCCGACGCCCCGCACCGCCACTTCATCCAGCAGATCATCGACATGGACGTCGCGAGCGGGAAGTGGGGCGCGCCCGGTGATCGCTCGGTCGTCAAGACCCGCTTCCCGCCGGAGCCCAACGGTTTTCTCCACGTCGGGCACCCCAAGTCCATCGTGCTCAACTTCAGCATCGCCGCGGAGTTCGGGGGCTCCTGCAACCTCCGCTTCGACGACACCAACCCCGAAAAAGAAGAACAGGCCTACGTCGACTCGATCATCGACAGCGTCCGCTGGCTCGGCTACCAGTGGCCCGGCTGCGTCGAGCACGCCACGCCCGGCGAGCCCGCCTTCTACGAGGGCGTGCGCTTCGCGAGCGACTACTTCGAGCAGATGCACGCCTGGGCGTGCGAGCTCATCGAGCGCGGGCTGGCGTATGTCGATGAGCAGACGCCCGAGCAGATCAAGCTCGCCCGCGGCGACGTCAAAAAGCCCGGCACGCTCAGCCCCTTCCGCGATCGCCCCGCGCCGGAGAGCCTCGCCGAGTTCCGCAAGATGACCGAGGGCGCTTTCCCCGACGGCTCGCGCGTCCTCCGCGCACGCATCGACGCCGACCCGGTCAGCAAGAACCCCGCCCCCATGGCCAGCCCCAACATGAACCTCCGCGACCCGGTCATGTACCGCATTCTCAACCGCGCCCACCACCGCACCGGCGCGACATGGCACGTCTATCCGATGTACGACTGGGCCCACGGGCTGGAGGACTCGATCGAGGGCATCACCCACTCGCTCTGCACGCTCGAGTTCGAGGCCCACCGCCCGCTCTACGACTGGTTCATCCGCGCCATCAACGGCGAGATCCCCTCGCCGGGCGCCGTCCCCGGCGTGTCGCGCACCGCCCCGCGCGAGCCGCGGATCCATCACCCGCAGCAGATCGAGTTCGCCCGCCTCAACCCGACCTACATCGTCACGAGCAAGCGCAAGCTGCGACAGCTCGTCGAGGACGGGCACGTCACGGGGTGGGACGACCCGCGGATGCCGACGGTCAGCGGCCTGCGCCGTCGCGGCGTCACGCCCGAGGCCGTCCGCACCTTCTGCGCCGGCGTCGGGGTGACCAAGTTCAACGCCGTCCACGACGTCGCGCTGCTGGAGAACGCCGTGCGCGAGCACCTGAACAAGGTCGCCCCGCGCCGCATGGCCGTGCTCGACCCGCTCAAGGTGACGATCACGAACTGGGACCGCGAGACGGAGTGGTTCGACATCCCGAACAACCCGGAGAACGCCGCCGACGGCACGCGCCGCGTCCCCTTCGACAGCGTCATCTGGATCGAGCGCGGCGACTTTATGGAGGACGCGCCGAACAAGTTCTTCCGCCTGAAGCCCGGCGGCGAGGTCCGCCTTCGGGGGGCGTACTGGATCCGCTGCAACGAGGTCATCAAGAACGACGCCGGCGAAATCATCGAGCTGCGCTGCACCTACGACCCGCAGACCCGCGGCGGGGACAACCCGCCGCCGGACGCCGAGGGCAAGGTCCGCAAGGTCAAGGGCACGCTGCACTGGGTCAGCGTGGCCCACGCCGTCGAGGCGGAGGTGCGCCTGATCGACCGCCTCTTCCTCGCCGAGCAGCCCGGCAAACGCACCGGCGACCCGGTCGACGACCTGAACCCCGAATCGCTGAAGATCCTCAACGGCTGCAAGCTGGAGCCGAGCTTCGCCGCCGAGGGCGAGGGGCTCACGTTGCTCAAGGAGCCCGGGTGGTCCGACGGGATCCGCCGGTTCCAGTTCGAGCGGCTTGGCTACTTCTGCCTCGACCCCGACAGCACGCCGGGCCGTCCCGTCTTCAACCGCACCGTCAACCTCAAGGACAGCTGGGCGAAGGCGAACAAGTAGCGCGAGCGGGGCGAACAGTCGGAGAGCCCGCCCCTCCCCGGCGGGCGGCAAGGAGCCCAGCGATGCGGAACCTCGCCCTCGCCGCCGCGTTCGCCATTGGTCTGGCGCTCATCGCGACCGCCCTCGGCTTTCTCTATCTCGACCACAAGGCGATGAGCCAGGCGTATGTCCGCATCATGATGCGGGACCGGACGCTGCAGGACAGCTCGGCCGAGGTGCAGGCGGCGCTGGAGGTGTACGAGGACAGCCGCCACGTCGTGCCGGCGTTCATCACCGGCGTCGCCGGGGCCGCCTGCCTCGGGTTCTCCGGCGTGCTGCTGGCGCTCCGCCTCCCGATCTTCCAGCCACGCCCGAGCTGACCGCCTCCGCCTGTGCCACTGACCTCTTCTGAGAGGTCAGTGCTCTGCGCCTTCTCTCTTCTTCCGTGCTCATCTGTTGTGAGGCTCTGCAAGTGAGGGAGAGGAGGGACGGAAGGGCGGCCCGGAGCACTGACCTTGCGGACAAGGTCAGTAGCACATCCGGAACGGCCCCCCTCCGCAGGCCGACAGGGCGGATCCTCCCGCCTACCGTCTCCGCATGAGCCTTATTGTCACCGGAACCATCGGCATCGACACCGTCCACACCCCCGACGGCACCGAGCGCAAGGACGTCCTCGGCGGGAGCTGCACCTACTTCGCCGCGGCCGCCTCGTTCTATACGGGCGTGCGCATGGTCGCGGCCGTGGGTGATGACCTCCCCGACGAGCACCGCAAGACCCTCGCCGCCTTCCCCCGCATCGACACCGCCGGGCTCGAGACCCGCGCCGGGAGCAAGACCTTCCGCTGGGGCGGCAAGTACATGGACGACATGGACCACCGCGAAACCCTCTTCACCGAGCTCGGCGTGCTCGAGGAGGCCCCGCCCCCCGTCCCCGAGGCGTTCAAAGACTCGGAGTACGTCTTCCTCGCCAACAGCCACCCGGCCGTGCAGATGGGCATGCTCGAGGCGCTGCCGAGCCGCAAGCTCGTCGTCGCCGACACGATGGACCTCTGGATCAACATCGCCAAGGACGAACTCATCGCACTGCTCGCCAAGGTCGACGGCCTGGTCCTCAACTTCGACGAGGCCGAGCTGTTCACGGGCATCAAGAACACCGTCGCCGCCGGACGCAAGCTGCTCGAATACGGCCCGCGCTTCGTCGTCGTGAAGAAGGGCGAGCACGGCGCGATCCTCATCCACCAGGACGGCATCGCCGCACTCCCCGCCTACCCCACCGAGCGGGTCGTGGATCCCACCGGCGCGGGCGACAGCTTCGCCGGCGGCATGATGGGGCACATCGCCCGCGAGGGCGAGACCGGGCACCAGGCCGACCCGGGCGCCTTCCGCACCATCCGCCAGGCCCTCGCCCACGGCACCGTCATCGCCAGCTTCAACATCGAGTCCTTCAGCCTCGACCGCCTCAAGAAGCTTCAGACCAACGAGATCGACGACCGCTACGAGGAATATGTCCGCATGGTCCGCGTCGACTGAGCGGATAAAAAACACCGGGCCCATCAGCCCGGCGTGAGAAGCTCCGGATTTACCCCTCGCCCGCGCTCAGCCCGGGCCGTTTACCGTCGCCAGCGGTTGTTCGCGCGGTTCATATCCGGCATCACGCCGTCGGGGTCGATCTCGACCCCCACGAGGCTCCGCCCGTCGGTCGAGAAACGCATCTCGAACGTGTTGAGCCCGCCCCACGCGTCCGCGGGCACCGTGATCCGCTCGCGCGTCCGGCTCGTCGCCGACTCCCGCCAGGTCAGCTCCACGATCAGCGGCATCACCATCTCGCCGAGGTTGACAAAGCGCACCCGCACCGAGCCGTCGTCTTCGCTCTGCACGCGGTCCACGCCTTGGTCGAGCTGCGTGAACTCCATGAACCACCCGCGCCAGAACCAGTTCAGGTCGGCCCCCACGCCGTCGTTCATCGCGCGGAAGAAGTCGTCCGGCGTCGGGCTCTTGAACGCCCACTTGTCGATGTACGCCCGGAAGGCCGGGTCGAAGCGGTCCGCCCCGAGGATGTGCTCGCGGAGAAGCCAGAGCCCGTAGGCCGTCTTGCGATAGGCGAGAAACCCGAGCTGCCCGCCCGCGATGTGATCAGGACGCGTGTGAACCGGCTGCAGGTCGCGCGTCGCCATGCGCTCGAAGAAGCGCGTCATCGTTCGCGGCGTCTGGTCCGGGTAGAAGTACCGCGAGGCGTAGATCCCGAGGAAGCTCGTGAAGCCCTCGTCCATCCACGCGTACTCGCGTTCGTTGGTGTTGACGATCATCGGGAACCAGTTGTGGACGAGCTCGTGATCGGTGACGCCGAAGAGGCCGCGGGGGTTGGTGCGGTTGCGGCAGAAGGCGACCATGGGGTATTCCATGCCGCCGACGATGCCGTTGACGTTGGTCGACTGCGGGTAGGGGTAGGGGAACCACATCCGCGAGTGCAGGCGGAGCGCGAACGCCTGGTACTCGTTGCTCCGCACCCACTGCTCCGCGCCCTCGCGCGGGTAGAACGAGTGGACCACGGCGTGACGCGTCGGCACGCTCTCGGGGATCGGGTCGAAGCTCCCGCCGGGCTGGCCCTCGGGGAGGGCGGCCGAGCGTTCGAGGTCTTCCGACGTCGGCTCCACGACGCCGCCCAGCTCGGTGGGCACCGCGACGCCCATCGCCTCCCACGCGAACGCCTGGCTCGCGGCCCACGCGAACGTCCGCACGTCCTCGGCCACAAACCGCCAGGTCGACATGGATTCGCCGTCCCACGATTCACGGGCTGCGTCGGCTTCCTCCAGCGTGCGCACGAAGACCGACTCGTCCCCGCTCTCGCCCTCGTGCACGCGGCGCCAGCGATCCAGCTCGGCGCTGTTCAGCACGTCCTCGGGGTTCTGGAGGACGCCCGTCGCCGCCACCACGTGATCGCTCGGCACGCGCAGACGCACGTCGTAGGTCCCGAAATCCGTGTAAAACTCGCCCGCGCCGAGGTAGGGCAGCGTGTTCCACCCGTTCACGTCGTCGAAGCGGCAGACGTTCGGGAACCACTGCGCAAACTGGTAAATCCGACCGCCCGCGACGTCCTCACGCCCCATCCGGTCCGACCCGTTCGGCGGCACGCGGAAGCTGTACCGCATCTCCAGCGCCACGCGATCGCCCGGCTCCACCGTCTCCGCAACATCCACCCGCCCCAGCGTGTCGTACACCGCCAGCGCCGCGTCACGCCCCGACCGCAGCTCGCGCAGGTCCCCGTCCAGGTCGCCGCGGAGGAACCGCACCGACCGGAAGTTGAACCCGCCCTCGAACCCGTCGCGGTTCCCGAACCGCTGCCCGGAGCCGTAGATCAGGTCCCCCTTGCTCCCCGGGCGGAACAGGTTCTGCTCCAGGTTGAACCACAGGTACCGCAGCGTGTGCGGGCTGTTGTTCGTGTACCGCACACGCAGCGCCACGCTGAGCGTGTTGGTCGACGGGTCCAGCTCCGCGTCGATCGCGTAGTCGGCCGTGTTCTGCCAGTAGTCCGGGCCCGGGGAGCCGTCGGCCGCGCGCATCCGGTCCGGCGTCCGACGCATCGGGCTCGAGAAAATGTTCTCCGTCGCCCGGGCGTCGGCCAGGCGGAGCTGAACCCCCGCCGCCTGCCCCGCTCCGGACTGATCCGGGCGCGCCTGGGCCCGCTGATCCGCCCCCGACCGATCCTCGGCGCTCGAACCGTTCGCGCACCCCGCCAGGCCACCGCCCGCGAGCCCGATCGCGACCGCCGCGAGCATGATCGAACCAACAAACTTCCATAGCCGCATCCGTCGCACCTCCGAAGCTGGCACCCCCCGCCCGAGAGCGAAGAACCCGCCCGGGGCGCGACCAAGATACCGGATTCGGCGTGCCTCCGGGTATCCCCCCGCGTGCGGCGCACCTCGGGGCGGCGTCCGATCGACGCGGCGTGTTGGGGCGAGATCCGCGCGTGGTTTCAGGCGTCGGGGGTGGGTGCTCGCTCCAGCCCGCACTCCGGGCAGCGGGTCTGCGCGTCGAGCAGGCGATAGCCGCAGGCGGCGCACAGGCCGGCGTGCCGTCGTTCGTTCGCCACGATCTCGCGCCGATGCCGCCACGCCAGGCGGGCGGTGATCCCGAGCGCGAGCACCCCGAGCGTGACGCCCAGCAGGCTCGGCAGATCCAGCAGGGCCCCGCCGGGGAGCCCGACGAACCGCAGCGAACGCCGCCAGTGATCGAGCCAGATCGCGGCGTGATCGCTCGCGGTGTCCTGCATGGTCTGGAGTGCCGCGGGATCGGGCGCGGTGCCCGGGATGATCGTGGTCCGCACGCCGGCGTCGGGCAGGCGGACGCACCAGAGCGGGCCGAGCGTGCGATCGATGCTCGGACGGGCCGAGACCCACGCGATCGTGCCCTCCGGTGCCTGGCCGACGACCTGCCCCGGGGCGCCGCGAAGAGGCGTGGTGAACGCTTGAAACCCGGATCGGCTTGTGCCGAGCGTGTGGATGCGCTGCTCGCCGGTCGCCGGATCGAGCACAAGGGCGGCATGGTGCGATGGTGCAACGAGCGTCGAGGGGCCCGTGCGCCCGCCCCCGCCCGGGCTCAGCGTTCCCCGCGGCGAAGACTGCGCGAGCAGCACCAGCCCCGCGATCAGGCAGAAGACCGTCAGCAGCCCGCGCCGCTCGTTCGCCCAGTCGGGTGGAGGCTTCGTCTCTTGGTTCCTGGCTTTGGGCACGCCCCGCTCCATCGGCTCGTCACACATCGTGACAAGCCGCGACGCCCGCGACAAGGCGCCGATCGTGCGAGCCCACCGCCGGCTCAGTGCTTCCGGTCCAGCAGGCGATACCCCACGGCCTCCGCGACGTGCCCCGCGTCCAGCCCCTCGTCACCCGCCAAGTCCGCGATCGTGCGCGCCACGCGACGGATCTTGTCAAACGCCCGCGCGCTCAGGCCCAGCTCCGTCACCGCCTGCCCCACCAGACGCTCGGCGTCCTCGCTCATCGGCGCGAACGCATCGAGCTGGCGACGAGTGAGACGGGCGTTGGGCACGCCCGCGCCCTGACGCGACGCCTGCACCGCGCGCGCACGCGCCGCCGCCTCGCGCATCTCCACGCTGCTCGTCCCCGTCGGCGCGCTCCGCAACTGCCCGAACGGCACCGCCGGCGCTTCCACGTGAATATCGATCCGGTCCAGCAGCGGCCCGCTCAACCGCGACAGATACCGATCCATCGCACGCTTGCCCACCTCGCCCGGCTCCACGTCCCCCTTCGGCGTCGGGTTCATCGCCGCCACCAGCATGAAGCTCGCCGGGAACGTCACGCTCCCGTGCGCACGGCTGATGGTGATCACGTGGTCCTCCAGCGGCTGGCGCAGCGTCTCCAGCACCGGGCGCGGGAACTCCGGCAGCTCATCCAGAAACAGCACCCCACGGTGCGCCAGGCTGATCTCCCCCGGTCGCGGCACCGCCCCGCCCCCCACGATCGCCGGGCTGCTCGCCGTGTGGTGCGGCGTGCGCACCGGGCGCGTCGTCACCAGCGACGCGCCCGCCGGGAGCGTCCCCGCCGCCGAATGCACCCGCGTCACCTCCACCGCCTCGTCGGCCGTCATCGAGGGCAGCACGCCAGGGAGCGCCCGCGCCATCATCGTCTTGCCCGTTCCCGCCGGCCCGAGCATCAGCAGGTTGTGCGACCCCGCCGCCGCCACCGTGATCGCCCGCTTCACCGCTTCCTGTCCGCGCACATCGGCGAAGTCCACGTCCGCCTCCGCCTGGCGCAGCATCGCCTCCACGTCCGGCGTCGGCACCGGTTCTGCCTCGGTCGCCCCCGCCAGCAGGCCCACGAGTTCCACCAGCGTGCGCACGCCGAAGACGTCCACCCCCTGCACCACCGCCGCCTCCCCGGCGTTGTCCGCGGGGACGACGATGCTCCGCATCCCCTGATCGCGAGCCGCGACCGCCATCGCGATCGCCCCGCGCACCGGGCGCACCCGCCCGTCGAGCGCCAGCTCCCCAGCGATCAGCATCGACCGCACGTCCGGCGCGTCGCTCGCCCCCGAACGCCCCGATTCCAGCACGCCCTGGGCGATCAGGATCCCGATCGCGATCGGCAGGTCGTAGACCGGCCCCTCCTTCCGCACGTCGGCCGGCGCGAGGTTGATCAGCACCCGACCGGGCGGGTAGGCGTACCCCGAACTGGTCAACGCCGCCGCCACGCGCTGGAGCGACTCCTTCACCGCCGCGTCCGGCAGCCCGACGACCGTCTCCTTTGTGAAGCCCGTGTCGTCGAGGTGGACCTCCACCTCGCACATGCGGGCGTCAACGCCTTCAAGAAGATACGACTGGACCCGGGCAAGCATGGGGGACAGCATACGAACAAGACGCCGCCCCGGCGCGGGAACATCCGCTTCTCGCAATCGGCGGGGGCGCGGGGTGGTTGAACCGATAGACCAAGTGACCGGGCGTGGGCGGGAGGCCCCCGCCCCGAGACCCCTGGCAGGAGGCGACATGGCGACGGAGACGGCTGGAGCGGGATCGACCTCGAACGTCACACGCCCCGTGACACGCGGGTGGTCGATCGTCGCCGGGAGCAACGACCCGTGCCCGACCGCGACCCCGGAGCACGCCTTCAAGGCGACCAACCCCGCGAGCGGAGCCGAGCTCCCGATCGATTTCCACCCCGCGACGACGCGTCAGGTCCAGACGGCTGGCGAGAAGGCGTGGGAGGCGTTCTTCGCGATCCGCGCCAAGTCCCCGGGGGATCGCGCCCGCCTGCTGGAGCTGATCGCCCAGCGGCTCCGCGGGTTGGGCGACGCGTTGCTCCAGATCGCCAGCGGCGAGACGGGGCTGACGACCACGCGCCTGATGGCCGAGCGCGACCGGACGGTCCACACGCTGCTGACCTTCGCGGAGGTGGTCCGTCGGGGGGATTGGCTCCGCGCGACGATTGACCGCGGGGAGGCGTCCCGCTCGCCGGTGCCGAAGCCGGACCTCCGCCGGATGCTCGTCCCGCTCGGGCCGGTCGCGGTCTTCGGGGCGGGGAACTTCCCGCTCGCGTACTCGACGGCCGGGGGCGACACCGCGAGCGCCTTGGGCGCCGGGTGCCCGGTGATCGTCAAGGGGCACCCCGGGCACCCGGGCACGGGCGAGTTGGTGGCGCGGGCGGTGACCGACGCCGTCCGCGCCGCCGAGTTCCCCCCCGGGACGTTCAGCTTCCTGCACAGCGGCGGCGAGCGCGAGAAATCGATCGGGGCGACGCTGGTGCGCCACCCCTGCGTGCGGGCCGTGGGCTTCACCGGGAGCCTCGGCGGCGGGCTCGCGTTGGAAAAGATCGCGAGCGAGCGTTCGGACCCGATCCCCGTCTACGCCGAGATGGGCTCGACGAACCCGGTGTTCGTCCTGCGTCACGCGCTGGAGGGCCAGGCCAAGAGCATCGCGGAGAAGCTCTACGCCTCGCTGGTCAACAGCAACGGGCAGATGTGCACGTGCCCGGGGCTGATCTTCGCGTCAAGATCGGACGGGGCCGAGGCGCTCATCCGCGCGATGAGCGATCGGATCGAGGCGGCCGAGCCCGCCCCCATGCTCGGCGGGCGCACGCGCACCAACTTCCTCGGGCGCGTCAACGAGGTCGCGAAGATCGAGGGCGTCGAAGCCCGCGCCGGCGGCCCGCAGGCCGGGCACATCCCGCCGGGCGGCGCCGGCGGCGGCGCCAAGCACCCCGTCCTCGCCTCGCCCGCTCTCTTCCGCGCGACCTACGACGTCTTTGTCAAGAATCCGACGCTGCTCGAAGAGGTCTTCGGCCCCGCCGCGGTGGTCGTCATCTGCGACACCGACGAACAACTCGCCGAGGCCGCCACACGATTCCAGGGCAGCCTCACCGCGAGCATCTTCGCGGGCGGATACGACGCCGCCGCCGTTCGGCAGCTCACGACGATCCTCGAGCAACGCGTCGGGCGGATCGTCTACAACGGCGTGCCCACGGGCGTCGAGGTCGCCCACGCGATGGTGCACGGCGGGCCCTTCCCCGCGACCAACGCCCCGCACACCACAGCCGTCGGCCCGATGGCGATCGAGCGATGGGCCCGCCCCGTCTGCTACCAGAACGCGCCCGAGGCGATGCTCCCCCCGGAGCTCAAGAGCACCAACCCGCTCGGACTCCGACGCCTGATCGACGGCGAGTGGACCGACGCCAAAATCGAACGCGCCTGATCGGGTCCCAACAGGGCGGCCTGCGCCGAACCCTCACACCCACCTCGCAGGGCGGATCGCACCCGGGGGCGAGACGGGGAGCCGCTATCCTTGCTGCGACCATGCCCTCGGCCTATCCCGAACCCGTCGACCGACTTATTGACCGCCTCAGCAAGCTGCCCGGCATCGGGCGGCGATCGGCCGAGCGGCTCGCGTTCCACCTGCTCAAGGCGACCGAGGAGGACGCGATGGGCCTCGCCCGCGCGATCGCGGACGTCAAACGCGCCGTCAAGCACTGCTCGGTCTGCTTCAACCTCGCCGACCGCGACCCGTGCCCGGTCTGCGCCGATGAGAGCCGCGACCGGCGCAGCGTGCTCGTGGTCGAGCAGCCCAAGGACCTCATCGCACTCGAGCAGACCGGCATGTACCGCGGGCTCTACCACGTGCTCATGGGTCGCCTCAGCCCGATCGACGGCATCGGCCCGGGCGAGCTCACCGTCGCCCGCCTGCTCGAGCGGCTCGACGCGCCCGCCTCCAACCCGGGCGGGGTGCGTGTGGAGGAGATCATCCTCGGGCTCAACCCGACGCTGGAGGGCGACGGGACGGCGCTTTACCTCGCCGAAGAGGCGCGGCAGCGGGGCGTTCGCGTGACGCGACTCGCTCGCGGGCTGCCGTCGGGGAGTCAGCTGGAGTATGCAAACAAGGCCGTGCTGGCGGATGCGATTCAGGGGAGGCAGTCTGTTTCATGAGTGAGCCCGACGCTGGTTCTCATCGCGCCCCGGGGCTTGCGCCGAGCGATCCCGGGGTCTTCCGCGTGCTCCGTCTCAACGGCGCGGGCGGCGCGACGCCGGTCGATGCGCTCGATGCAACCGCCGCGGCGGGCGAGACGATCTGGATCGACCTGGACCGGCGGGACGCGCGCGCGCAGGCGTGGGTGCGCGAGGCGGCGGGGCTGGACCCGATGATCGCCGAGGCGTTGATCGCCGAGGACACGCGCCCGCGCCACGTCATCCACCCGCCGGGGGCGCTGGTGCTGATGCGCGGGGTCAACCTGACCGAGGGGGCGAACCCGGAGGACATGCTGAGCGTGCGTGTCTGGGGGGAGCCGGGGCGTGTGATTACGCTGCACGTGCCCGGCGTCCACGCGGTGGAGGACGCCGTCGCGGCGATCACCTTGGGCGCGGGCCCGCGCGACGCGGGGGAGCTGATCGTGACGCTCGCCGAGCGTCTGGTGGATCGGGCGCAGCCGGTGGTTGCGGCCGTGGACGATGCGATGGACGAGGCGGAGGAACGCCTGCTCGGCACGAGCGCCGACCCGACGCGGACCGAGCTCTCCGCGACGCGTCGGCGCGCGATCATCCTGCGTCGGTTCCTGGCGCCGAAGCGGGACGCGCTGGTGAGCCTGATGGCCGGGTCGTCGACGGGCCCGGGTTCGGAGCTGTTCAACGAGCGTCACCGGGCCCGCCTGCGCGAGGCGGCCGACCGCCTGACGCGCCTGGTGGAGGACCTCGACGCGGTGCGGGAGCGGGCGACGATCGTGATGGAGCAGGTCGCGGCGAAGGTTGCCGACCGGATGAACCAGCGGGTGTACATCCTGAGCCTGGTGGCCGCGGTTTTCCTGCCGCTGGGCCTGCTGACGGGGTTGCTGGGGATCAACGTGGGTGGGATCCCGCTCGCGGAGAGCCGCCTGGGCTTCGCGATCGTGAGCGGGGGGCTGTTGGCGATCGCGGTGGGGCTGACGGTGCTGTTCCGGCGGATGCGGTGGCTTTAGCCCTGTCATTTACCCCATCATTTGCGACCTCGCACACTCTGGCCCGCAATTTGCACAAAGCGGGCGTGGATATGCGATAATGCTTGCAGCCGGCGGCTGGAGGCCGTTGGCAAGTGCCCCGGAGCGGGCCTGAAGGGGCGGCGGAGTCGCATGCGGTTCGAGACCAGCCAATCCATGAAGCTCGGCCAGCAGATGAAGCTGGCGCCCAGGATGATCCAGTCGATGGAGATCCTGCAGATGCCCCTCGCGCAGCTCGAGGAGCGCATCGAGCAGGAGCTGGAGTCGAACATCACGCTGGAGTTGGTCAGCCCGGAGGAGGCCGAGCGACGCGAGAGCGACGGGCACGACGCCCCCGATCGAGACGCCCGCGAGGAGGGTGATCAGGACGCGGAGCTGGACTTCGGCGACAACGGCAACGGGGCGGCCGACGACTTCGCGCGTCTCGACGACTTCGCCGAGACCCACCCGGACGCTGTGGACAACGCGTTCGACACCGACGCGGACGCCGCCGGGCCCGACGCGGATCGCGACGGTCGCTTCCGCGAGGCGTTCGACGACTTCGCCGCCCCGGGCCCGAGCCGTCGCCTGGCTGGCGAGCCGGACGCGAAGTTCGAAGCGATGGCCAACGCCCCCGCGCGCTCCGCCGGGCTCGCTGACCAGCTCCTCGGACAATGGGCCCTCACCGTCGTTGAGGAGCGCCTCCGCCCCCTGGGCGAGGTCATCATCCAGAGCCTCGAAGACGACGGCAGCCTCAAGACACCGCTGGAGGAGCTCGTCGAGCGGGCCCCGCGCCAGATCAAGGGTTGGCCCGAGGGCGAGCGCCCGACGCTCGCGGACTTCGCGCGCGCGCTGCAGGCGGTGCAGCTCTTCCTCGAGCCCGCCGGCGTCGCCGCCCGCGACGCGCGGGAGTGCCTGCTGCTCCAGCTCGACGCGCTGGAGGACGAGGGCGCGATGGAGGAGGACGACCGCGGGCTGATCGGCGTCGCGCGCACGCTGGTGGAGGACCACCTCGAGGACCTGATGCAGAACCGCCTGCCGCGGGTCGCGGAGAAGGCCGGGCTGACACTGGCGGAGATCAAGGGCGGGCTGCAGGTGCTTCGCCGCCTGAGCCTGAGCCCGGCGCGGCGCCTGGTGAACGACACCGAGCCCGGGATTACGCCGGACGTGATCGTGGAGTACGACGAGGACAACGACCGCTACATCGCGTTTTTGAACGACAGCCGAGCGGCGAACCTGGCGATCAACCGCGAGTACGCCGAGATGGTCCGCGACCGGAGCGTGGCGAAGAAGGACCGCGATTTTGTGCGCACGAACCTGAGCAACGCGCAGTGGCTGATCGACGCGGTGCAGCAGCGTCGGCACACGCTGCTGCGCGTGGTGAACGCGGTGGTGGACGCGCAGCGGGATTTCTTTGATTACGGGCCGGAGAGCCTGCGCCCTCTCCCGATGACGCAGGTCGGCGAGCAGCTCGGGATCCACGTCGCGACGGTGAGCCGAGCGGTGAGCGACAAGCACCTCATGACCCCCCGCGGCGTCGTCCCGCTCCGGCGTTTCTTCACCGGTGGCACCCAGACCGACAGCGGCGAAGAGGTCTCCTGGGACGCGATCAAGGCCGCCCTGAAAGACGTGGTCGCGGAAGAGGACAAGGCGAACCCGCTCAGCGACGACAAGCTCGTGGATGCTCTGAAGGCGAAAGGCATCGAGATCGCCCGCCGGACGGTCGCGAAGTACCGCAGCCAGCTCGGGATCCCGAGCGCTCGCCTCCGGAGGGCGTTTTAAGCCTTCATCCGAGGGCATTTTCGGACGACGCGGACGGAATCCCCCGCATCAGGGCTCCCGATAATCGGATTTTGACTTGCCTACGCGGCACAGATGGTGCGTCGTTGCGTTCCCCGCATCGTGGGGTGTGTGCGTGGGCTGGGTTGGATCGGAAGGTGTCCATGGAGCGTGTCGGGCACTGGGCCCGGGCGCCCCGCGGTGCTTTTTGGAGGGACCAACCACATGCACGCGAACCGACGGACAATCGGGCCCGCCACCATCGCGGCGGGCGTACTGGCTCTGGCGAGCGGGGCGGCCAGCGCCCAGCAGCAGTCGCAGGACGGGCAGCTATTCAACGGCGCTTACTGGGTGTCGATCCCGACCTACGGCTCGGGTGACCAGTTCGGGCACCTGCCCGCGACGCTGACGCTGACCGGCACGATCCGCGACTTCCACGAGCGCGGGCATCCTCAGGGGCACCCGGACTTTGAGCGCCAGCCCTCGGGCGGCTTCGGGCACTACGTCGGCATCGTCAAGGACGAGCTCGGGGAGGACGGGAAGCCCGTGTTCAACTCGATGGGCTACCGCGTGAGCCGCCAGGCGAGCAACAGCGCCGGGCAGCCCATCCTGTGGGGCAAGAGCTACATTGATGCCCGCCCCGGGGACACCAATGAGAGCGTGAACAGCAACCCCGGCGGCGCGGTGACCAGCGCCGACACGTTCAACCAGTGGTTCCGCGACGTGCCGGGGGTCAACATGACCACCAGCTACCCCATCACGCTGGTGCGCCAGCAGGGGACGAACCGGTACGTCTTCGACGACCGGAACCACCAGCACTTCACGAGCCGCGGCGGGTTCTTCCCGATCGACGGGGAGCTGTTCGGCAACTCCAGCGGTGGCAGCCGCAACTTCCACTTCACGTACGAGCTGGACACCGAGTTTGTGTACAACGAGGGGGCCGGGCAGGTCTTCACCTTCAGCGGTGACGACGACGTCTGGGTCTTCATCGACGGGAAACTGGTGATCGACATCGGCGGGGTGCACTCGCGCGTCGATCAGACGATCGAGCTGGACCGCCTGAACTGGCTGGAGGACGGGCGGACGTACAACCTGAAGTTCTTCTTCGTGGAGCGTCACCGCACGCAGGCGAACTTCCGGATGGAGACCACGCTGCAGCTCCGCACCATCGAGCTGCCGCAGAGCGCGTCGCTGCACGACTGAGCGGCCCGTCTCGACCTCGCACAGCCCATGAACCCCGGTTGCGGGCCCCGGTGGGCAGGGGCCCGCGGCCGCGCGCGCACTACGCTTGCCGGTGGACGCGCCGACGCCATCCCGTGTGCTCGTCGCGACGCCGGGGTCGGGGGTCGCGATCGTGGCGCACGCCGCGGCGTCGGGTTTCGGGCTGGCGGTCGGCGCGGGGGAGGGTGTTGCGAGCGGGGGCGTGCGGGTGGTCGTGCTGGACCCGTTCGAGCCGTCGCTCGGCTCGGTCCCGCCCGGGGCGACGCTGGTGCTGCGCAACCCGGTGGTGTGGGTGACGGCCCTCGCCCGGCGGGGATGGGTCCGCGACGCCGAGGACGCGGCGCGGGCCTTGCAGGGGTGGCGCACCCTCGCGCGCCTGTGGGTGGCGTTGCCGGTCGGCGTGGGCGATGGGCTCTCGCCGGCTTGTTTTGACGAGCTGCGGCTGGAGCCGATCCGTCTCTTGGAGCCGTTGTGGCGTCGGTGGGGGCTGGAGCCGAGCCCGCTGGCGCTCGACCGGGCGATCCGATACCGGGAGCGGTGGTATCACCGCGACCTGTCGCGCCGGACGCGATGGGTGCGGCGGGACCGCCCGCTGAGCGAGCGCCGCCTGCGGGGCGCGTCGTGGGGCGCGGTGCATGAGCTTCTGGAGGAAGACTGGGTGGCGGCGCTGGCGGCGCGGTACGAGTGGCCGACGGAGCCGAGGCGGTACGGCGTCCGGGGGTGAGGGGGCTCCGTCCGGGTGACGGGGGGCGTGAGGTCTACGCGGCCATCGCGATATTGAGCGCGTTGAAGGCGACGTGCATGACGATGGGGACGCCGATGTGGCGCGTGCGTTCGAAGGCGAGCCCGAGGGCGATGCTGAGGGTGAAGAGGGTGAGCAGGGCGTACCAGGGGATGCCGCCGGGCGCGTGGGCGAGCGTGAAGACCAGGCTGGTGCAGACGATCGCGATCCAGGGGGACTTGAACGCGCGGAGCATGGCGCTCTGGAGGAAGCCGCGGTAGAGGATTTCTTCGACGATGGGCGCGCCAAGGACGACGGCCGCGATGAGGAGCCATGCCCAGGGGTCGGCGAGGTTGCCGCTGAGGGCTTCGAGGATGGGGTGGGCGAGCTGGCTCGGCGGCTCGCTGGTGATGGCGGCGTGGGCGCCGGCGGCGAGCGAGCCCACGAGCGCGACGACGGGGTAGGCGAGCAGGAGCGCGAGGAGGCCGAGGGGCAGGTCGGCGGGGTGGACGCGGAGGCCGGTCTTGGTGACGCCGCGGGCCATGAGGTAGCTCATGCCGATCGCGACAATGGCGGCGATGGTCATGGCGGCGCCGGTGACGGCGGCGGTGTAGCGGAGCGAGCCGTCGGGGGCCTGCGCGGTGATCCAGGGCTGCTGGGCGGCGAAGGTGTAGCTCATCGCGGTGGTGAGGTAGACGAGCAGGGCGGCGAAGATCCAGATCATCGCGGGATAGGCGTTGACGTCGCGTTGCCCGCTGCGGGCGATGGAGCCGGGTCGGATGACGTCGCCGGCCCAGAGGAGGCAGGCGACGGCGAGGGTCGCGAGGGCGAGCAGGGCGAGCCGCCATCGGTAGAGGAGTTCGAGGATGTCGCCGAGCCGAACGTCCTCGACGGGGGCGCCGGAGCCGGCGAAGGCCGAGCCCGCGCCCAGGGCGAGCGTGACGGCAATGATGCAGGTCATGACCACGGGCGAGACCGATCGAGCAGCCGAGCCGACGACGGGGCCCGTGGACCGGGTGGGCGCGGATCGGGCGGGCGCGGATCGGGAGTCGGGCTCGGGGATGCCGGGTCGACTCGCGGAGATCGTGGCGCACACGCGGACGGTGATCGAGGCCAGCCGTGCGCGGACGCCCGAGTCGGAACTGGTCGCGCGGTCGGCGGAGGCCGAGCCGGCGCGGGCGTTTGCTTCGGCGGTGCGGGACTCGCGCGAGCTGACGGGGGTGATCGCGGAGATCAAGCGTCGGAGCCCGAGCGCGGGCGTGATCCGGGCGCAGGGGTCACGCTGGTCGGGGGACCATCCTTTGGATCGGGGTTTGGGGTTTGAGCCGGAGGGCATCGCGGAACGCTACCTCGTTGGGGGGGCATCGGCGATCTCGTGCCTGACGGACGAAAAGTTCTTCGGGGGTGATCTTTCCTACATCGCGCGGATCAAGGCGTCCTGCCCGCTCCCGGTGCTTCGGAAGGATTTCATTCTGGAGGCGTACCAGGTCTACGAGGCGCGTGCATTGGGGGCCGACGCGGTGCTGCTGATCGCCGAGTGCCTGTTGGAGGCGGACGGGTCGGCGTCGCGGATCGCGGATCTGCTGGCGCTGGCCGAGTCGCTCGGGATGTCCACATTGTTGGAGATCCACGACCGGGCGTGCCTGGACTCGGTCGCCCATTTGGTGGGCCCGGAAGCGCCGGGGCTGCGCCTGTTTGGGGTGAACAACCGGGACCTGCGGACGATGCGGACGGACCTGGGGCACGTGCTGGGGCTGCTCCCGTCGATCCCGGACCGGACGAGGCTGGTCGCCGAGAGCGGGATCACGACGCGCGAGGATTTGGACCGTCTGCGGGAGTCGGACGTGCGGATGGCGCTGGTGGGTGAACACCTGATGCGTCAGGCGGATCCGGGGGCGGCTTTGGCGGCTCTGCTCCACCGGGTGCCGCCGGAGTCTCCGGAGGGTGGGCAGGTCGGTGTCTGAGACGGGTGAGCCGAGGGTTCTGGGACGGTGGAGGGGTCGGCAGCGCGGGAGATACCTGGAATCGTTGGGGTTTTTGAGGGATGGTTTGCAACGTCATTGGTGGCTTGGGGTAGTGATGGCGTGGGGCGGGTGCTGCCGCGTGGGTGCGGTGTGCACCATGCGTGGTCGGGATCGGGTATGAATGAAACCGTGCCGAGGGCCTCGGGCGTATGGAGAGCCGGGGCATTGGGCGGTGTGACGCAGTTTCTTGGAGAACGACGATGTCTTGGCGCCGGATTGCAGCTGCGAGCTTGTGTGTGAGCGTGCCTTTGGCGGGTTTGTCGCTGGCGGCGGGCTCGGCTTGGGCGCAGGACGATCGTTCGGTGCGGACGGACGCGCGGGAGGGGGGTTCGAGCCGCCCGGGCGTGTCGTCGGAGATGCGGGCGTTGATCGAGCGTGCGGACCGTGCGTGGGATGCGATGGACTCGGTGGTGTTCGAGTTCGAGGCCAACCCGAAGGGGATGGAGCAGGTGGTGACGCAGATGCCCCGGGCGAAGGGGGAGATCTGGTTTGCGCCGAACGCGGAGGGGACCGGGCTGGTGCGTGCGGCCGGGACGGGTTCGGTGGGCGAAGAGGGCGAGTCGGCGGCGTTTGACATCGTGTGGGACGCGAGCCGCGCGACGTGGCTGGATCACGAGAACAAGCGTGTGATGCGGGGCGCGCGTCCGACGGGGTACAGCGGGCAGATGGCGATGACGGTGATGCTGCCGCCGGCGGAGGGCCTGCGCGGGAAGAGCCCGTTCGCGGCGCTCGCGGCGGAAGCCGAGCGCGTGATGTCCGGGCCCGCGGTGGAGGTGGACGGCGAGCGTTGCGAGGTGATGGTGTTCATGATCGGGCAGGCGGGGTATCGGTTCGCGATCGCGCAGGACGGTTTGCCGCGTCAGGTGACGGTGCAGTTCCCGATCGTGAGCCAGGAGCTGGTGCTGCGTCGCCCGGACACGAGCCGGAACCTGAGCGAGGCGGCGTTCGAGATCCGGGCGCCGGAGGGGTACGAGACGGCGATGGCGCCGGACCAGCGTCCGCAGATGCAGCCGAACCGGGGCGGGACGACGACGCAGCGTCGCCGGATCGAGCCCGGGGGGGCGCAGCCGGTGGTGGAGCGTCCGGCGGAGACACCCCGTGCGACGGACGCGTCGCGTCCGACGGCGACACCCGCACCCGAGTTCGAGTTGGAGACGCCGGAGGGGGAGACGGTCCGTCTGTCGGACCTGCGTGGGCGTGTGGTGGTGCTGGACTTCTGGGGGACGTGGTGCCTGCCTTGCAAGCTGAGCAGCCCGCTGGTGCAGAAGCTGCACGAGGACTACGAGGGCAAGCCGGTGACGGTGCTCGGGCTGGCGGTTCGCGAGCGTGACCTGAGCAAGCCGGCGGAGTACATGGACGAGAACGGGTACACGTACACGATCCTGCTCGAGGCCGACGACGTCGCGACCGAGTACCGCGTGCGGGCGTACCCGAGCTTCGTGGTCATCGGGCCCGAGGGGGAGCTGCTGCACATGGCCCGCGGGTTCCACCCGGAGAACAACGACCCGTTCCCCAAGATCCGCGAGCTGATCGACGAGCACCTCGCCAAGCTCGGGGAGTGAGCGTCGTCGCCGGCAGGGGCGTGCGGCTTCAGGTGGCGAGCATCGCAATCGTGGCGTCGTGCCCGCACAGGTAGTCGTGGCGCAGGATGATGCTCGGGGTGCGGGCCAGGGCCCATCGGGTGAGGGCGAGGGTCTCGAACCGGCGGGCCGGGCCGGTGTCGTCCGGGGCCTCGCGGGTCTGATCGCTCAGGAAGTTGAAGACCAGGCGCCCGCCTCGGACGCGCGCGATCGCGCGCCAAGCGCGATCGAGCACGCCCTCGGCTTCGTGCTGGGTGAAGGTGTTGAGCGAGCCGCTGAAGACGAACGCCTCCGCGTGGTGCTCGCGGGTGAGGCGGTCGAAGAGGGTCGGGTCGCCCGCGAAGTCGGCGGTGAGGATCGAGGCTTCGGGGAGTGCGGCGGCCCGTCTCGCGGCTTCGCCGGCGAGCTCGGGCACCGCTTCGACGCCGATGTACCGCCCGTAGGGGATGCCTTCGCGCTCCATCCATTCGGCGAGGTCCGCGCGCCCGCACCCCAGGTCGGCGATGACGCGTCCGGTGGGTTCGAGCACCTCGGCAAGGACGCGGAAGCGGGCGATCTGGTATTCCGGGCTGCGCCAGAGGAGCGACGCAAAGCCGCAGCCGTGGAGCCGGACCGCTTCCAGATAGGGGTCGAGATAGCCGGGGTCGGTGGTCATGGTGGGCGGGCTCGGGACGGAGGCGAGGAAGGATAGGGGGCGTTCGGGTGGGGGCGTCGGGGTGAGCCCGGGCGATCCGAGAGGCGGGGGATGCCCGTATTCTGCCTTGTGGCGGGCGGTTCCGCCGATGAACGCAGGCGATGGCATCGAGTCGAACCAATCCGAAATCGGGGTCTCGGGGGTCTTCCTCCTCGGCCCGTGGGCGGTCTTCCGGTCGTGCTTCCGGGCGCGGTGGTGGTGGGCGTGGGGATGGTGAGGCGGTGGTGAGCACGCCGGGGGTGCGCGTGCTGCGGGCGGCCGGGTGGCTGGTGCTCGCGGGGCTATGGGCGTTTCTGCTGATTGCGCTGGTGAGCTTTCATCCGGCCGATGCGCCGGGGCACGCGGTCTACCCGCCGAACGAGCCCGTTTCCAACTGGGGCGGGCCGGTGGGGGCGTACGCGAGCTACCACCTGCTCCGCCTGCTCGGGCTCAGCGCCTGGCTGCTGATGCTGCTCGCGGCGGTCGGGCTGTTCGTCAGCGCCAAGCGCCCGCGCCACGGCGTGGCGGCCGTCGGGATGCCGATCCTCCGCACCGTCGGCGTCGTCCTCATCGTCGCCGCCCTCGCGGGCACGCTCCGGCTGCTCGCGCCCAACCTCGGGGCGATGCCGGACCTCAGCGGCGGCACGGTCGGCGTCGTGGTGGGGGAGGAACTGGCCGCCCGCTTCGGGGCCGTCGGAAGCCTGCTCTGGCTCGGGCTGCTAGCGCTGATCGGGCTGCTGGTCGCGTTCGACAAGTACGTTTTCACCGTCCCGGCGTGGGTGGCGGGGCGGATGTTCCCGGCCCTTCGTCGCGGGACCGGCAAGGCCGCCACCGCGACCGGCGGCGTCGCTAAGCGCGGGCTCCGCGGCGTGCTGGCCGGCATGGTCGGCGCGCGCGACAAGGTCCGCACGGTCACCGTCCGCCTCAACGACGTCGACGAGCCCGTCGAGGTCGAGATCGACGAGGAAGACGAGACCGTCGCCCGCCCCGTGCGCACGAAAAAGGCGACCGCGAAGAAGGCGGCGAAGAAGAAGCGTGTCGTGGCGGCGGAGGAAGAGGACGTCGAGGACGCGGCGTACGAAGCCGAGAACGCCGAGGAAGAGGACGAAGACTGGGAAGAGGACGACGCCGAGGACGCGTACGAGGACGAAGACGCCGAGGAAGAGGAGGAGGACGATGACCTGCCCGGCGCGCCGCAGGTGTTCGACCAGGACGCGCTGCGTGAGAAGATCGCGCGTCTGCCGGTGCGTTTCGGGGCCGACACGCGCCGCAGCGCGACGGACGAGGATTTGCGGGACCTGCAGAACGTGGGTGAGCTGGAGGGCTACCGCTTCCCGCCGCTGGATTTGCTGGAGGAGCCCGAGGACAACTTCGAGGAGAAGCTGCGGGAGATCGTGCGCGAGCAGGGCGAGGCGCTCGAGCACGCGCTGCAGCAGTACCGGATCGACGGCGAGGTCGTGAGCATCGAGTCCGGCCCGGTGATCACGCTCTACCACATCCGCCTCGCGCCGGGGACGCGGGTGAGCGCGCTGCAGACGGTGTCGAGCGACATCGCGCGTGCGCTCAAGGCGGTGAATATCCGGATCGTGGCGAACCAGGCCGGGCGGGACACGGTCGGCATTGAGGTGCCCAACCCGACCAAGGAGCGGGTGCGCCTCAAGGAGCTCATGAGCAACCGGGCGGCCTTCGAGAACATGAAGCTCCCGATGTTCCTCGGCAAGGACGCGAGCGGCGACCCGCTGATCGCGGACCTGACGCAGATGCCGCACATGCTGATCGCCGGCACGACCGGCTCCGGCAAGAGCGTGTGCATGAACACGATCATCATGGGGTTCCTCTATACGAAGAAGCCCAACGAGCTGAAGATGGTGCTGGTCGACCCGAAGATGGTCGAGATGAGCCAGTTCAAGGACATCCCGCACCTGATGAGCCCGGTGGTGACGGAGATGGGCAAGGCGGCGGCGATCCTCGAGTGGGCCGTGCGGAAGATGGACGAGCGGTACGAGCTGCTCGCCGACGCGGGCGTGCGCGACATCGCGGGCTACAACGAGCTGGATTTCGACGAGCTGTGCGAGGCCCTGGGCGCGGTGACCGAGGAGCAGAAGGCGCGCGTGCCGCGCCGGTTGCCGTACATGGTGTTCATCATCGACGAGCTGGCCGACCTGATGATGACCAACAAGGAGGTGGAGGGGTCGATCATCCGCATCGCGCAGAAGGCCCGCGCGGTGGGGATCCACCTGATCCTGGCGACGCAGCGCCCGCAGGCGAACGTGGTGACGGGTCTGATCAAGAGCAACATGCCGTGCCGCATCGCGTTCAAGGTGGCGAGCGGGATGGACTCGCGCATCGTGCTCGATCAAAAGGGCGGCGAGCTGCTGCTGGGTCAGGGGGACATGCTCTACCTGAGCCCGCGGAGCAGCAAGCTGAGCCGTGCGCAGGGGACGCTGGTGGACGACCGGGAGATCCGCAAGGCCGTGCGGTTTATGAAGGACGTCGCGACACCGACGTTCGAGCGCCAGCTCGTGCAACTCCGCTCGGGTGGTGAGGACGAGGAGAAGATCCTCGAGAGCCAGAACAACTCGTCGGCCTCGCTCGCCGCCGCTCAGGAAGATCCGATGTTCGACCGCGCGGTCGAGATTGTCCTCGAGACTAAGCGCGGGAGCGTGAGCCTGCTGCAGCGGCGCCTCGCGATCGGCTACACGCGGGCGAGCCGCCTGATCGACCTGATGGGGATCGCCGGGATCATCAGCGCCCATAAGGGCTCGGTGGCGCGGGACGTCCTGATCACGATCAACGAGTGGGACGCGATGAAGGCGCTCGCGGAGGAAGAGGCGCGGGCGACCGGCGTGAGCTACCCGCGCGACGACGGGACGGGGAACGTGACCGACGCGGGCGCGGGCGGGCTGTTCGAGGATGGGGAGGGCGACGCGGACGTTCCGCCGGTCGCGGTTGGCGAATCAGAGAAGGCGGCCGTCGAGGTCACCAGCCGCCGAGCCGCCCCGGACGAAGACGAAACCCCGCCCTTCGAGCCCAACCTTGGCGCCGATGACGAAGACGAGGAAGAGGAAGAAACCGACGACGAGCTCGATGAGGAAGACGAGTCCGAAGAAGACGACGACGAAGCGTGGGAAGAGGAAGACAGCGCCGAGGACGGTGAAGAGGACGAGGACGAGTCCGAAGACGAAGAAGATGACGAGGGCGAGGAAGGCGACGACGAGGACGACGAAGAAGGGGATGAGGACGACGACGAGTATGAGTACGAGTACGTCGAAGGCGAAGAGGAAGAAGACGACGAGGAAGAGGACGAGGAAGGCGAGGAAGACGCGGAGGACGAGTCGGGCGAAGAGGATGATGCGGAGGACGCGGAGGCGCCTCGGGCTCGTGTGCGTGGTGCGGGTTCGCGGGGTGGGCGGGCGCGGGGTGGGCGCGAGGCCTGAGCGGGCGAACGGAGCCGCGGGCGTCATTGCTGACATTGGGCCTGGAATTCGGGCTGGGATGCAGGCTGCGACTGCACCTGCCACTGTGACCTGCCCCCACGGTTTAGTCCACCGACAGAGTTAGTGTATCGGCTTCTCCGC
>RECY01000024.1 GCA_007693785.1 Phycisphaerales bacterium | reverse complement strand
AGGCATCAGAAAAGCGGGCGACGCGACTCGAACGCGCAACATTCAGCTTGGAAGGCTGACGCTCTACCATTGAGCTACGCCCGCGGTGATCCCATTCTACCGCGCCCCTGACGGATGAGCGAAGAGTGAGCAATAATTGCGACGGTGCGGCTCACTCCAGGCGCACGGCTCGGAACGCCAGGAACATCGGGATCTCGCGTCGGGCTCGGTTCTCCGCGCTCGCGCGTGGGCCCGGCTCGCTCTGGCGCTGGCTTGCCCATTCCTCCATCGCATCGATGACCAGGCCCGCAGCCGCGGCTGCGCGCACGTACGCCGATATCGGGCGGTTGTACGTCACGGTTTTGACCGCTTCCGCTCCGCTCGCGGCCTCCCCGGGGTTCATCACGATCTCGCGCGATGCCTCGGAGAGGTACGCATCGACCCGCCGGAACTGAACGGGCTTTCCGCCCTCGTCGAGCCAGCCCCATTGCGTCTGCCCGGGGGCTCGGAACGCGGGGTGGAGCACGACGCAGACGAGACGCCCGCCCGGCTCCAGCGTCGCGGCGCACCCGCTCAGCACGTCGCCGATCCGATCCATGTTCATCAGCGCCATCACGCACGCCGCGGCCTGGAACTTGCCGAGGCGCGGGACGTCAAGCGCGCGCGCATCGCCGACCTCGAACCGCACGCGAGCCCCAGTCTCTCCGAGATCGCCTGCACGGGCGGAGGCCGCGGAGATCAGCGTTGGCGACCCGTCGATCCCAACGACCTCGGCCCCCAGGCCCGCGAGTTCCTGCGCGAGCACGCCCTGCCCACAGGCAACGTCGAGCACGCGTTCCCCGGTCCGCACGCCGAGCAGGCCGAGCGTGCCGGGCACGATCACTTCGTCGTAGTGGTCGCTCCGACGATCGGCGATGAGCTCGTCGTACCACTCCGCGACGTTCTCCCAAGAGCCCTGCGCCGGGCGGGGACTCGGGCGCGTGCCGGATTCCGGATCGGCCTCGCCCGCGCTCTCGCTCGCGGGCGTTATCCCGCGCGCCCGGTCGGCTTCGCTCGCACGCTCGGGCGCTGGAGCGCCGACCAACTCGTAGAAGCTCGACGGGGCCGGGGAGGACATCCGGACGCGTTCGCCGCTCCCGGGATGGGTGAATGCGACTTCGGAGGCGTGCATCACCAAGCGGTGCAGCGGGTTGCCCTCCGGCGATCGTCCCTTGCCGTAGGCGCGATCACCCACGATCGGGTGCTCCGCCGCCGCAAGGTGGGCGCGGGGCTGATCGCGCCGGTTGGTCTCCATCCGCAGGCGCAGCAGCGATCGCCCCTGTCCCGCCTCGAGCACGCGGTAGTGCGTGACGGCGTGGGCCACCTCCCGCTCCCGGGCGTAGTCCCCCGGGGGCATTGCGCGGACCGGGCCGGTCCGAGGGACAAGCAACGCCGCCCGGAGTGTGCCGTTCGCGTCGGGCATCTCGCCCTCGGCGACCACGGTGTAAAACTGATCCGCCTTGCCGCGAACGAACTCGGTCTTCAGCGGCTCAAAGTCCGCCTCCTGCTTCGCGAATACCACGAGCCCGGAGGCTTCCGGATCCAGGCGGCTCACCGCGAACAGGCGAGCCCGCTGCCGGGTGCTGTGGCGCAGCAGCCCGAGCAGGTCATCGCCAACCGGCGGGGTCCCGGGGCCTCGCCGCACCCCGGGGCCGCGGCCTGCGAACTTATCCGCGAGCACCGCGAGGCCCGGGGGTTTGTCCACGATCAGCAGGTGCGCATCCTCATAGATGACGCGAACATCGCGGGCCCGATCGGCCTGATTGCGACCGAAGCGGGTGCGAGCCGTGGTCGGCCCGGCGTCCTTCGCGCCGCCGCGCGGCTTGCCGCCCCGGGGTCCGCCGGGGCCGGGACGTGCGGGGGCGCCCATCCGCCCACCGGGTCGGAACCCCGGTCTGGGAAAGGGTTTGCCGCCAGCGGGACGGCTCGGGCGTGGTCCGGCGCCTTGCGGTCGCCCGCCCGGCGGGTTGGCGCGGACGGGGCGCATCGGACCGCCCGGGGAGCTATGGGGGCGTGGACCGCTGGGGGGGGACCGTTTCGGGCGTTCATCGGCCATGCGTCGGTCGATGGGGCGTTGGGCGTCCCCGGGCGTGCCGCCGTGAGGGTTGCCGGGGTTGTCATCGCGCGGGGCGTCGTTCACGCGTGTCGCCTTTCGATCAGTTCGGCGACCGCGTCGAGCAGCCAGCCTGCGAATGCATCTTTATCCATGGTCCCCGGGCTCGCCCGCCCGCCTTCCAGCCCTGTGCCGGCGCGTCCGAGCAGGGTGGCCCGGATCTGGTCCGAATCCATGGTCTCCAAAGGGTTTGCAACGATCACGTCGATCCCTTTGCGATCCAGTTTCCCCCTCGCGGCTTCGAGGAGCCCGGCTTCGGGCTCGAGCGCAAAGCCGACGAGAAGCGGACCACCCGTCCGCCCACGGGCACACTCGGCGATCAGGTCCGGCGTGGGCTCAAGATCGAGGCTCAGGCGAGCATCGGTGCGTCGGCGCTTGGTGCCCGGCTCGCCCCTCTCGTGCGGTGCCGGGCGAAAATCGGAGACGGCGGCCGCCATGATCAGTGCGTCGTGCTCGGACACTGTTTCCCGGAGAAGCCCCCCGAGGTCGTCGGCGGTCTGGAACCGGAGGCACCGGACGCTCGGATGGGCCGGGAGCCTCGGCGTCGGGCCGAGGAGCAGGGTGACCGTCCACCCACGCCGTGCTGCCTCGTCGGCGATCGCGGTCCCGAGCTTCCCCGACGAGCGATTGCCCAGGTAGCGTACGGCATCGATCGGCTCGTGGGTCGGGCCTGCGGTGATCAAGAGGCGCACGGGTGCGGTCACGGGAGGGCGGCTTTCGGGCTTTTCAGGTCGGGCGTCGCGCTCGGTGCGGGCCCGGAAGGCGGGTGAGATTGATAGGCTGCTCGCCCTTCCCGCGCGAGAGTCCGGAACGTGAATCGGAGCGGAGAACTCTCTAGGGCGGGCCCGGACGGCCTCGCCCGCCCTCCGTCGCTACGATGCCCTTCCCACCCGCCGGCGTGCGCACGGGCGGGGCGAACGCCAGACAGGAGACGAGCGAGAGCATGGCACGATCGCGCAAGCGTCTAGCGGAGATCCTGATCGGGTGGGGGGTCATCAACCAGGAGCAGGCCAAACAGGCCCTGCGGCTGGCGAAGGGCGCCAATAAACGCACCGGCGAGGTGATGGTCGAGGCGGGGTTCTGCAAGGACACCGACGTCGCCAAGGCCCTCGCGAATCAGTTCGGGATGGAGTACGTCGATCTCAGCCCGGGCGGGCCCGGGGCGAAGATGGTCGACAAGTCCCTGATCCCCGACGATCTTCAGAAAAAGCACACCATCGTCCCGCTCGGCAAGCAGGGCAACAAGATCCTGCTCGCCGTCCACGACCCGATGGACATCGAGCTGCTGGACATGCTTCGCTTCCGCCTGAACGTGGACGTGGAGCCGCGACTGGCGGCGAAGGCTCAGATCAAGGACGCGATCGAGGGCGACGGCTCCAGCCCGGCGAACGCGCCGCGGATGGTCGGCGAGGGCGAGTCGCTCGTCACCGAGTCGATCGACCGCACCATCGACCGCTCGGTCGACAAATCGATGGACAAATCCATCGACGTCGCCAGCGAGGACAGCCCGATCGTCAAGCTCTGCAACCGCATGCTGATCGAGGCGGTCAAGATGCGGGCCAGCGACGTCCACGTCGAGCCGATGGGCGATCGCGTCCGCCTCCGCTACCGCGTCGACGGCGTCTGCATCGAGCGTGACAACCTGCCCAAGCGCATGCAGAACGCGATGCTGAGCCGCATCAAGCTGATGGCCGGCATGAACATCGCCGAGAAGCGCGTCCCACAGGACGGACGCATCAAGATCCCCGTCGACGAGACGGACATCGACTTCCGCGTCTCGGCCTGCCCGATCTACCACGGCGAAAGCGTCGTGCTCCGTATCCTCCGCCCCGATGCCGTGCGGATCGGCCTCGAGAACCTCGGGTTTGAGAGCGACAACCTCGACATCTTTAACCGGATCATCCGGCGTCCGAACGGCATCTTCCTCGTCACCGGGCCGACGGGTTCGGGCAAGACCACGACGCTGTACTCGGCGCTGGACATCCTGAACCGCCCGGACCGCAAGATCATCACGGCCGAGGACCCCGTCGAATACAACTTCGACGGGATCAACCAATGCCAGGTGCGCGATTCGATCGGCCTGACATTCAGCGCGATCCTCCGGTCGATGCTGCGGCAGGCGCCGAACATCATCCTCGTGGGCGAGATCCGCGACAAGGTCGTGGGCGAGATCGCGATCCAGGCGGCGCTGACGGGGCACCTGGTGTTCAGCACGCTGCACACCAACGACGCGCCCAGCGCGATCACGCGTCTGATCGACATGGGTATCAAGCCGTTTCTCGTCGCCAGCTCGATCCAGGCGGTTATGGCGCAGCGACTGATCCGCATCCTGTGCAAGGAGTGCAAGACGGTCGACCCCGAGCCGGACCACAAGTATCTGAAACTCGTCGGCATCACGCCCGACGAGGCCGAGGGGCGGGTGATGAAGGCGGTCGGGTGTCCGAAGTGCAACAACACCGGCTTCCGCGGTCGTCAGGCGATCTTCGAGATGATGGTGATGAACAACAAGATCCGCGAGCTGGGCTTTAACCGGGCGCCGGTGGTCGATCTCCGCAGGGCGGCGCTCGAAAGCGGGATGCGCCCGCTCGTCGGCGACGGGAAGATCAAAATCCTCCGCGGGGTGACCACGCCGGACGAGATCGCGCGGGTGAGCCAGCTCGAGACCGAGGCGGCGTCGAAGTAACCCGGGCACGCGAGGCCGATCGTCGCGCCGTGTGTGATACAGAAATCAGGAGCGGGATTACCCATGTCCAGTATGCAGATCGACCGTTTGCTCGACACCGTGGTCCGCCTCGGCGCGAGCGACCTTCACCTGACGGTGGGGCGACAGCCCACGGTGCGACACTCCGGGCACTTGCGAAACCTCCAGACCAAAGTCGTGGATTCCGACGACATGGTCTCGCTGATGAAGTCGATCACTCCCGAGCGGAACCAGCAGGAACTCAACGAGGAGGGGGGCACGGACTTCGGCTTCGCCTACGGCGACGCCGCCCGCTTCCGCGTCTCGGTCTTCCGCCAGCGCGGCGATCTGGCGATCGTGCTCCGCCAGATCCCGAATAAGCTGCTGACCTTCGAGCAGATCGGCCTGCCGGAGATGTGCCGGGAGCTGATCCGCCGCCCCCGCGGGATGTTCCTCGTGACCGGCCCGACGGGCTCCGGCAAGACGACCTCGCTCGCGACGATGATCGACTTCGTCAACATGAACATGGATCGGCACATCATCACGATGGAAGACCCGATCGAGTACTACCACTATCACAAGAAGTCGATCGTCAACCAGCGCGAGGTGGGCAACGACGTGCCGAACTTCGCCGAGGCCCTCCGCCGAGCCCTGCGTCAGGACCCGGACGTGATCCTCGTGGGCGAGATGCGCGACCTGGAGACGATCGAGGCCGCGGTCCGCGCCGCCGAGACCGGTCACCTTGTGTTCGGGACGCTCCACACGACCGGTGCCGCCAAGACAATCGACCGTCTGGTGGACGCCTTCCCGGTGAGCCAGCAGAACCAGATCCGCGTCCAGCTCTCCACCGCCCTCATCTGCGTGCTCAGCCAGGTGCTCCTCTCCCGGGTGGACAGCGGGGGCATGGTCGCCGGCTACGAGTTCCTCGTGGTGACCCCCGCGATCGCGAACCTGATCCGCGACAACAAGACCTTCCGCATTGACTCGGCGATCCAGACCGGGAAAAAGTTCGGTATGCAGCTGCTCGACGACCACCTCTGGTCGCTCTACTCCAAGGGCATGATCGGGGCCGAGGAGATGATCGACAAGAGCAAGGACCCCGCGGCCCTCACCGACAAAGTCCACCGCATGGGACGCACGGTCGGACGCACCGAGCTCGACGAGGACTCCACCGTTTCCGCCGAGGATTGAGCCCCCAATATGCGAGGCGAATGCTCTCTAGACTTGTTCAAATCAAGCAGAGCTGGTGATTTTTGCAACAATAATCTTTTGTCATAACCATTTTTGAGATCAAAATGCGTCCTTCAGCCCGAACCGCGTGGTCGTGGCCTGCGGAGATTTTGGTAGTGTGGTCGGCGTCAAGAATCCGGCGTTGGCAGTGGGAGACTCGGACCGATGGCGATTGACCCAGCCGAACTCAAAGGACGCAAGCTCGGACGCGTGCTCACCAAGATGGGTGTGGTGACGCGGGAGCAGGTCCACGAGGCGCTCGCCGTTCAGAAGGAGCGGACGCAGAAGAAGCTGATCGGCGAGCTGCTGGTCGAGCTCGGATACTGCACCGAAGGCGACGTCGTCGAGGCGCTCGCCGGGCAGGCAGGGATGGCGTACATCGATCTGAAGGGCGTGGAACTCGACGACGCGACGGTCGCGTCGATCCCCTCTGACACGGCTCAGGCCTACCAGGTCGTGCCCATCGAGTTCACGGAGAAGACCAAGCGGATCACGATCGCGATGAAGAGCGCGGACAACTTCCGCGCGGTGGACGACCTCCAGCTGCTGATGGGGTACAAGGTCACCCCGGTGGTGGGGGACAAGGAGCTGATCGAGGGCCTGATCGCGAAGCACTACGCCAAGGCCGAGTCCATGATGGACGTGGTCAGCGGGTTGGCGTCGAGCGATAAGTTCTCGGGGCTGACCGGGCACAGCGACCAGTCGATCGACCTGGACGCGGTCATGGACGCGGCCGGGGATAACCAGGTCGTCAAGCTGCTCAACCTCGTGCTGCTGCAGGCGATCAAGGACCGGGCGAGCGACATCCACTTCGAGCCGTTCGAGAACGAGTTCAAGATGCGGTACCGCATCGACGGCGTGCTGTACGAGATGGTGCCCCCGCCGCCGCACCTGGGCCCGGCAATCACGAGCCGCATCAAGGTCATGGCGAACCTGGACATCGCCGAGCGCCGCCTGCCGCAGGACGGGCGCATCGAGCTGATGGTGGGCGGGGCCCCGGTGGACCTCCGCGTCGCGGTGCTCCCGACGATGCACGGCGAGAGCGTGGTCATGCGTGTGCTGGACCGCTCCAACGCGGAGATGGACCTCGACCGCCTCGGCTTCCGCGAGGACGATCTCGAGCGGTTCCGCGCCCTGCTCGCCAGGCCCAACGGGATCGTGATCGTCACCGGCCCGACGGGCTCGGGCAAGACGACGACGCTCTACGCCGGGCTGAACGAGCTGAACGACATCGCGACCAAGATCCTGACGGCCGAGGACCCGGTGGAGTACGACATTGACGGGCTCTGCCAGGTGCAGGTGAACGACGAGGTCGGGCTGACCTTCGCCAGGGCGCTGCGTTCGTTCCTGCGTCAGGACCCGGACGTGATCCTGGTCGGCGAGATCCGCGACCTCGAGACCGCGGGCATCGCGGTGCAGGCGTCGCTGACGGGGCACCTGGTGCTGAGCACGCTGCACACCAACGACGCGCCGAGCTCGATCATCCGCCTGATCGACCTCGGGCTGGAGCCGTTCCTCCTGACGGCGACGATCGAGGGCATCGTGGCGCAGCGTCTGGTGCGGACGATCTGCCTGAAGTGCAAGGAGCAGTACGAGCCGACGGAGGAGGAGCTGATGGAGCTGAACCTCCGCCCGTCGGACGTGCGCGGGCGCGAGTTCAGCCGCGGGCGCGGGTGCTCCGCGTGCAACAACTCGGGCTATCGCGGGCGGATGGCGCTCTACGAAATCATGGGGATGGACGACGAGATGCGGGAGATGGTGATGCGCGAGGCGAGCACGAACGTGCTCCGCGATCATGCCCGCAGCCGCGGGATGCGGACGCTCCGCGAGAGCGGCCTGCTCGCAATCTACGAGGGCATGACGACGATCGACGAGGTGGTCCGCGAGACGATCGTGGAGGAGTGATCGTCTCGGCATTGAAGCGGGGGGCGTGCTCGGCTGCAGGCGGAGCGGCGCTCCCGAAACGGTATGCGGCGTCATGGCGGGCTCAGAGGGCCCGCCGCGCCAAGCCGCCCGGGCCTGTCGCGGGGTCGGGCGGCCTTCAGGGCGAACGCGTGCGTGCGGGGTGGCGTGGCGCTCGGGTGCCGGGTGCGGCCCCCGCTCGCCCGCGAGTTCGTTGCAGGCGGAGTGGGTCGCACGCGTGGTGCGTCAGGCTCCCGGGCGTCCGTGTTTCACTGGTCTAGACGGCTGAGGTCAACAGTTCATGGCGACATTCACGTACGAGGCGCTCGACGCCAAGGGCAAGTCGGTCAAGGGCAGCATCGAAGCCGCCTCGGACGACGAGGCGCAGCAACGGATCAAAGCCCAGGGCTACTTCCCGACGAGCGTGCGCGCTCAGAAGGTCAAGAAGACCGCCGAGGCCGGCGGCGACGGGGCGGCCGCGAAGAAGAAGAAAAAAGCCGGCGGCGGCTTCTCCATCGGCAAGGTCAAGCAGAAGCACCTGACGACCTTCACCCGCCAGCTCTCGACGCTGCAGGACGCCGGCCTCCCGCTCCTCCGCTCGCTCCAGATCCTCGAAGGCCAGCAGAAGCCGGGCCTGATGAAGAACGTGCTGCTCGGCGTCTGCGAAGAGGTCGAAGGCGGCGCCTCGCTCAGCGAATCCATGGGCAAGTTCCCGAAGGCGTTCGATCGCCTTTACGTCAAGATGGTCAACGCCGGCGAGATCGGCGGCGTGCTCGACATCATCCTGCAACGTCTCGCCGAGTTCATGGAAAAGAGCGAACGCCTCAAGCGCAAGATCAAGGGCGCGCTCGTCTACCCGATCGTGGTCGTGGTCATCGCTCTGGCGATTCTTACCGCGATCATGGTCTTCATCATCCCGCAGTTCGAGGAGATCTTCACCGACTTCGGCGTGACGCTCCCGGCTCTGACGCTCTGGCTGATGAACACCAGCCGCTGGGTCGCGGGCACGCAGCCCGGGCAGGAGATCGCCGGGTTCTGGTTCATCCTCGTCTCGCCGATCGCGGTGGTCTTCTTCTGGAAGCTCATCCGCGCCGCCGGCCCGGGGCGGGCCGCGACCGACACGCTCATGCTCTGGACGCCCGTCTTCGGCAAGCTGATCCGCAAGACCACGATCGCCCGCTTCACGCGCACGCTGGGCACGCTGATCTCCGCGGGCGTGCCGATCCTCGAAGCCGTGACCATCACGGCCGAAACCAGCGGCAACTACGTCTACGAGAAAGCGCTCAAGGGCGTGCACGACTCGATCCGCGAGGGCGAGAGCTTCGCTCAGCCGCTGCGCGAGAGCAAGACGTGCGACGCGATCGTGGTCAACATGATCGACGTCGGCGAAGAGACCGGCGACATGGACTCCATGCTCATGAAGATCGCCGACAACTACGACGAGGAAGTCGACGTCGCGGTCGCCTCGCTCGTCTCGCTGCTCGAGCCGCTGATGGTGCTCGTGCTCGGCGGCATGGTCGGCACGATCGTCATCGCGATGTTCATGCCGATGGTCGAGATGATCAACTCGCTGCAGGGCGGTGGCATATGAACCCACGACGCGAAGGAGCTCGTGCCGCGCAGCGTGACAAGGCGTCCGGCACGCGCCAGGCCGGTCGGCGCCCCGCGTCCCGCGGGTTCACGCTCGTCGAGCTGCTGGTGGTCGTGGCGATCATCGTGCTCATCGCGGGGATCCTGATCGTCTCGTTCGTGAGCGTGCGTCGCTCGGCGCAGGACGTCGCGACGCAACAGACGGTTTCGGGGCTCGCGACCGCCGTCCAGGCGTTCAAGAACGACTTCGGGTTCGTCCCGCCGCTGGTCAAGGACAACAACGCCGACAAGCACGGCCCCGGCAACCGCCCCGGCGTCACGCCGCCGCCCTCGCCGGTCTTCAGCGGGCCGCCGATCAACCTGCCGGGCAACACCCGCCCGCAGACCTTCCGCTTCAGCACCGCCGCCGACAACGCCGCGGATCGCGACTATCTCCGCCTCCGCGGCGTCAACGCCGAGGACTGGCGCACCGAGCCCGATTACCGCTTCAGCGAGTACAGCCTCGCCTACTACCTCGTCGGCGCGCTCCCGGCGTCGGTCGACGGCGTGGACGGGCCCGGCTTCACCGGCGTCCGGCGCAACGGCGCTTTCGAGCAGACCGGGCAGATCTACGCGCCCTATTACGACATCGGCAACCGTCCCGACGCCGTCGGGCTCTACGTCTCCGACGGGATCAATCTCGAAGTCAGCGAGAATCAGGGGCGGTACGAGCTCCGCGACAACAACGGCGTCGCGTTCCGCTACTACCGCTGGCTCCCGGGCGATCCCGAGGGCGAGACCACGACCAACGTGCGCGATGCGAACGACCTCCGCGTGCCCTTCGTGGTCGCCGGGCAGAGCTTCGGGATCGAGGGCAATGACGTCCGATACGCCGACCCGCGCGTCCGCGACGCGGAATGGGCGATCGTCGCGGCCGGCCCGAGCGGAACGTTCGGCGACATCGGCACCGAGGGCGCCGCCCGGATCGCCGACCGCACCGGCGTCCGCGTGAATCTTTCGAACAACGACGACGTGATCGCGCGAGCCGTGCCCGTCGCGCAGCGTGACAACGTCGTGGAGGTGGGGCGATGACCTCCGCCGCACCGCGCACCACGTTGTATCAGCCGCGTTTCCGCCGATCGGCGATCGGCGGCTTCACGATTATCGAGATCCTCGTCGTCTTCGTGATCATCGCGATCCTGACGGCGGTCGGGGTGCCCGCGGTCCGCGCGGTCCTGCGATCCACCGACCGCGCGGGCGCGGTGAACCAGCTCCGCGTCGCGATCGCGGCCGCCCGGGACGCGGCCCTCCGCGCCGAGCCCGGGCGAGACGCCGCCGCCGTCTTCTTCTTCGAGCCCGGCGGGCAGTTCCGCATCGTCGTCTGCGAGCAGGTCGGCACGATGCAGGATCGCAACCTGAACCCGTCCAACCCGCCGGTCGCCTACGTGCCGGACGCGGGCAGCATCTTCCGCGACCTGTTTGTGCCGCTCCCGACCTTCGAGCCCGTGACGCTCTCGAGCACATGGTCCGTGCGCGGCTACGCCGCCCCGGGCGTCCCAGACCGGATCTGGTATCAGCACACCTACGGCGACCTGCCCCAAGCCGCGACAGAAGCCCAGTGGGTCTTCCCTGAAACCGGATTTTTCTTTGACCCGACCACCTCTTCGACCGACAACGGCGCTCGCGGCCCGCGACGCCAGACCTTCATGATCCGCTTCGCCGGCGGCAGCGGTGAGCCCGTCCTCATCGGAGGCAACGAGGCGCTCGTCGTCGATCCCAGCCCCGTCTCGGGCTTCCGCAGCCAATCCCCTTTTAACCAAAACAATCTCGCCCAGGCGGGCGACCTCCGTCGAGCGGTCACGCGCATCCTCAACAGCCCGAGAATCTCCCGCGAAGACCGGCAGCGGCTCCTCGGCGACGAGTCGTCGGACACGATCCTGACCCGGCCCGTCCCCCAGCTCATCCTCTACGACCGTGCCGAGATGGCGGCCTTCCTCGGCATCCGCCTCGACCGCGAGACCAACGCCCTCTACCGACCCGTCCGCGGCGTCAACGGCGTCCCGGCGCTGCTCACCAACCCCGGGCAGACACGCGAGCTCAACGAATGGATCGAAGGGCGCACCGGCAACGACCGGAACGCGCTCGCCTCCGGCGGACGCCTCTTCACGCTCAACCGAACCTCCGGCTCGCTCTCGGAGGTCCTCCCGTGACACACCCAACGCGCACACACACCCGGCGCGCCCGCCGCCTCCGCCGTCGCCGACACGCGGTGCTCGCCTTCAGCCTCGTCGAGGTTCTCCTCGCGATCGTGATCCTTTCGCTCGGCCTGCTCGGCCTCGGCGCGGTGATCCCCGTCGTCATCCGCCAGCAACGCATCGCGAACGAGACCACCCTCGGCGTCAACGCCGCCAACAACGCCGAATCGGCCATCCGGAGCCGCATCGACCTCCGCTCGCGACAGCGCGTCTCCGGCACAGGCAGCAACGTCTCCCCGTGGCACGCGTGGCGCAACAGCGAAACCGCCGGCGGCATGATCGAGACCACGCGTCCCGGCCTCTGGCGCGTCCCCGAGATCGATCGAGAAACCGGGCGCATCCAGCTCCCCAGCGGCAACGTCTCCTTCCTCGCCCCCGCGGAGCGATACTCGATCCCGCTCTCGCAACGCCTGACCCCGGCCGCCGAGACCGGCGGACCCCCGCCCCGGTTCGTCTGGGATTTCGTCGCCCGACGCGTCGTCTCCCGCATCGATGACTCGACCGTGCGCATCACGCCGAACGATCCCATCATGATCGCCGTCTTCGTCCGGCGCGTGGACCCGTCGATCCGCCTGCCCGGCGGCGTCTCGCTCGCCCGCGCACTCGTCGACAGCGGCCCCGGCGGGCTCGCCCTCGAATCCCGACGCGTCCCCGTCGCGGTCGGCACCGACGGGCGGCCCACCCTCAACGGCGTCATCGGCGCCGGCAACGCCGGCTACGGGCAGCCGATCGTCCTCCAAGTCGCGCAAGGCCAGCCCGATTACGAGCGAGCGGACAGCCCCACGCCCACACGCGACGACGACCGGGACCGGCTGCAATTCTCGACCGCCAACACCAACGCCCAGCTCCCGCCGGGGACCGACGTCCAGACGGCGATCGCGCTCGCCTCGCAGATCAACCAGCTCCTCGTGGACAACTTCGGCAACGTCTACCGCGTGGTCGGGCGCGACGGGCAGCGGGTCATCATCGACCCGCCGGTCCCCGCGTGGGTCCGCAACATGAGCGAGCTGCAGGTCGTCGCCTTCGTCCCGCAGGTCGCCTCCGAGGTGAAGGTCTTCACGATCACGACCAACTGACCCGACGACGCCCCCGCCCGCCGCGAAGATCGCGGACAGGCCCACGGAGAACACGATGCGCACACCCGCGCACGACAACACGAACCTTCGCCCGCCGGGCACGCGTGCCCGCGCCCGCCGGCGCGCCTTCACGCTGACCGAGGTCCTCGTCGCCCTCGGCGCGGTCGCGGTCATCAGCGTCGGCATCGCCGCCGTCTTCCAGGCGGTCGGCGAGACCATCACCCGCGGCAACCGGGTCAGCGGCTTCACCAACGCCGCCACGCGGTTCGAGCAGCAGATCCGCGCCGACCTCGGCGGCGTCACCCGCAACGGCTTCCTCGTCATCCGCCACGAACTGATCGCGCCCGCCAACAAACGCTTCCAGGACTACACCCCGCAGGAACTGGCCCGCCTGCCCGCGCTCAACGAGGACGATTCCAACCTCCGCCCCCGACGCGCTGACGAGCTGCTCTTCTTCGCCAACGGGCGGTTCCGCTCCTCCCGCCTCGTGCCCAACCCACGCATGGGCGCCGAGAGCAACGCGGCGATGATCTACTACGGGCACGGCGTCCGCTACCCGAACGACCTGCTCAACGTCACACCCAACGCGGAAAACCTGCCCAATCTCCAGCACGCCATCCCGCAGATCGCCGCCTCGGTCGATGCCCAGCAGGAGCCCAGGCTCCGACTCGGGGGCGACGTCACCGAAGACCGCGGCGAGCGCGGCCCCAACGAGTTCGCCGGCGACTGGACGCTCCTCCGACACGTCACCGTTCTCCGGAATCCTGGCGAGACGCTCACCCTCGACCTCTCCACCGCGCCCGGGCAGACGATCTACGGCTTCCCTTATGGGAACAACCTCGAAAACTCGCTCCGCTTCCAGGACACACGCGTGCAGATCGGCGGCGTCCCCGCCACGCCCAGCGTCTTCAACCACTACCCCTTCGTCTTTGATCAGACCCAGCCGGACCTGACGCAACTGCCCGCTCGCCCGCTCCAGCCCCCGCGGACGGCCGCCCTTGCGCTCCGCTACTACTCGGGCGTGCAGCGCCCGTCCATCCCGATCATGTCCGTGCAGAACCAGACCACCCGGTACCACGGGCCGACGATCGCGACCGGGCTCATCGACGTCGCCGGGACCGACCTCGCCCAGATCCGTCGCGTGGTCCTCGGCGCCCCGGCCGAACCCGGCGGCGCCCTGCTCGATGCGATGCAGGACGTCGTCTCCCGAACCGGCGCGCAGAACGTGCTCGGGACGTCGATGGCCCTCTTCGACGCCTACGGCGTGCGCAACCGCTTCGTCCAAGGCGTCGGCGAGCCCTTCGTCAGCCCGACCCCCGACGACTACTTCGGCACCACCACCGAGCTCCGGCGCATGCAGCTCTGGATGCTCGACGCGCTCCCGGGCGACGCCCTGCGAGCCATCGGGCGCACCCCCGCCGCTCTCCCGACCGGCACCGGGCCCGACGCCGGCGTCAACTACCGCCAGACCCGCGCACGCATGCGGTACGAGCTCTCGCCGCCCGCTTATTTCGACATGCTCAACGCCTGGGACAGCGGCACGCTCCCCGTCGATTGGCCGCAGAACGCCGATCAACGCGAGTTCCGAATCGCCGACCAGCTCATGCTCGCCAGCAGCGTCTTCCTCCCTCGGTGCACCGAGTTCATCGTCGAGTGGTCCTTCGGCAACACCTGGCCCCAGAACGGCGGCGGCTCGCCCAGCGAACAGGGCCTCCGGGCCGGCGACTTCATCTGGCACGGGCTCTACCGACGCGGCGACGCCAACTTCGACGGCAACATCGCCAACACCGAGTTCCTCGCCGGGCCCTACCCCGTCTTCCTCGGCAAGAACGCCGGCGTCGAAGGCGCGCAGTACGGCTTGAGCTGGGGCGGCGCCGCCAACCAGTTCTGGCCCGTCACCAGCGAGCTCATCCACCTCGACCGCAACCTCCCCTTGCTCAACAACAACGCGGCGATCGAGAACATCCGCGTTCTCGAGTCTGTCTTCGGCTACACCGACCCGACCTTCCTCGTCGCCTTCCAGGGCGACAGCGCCGGCCTGACCGCCGCGAGCAACAACCGAAACCGCCAGCTCCAGAACGCCAGCGGCGTGCCCGAGTACAGCACCGACGTCAACGCCCGCTTCCGCGGCCCGCCCGCGATCCCGGAGACTTCCGCCGGCGCGCCCTCCTCGATCCCCTGGGCCTGGCCGCAACTGCTGCGGTTCACCGTCACCCTCGCGGATGCGAACGACCCGCGGATCGAAGAGACCTTCCAGTTCGTCGTGGACCTCGGCTCCGCGAACCGACCGAACTGAGCCAGCGACCCCAGCCGCCCCGAGCCCGGCGCGTCACCGCGACGCCGCGTCGGACGGGGCCGAGAGAAACCAACGCGAGCGAACCGTCGCTCAGGAGCGAGCCATGTTCCGAATCCCAAGCCCCCGCCCCGGCGCGCGTCGCGAAGCGCAGCATGTCCAAGACGCCCCGCGTCCCGGCGTCTCCCGCCGGCGCGGCACGTTCCTGATCCTGGTCGTCGCCATCCTCGCCTTCCTCGCCCTGCTCACCATCGCCTACCTCGCCCTCGGGCGCGCCGACGAGCGATCCAGCACCACCCTCCGACAGAGCGACCGCGTGCAGAGCGTGGAGCAGTCCGTCGCGGAGTACATCGCGCAGGTCATCGCGGACGACGCCGTCTCGACCGCCGACATGGGCTTCGGGTTCGAGGTCCAGAACAACCGCCTCGTCCCGCGGCTGCGCCACCTGGCGGCCTGGGACTACCCCTCCATCGACAACCGCTACCGCAGCAACATCTCCGAGCCCAGCCTCCCCCCCAACGCGGCCAACGCCCGAGCTCCCTTCGACCCCGTCGGCACCTTCGGCGACGACCCATGGCTCGCCTCCACCGAGCCCACCTTCCTCTGGAAGGCCAACGGCACCCCGTTCTACCCCGGCTCCGGCAGCCGCGGGCCCAGCAACGCCGTCCGCCCGCAGATTCCCTCCGACGCGCTCGGCACGGGCCTGCTCCCGCACGAGTTCGCCTTCCTCCGCACCGACTGGGCGATGATCTCCAACGTCGCCCCCGACGGGCGATTCATCAACAAGTTCAACCTCCGGAACAACTTCGAAGCCGAGCCCGGCGTCGCCCTCGGGCGGATGAGCTATGGCCTCACCCACCCGGGCGAGCCGAACACGCTGATTACGAACGCCGCCACGCTCAACAACCCGGCGATCTTCACCGCGAACCAGTACAACGCCTATCGACCGCTGGACCTGGACGACCCGTTCGGGCCCGACAATCCGCGATACTTCGCCTACCAGTGGGCCGACGCCGACGGCGACGGCTTCGCCGACAGCCGCTGGTTCGAGCTCACCGACTGGAGCCGCGGCGACAGCAACTCGGCCGGGCGACTCCCCTCCGGCACCCGGTTCCGCTGGATCGCCGCCGTCCGCGTCGTGGACCTCTCCGCGATGGTCAACGTCAACACCGCGACCAGCCTCCGCGGCAACATCGCCTCGACTCAGGACGAAGACATCGCGCCCACACGCCAGCACCCCGTCGGCGCCACCCCCGCCGACGTGGACCTCCGACGCATCCTCTCTCACCTCGACCTGATCGACCAGGGCGGCGACGCGACCCCCTTCACCCGGCGCATGCTCCCCCAGAACTTCGCCCGCCCCAACTCACAAGCCTCGGTCTCGGCCCTCAACAGCCTCACCAGCGACCTCCTCTTCGAACTCGGTGATCGAGCCTACGAGTCCCTCCGGCTCCGCCTGCTCCCACCCGCGGCCGGCGACCTCGGGCCCAGCTACGAGAACATCCTCGACTACACGCCCCCCGCCACGCCTGCGATCGTCTACGACTACACACCCGTCGAACGCGCCTTCAGCTTCGACTTCTTCGCCCTCGGCAACCAGGCCGACCGCTTCCAGGGCGGCTACCGCACCCGCGACGGCATCGGCACCGAAAGCCTCGCCGAGCTGCTCACCTTCCGCACCGCGAACGATCCCGCCACGTTCAGTTCGCTCGAGAGCGCGCTCTCCGTCGCCACGCGGCGCGACGGCGGCCCGTTCCGATCCCTCGGCGGCGGGCAGGGCGGGCAGAACCCGCCGCGCACCGCCTATTACCACCCCCTCCGCTCGCAACGCCCGCTCTCCCTCGAGCGCCTCGGCAACAACAACAACGACACGCCGGGCGACGACTTCCGTTTCACCGACCAGAGCGCCGTTGCCCAGAGCTTCGGCGACATCCGCCAGCGTCTCACGACTCTCAGCGGCGCCCGCCCTCTCCGCTCCCGCCCCAACTCCGGCGGCTCCATCTCCGGAGCCGACGTCCGCATCAACGCCACCTCGATCATGCGGAACCTCGAGAGCAACAACGCCGCCTCGCGCGACGCCGCCGTGCAGACGCTCTTTTCCCTCTACGCCGACGCGCTGATGCCCTACAGCGATCGCACGCTCGGGCAGGTGCGTTTCTCCAACGGCGGGCAGGCCGACTTCCGCGAGGTCTGGGCTTGGAACGGCGGGAACAACGACGAGTTCAACAGGCTCCGCACGCTCTTCTACGGGCACCGCGGGCCGGAATTCGCGCTGCTGACCGCCGCCCACGCCGCGGTCAACATGGCCGACCTGCTCGACAGCAACGCGCCCGGGAGCACAGCCGAGCCGATCACCAGCCGCACCGTTCTCGCCGACGGCTCCATGGCCGGCAACTCCCTCAAGCGCGACCTCATCCAGGATCTCAACAGCGACATCAACGCCCGGCGCCAACGCTGGGCCTATGTCAGCGACAGCAACGGCAGCTACTCGGTCTTCGATCTCGACGGGCAGGGCGCCACCCAGGCCGAACGACTCGCCGACACCGCCGACGGCGACGTCCTCCGCGGCAGCCCCGCCCACAACGTCTACGGCATCGAGCCCACGCCCGTCATCACCGAACTCGCCAGCTTCCACATCTACACCGACGCCCACGAACGTGCCGGTGGTGACGGCGAGAACGAAGAGTGGGAAGACATCACCCCCGCTGACCCCCCCGGGCAGCCGCCTGTCTACCGCTGGATCCGGGGTGGCCCGACCATCGACGGGCGCGTCACCGACGGCAACAGCGACTTTGTCGCCCAGGTCGTCGTCGTCCAGCTTCACAACCCCTTCGACGCCGCCGTCCCGCTCGTCGCCACGACGTCCGACGGCGTCGCCGTCCCGCGGTTCTACATCCAGTTCGGCGAGCGTCCGCCCTCCGGGCTCGGCGACGGCAGCAGCGCCTCCCCGCGTTTCTTCCCGCTCGCCGGGCTGAGCGACGAAGACTGGAACAACAATTTCACGACCGTCCCTTGGTCCGGTCTCAGCGCCCCGCTCGCACCGGGTGAGACGCGCAACGTCGTGCTCGTGACCGAGTCATTGAGCACAATCGACAGCAGGATCCGCAACCTCGCCCAGGCCGACGGCTCACCCCTCAGCTCCGACGGCAGCCCGTTCATCAACTGGCTGACCTCCCAGCTCTCGATCACGCAGACGCTCGAGGGCGCCGAGGTCACCCGCGCCCCGACCGTCGTCGCCGAGTTCAACCCCGAGCAGCCCGACCCCGCCGGGGCCGGCATCACCACGCTCCGCACCCCCGCCAACATCGACCTGCTCTCCGCGATCGACGACCGAGCCCGCGTCGGGCAGGCCCTGCTCTGGCGAGCCGTCTACACCCCGGGCGAAACCGCGACGCAGGCGCTGATCGACAACGACCAGCTCGTCGATCGCATCCGCGATCCCAACCTCCGCTACGGCCAGCCCTTCGAGCCCACGCTCGATGGACGCCTGCCGAGCGATTTCTTCGTGAACTCAACCAACAGCCAGGCCGGGCCGGACGCCTCGGAGTCCGGCGGCCCCGAGGGCGACAACACCGGCTTCTCGGTCACCATGTGGGCTTCGATCCGGCGTCCGAGCACGAACCTGCCCTCCGTCGAGACGGCCGCCTTCCCGAGCTGGATGTTCGAGTTCAAACGCACCGGCGCCGACGTGGACCGCACCGCCAACAGCACCCGACGCCTCACCGAGTCTCAGATCAACGACCGCGAAGCGTTTATCCGCAACCCCACCTTCCTCCCCCAGCCCGAGGGCACGCACTTCAGCTTCACCGATCTCCTCGCCCGTCAGGGCGCGATCGAGTTGCTCGACCCGGTCGGGCCCGAAGGCGAGCCCAACGGCGGCGGCTCCACCGACCCCGTCCGCCTCCTCCCCACACTCCGCGAGCTCCCCCGCGCCAAAACGGGCAACGACATCGGCGTCAATCCCAACAACGACCTCGCCTTCAACGACCTGCTCATCGAGATGTTCCCCACCGAGCGATCCGACAGCAACCGGCGACTGTTCTCGACCCAGTACGCCTCCGGCAACGACGCGCGGACGATCAGCAGCCTCCGGGCCGCCGATTTCCTCCGCCCGCTCGCGATCGGCCCACGCTTCGATCCCTCACGCATCGACCCGAACCTCACCGCCAACAGCACCGCCTTCAGCCCGCGCAACGCCAGCCTCGAAGACCTCGAAGAAGCCTGGCTCACACTCCCCGAAGCCCTCGCCCTCGCCACCGGCTACTACGACGCGCCGAGCAACCGCAACCCCGACAACTCCCCGGGCGACGGCTCGCTCGACCTCAGCTTCGGCATCGGCGGCATCGACAGCGCCCGAGCCAGCCTCGACGACGAAGTCATCCCCCTGCTCGACCGCGGGCACCTCCGCGTCGACGCCTTCCTCCCCTTCGTCAACTTCAACGCCCCCGACGTCCCTGCCTTCGACGAGCCCGCCTCCAGCCCGCCCGGTCCGACCGATGACCTGATCGTCGGGCTCGGCATCCCGCTCGCCGCGAACATCCCCAGCATGGTCCGCACCGTCTCGCGTTCCCAGGGCGACGGCCCGGTCGCGCTGGGGTCCGCAACCGGAGTCATCCCCGGCACCATCAACATCAACACCGCCGCGATCGACGTCCTCCGCACCATCCCCCTCTTCAGCCCGCCCCCCAATTCCGTCGACCCAGGCAACATCAGCCTGAGCAACAACGCCAGCAGCGGCGTCTACCCCATCGACACCTACTGGTGGGAAGAAACCGCCAACGAGGCCGCACACGACGTCCGATCCGACATCGCCGCCACACTCCTCGCCTACCGCGACATGATCGGCGTCTCCACGCGACGCGGCGGTGACCTCGGCAACATCGAGTTCGACCCCGATTTCCTTGACTTCAGCATCGATCCCACCAACCCCGAGCTCAGCGGGCGACGCAACACCGTCGGGCCCGGCGGCCTGCCCATCACTGGCTCCAACGCCGTCCGAAACACCCCCGGCCTTCTCTCCACGGGCGAGATCTTCAACCTCCGCGCCACGAGCGTCGAGCAGAGCCTCATCGGCACCAACTACATCGAGCCCCACTCCATCGACCGCCTCGGCCTCCACCCCTTCCTCGAGGCAGGCATCCAGCCCTCCCCCGACATCAACCAGCCCGGGGTCGACAATCTCCGCTACGGCGACCTCGGCGCCAACAGCACCGGGCGATCCGACGGCATCGACGCCGAGCACGATCAGCGACTCGCGATCGCCAATGCCGCACTCGCATCGACCAGCGTCCGCAGCGACTATTACGCCGTCTGGTTCGTCCTCCACGGCTACCAGCGTGCCGACGTCGAAGGCCTCGCCGACGACGAACCCCTCGTCCCCTCCGTCCGCCGTCGCTACCTCATGATCATCGACCGCTCGAACGTCACCCTCGCCGGGCAGCGCCCGCGCATCCTCGACTTCCGGCGCGTGCCCGAGTAGCCGCCGCAGTCGTCCGCAGACCATCGCGAGCGGGCGGGCGTCTCCCAAGGCGTCCCGCCCGCCCGCGTCCCCCATAGCGTCGTACACTGACGCTGGCGCAGGCCCCTGCCCGCGCCCCGCAGGGTGTAGCTCAGCTTGGTAGAGCGCGAGTTTTGGGTACTCGAGGCCGCTGGTTCGAATCCAGTCACCCTGATTGCTTCTCGATCGCCCTTCTTCTCTCTCCAGAATCTCGTGGAACGGGCGTCCCGCCCGTCACTCCCCAACTCTCCCCCTTCCTCCCCCTGCACCCCTCCCCTCCAACGTGTATCGTGTCCCCCTCATGGACGAGCCCTCGGTCCCAGCCCTCGCCGCCCCCGCGCGCCAGCCCGACAACCCGCTGACGCGGTCGGTCGCGGGTGTCATCGGGCTGGTTTTCCTCGGGCTCATGTTCGCGGCCTGCCTCGGCTCGCTCCCCTACACGCTCTGGCCGGTCGTGGATCCCGTTGCCGATGCCGCCGCCGAGTCCTCGGGAGACGAACGCCCCCGCGGCACGCCCCGCTACATGGCCGGCGACCCACGCTCCGGGCGTCTCCCGCCCGTCTGGGCCCCCTCCGACGATCGCGATTTCCGCCGCCTCAATATTCTCGTCCCCGAGCCCGTTGTCGAGCAACTCGCCGCCGAGCTCAGCACCACGCCCGACGAGCTCTACGACGCCACCCGCGGCCCGCTTGCCGACGCGATGCGCGAGCACCACGCCCGAACCATTCTCGGCACCGACAACCTCGGGCGCAGCCTCTGGGCACGCGTGCTCCTCGGCGGCTCCATCTCCCTGGGCATCGGCATCGCCGCCGCCGCACTCAGCGTCTGCATCGGCACCCTCTACGGCGCCATCGCCGGCTACGTCGGCGGGCTCACCGATTCGGTCATGATGCGCATCGTCGATGTCCTCTACGGCCTGCCCTACATCCTCCTTGTCGTCCTCCTCGCGGTCGCCGTCGACGCGGTCGTCGACAACATGATCGCCGAGGCCGTCCCACGCATCGCCGCACAGCGTGAGGCCTATGTCGAGTCCGCCCTCAGTGCACTCCCCGAAGCCGAGCGCACACCCGCGGCGATCGAACGCCTCCAGGTCCAGGCCCTCGACCGCTTCGGCACCGGCGAGCCGACCACCGCCACCCGCACCAGCATCAACGTCATCACGCTCCTCGTTGCGATCGGCGGCGTCAGCTGGCTCACCATGGCCCGCGTCGTCCGCGGGCAGGTCCTGAGTCTCAAGAACCAGCCCTTCGTCGAGGCCGCCCGCGCCGTGGGGGCGCCCACGCGCCGCATCTTCCTCAAGCACCTGCTCCCCAACCTCCTCGGGCCCATCATCGTCTACGCCACGCTCACCGTCCCGCAGGCGATCCTCCAGGAGAGCTTCCTGAGCTTCCTCGGCATCGGCGTCCAGCAGCCGCTCCCGAGCTGGGGCAACCTCGCCGCCGAGGGGCTCAACGAGATCAACACCACACGCAGCAACTGGTGGCTCCTGCTCTTCCCCTGCCTCCTGCTCGGCTCCACCCTGCTCGCGCTCAACTTCGTCGGCGAGGGCCTCCGCGAAGCCTTCGATCCCAAGCGAGCCAAGAAAGCATGACCGCCGCCCCGACCGCCCAACCCGTGCGCACGCCCGATGGCGAACCCCGCCCCGAGCCCGTCTTCCGCGTGGAGGACCTCGCCGTCAGCTTCGACAACGGCAAGGGCTCGCCCCGCGTGCAGGCCGTCGACGGCGTGCGCATGAGCGTCTATCCGCACCAGACGCTCGCCGTCGTCGGCGAGAGCGGGTGCGGCAAGAGCGTCACCGCGATGAGCGCCCTCCAGCTCGTCCCCCGCCCGCCCGGGCGGTTCGACCGCGGGCGCGTCCTCTACCGCATGACCGACGGCGCCAGCCTCCGCGAGATCGACCTGCTCACCCTCGAGCCCGACGCGATGCGCCGCGTCCGAGGCAACGAGATCGCGATGATCTTCCAGGAGCCGATGACCAGCCTCAACCCCGTCTTCACGATCGGGGACCAGCTCGTCGAAGCGATCCGCCTGCACCAGGGCGTGAGCAAGTCCGGCGCGGCCGACGTCGCCGTCCGCGCCATGCAGGCCGTCGGCATCCCCGATCCCGCCAAACGCCTCAAGGCCTACCCGCACCAGTTCTCGGGCGGCATGCGACAGCGCGTCATGATCGCGATGGCCCTCGCCTGCGAGCCCCGCGTCCTCCTCGCCGATGAGCCCACGACCGCGCTCGACGTCACCATCCAGGCCCAGATCCTCGACCTCATCACCGACCTCAAGCGCGACCGCGGGCTCGCGGTCATGCTCATCACGCACGACCTCGGCATCGTCGCCCAGCACGCCGACGTCGTCTGCGTGATGTACGCCGGGCGCGTCGTCGAGTACGCCCCGGTCGAAGCCCTCTTCGAGCGACGCCTCCACCCCTACACACGCGGCCTGCTCGCCAGCATCCCCGCCCTCGGCGAGCGGCGCGAGCGCCTCCGCACCGTCAGCGAGATCGTCGACGACGAAGCCAGCTTCGCCAGCGCCCCGGGCCTGCCCCAAGCCGTCCGCCCGTGGTGGCCCTGGCACCAGGCGCCAGCCGGGCTCGTCCGAGCCCCCGGCCCGGCCGGGGATTACGCGCTGCTCGAAGCCCAGCCCGGGCACTGGGTCGGCGTCTGGCGCACCGAAGCTGTCGCGAGCGCCGACCACCGCCCGCCGGACTCCCCGCCCCCCGCCTGATGCTTCCCGATGGCCTGTTCAGGTGGTTTTTTCTCGCGGATTTCTCTGGTATCCTGAACTCGGGTGGGATCGGCCGATACTCGTGCAGAGGCCGAGTGGGGGTGTCCCGTGCGCGTGCTCATGCTGATCGACGAGATGTTCGCCGCCCGCGAGCGGTCGATGCTCCGTCGCCTGGAGGTCGGGCTCGCCGACGAGGGCGTCTCGGTCGTGCACGCGGTCCCCGAGCAATCGGTGGGGGATCTCGACGTCTCCGGCGCGCTCGCCGACGCGGTCACCTTCCCCATGGGCGGCCCCTTCATGACCCGCACCATGCGCGCTCGGCGACTGCTCTCCAATGTCCGCGAGCTCACCGATTCGGGCGAGCTCCCGAAGATCGACGTCATCCACGCCTTCGGCGGCGAGGTCTGGGAGCTCGCGCTCCAGGTCGGGCACGAGATCGAGGCCCCGGTCGTGCTGGACGTCTGGCGACGCGGGCTCGCGGGCAAAGCCCGCCTCTTGCGCGCACAACTCCGCACGAGCAGCGGCGTGCTCTTCATGGCGCCCGACGTCTCCGTTGAACGCGCCCTCGCCGCCGAGGCGCCGGGCATCCCCGTTCGGACCGCCCTCTGGGGCGTCCACCGCGCCCCGGCCCCGCGACCCATCATGCAGGAGGGGCGGGCGACCAGCGTCTTTCTTGCCGGCAACGGGCGTGAGCCCGCCGTCTTTCACGCGGGCTTCGAGGGGATCCTGCTCGCCCTCGGCTCCTCCCGAGAATCGATCATCTTCGCCGATGCCGAAGCCGCGGCCCGTTCCAAGCTCTGGAGCGTCGCCGAGCGTCTCGGCGTGCTCGATCGCCTCAGCCTCATCGCCGATATCGAGGGGAAACGCGAGTTGGTCGTCATGGGCGACGCGATCGTCCAGCCCGAGAGCCACGGCGAGCAGCGCAGCCTGCTGCTCGACGCGATGGGCCAGGGCATGGTCGTCGCGACGGGGTACGACCCGGACGTGAGCTGGCTGCTCCCCGGTCGGACGGCGGCCGTTCTCGACCGCGCCGCCGAGCCCACCAGCCCCGATGCTTGGGCCGCTCTGCTCGCCCCGATCCTGAGCGACCCCGCCCGGGCACGCCAACTCGGCGAGAGCGCTTGGCAGTATGTCGGCGCAAACCATCGCGCCAGCACGCACGTCGCCGCCGTTCTGGACGCCTACGAGTGGGTCGGCTCGAAAGAGGCGATCCCGTATCCCGCATCGCCGGAGCGCTCGGCCCGCGTCCGGTAACCCCCAAACGCGACCGAGAAGATCCCGCCCCGCGCCAACTTCGGTGCGTTGGACCCCAAACCGCCCGCCGAAACGGGCGAAATCTCCAAAAAGTTCTTGCCGCGGCTCAAGCCTCCCGCCATCATGCGTGTTGGTCACCTGAATAGGTGTCCGAACAACGCGGCCGCGTGGTCAACGGATCGCCGGGCAGGGGAGCGCGGCCGCCTGAAGATTTGGAGTACACGTATGGCTCGGCGTCCCGCGGTTTGGCATCGTCTTTCCACAACGGCACTTGCAGGGATCGGGCTCGTCGCGGTCGCACTGCCCGCCTCCGTCTCGGACGCCGTCGTTCGAGGATCCGAATGGCGACGGGACGTCCTCCTGACGCCCCCGCCGGTGGACACACGCCACGCCCACAGCATCCGTCAGAACCCCACCAGCGGGCGGCTCTGGGTCGGACGCGACTTCATCGGCGGTGCCGAACGCCCGCTCCCCCTGCTCCGGCGCGAGCCCGGGCCCACCGCCTACGGCGCGCCGAGCGCCGATCTCAGGCTGATCCGCGCCCGCATCAACAACAGCGTCGTCGGCATCAACCCCTGGGCCCGGATCCACGGCATCGGCTCCTTGGAAACCCTGGAATCCGCTCGCAACCAGTGGCTCAAAGAAAACGGCTACACCGGCGGCGTGCGCACGTTCGTCAACCCGCGACACCGGGAGAGCTACCTCAACAGCCCCGCCGGTCGGCGCCACGCCCTCGCGGCCTACGCCCATCAAGGCCAGCACCGAGCGACGCCGCGCCATCCTGGCGACCGCCCGACGGGCGAGATCCGCCCGCGAGCGACGTTCGAGCTGCCCGCGGACATGCCCAGGTTCACGCCGCGGATGCAGGTGCTGGGCTCGCCCGCGACGGGTGACCGGGCGGACCCACGGGTGGCCCGCCTCGGCTCGGATGCGCCGGTCCACGCCCAGGTCACGCGTCTGGATTGAGCGCCCGACCGATTCCGCTCTTCCGGAGGAGGGAGAGCACCCCTTGGGGGAAGGTCCCCGCTGGGGGGAGATCGGCCGCGGACGCGGGACACGACGGACGCTTGCACGCGTCCGAGGTCCCGTCGGAGCGGCCACGCGCAGACCGGCCCGCGCCGGCGGAGCGAGTACGCTCTGCGGACGTGGGCCGGCTGCCGTTCGATCCCGACAAGACACGCGCCAAGCGGGCCGCCGCGGCGAAGGGGGATCCCGCGCCGTCGCAAGCCGCGCCCGCGTGGTCGGTGTCGGAGCTCGCCGCCCGGATCGGCGACGCGCTGAGCCGCGGGCTGCCGGGCGCGGTCCGCGTGGAGGGGGAGATCAGCGGGCTGCGCGACCGCACGCACGCGTACTTCGACCTGAAGGACGCCGGGGCGGTCGTGAGCTGCGTGATGTTCGCCTCCAGCGTGCGCAAGTCGGGCGTGACGCTGGAGAATGGCGTTTCCCTGATCGCGACCGGTCGCGTCGAGTTCTACGCCCCGAGCGGGCGGACGAGCCTGATCATCGACAAGGTCGAGCTGCGCGGACGGGGTGCGCTCGAGGCGCAGTTCCGGGCGTTGTGCGATGAACTCCGCGGGCTGGGCTGGTTCGATCCGGCTCGGAAGCGTCCGCTCCCGACGTTCCCGCGCCGCGTCGCGGTGGTGACGAGCCGCACGGGTGCGGCGTTGCAGGACGTGCTCGACACCGCGCGCCGGCGCTGCCCCGCGGTCGAGTTTTTGATCGTCGACGCCCGCGTGCAGGGGAGCGGGGCGGCGGGGGAGGTCGCCTCGGCGATCGACGCGCTCGGGGCGGCGCGGGAACGCCTCGGGATCGACGCGATCCTGGTCACCCGCGGCGGCGGCTCGATGGAGGACCTCTGGGCGTTCAACGAGCGGGTCGTCGCCGAGGCGATCGTGCGGTGCCCGGCGCCGGTCGTCGCGGCGATCGGGCACGAGACGGACACGACGATCGCGGAACTGGTCGCCGACGAGCGTTGCGCGACGCCGACGCAGGCGGCCGTGCGGCTCGTGCCAGACCGGGGCGACCTGACGCGCCAGCTCGGTTCGCTCGCCGGGCGGCTGCACATGCGCACCGAGCGTGCGCTCGCCTGGGAGCGTGAGCGGGCCCTGGGGCTCGAAAGCCGGCTGGCGTCGGGCGTGCGCACGGGGCTCCGCGATGCTCGGGTCCGCTTGCTGGAAGGGGCGGGCAGGCTGGAGCGTCAGCGCCCCGCGGCGGCGCAGGCCCGGCGCGAGGCCCGCTGGGCGGCGGCTGCGCAGCGCCTCGAGTTCGCGGTTCGCCGCCGGGTGCTCGGGGTCGATCTCGTGGGCGTCGAGGGACGCCTGCACCGCGTCGCGTCCCGCCGCCTGCGCGACGCCGGGCGGAAGGCGCACGCGTTGGAGCGTGAGCTCAAGGCGATGGGCCCGTTCGCGGTGCTGGAGCGTGGGTATAGCTGGACGGAAAAGCCCGGGGGCGGGCTCGTGCGATCGCCGGGGGACGTCGCGCCGGGAGACCGCGTCATTACGCGGCTCGCGGACGGCTCGTTCGGGTCGGTCGTTGAGGGTGACGGCGTCGGGCCCGCGACGCCGCCTCGCACCCCTGCAGCACGTCCGTCCCGGGTCAAGCGTCGCCCGAGCGGGCGCGGGCAGATGGACCTGTTCGGCGAGCGGGGGTAAGGTCGGCAGCCATGGCAAAGCGTGAAAAAACAGACAGGCGCGAGGTCGGCTCCGGCGAGGACGGGCCGGGCTTCGAGGCGGCGCTCGAGCAGGTCGAGTCGATCATCGAGCGGATCGAGTCCGGCGAGGCCGGGCTGGAGGACTCGATCGACGCGTACGAGCGCGGGATGGCGCTCTTGCGCCGTTGCCGGGGGATCCTGGACCGGGCCGAGCAACGCGTGCGGGAGCTGTCGGCCCAAGATCTTGCTGGCGATGGGGTGGAAAGGTCCAGCGACGGGGGCTCTGGGGCCGATGCAGAAGACGAATAACGTGGGTTGCTGCACGGTGCCCATGGCACCGGTACCCGCGTTCGCCTGAGCCCGCCGGCCGCACCCCGGAGTGAGACCCCAGACACGTGAGCTACGAGTGGATCATGTTGCTGTGGGCGGCGGTGCAAGTCCTGTGGATCGGTGCGCTCGGGGCGTGCGTGGGCTCGCTGACCAACGTGCTCGTCTACCGCCTGCCCCGGGGGCTCAGCGTGGTGACGCCACCGAGCCGCTGTCCCTCGTGCTCGACGAGGCTGACCTGGCGTGAAAACGTGCCGATCCTGGGTTGGCTGTTGCTCGGCGGCAAATGCCGCTTCTGCAAGGCGAAGATCAGCGCCGAATACCCGATCGTGGAGGGTGTGGCGGCGTTGCTGTTCGTGCTGTTCTACGCGATCTGGTACATGACCCCGAACCACGGGACGTCACCGATCGGCGTGGAATGGCAGGCGTTCAAGCCCGAGTGGGCGATGAACGGGATCCAGATCACCTGGCCGACGCTCGTGGTGGTGCTGACGCTGTTCAGCTGCCTGCTCGCGACGACGCTGATCGACGCGCGGACGTACACGATCCCGCTGGAGCTGACGTGGATCCCGGTGGGCGTCGCGCTCGTGGCGCACCCGGTGCACGCGCTCTGGGTTTCGGCGGCTTCGCGGACGGGGGAGCTCCCGATCACCGCGGACGGGTGGGTCTGGTCGATCGCGACCCCGGGGCCGATGGGCTGGTGGTGGGTCGGGGCGTCGATCGGCGGCGTCCTCGGCGTCGTGATCGCGAACGTGCTGCTGCGCGCGGGGCTGCTGAAGCCGAGCTTTGCCGACTACGACGAGTGGGAGGCGGGCGAGCGCGCGAAGGTGGCGAGCGAGGCGCAAGCCGCGGACGCTGAGGCGGCGAGCGGGAGCGTGATTCCCCCCTCGGAGGGCGTCCTCGCGCCGGATGCCGGGGAAGCTGTCGAAGAAGGCGATGACGCCTTCGCGTCGGGTGTCTCGCATGACCCGGAGATGTGGATCCAGTACCCGCACGCTCGGCGGGAGGTGCTCAAGGAGCTGCTGTTCCTCGCCCCGGCGCTCGGGCTGGGGATGGTGGGGGGCTGGCTGGCGACGCGTCTGGCCGGGCCCGGGGGCGCGGACATCCTGACCGGTCGCGTGGTCTACGACGCGACGGTCCCGCTCTGGCTCGACGCGCTCAGCGGCGTGCTGATGGGGTATCTGGTCGGTGCCGGGGTCGTCTGGGGGGTGCGGATCTTCGGCTCGCTCGCCTTCGGCAAGGAGGCGATGGGGCTGGGGGACGTCCACCTGCTCGCCGCGATCGGGGCGTGCCTGGGGTGGGTGGACGCGGTGCTGGCGTTCTTCGCGGCTTGCTTCGCCGGAGCGTTCTGGGGGCTCGCGGGACGGGTTTTCAGCGGGGTGTTTGCAAAAGCCTTGCCCTTTGGGCCGTATCTGGCGGCCGGGGCGCTCGCGGTGGTGCTGTTCAAGCACCCGATCGAGCTCGGGCTGACCCGCCTGCTCCGGGTGCCGGGTGGGATCGACCTGCCGTAGAGGTGCGGCGCGGGTGTTTGGGCGGTATTGTGACGGTCTCTCAGGCGCTCTCGCCCGGTGAGGTCGCGAGGCAGATGGCAAACCGGCGCGGGCGCACAGGACGCGCGACCCGCAGGGACGAACGGAGGTTCACGGTGCGGACGGGTGTGAAACGTTGGATTCGGATCGGTCTGGCGGCTGCGGTCGCGTGCTCAGCGGCGCTCGCCGGCGGGTGCGCCTCGATCAGCGAAGAGGAATACCAGGCGGCCCTGGCGGAGAACCAGGAACTCCGCGAGCGTCTCACGACCCTGGACCAGTCGCTCGACCGCTGCGAGGCGGACCGGACGGGCCTCGAAGCGGAGAACGCGCAGCTCTCCAGCGAGGTGCAGCGTCTGGACGCGGCGTTGCGTCAGGCTCGTGCGGCGGCCGCTCAGCCGCGCGCCGCCGCCACCGGCGACGGGGGCTTCGGCGGGATCGAGGGCGCGACGGTCTCCCGTCGCGGCGAGAGCACGGTCGTGACGGTCGCGGGCGACGTGCTGTTCGCCTCCGGGCGTGACGAGCTCCGTGCCGAGGCGCGCCGGACCTTGGACCGCGTCGCGGACGTGATCCGCCAGCGGTATCCGAACAACACGATCCGCGTTGAGGGGTACACCGACACCGATCCGATCCGTCGGAGCGGGTGGAAGAGCAACGAGCACCTGAGCGCTTACCGCGCTCTGGCGGTCGAGCAATACCTGGTTTCTCGCGGGCTGAACAACGATCGGATCTACTCGGCCGCGTTCGGGCCGGCGTTGCCGCGGGCGACCAAGGCCGCCAGCCGACGGGTGGAGATCGTGGTGCTCGCCGACTGAGCGCGTCGCCCGCGTCCTCGCTTGGGTGAGGTCCGGGAACGCCGTTCCCCCGCTCGCCGCGATCCGCAAACTCAATCGCCCTGTTCTGCGTCGCAGAGCGGGGCGTTTTTATGCGTGGGCGACGGACGCGCTGAGCCCGGTCTGCTTCAGGCCGAGCGGGCGGGCCCAGTCGGGGGTTTTTGGCGTCGAATCCGGGTTCGGAATGGGGGCGAAACCTTGCGTGCCGTGGGCTTCGCGTCCGTGCCCGGGGCGGATCGGTCGAACGGGGATGGGGCCGAGGTCGTCGGGGGAATGAATACCGACGCCGGCTGGACGCCCGGCGGCTGACGATTGGAGAATCCGATGAAGACGCTTTTTGCGATGGGTGCGGCGACGCTTGTGGGCATGGCGGGTTGGACCGCGAACGTGATGGCCGACGGGTGCGGCTCGGCGTGCAGCGCGACAACCAAGGTTGCTGAGAAGGCCGGGACGTGCGACAAGAACGCTCCGGCGCAGGCGATGAACGTCGCGTTCCAGGCGAGGGGCGACATCGTGGACGTGGCGGTGGGTGCGGGCTCGTTCACGACGCTCGTCGCGGCGGTGCAGGCCGCGGGGTTGGTTGATGTGCTCAAGGGCGAAGGGCCCTTCACGGTCTTTGCGCCGAGCGATGAGGCGTTCGCGAAGCTTCCCGACGGCACGGTGGAAAGCCTGCTGCTGCCGGAGAACCGCGAGATGCTCCGGGCCGTGCTCACGTACCACGTCGTGCCCGGGCGCGTGACGGCTGAGCAGGTCGTGGGCATGGATTTCGCCCCGACCGCGAACGGTCAGCGGCTCGAGGTCAGCACCCGCGGGGACGCGGTGATGATCAATCAGTCCCGCGTGATCGCGACGGACATCGCGGCGAGCAACGGGGTGATCCACGTGGTCGACACCGTGATGATGCCGCAGACCAAGAACGTTCTCGAAGTCGCGAGCGAGGCGGGCTCGTTCACAACCCTCGCCGCGGCGATCGAGGCGGCGGGGCTCGTGGACACCCTCAGCGGCGATGGCCCGTTCACGGTCTTCGCCCCGACCGACGAGGCGTTCGCGAAGCTCCCGAGCGAGACGCTGGAATCGCTGCTCCGCCCGGAGAACCGCGACCAGCTTGTCGCGATTCTGACCTTCCACGTGGTCCCGGGTCGGGTGTACAGCGATCAGGCCCTCGAGGCCGGGCAGGCCGAGACGGTGCAAGGCCAGAGCGTGCGGATCGCGGAGCGCTACGGCACGCCCCGCGTGCAGAACGCCCGCATCGTCGCGACGGACGTCCAGGCATCCAACGGCGTCATCCACGTCATCGACACCGTCATCCTTCCGGACTGATCGTGCGAAAGCATACGGGTGAGTCGAGACGTCTCATCCCAGACACACGCTCGCGCACGGGTCACCGCCCGGGCGCGGGGTTGAATGATTTGCTTCGCCGGATTCCTCGGCGGGGCGGGCAATCCGATGCCTGTCGGGCTTGTGGCTCGGCCGGTAGGCGTTTGTCCGCGGGATATTCCCGTTTGGGCGACTGGCGTTGAAGCTTGCACTGGTTTACGATCGGACGGCGTCGGGGCCTGACCTAGTCTGGTCGGGTGTCCGTGTCGGCCGTCGGCCGGTCCCGGCCCTTCGTCAGGGAGCGATCCACGCGGTGAATGCAGCAGGAACAACGGAGTCGGGCGCGGAGGCGTTGCTGTTGCCGCGCGTCGCGTCCGGCGACCAGTCCGCGGTGAAAGCGTGCATCGATCGTTTCGGCGGTCTGGTGTGGTCGCTGGCCCGCCGGATGCTGGCGACCGAGGCGGAGGCCGAGGACGCGGTGCAGGAGATCTTCGTCGACGTGTGGCAGAGCGCTTACCGCTACGACGCGTCGGTCGCCTCGGAGACGGCCTTCATCGCGATGATCGCGCGTCGTCGTCTTATCGATCGTCGTCGAAAGATTGGGCGGCGCCCGAGCGAGCAGATGCTCAGCGACCACGAACCGGCCAAGAGCGGCAACGGGGTGGATGAGCCGTCGGTGATGGGCGATGAGCTCGGGCGTGCGACGGAGGCGTTCGAGCGACTGAGCGCGGAGCAGCGCCGCGTGCTGCGGCTGAGCGTGTTCCACGGGTTGAGCCATGAGAAGATCGCCCGAGCGACCGGGATGCCGCTCGGCACGGTGAAGACGCACGCCCGTCGCGGGCTGATCAAGCTGCGCGATCTGTTGCGTGAGGATTCTGATGTTGACGGATCGACGTCCGGGGGGGACGGCACGGCCCGCACAATTTCCGGGGAGGCCGGGGCATGAGCCGTTCAGCAATGCCTCAAGATGACCGGCTGCGGGAACTCCTCGCCGAGCGTGCGCTCGGCGGGTTGACCGCGGAAGAATCTCGCGAGTTGGCGACTGTTGAAGACGCCCAGCGTGCAGAGCTGGAGTTCGCCGAGGCGATCGTCGCCGTGGAGTACGCCACGGGCTCGATCGAGGATGCGGAGCTGCCCGCGTCGGTGCGCCGGCGCCTGGAGCTTGCGGCCGAGGCGTTCGTGCAGGGCTCGCAAGTCACCGCGACGCCTTCTCGGGTCGAGTCTTCGCCCGAGCGTTCGCAACTCCGCGTCGCGGGCACGCCGGCGTCGGCTTCGCCCGTGTCGGGCTCATGGGCGCGGCGTTCGCCCTGGTTCGCGGCCGGCGGGTGGATCGCGGCCGCGGCGTGCCTGGCGATTCTGGTGTTCAGCGCGGTCTTGAACCAGCCTTCAGGCGTGCCGGAGCCGGATTCGGTCGCGCAGCAGGGCACGCCGACGGGCGGGCCGGAGTCGGTGCCGCTCGCCTCGCAGCGGCGGGCCTTGATCGCGACGGCGAGCGACACGCAGGTGTTTGAGTGGCACCCGTGGGTGCTCGAGGGCGAGGGTCCGGAGGTCCGCGAGGTGACCGGCGACGTCGTTTGGAGCGAGTCCCAGCAGCAGGGTTACATGCGGTTCCGCGGGCTGCCGGAGAACGACCCGGACGAGGTGCAGTATCAGCTCTGGATCGTGGACAGCCGCGGGCTGTTCGACGAGACCGGGCAGAGCGCTCGGATCTCCGGCGGCGTCTTCGACGCGTCCCGAGCCGCGCGAGATCCGCAGACTGGCGACCTGATCGTGCCCATTAACGCCAAGCTCACCGTGCAGGGCGCTGCGGCCTTCGCGATCACCATTGAGCGACCCGGTGGCACGTGGGTGAGCGACATGAGCCGACGCGTCGTCTGGACCATCCCGGGCTGAGTTAACCCGGCTGAGTGAAGTCTGGCTGAGTTATCCGGGGCCGAGCGGTTTGCCTGTTCGATACTAAGCGCCCGTGGTCAGTCTGCCCACGGGCGTTTTGCGGCGCAGGCATTCAACGCAGCGCGATCCGGATCGGGCCTCGCGCCTCGGACGGGTCCACGGCTTTGCCTTTCTGCGTAATGATCACCCGGCCGGCGTTCGCCAGGCGACGCGCGGCCCGTCGTGCGGGCTCCATGCGTTCCCGCCACGCGGCTTCCGTCTCGTCCTCGGGCCCGATCGCGCGGGCGGCCTCGCTTGGGCAGATCGAGGTGCCAGGCTTGCGATCAGAGAGCAGTTGGAGGATCGCCGCTTCCAGGGCCGCGTCCTCACGGTTGATGCCGCGGGCCTTGCAGGCGTTGGAGCAGTACCGCACGGCGTCCCAGTCGCGCTCCCACTTTTTGCGCCACGCGAAGCGACGCCCGCAGGAGGCGCAGAGCTTGGTCGGCAGGTCGTGGTTCGCGGGCATCGCGGAGCAGCGTACACGCGACCGGTACACTTCCGCCGGGACGCACCAGCCCGCACGCCTCCTGCGCGGGCCGACTCGAAGGAGACCACCCATGAGCGCACGCGCGACGTTCCTTGGCCACTCGGGCGTCCTGCTCGAATCCGGGGCCCACCGGGTCCTGATCGATCCGTTCCTGACCGGCAACCCGCTCGCGGCGAGGAAGGCCGAGGAGATGGACGTGACGGCGATCGTCCTCACCCACGGGCACGCCGACCACTTCGGCGACACCGAGTCGATCGCAAAGCGCTGCGGCGCGCCCGTCTACGCGGCCCACGAGATCTGCGAGTTTCTCGCCGAGCGCGGGCACGACAAGTGCGAGGGTATGAACCCCGGCGGCAAGGTCGAGACCGCCTTCGGCTTTGTGGCGCTCACGCAGGCGTTTCACTCCTCCAGCTACGAGGGGCGGTATATGGGCATGCCGTGCGGGGCGGTCGTCTCGATCGGCGGCATCACGTTTTACCACTGCGGCGACACGGGGCTGTTCAGCGACATGAAGCTGATCGGCGAGATCTATAAGCCGCAGGTCGCGTTCGTGCCGATCGGGGACCGCTACACGATGGGGCCGGAGCTGGCGAGCCGAGCGGCGGAGTTTATCGGCGCGCCGATCGCGGTGCCGGTGCACTACAAGACGTTCCCGCTGCTGCGTCAGGACGCGAAGGGTTTCGAGCCCAAGGGCGTGACGGTCCGGGAGTTGTCGCCGGGCGAGTCGATCGAACTGGGATGATCACGACGCCAAGCCAGCGGCGGCACAGGCGTCCCTCCCCGCGCGACACGGCGTTCAGCCGCCGACGGGGCCGAGGAGGATCAGGCCCGACTGATCGGTGACGACGACGCCGCCGGGTTGTTCCTGCGTGACGGCGAAAGCGGCGGCGTTGCGGATGGCAAGCCTGGGCTCGAAGGGGACGAGCAGGTTGCCGTCCTGATCGCGCGGCGTGGCGGGGCCAATGTCGAAGACACCGCCGTCGACGGCGTACTGCTCGCGCTCGGCGTCGAAGATCCAGAGCTGGAACTGGTGCTGGGCGGGATCGTTGGGATCGATGTTGCGGATGCGGAGCAAGCCGCGCTGCTCGTCGGGGTTCCAGAGGACCTCGCCGACGTTGTCGCGCCCCTCGATCAGCCCGGCGGCCTGGAAGGCGACGCGGAGCGTGCCCGGCTCGGTCGAGAGCCGATCGGCAAGGTGCATGGCACCCTCCGCAGGCGTTGGTTCGGCTGGGGCCTCCACCATGGGCGGCGTGACGGGAACGACCTTGGGCTGAGTCAGCCACGCGACCGCGGCAAGGGCGAAGCCGGCGGCGGCCGCCATCCAGCCCAGCACGCCGATCGGCCCGAGCGACGAACGCCGCGTCGGTGCTGGGGGGGTCGGCGGCACGGCGACCGGGCGCCCCGGGCGAGCGGCCTGCGCCACGCGAGCCGTGGCGACGGCCTGACCGATCGCGGTCACACGGGCGGCCAAATCGGTCGGCAGTTCCGGCCCCGGATCCGCGGACGCCGAACCCGGCTCGGCGGCGTCGAGCGTCAGGATCAACGCCCCGATCGCCGCGTCGATCGCGGGCAGGTCCGCCCCGCCCTGAGCGCGCAGCGAGGCCAGCTCCGAGACCGACTCGGGCTCGAGCTGCTGCAAGGCCTCGTCGGCCATCAGCTCCATCAGGCGGGCGCGGTCGGCGGGATTCAGACTCATGCGCCACCCCCCGTCCTCTGGCGGTCGCTCTGCACTGCCGGCTCCTTCGCGACCGCTTCCGTCAAGCGGATCAGCCCGCGGCGCAAGCGGCTCTTCACCGTCCCGATCGGGGCGTTGGTCGCGTGAGCGATCTGCTGGTGGGTCATCCCGCTGCGGACGCTCATCCAAAGGGCTTGGCGTTCGTCCTCCGGGAGCTTGTTGAATGCGAGGGCCGCGTGGGCCAGGTCGGCCCGCTTGACCTCGATGCTCGCGGGTGCGACGCCCTCGGGCGGTCGCTCGCTGGTGCTGGTCCGGTCCGGGCGGGCCGAGACGCGACGCTGGTAGTCGATCAATCGCCTGTGGGCGATCGTCGCGACAAAGGCTGGTTCGCTGCCCTTGCTCGGGTCGTAGCGGTCGGCTTTGGTCCAGAGCTCGACAAAGACCTCCTGTACGGCGTCCTCGATTTCGCCTTTTGCCCGGTCCAGGTATCGGTTGGCCAGCCGCCAGATGAGCCCGCCATACTCCTGCACGCACGCCGTGACGGCGCTGTGGTCGCCGCCCGCGATGCGTTGGAGGAGTGTGGACACGGTGAGAACCCTTGCGACGGCGGACGGGGATCCAAAAACCCCAAAACCGGAATGGCTTCGAGTGTAGCCGAGTTGTGGATCCGGAAGAATTCGGCTGCGCCACGAAAACTCGGAACGTCCGGGGACCGAAGGCGGGGCGAGATCAGGTCGTCGCTCCTCCGGCTGGGTGCCGGGCGGATGCGGTCGACATTTATGCCGCGGCACGCGGCGGAGGACACAGAACATGCTGCATCAGATTCGGACGCGCCAGACGGCGCGTCGTACGGCGATCATTGCGCTCACACTCGCGCTCGGCACCGGGACGGCCCAAGCCCAGACCGCGATCGGCGTGACCAATCAGGGTTCCCTGATCACTTGGAACGTGAACACCCCGGAAGCCATCGAGACCGGCGTCGCTCTTCAGGGGCTCGGCGTCAACGAGCGGCTTGTCGGCATCGACGTCCGACCCGCAACCGGCGAGCTCTACGCCCTCGGCAGCTTCAGCAACCTCTACCGTGTCGACATCAGTTCCGGCATGGCGACACTCGTCGGCGGGTTCAGCGACACGCTGAACGGCTCGTCCTTCGGCTTCGACTTCAACCCCACGATCGACCGCATCCGCGTCGTCTCCGACGCCGGGCAGAACCTCGTGCTCAACCCCAACGACGGCGCCTCGACCGTCGCGACGCCGCTGTTCTATGAAGCGGGCGACCCGAACGAGGGGGCGACGCCGAACGTGGTGGCGTCGGCCTACACCAACAATTTTGCGGGCGCGACCACCAGTCAGCTCTACGGGCTCGACACCGGGCTCAACATCCTCGTCACGCAGGCGAACAGCTTCGGCAACCTTGCGACCGTCGGCTCGCTCGGCGTGAACCTGACCGACGACGCGAGCTTCGATATCTTCGAAGACGTCGCGTACGCGACCGTGCTCGACGCGACGCTCAGCCAGTCCACCTTCTGGACCATCGATCTCATGACCGGTGAGGCGACGATGATCGGGCAGATCGGCGGCGGTTCCCTCGTGACCTCGATGGCGATCATCCCCGCTCCGGGTGGGTTCGCGATCGCGGCGCTCGCCGGGCTCGCGGGCATGACGCGTCGACGTCGTATTTAACTGGATCATAAGAGAACCTGTTGCATATTCCACCCAAGGGGATGGTCGGCCGCGCCCACGGGTCGTGTGGGCGAGGCCGTGCCGAATCGACTCCGATTCAACCGTTCTTGGAAAGGAACAAACCGATGCACCTTCGAAGCAGTAGTACTCTTGCGGCGGCTGGTCTTGCGCTCACAGTGCTGAGCACGGGCGCAGGGGCGGACCTGTTCACCTTCACAGCGGTGATTAATGGTGCTCAGGAAGTGCCACCGGTGGACACGCCGGCGACCGGCACGCTCAGTGGGGTGTACGACAGCAACCTTAACACGTTTAGCTTTGAGTGGGACATCACCGACAATCTCATCGGCAACCCCGCCTCTCCGGGCGCCCACATCCACCTCGGTGGGTTCGGCGTGAACGGGCCGATCGTGTTCGACTTCGCTGAGCCGGACGGCACGTGGCCGCTCAGCGGCTCCGCGGTGTGGGAGGACATCGAACCGGACCTGGTCACCGCGCTGTTTACCGAAGGGCTGTATGTGAACTTTCACACCGACGCGTTCCCGCCCGGTGAGGTCCGCGGGCAGATCGTGCCGACCCCGGCGACGGTCGGGCTGATGGGGCTCGCCGGGCTGGCGTCGGCCCGTCGGCGTCGGAGCTGAGGAGCACGCTCGGTCGCGTTTCGGAGGAAGAACGCGGGCGATGAGGTGCGAGAAGCCCGGGATCGGTTCCGCTGCGTGCCGCGGAACCGCCCGGGCTTTTTTCATGCGCACAGTCGATCAGTGCAAAAAGAAAGCCGCCGCTTCGCAGCGGCGGCAGTGGGCGCGGAGGGATTCGAACCCCCGAAGGCGAAGCCACCTGATTTACAGTCAGGCCCGTTTGACCACTCCGGCACACGCCCAAAGGTCGATCGCGGGGGCAGGATAGGCCCCGACTCGGAAACCGGCAACGGGGGCGGGATCTTCCCCGTCGCCCCTGGCCAGCCCCGCGGGTTCATCCAACCCCGGCCTCCACAGCAGCCGCCGCCGAAGGGCGGGTCGCGTGCGTCGGCGGGGGCAGGCGCATGTACCGGCTCAGGTGGTGTGCCCCGATGTAGAAGGGGATCGTGTCCACCAGGGCCGCCACGACCTTGAACGCGTAACCCGTCGCGATGAACAGCAGCAGCTGCGGCCAGATCGAGTGCTCCCCGCTGATGGGCAGGGCCCGAGCGTAGAAGTGCGTGATCAGGATGACGGCCGTGGTGTCCACGAGCTGGCTGACCAGCGTGGACCCGTTGTTGCGGAGCCAGAGGTGCTTGCCATTGGTCAACCGCTTCCAGAAGTGGAAGACGTGAACGTCGACGAGCTGGGCGATCAGGTACGCGATCATGCTCGCCGCGACCGCGCCGAACGCGAGGGCCCGGACCTCGAAGAAGACCGGCTGACGCCCCGCCTCGTCGGCGAGGATCGCCCCCGTCCCGGGGTCGGTCGCCTCGAAGCCCGGGAGCGCCCCGCCGATCCAGAGGATCGCGACGACCCAGACGTTCAGCAGAAACCCGACCCAGACCACGGCGTTCGCCCGCGCCCGCCCGAAGTGCTCGCTGATGAAATCCGTGCAAAGGAACGTCAGGGGGTAGGGGAGCACGCCGACGGCGACCGCGAAGACAAGCTGCGTGCCGAACCACTCGGCCGGCTGCCCGTCGGTGCCGGTGATCTCGAACAGCTTGATAAACCGCGTGATGCCAAGGATGTTGAGCATCGCCAGCGTGCCGAGGAAGAGCCCGGCGAGGACGAGGAAGACGGTCTCCCGGCGCTTGTGGAGCTGGCGTTCGGTCAGGGGCGCGAGGTCCGTGTACCGGTGCTGCTCGGTGGGGAGTGGGGCGTGGTGAGGCATTGGTGGGGATTCTTCGCCGCCCGGGGCCCCGGCGATGCGTGTACGATCGGGACGATGAGCAAGCGTGCGCACACGGAGGTGGAGTCGGACGCCGGGTTCTTGGCGTCGGTGGAGGCGGTGATCGTCTCGGCCGACCGACCGGTGACGCCGGGGGCGATCGGCGAGGCCCTGCTCGGGCTTGGCAAAGGCGACACACCGTCGGCCTCGGGCGAGGACGACGCCGAGGGGCGGGCGAAAGGCGTCGAGGCCCGCGTCCGGGGGGCGGTCGAGGCCCTCAACGAGGCGTACGACCAGAGCGGGCGGGCGTTCCGGATCGAGCAGGTCGCTGGCGGGTGGCGTCTGATGACCCGCCCGGAGCACGCCGAGGTCGTCGCCGCCTTCAGCCGCCAGCGTCAGAGCCAGAAGCTCAGCCGAGCCGCGATCGAGACCCTCGCGATCATCGCCTATCGCCAGCCGATGACCCGGGCCAGCCTGGAGGCGATCCGCGGCGTCGCGTGCGGGGAGGTGCTCCGCTCGCTGCTTGAGCGGAAGATGGTGATGATCAAGGGTCGAGCCGAGGAACTCGGGCGTCCGATGCTCTACGGCACGACCAAGCAGTTCCTCGACGCTTTCGGGCTCGCAACCCTGCGCGACCTGCCCAAGGTCGGCGAGCTCGTGGGCGGAGCCCCGCCCGCGAGGGACAAAGCCACATCGGAGGCGTCCGGCGAGGGGTTCGACGCGGAACGCGAGGACGGGGACGTCGCAGGGTCAATCGAGGACGGGTCGCAGGACGTGGCCGCGGTGTCGGCTCAGGAAGGGGCGGAACGTGCGGGTTGATGCAAAAACGCGTGTGATGGGTGTCGCGGCGATCGCGATCTCGGGCTTGCTCGCCGGGTGCGGGCAGATGGTTTCGGCACGGGTGATCGAGGGCCCCGCGAGTATCGCGACCGTCGTGGAGCGGACCGACCCGCGGATGGGTGAGGAAACCGAGGGTGTGCCCGGGGCGTCGGTCCGCGTGCTGACCACCAACGGCGGCGTGCTCGCGAGCGGGACCACCGACGAGCTTGGGCGGATCAAGATGGGCCTGCCGCGGAACTACCGCGGGCGGATCCGCATCGAAGCGACGGCGGATGGGTATCAGTTGACGCGTTCGGACATGTACGTCCCGTCGGAGTCCAGCCGAGTGCTCGTCGTGATGCCCAAGCGGTAACGGGCCTGCCCCGCTCGGGACGCGTCGCCGACCGTGACTCGGAGATCTCTGGGGGTTGGAAAGGGCTCTGGTGAACCCCTCGTGACGCGTTCGGCGATCGGGATCGAGAGCAGCGGGGCGTACGGCTTCCGCGAGGACGTGTCGGCCTCCCCACCCGCTGACGTCGATCGCCCCGCACCGAAGCGGTCGTCCGGGCTGCTCCGGGCGGGGTTCGTCTATGCCGTGGTGACCGTCTTCGTCGCGATCGGCGCGGTCAATAGCCAGAACAACCTGCTTTTCATCGTCTTCGGCCTGCTCGTCGGGTGCGTGCTCGCCTCGGGCGTCATCGGCGGGTCGGGGATCATGGGCGTGCGCATCACGCGTGTGCTGCCGAGCGTCGCACGCGTCGGGCAGCCGCTTTCGATCCGCTACCGCCTGACCACGCGGAACCGCGTCCTCCCAGCGTGCGCGTTGATCGTGCAGGAATCCCCCGCCGGCTCGGCCCGGGCCGAGCCGAACGCCCTCGCGTTTCTCGATGTGGTCCGCCCGCGCCGACCGGTCGAGGGCGAATCGGTCTGGACGCCGACCCACCGCGGCTTGCTCGAATTCCCGCTGCTGTCCGTGCGCAGCCGGTTCCCGTTCGGCCTGACCGAGAAACGCCTGCGGTTCGACCTGCCCGCGAGCGTGCGCGTCCGCCCGCCGAGGGTCAAGCTCTCGGCCCGAGGTCACGCGGTCGTGCGCCGACTCGGCTCCACCGGTGCGACCGCGTCACGACGCCCGGGACCGGGTGACGAGTTTGTTGCGATTCGCGAGTACGCCCCAGGCGACAGCACGCGGCGCATCGCATGGAAACCGACGGCTCGCCTCGGTGCTCCGGTCGTGCGACTGCCCGGGGCGCCCATGCCCCGGCGGGCCTGGGTCGCGCTCGCAACACCCCCGAACGCGACCTCGCCCAGCGTGGAACGCGCCGTCGCGGTCGCCGGCACGCTGATTGAAGACTGGGTCCGCGATGGGCAGGCGGTCGGGCTTCTTGCGCCCGGCGTGCGCATCGAGCCGGCGGTCGGCCGGGCGCAGGCTTCGCGATTGCTCGACGCGCTCGCCGTCTGGCAGCCACCGGGCGAGGGCGTCGTGGTGGACGCGGGCGCCTGCCGCGGGGCCGTGGTCGCGGTCCAGCCCGCTGCGGACCCCGCTCGGATCCGCGGCGCGGACGCCACGATCGAGTCCGACGACCCCGGCATCTACGAGGGCGCGGGCGTAGAACTGCCCGCCGGGCTCGCTTTCGAGGCCGAGGCGGGCGGCACGCGTTGGTGGGCCAAGTGGCGGCCTGCACGCGCGCCAAGCGTCAAGGCCCCGGCTCCGGCCCGCACGGACGCCCAAGCGGGGGCCGACTCATGATGAGCGCCGACCGGGCCTATCGACGCGGCGTGCTCCTGTGCGTGCTGCTCTCGACGGGGATCTACGGCGTCGCGTCGGGCGAGCTCGCGGTCCTCGTCGGCGCATGGCTTATCGCGGGGCTCCTCTGGCGCGTGACCGACGCCGGGCGGGCGAAGGCCTGGCCACGACCCATCGCGAACATCATGCTCCTGATCGTCGCCTTGTACACCGCGCGCGGGGCGCTCGACGGCGGGCTGAACGTCGATGACTTTTCCCAGCTCGTCGTGGGCCTGCTTCTGGTCAAGCTCGTGGATCGGCGCATCCCGCGCGACGACGGGCAGCTGCTCACCCTTGCCGCTTTTCTTGCGATCGGGGCCGTGCTGACCAGCAACGAGCTGCTGATCGGGCTCGGGTTGCTGCTGTTCGTGCCGGTGCTGCTCGCGACGGCGATCCGCTTCCAGATGCTCGCCTCGCGTGTGGAGGCCGACGGCGACCGCCTGCCCCGCGCCAGACGCGACGAACCGGCGCGCCTCGGCGGGCTGATCTCGGGCGTCACGATCACCGCGGCCCTTGTCGCGGCGATGGTTTTCGTGCTCTTCCCGCGCGGGATCGGACGCGACGTCTTCGGCTCGTGGGGCAACGCCGCGATCGGGCGTCAGACCGGCTTCTCGCCAGAAATTAATCTCGGGGTCGGCGGGCTCATCAACGACGTGCAGACCCCGGTCATCGACCTGCGCATCGTCGACGATCAGGGACGCGCGATCGGGAGCGAGAGCGAAGTCCAGTATCTCCGCGGCTCGGTGCTGGATGACTACCGCGACGGGCGATGGGCGCGGTCCTCGACCCGCCGACGGGACAACGAGCGGATGGAGCGGGTCGTGCCGCGGGCCTGGGTCCGCCCGTCCGGGGTATCCGAGCCGACCGGCCGCGTCCGCCGGGCGCAGATCACGATCCGCGACACCCCCAGCGGGCGCGCCCACCACATCTTCACGCTGCACGAAGCGGTCGGGCTCCGCTTCCCGACGCGCACGCAGGTGCAGCTCAGCCGGCGCGACGGGCAGGCGCTGCGCACCGGCTCGGGCGGGCAGCTCACCTACGAGGTCGAGTACCGCCCCGCGCCCGAGGTCTCGGTGCTGGATGCCGAGCCGCCCGAGCGCGGGTCGATCACGTTCGATTCCGAGATCGTGCGCGCTGAGGCGGAACTCGCCCTCGCGCCCCGCGGCCTCGCGATCGACCCGCTGGAGCGCGACCCGCGCGACGACGCGCTCGCCGTCCGCGCGATCGAGTCCTACCTCCGCGAGAATTTCACCTACACGCTCGACACCCTGGCGGCCCCGCCGCGACGGGACCCGATCGACTGGTTCCTCACCGACGCCCGCACGGGACACTGCGAGTACTACGCGTCGGCGATGGCGGCGATGTGCCGAGCGATCGGCGTGAACGCGCGTGTCGTGACCGGGTATGTCGCGGCCGAGTTCAACGCGCAGACCGGAACGTACATCGTGCGCTCGAGCAACGCGCACGCGTGGGTCGAGGCCGAGCCTCGCCCCGGGCAGTGGCGGACCTACGACCCGACGCCGCCGGACGAGTTCAGCTCGATCCACCGCCCGCAGGAGACGCCGGGGCGCGTGCTCCGTCGCTGGCTGAACGCGATCGAGTACGCGTGGATCAGCTCGATCGTCGGGTATCAGGGCTCGAGCGATCGCGCCGATGCCGGGGGGGGGGCGGATGGTGATAGCCCGTTCGAACCGCCCGGCGCGGAAGGGGCGCGGGCGTTGTCGGCCGCGGTCCTGAACACGCTGCTGATCGCCGCAGGCGTCGCGTTCGCGGGGTACGGGGCGTGGGTCCTGACGCTCGCGGTCTCGCGTCGCCTCGGCCCCCGGCGTCGCCGCCAACCCCCGCACCTGCGTTTCTATGACGAGGCGCTCCGCGCGCTGGCGCGCCGGGGGCTCGCCAAGCCCGCCTCGCGCCCGCCGATGGCGCACGCGTCGGTGATCGGGGCGGCCGATCCCGACGCCGCGTCCGCGCTCGCGGCGTTGAGCACGCTCTACTACGACGCCCGCTTCGGCGGTCGGGAGCTCAGCGAGGCCGACCGCGACCGCGTCCGCACGCTGCTGCAGCTCCTCACGGCCCCGCGTTCGTCCGAGAACCCGGGCACGCCCTGAGCCGCTCGCCCGTGCGGTCTGGCGCAGGTGTTTGCACGTTTCCGGGTTGGAGCGCCGCGCCGCGGCTCAAGCGGGGGCGTCCGGGCACCGATCCACCCTCGGTTCAGGACGCAACGCCGCCCGTGCCTCGCGCACGCGCCCAGACGCGAAGGAACGACCAGTGCCCGCAAGCCGATCGAGAACGGACCGTTGGCGAGACTGCCTCGAACAGATCGCCGGGCGCGGCGGGGGCGTCGAGCTCACCCTCGAACGCGAGGGCGGCGAGCCCGGAACGGACCTGCTCTGGCGCGTCCGCCTGCTCTCGGCGGGCGCGGACCACCTGATCTGTGAACAACCCGCCGCGGCCGGCGCTCAGGTTGCGCTCCGCGAGGGCGCTCGCCTCGTCGGTGTCATGTCGATCGGTCAGAACCGCTGGATGTTCCACACGCGCGTGGTCGGGCCGACCACGTTCCGCGGGCGCACCGGGCGGGACGAGGTCGCGGTCCGTCTCTCGATGCCCGAGGGCGTCGAGCGCTGCAGCCGACGCGGGTTCTACCGCATCTCGACCGCGGAGCTGCGCCTCCCGAGCGTGGACGTGTGGCCGCTTTTGGAGCCGAGCTCGGTCGTCGCGGCCGAAATCGCCAACAAGGGCCAGATCCTCGCCGCCCTCGACGCGCAGCTCGGTGCGTCCGCCGCCAGCGACGACGCCCCCGTCGTGCTCCCGGAAGTCGGCCCGCGCTTCGGGGCGCACCTGGTCAACGTCTCCGGCGGCGGCATGGGCATCATGGTCAGCAAGGAAGAAGCTTCCGCCGCCGAGGAGCTCAGGCTCTACTGGCTCCGCATGGACCTCCGCCCCTACATCCCCGCCCCGCTCGCCGTCACCGGCAAGATCGTGCACAGGCATATCGACAGCTCGATGAGCGCCTACTGCGGCGTGCAGTTCGAGTTCGGCTTCCACGCCGCCCACCGCCCGTTCGTCGTGGAGCAGGTCAACCGGGCCGTCGCCCAGATCCAGCAGGCCCAACTCGAACGCTCGCACAAGGCGGCGTGAACCGGGACCGTCTGCACCGTCCCATCATCGCCAGCATTGGCCTCACGGGCGTCACCGCCCGTGTTTTGCTGCGCTGACCGCCCGCCGCCCGCGAGCGTACGCAACCAAAGAAAAAGCACGGGGGAGGCGCCCGTGCCAAAGCCTGCGTTGGGGGCCGATCGAAGGGGATCAATCCGGGGCCGTCTCGATGAACGGCTGGAAGAAACTGGTCCGCATCGGCTCGGTGACGATGTTGATCCGGGCGTTACCGCGACCGGTGCGGAGATAGATCCGGTTCTCCCCGCCGTTGAGGACCGCGAGCCAGACGCGCTCGGCCGGCATGGGGCGGAACGCCTCGAGCGCGACGGTCCGCGCGTCGATGGTCGGCTTGCCACGCGGCGCGCTGACCTCCAGGGTGCCCTTCGCGTCCTGCGGGATGCTCAGGGTGACCTGCCCATCGGTCGTTTCCATGCGCACGTCGCGGTCGATCGGGGCATCGGTCCGGACACGGACGTTCCCGCCTTCCCCGCCGACGCCGTTCTGGATATCGATCGCGCCGGAAGCCCCGGAGACATGGACGTAGCCGCCGTGGTTGCGGACGCGGACGTCCCCGATCGCGGGAGTCCGCAGGGTGACGGTGCTCGGGCCGGCGGCGAGGTCACGCTGCGGGGCGCGGTCGATCTCGATCTCGAGCGTGTACCCGCTCTCGCCGTCGTGGGTGAGGTCCGCCCGGACGTACCCGAGATCGGCGGGCATATGGACCGCCCCGCGCCTTGCCCCGTCGGCCCGTGCCTTCAGCGTCGGCGCCTCCACCCGGTGGTCCGTCGTCAGCAGCACGTTCGCGTGCTCCCCGCGGACCACGACCGAGATCGGCGTGCCCTCCGGGGGCGCCTCGCCCGACATCTCGACCTGGAACATGCGGTTCGCGCAGCCCGTGAGCATCGCGGCCGCACCGATCGCGAACGCGATGCGCACAAGCCGCCCCCCGCGGGAACCGGCGGGGCGGGAAACCAAGCTGGACGCAAGCATCGGCATCGGCACAGTCCTCTCGCTCACCCGCGGGCGACCCAGCCGCCCGCGGGATCGATTTCTTTATCAAAGCCGCCAGAATCGGGGGTTTGATTCCGGCAGGCCTCCACATCCTCGGCCCCGAGCCGCACACCGGGCACGGCTCGGCCTGCATGGTATCGGCCGAGGGCGGGCTCTGGTTCGAAGCAAAGCCCGATCGGGGCGTGTGCGGCTCATCCGGAGCCGCCTGTGTCTTCAGGCAAGGCTAAGATATCGCTTCCCGGGGTCGGCCGAAGCCGATCACGGTTTCGATGACTTCCAGCAGCCGAACCGTCCCCTCGGACAGCTCGGCGGGCGCTGAATCAGGTGCATCGACGACGGGCAACGGGGCAAACCCTCGCTCCGAGCCCGCGTTGCTGACGTCGTGGGCCGGGGCCCGAGCGGGGCCCCCGGCACCACGCGTGACATGCTCGATCGCCCGGGCGGGAGGCCGCCCTCACGGTGGTCGGTCCGGGCTGGGCGTGCGGGCGAGCCGCCGCACGCGGTCCGCGTCCTTGATCGGGCGCGGCTTCGATGCATGTTCGCCGGCCGAGATCTCGGCCGACCTGTGTTCGCGTTCGGTGCTGCTGATTTTTTGAGGGCCTTTCTCGGGCGTTTCGCCCCTGGAGGCTGTGAGGTGGCCCGCCGATGCGACACGACACGGTGCGGACGTTGGCCCAGGCGGGCGAGGCGGCGGCAGGCGGCGGCGTGCCGATCTGGGCGGTCATCCTGATCGCAGTCCTCGCCTTGGTTGCGGGTTTTGGGATCGCGAGACTCCTCGTCGGGAAGACGCTGACGCAGGCGCGGTCCGAGGCCGGGTCGATGGTCGACAAAGCCCGCCAGGAGGCGAGCGCAGAGGCCGAGCGCGTCCGCCTCGAAGCCGAGCGTCAGGCCCTCGAGCGGAAAACCGAGGTTGACAAGGACATCGACCGGGCCCGGGGCGAGATCCGCGAGCAGGAGAAGCGTCTCGCCAAGCGTGAGGACGCGTTCGACCGCAAGGAGCAGTCGCTGGAGCAAAAGGAGTCCACGCTCGCTCGCCGCGAGTCGGAACTGGACGAGCAGCAGGCGGACGTCCGCGTGCGGGAGGCCGAACTCGACCGCCTGCACGAGGAGCAGACCCATCTCCTGCACCGGATCGCGGACCTGACGCCGGAGCAGGCGAAGGAGGAGCTGCTGAGCCGCGTGGAGGACTCGAGCCGCTCGGAGATCGCCAAGCTTGTGCGCCGGATCACGGAGAAGGCCGAGGAGGAGGCGGAGGAGCGGGCGCGCGAGATCACACTGATGGCGATCCAGCGGTACGCGACCGAGCACACCAGCGAGCACACGGTGCGGACGGTCGCGATCCCTTCCGACGACATGAAGGGTCGGATCATCGGGCGCGAGGGGCGGAACATCCGCGCGATCGAGAAGGCGACGGGGGCGGACATCATCGTGGACGACACGCCGGGCGTGATCGTGGTGAGCTGCTTCGACAAGATCCGCCAGACGGTCGCGGTGGAGAGCCTGGAGCGCCTGATCGCCGACGGGCGGATGCACCCGACGCGGATCGAGGAGATCGTCGAGAAGGTGCGGAGCGAGGTCGATCAGAAGGTCATCAAGGCCGGCAAGGACGCGGTGCTGGAGGCGAACCTCGCGAAGGTCCACCCGAAGATCAGCGAGGCGATGGGCAAGCTGTTTTACCGGACGAGCTACGGGCAGAACGTGCTGCGTCACTCGATCGAGGTCGGGTATCTCTGCCAGCTCATCGCCGAGCAGCTCGGGCTCGACGGCAAGCTCGCGCGCCGGTGCGGGTTTCTGCACGACATCGGCAAGGCGATGGACCACGAGATGGAGGGCGGGCACCCGAAGATCGGCATGGACTTCGCCAAGCAGTTCGGCGAGCGAGACGAGGTCCTCAACGCGATCGGCGGGCACCACGCGGACATCCCCTCGACCAGCTTCTACACCCCGATCGTGATGGCGGCCGACGCGGTGAGCAGCGCTCGCCCGGGCGCGCGCCGCGAGTCGATGGAACGCTACGTGCAGCGTCTGAACGAACTCCAGGACATCGCGCTGGCGCAGCCGGGCGTGCGCGAGGCGTACGCGGTGCAGGCCGGGCGCGAGGTGCGGGTCATGATCGACGCCGACCGTGTGGGCGACGACGAGGCGTACCTGATCGCGCACGAGATCGCCAGGCGCGTCAGCGACGAGATGACCTTCCCGGGCGAGATCAAGGTGACCGTGCTCCGCGAGACGCGGGCGATCGAGATCGCGCGGTAGAGCGCGCGACCGTGGTCCGCGGAAGCTCGAGCGGCTTTTTCCGAATCATGACATCGAGTACGCTGTGCGGCACGGGGGGAGCGTGATGCCCGATCGGAAACAGCCTAAGCCGCCACGCAAGCGCAACTGGCGGGCGATGATCCTTCGGCGTCTGATCGCCGGCGGCGTCTTGCTCGTGCTCTTTCTCGCGATCACGCTCTCCGGCTGGCTCGAGTCGATGCTGTTCTACTACCCGAGCCGCCGCACGGTGGAGACGCCCCCCGGGTACCGCGACGTCTGGATCGAGACCGACGACGGCCTGCGCCTGCACGCCTGGTTCATCCCGGCCCGCGGCCTGGAGGAAGGCCAGCGGGCCCCGGTCGTCGTCCACTGCCACGGCAACGCCGGCAACGTCGCGGACCACGAGGCGTTCAGCAGCTTTCTCGCGGATCGCGGGATCAGTGTGCTGATCTTTGACTACCGCGGGTACGGGCAATCGACCAATCGGCGTCGGACGCGCGCCGGGCTGGCCGCCGACAGCCTCGCGGCCGCCGATTTCGCGCGGGCGATGCCGGAGACCGACCCGGACCGCGTCGCGGTCTTCGGCTACAGCCTCGGGGGCACGTTCGCGAGCGTCGTCGCGGCCGAGCGCGAGTGGATCCGCGGCCTCTGCATCGCGGCGGGGTTCCGGTCGTGGCCGGAGATCGCAGGGTTCCATGGCGGGCGTGTGGCGCGTCTGCTCACGCCCGGCGACACGGCGGCGGAGGAAAACGTCGCCGAGCTCGGCACGCGCCCGCTGCTGGTCGTCCACGGGAGCGAAGACTTCATCGTGCCGGTCGAGCACGGTCGAGCGATCGCCGAGGCCGCGCGGAAGGCGGGCGTCCCGGTCGAGTTCCTCGAACGCCCGGGGCTCGGGCACAACGAGATCGTCGCGTTCGACAGCATCTCGCGGGAAGCGGTGGGGGACTTCTTCGTCCGCCTGCTGATCGACCCGCACCCGACCGAGGAGGGGCCGGAGTAGAGTTACCCGGGGGGCGGTTGCATCAGCAACATGCGACCCATCGCGGTTCTTTGCAAGACCGCATGAGTGCCCGCGATTTGTACGGACTCACCGTCGTTCGGCACGCCCCCGACGCCACGACCACTCCAGCCCCGCGTCGATCGGCTCCACGCCCGAGCGTCCCAGGATGCTCGACGCGAGCCGATCCATCGCCGCCCGCTCGGCGGACAGACGGACTTCTTCGCGGAGCACCGATTCGACCGCCTCGAACGCAACCGGATCGGGCGGCACGCGTTCCTCGACCAGCACCAGCGCGAACCCTGCGTCGAGCGCGATCACCGGGCTGACCGAGCCGGGCTCGGTGCGCCGGAGCGCGGTCCGCAGGGCGGCGGGGAGGGTTGTGTCGGACGGGCTGATCCTCCCGAGGCGCCCGCCGTTGGCGCCGGTCTGATCGACCGAGAACTCGACGGCCGCCTCGGCAAAAGCCGCCACGGGAGCCGCCGACGCCCGCACGCGACGGCGCACTTCGGACGCTTGGCTCTCCCCGCTCGATACGAACAGCCGCGCTCGCACACGCTCGCCGTGGCGAACCTCGAACGCCCGGCGGACGGTCTCTTCCTCGACTTCCACCTCGCCCGCGACCAAGGCCCGGAGCAGCGCGTTCCGCTCCAGCAGCATCCGGTACCGGGTCGGCCCGAGCCCGCGAGCCACGCGGAGCTGCTCGACCAGCCGCTCGGCTTCCTCGGCGTCCACCCCGGCGCCCGCCGACACGTTCTCCCGCAAACGATCCCGCTCGCGCCCGACGTCCGCGTCCGTGATCGAGACGCCCCGACGCTCGGCCAATTCCCGCAGGCGACGGTCGAGGGCGAGCTCCTCCAGAATCTCCCCCCCCGCCCGCTCCGCCAGCAGCGGGTGCAGGTCCGCCCAAGAGACGCCCCGCCCGTCCACCGCGGCGGGCGGGCGGTCGTGGGCCGCCACCTGGCGACCGCCGACCGTTCGGTCCGACTCGTCCAGCCCGGAAAACGGGTTCGGCTCCGACGCGCAACCGCCCGGGAGCAGCACCAACGCAACGCCCGTCAACACCAGCCGCCCCGGGCGAAACGAAAACACGCACGGGCGAGATCGACAACGTTGGGCGGCTTGGGGGGTCGGCATAGCCGACGAAAGCCGCTCGGAGCGCCGGCGTCAACCTGAGACGCCCCGGGTGCGAACAATCCCCTCGATGCCACCGCCCCCCGACGCCAACGGCGAGCCGACCCATCGCCCCACGCCCCCGACGCTCTGCCCCTACTGCGGGGATCGCTCACCCACGCCGACGCGGTGCGCGTCCTGCGGCGGTCGCTTCGAGCCGCTCAGCCGACAGGCGACGCAAAACGGCATGGGCCCGTGGAGCATTCGGGACTCCAATCGCCCCTTCATGCCCGGGTGCTCGCACGAGACGATCCGCCAGTTGGTTGCCCGGGGGGTCATCCGCCCGGAAACGGTGATCCGCGGGCCGACCACCCGTCAGTTCTGGGAATTGGCCGCCCGGACGCCGGGGGTCGCTCATTTGTTAGGCAAGTGCTATGCGTGCCAAAAGCCTCTACAGCCGAGCGATTACGCGTGCAAGGGGTGCGGGGCGGTCTGTGAGGCGCCGACCGATCGTCAGCACCTCGGGCTCAGCCCGGTCCGCCTCCTGCCTGGCACGGCCCCCGCGAGCCGCGTGGCTGCCTCGGCCGAGCCCGGACATGGCGGTGCCGCAAACCGCCATCACGAACAAGGATGAAGCATTTTTTCGGCATCCCGTGCAACCGGCGCGTCCGCGGGTGCGGAGTGAGGGTATCGGGGTCAAGCTTGGCGGGTTCTCCGTCGGCTGGTAGGTGATTGATCAGTGCAACGCGACGTCACGATCCTCGGCGGATTGGCATCGGCTTTGACGTATATGTCGAGCGTGTGAACGGCGTGTGAAGCTCTGTGGACGCTGCGGCCGATTTCTGGTAGACTCTGAATCAGATGACACAAAAGCGTTGGGCGAGGATCGCCGGACGCGTTGCTGGAGGTCAAGGAATTATGCGGAAGACACGTACTGCCCGGTCGGCGTTTACGCTGATCGAACTCTTGGTGGTGATCGCGATCATCGCCCTGCTGATCGGGATCCTCCTCCCGGCGCTCGGCGAGGCCCGTCGCTCGGCCCGCCTGACGGTCGACCTGAGCAACGTCCGCCAATTGAACGTCGCCTCCGCGACCTATTCAGCCGACTTCAGCGACTCCATTCCGTCGTTTAGTTGGCAGCTTTCACGGACTTACAGTATCACTGTAGGGAACCGAACAGAAATTTATAGAACACCTGATCCGGCACCGGGAGCATCCGTGCGTGCAGCGGCGATGCAGGCGACCGCGATCATGGCGAGTGGTGCCAGTGCCGAAGATTTCAACAGCATGGGGCAGGTGCGTCAGAACTGGATCCCGCACATCCTCTACTCGCATCTTGTACTCAACGACTACTTGAACGCGGTCCTCCCGGACCCCGCGGTGGTTTCGGTGTCGGACAACATCCGACGCGCGTGGACTGAGGATTGGCGCAGGCCCCGTGATGCTGGTGTGCCTTATCCCAACAACCCCGATACATGGACGTGGCCGTTCAGTTCGTCGTTTGAGATTGTTGCTGCGACGTACGATCCCGGTCAGTCGCGGCGTGGCGCATCTCGCATTCTCGTGAGTCGTACAGGCCACAGCCAGTACAACACAGCGGGCGCCGCCGATCGTCTTGGTGGATTGATTTCTTCGTCCGTAGCATTCCCGTCCAACAAGGTGTTTATCTACGACCGCTTTTCTCGTCACTTCGGGCAGGGCACCATCTTTTATGGATACCCGGATGCTCGGGTGCCTGTTGGGATGTTTGATGCATCGGTTTCCGTCCGAACCAATTCTGATGGTAACGATGCATATTCCAACGCCCTCAGAGTGAATTATCAGCCGGATGCCCACGAACCCCCCACCCGAGATGGACGCCCGATCGAACCCAATCTCCGCACAAAGTGGGCCTTTACGGTCGGTGGTCTGAACGGCTTTGATTTTGACGGTCAGTTGAACGAGGCGGGTACACTTCGCGACGGCCTCGATCGCGATCGTTGGAATTAACGGCTCCGCATCAATCGATTCCATCTTGCTGATCCACGACCGCCACGAGCACCCTCGGGGCGGTTTTTTACTTCCGTGAAAGCACTTGCACCCGGCGGACAATCCGGTATTCTGCCAAAGGCGGGGGTGGGATCGTGGCGGCCGTTCTGGCTGTCAGCAGCGCTGTTCTAGTGCTCGGAGGTTCCAAAGTATGTCGCACATCGTCTCCCGCGGACGCGGATTCACGCTGATCGAGCTACTTGTCGTCATCGCGATCATCGCCCTGTTGATCGGGATCCTCCTCCCGGCCCTCGGCGAGGCCCGCCGCTCGGCTCGGGTCACGCTCGACCTCAGCAGCCAGCGCCAACTCGGCGTCGCGGCAGCGAGCTATGCCGCGGATTTTGATGACCGCATCTTCAGCTTCAGTTGGACCGGCAGCATTGCCCGTCCCTCGGCGTTCAGCGAGTATTCCGATCTCAACGGGGCAACCAATGACATGCAGGCCGCCGCGTATCAGGCGGTGGACATCCTCCGCCGGCGGACGGGCCTCGGGTCGGAGGTCTATATCCGTCCTCAGGGCTGGATCCCACACGTGCTGTACTCGCACCTGGTGCTGATGGACTACATCGCCGCCCGGTTCCCGGAGCCGCTGGTGGTGTCGTCGGCCGACCGCCTGCGTCGCGGGTGGCAGGAGGCGTTCATTGACAACCCGAGCGACCTGAGCGCCGGCGGCTCGCTCCCGGTGCCGGGTACGGGCAGCCCGGGCGGGTCCGCGCAGCGCGTGGCCCATAGTTCGTCGTACGAGCTCGTGCCCGCGGCCTACGACCGCTTCCAATCGGTGGCCGGCACCGCGAACCGACGCCTCTACCAGGGGCAGGAGCACAGCACGTACATCATCCAGCCGGGCAACATCAGCTTCGGGGCCGCCCGGTTCGGCGACGTCGCGTTCGCGTCGGAAAAGGTCATGATGCACGATTCGCACTCGCGCCACTTCGGGGAGACGGCGTTGTACTACGGCTACCCCGATGCCCGCGTCGTGACGCTCATGTTCGATGCGTCGGTCTCCGTGCGCACGACTGCGGACTCGTTCCTCGGCTGGAACCCGTCCTCGCCGACCGGTCCGACGCGATACCGCTACACCCCGCGCGCTTACGAGCCGCCGACCCGCAGCGGGCGACCGTTTGATCAGCTCTACGGGCACTACCGCTGGACGGCGAGCGGGCTCCGCGGGAAGGATTTCGGGGCCAACGGCGACCGGCGTTTCGAGATCAACCTCGATCACCGCAACCGCTGACCGCCCTGCGGGGCGGCCCCCGCCCCCGAGTGGGCCCGAGCCCCGAGCGGATCGCCGCATGGACCCCGCTTCGGCGGGGTTTTTCCTGTTTCGGGCCCGGACCGGCGGGCTGGGGGTGCGCCCCGGGTCGTGTGCGGCTCATAGACTCTGCGCCCGCGGCGTCGGCTGCGGGATCGAGGTTGTGAGCCGGGGCTGGAGGTCGAGCCAATGCGGGTGCTGATCGCGGACAAATTCGAAGCGGCGGGTGTCGAGGGGTTGAAGGAGCTCGGGTGCGAGGTGACCTCCGAGCCCGGGCTGACGACGCCGGATGAGCTGATCGAGGCGCTTGGGCGGACCAAGGCCGAGGTGCTGGTGGTCCGCTCGACCAAGGTGCCGGCGAAGGTCTTCGAGTCGGCGGGCGAACTCAAGGGCGTGATCCGGGCCGGCGCGGGGCATGACAACATCGACGGCGACGCGGCCGGGGCGGCGGGTGTCCACGTCTGCAACACGCCCGGGATGAACGCCGTCGCGGTCGCCGAGCTCGCGATGGGGCACCTGATCAACTGCGACCGTCGCCTGCCGACGCAGGACCGCGTGCTCAAAGAGGGCACGTGGAGCAAGGGCGAGTTCGGCAAGGCCCGCGGGCTGAAGGGCTTGAAGCTGGCGATCATCGGCGTGGGCGCGATCGGCAAGGCCGTCGCGCAGCGGGCGAAGGCGTTCGAGATGGACGTCGTCGCCTGGTCGCGGAGCATGACCCCGGAACGCGCGATGGACCTCGGCGTCGGCTTCGGCGGCAACGACCGGGCGGCATTGCTCGAGTTGGCGAAGACCGCCGACGCGTTCAGCGTCCACGTCGCCGCGACCGACGAGACCAAGGGCATGTTCGACGACGAGTTCTTCGGCGCGATCAAGGACGGGGCCTACTTCATCAACACCGCCCGCGGCACGGTCGTCGACGAGGCGGCCCTGCGTAAGGCGGTGGAGAGCAAAAACATCCGCTGCGGGCTGGACGTCTGGCAGAATCAGCCGGCGGAGAAGGAAGCCGACTGGTCGAGCGAGACCGCCAAGCTTTCCGCGGTCTACGGCTCACACCACGCTGGCGCGTCGACCGACCAGGCGCAGGCCGCGGTCGCGGAAGAGGTCGTGCGGATCGTGCGCACGTACAAGGACGACAAGCAGTGGCTGCACTGCGTGAACGAGGATGCGCTCTCGGCCAAGGCCTGAGCCCGGGCGCATCGGCGGCGATTCGGTTTCGATCAGCGAAGTCTTGAAGGGGAGTCAGCGCGATGACCACGGTGGCGACAGAGCGTGTGTTCAACTTTTCGGCCGGCCCAGCGATCCTGCCCGATTCCGTCCTGCGCGAGGCCCAGGAGGCGATCTGGAACATCGACGGCTCCGGCATCGGCATCATGGAGCACAGCCACCGGGGCAAGGTGTTCGACAAGGTGATCGAGGAGGCCGAGGCGGACTGCCGCGAGCTGGCGGGGATCTCGGACGACTACGCCGTGCTGTTTGTGCAGGGCGGGGCGAGCCACCAGTTCTTCATGGTGCCGGCGAACTTCCTGCCGGACGGCGAGACGGCCGACTACCTGAACACCGGTAAGTGGTCCCAGGGCGCGATCAAGGAAGCCAAGCGGTACGGCAAGGTCCACCTCTCGGCGAGCAGCGAGGACACGAACTTCAACTTCATCCCGACCGGCGCGGACGTCAAGCCCTCGGACAAGCCCGTCTACACCCACTTCACGAGCAACAACACCATCTTCGGCACGCAGTTCCGCGACGAGCCGGCCTGTGGCGGCGGCGGGGATTCGTTCCTCGTCTGCGACGCGTCGAGCGATATCTTCAGCCGCCCGATCGACGTCTCGAAGTACGGCCTGATCTACGCGGGTGCGCAAAAGAACCTTGGCCCCAGCGGCACGACGCTCCTGATCGTCCGCAAGGACCTGCTGGAGCGCAGCGCCCGGGACCTCCCGACGATGCTCCGGTACAAGACCCACGCGGAGAACGACTCGCGGTACAACACCCCGCCGACGTTCGGGATCTACCTCATGGGGCGTGTGTTCAAGTGGATCAAGAGCGAGGGCGGCCTCGCGGCGATGGCGGCCCGCAACGAGGCGAAAGCCAAGGTCATCTACGACACGATCGACGCCTCGGCCTTCTGGAACGGCACGGCCAAGCCCGACAGCCGCAGCCGGATGAACGTCTGCTTCCGCGCCCCGAGCGAGGATCTGGAGTCGAAGTTCATCAAGGCGGCGACGGACGCGGGCATGGACGGGCTCAAAGGCCACCGCTCGGCCGGGGGGATGCGGGCGAGCATCTACAACGCCTTCCCAAACGCCGGCTGCGAGGCGCTGGCCGAGTTCATGCGCGAGTTCGAGCGCACGAACGGCTGAGGCCGAAAGAGCCAAATCATCAAAGGGTCAGAGGGCCAGATTCGGTCCTGATCCGGATCCGATCTGGCCCTCTGGCTATGGGCGCATCTGGCATTCTCGCGCCGCCGCGAGCACCTCGTCGGGCGTGACGCGTGCGGTGATCCTTGCGTTCGCGTCGTGCTTGTGGTCGAGCGTGTCGCCGGGCTCAAGATGTTGCAACACGTGCGCACGGTCGGGCCCGGGGGCGGCGTGGCTGGCGGGGCCGACGCGTTCGATGCTCGTGGGGCCGAAGATCGCGACGTAGGGGCGACGGAACCCGACCGCCATGTGCAGGGCGGCCGAGTCGTTCGCGACGACCAGGCTCGCGCGCTCGATGACCGCCATCAGTCGTCCGACGGTCGTCTTGCCGACTAGGTCCGCCACGCGCCCGTCGCGCTCGGCGAGCGCCACCAGCGCCCCGCACTGCTCGCGCTCGCTCGGCCCGCCGACGACCGCGATTGCTTCCGCGTCCCCCCGGTCGAGCAGACGCTGCGCGAGCCCGGCGTAGCGGTCGATCGCCCAGCGCTTCGCGGGCCAGACGCTTGTCGGCGCGAGCACGGCGTAGCGGCGTCCGGCCAGCGCCGGCACGCCGTCGAGCCAGGCACGATCGCCGGGCGAGGTGTACAGACGCAGGTCGCGGACCGGCTCGACCCCGATTGTGCGCACGAGTTCGAGCATCCGGTCCACGGCGTGCATCTCGCGCGGGACCTGCGCCCGCCTGTTATAGAGCAGGCTCGCGCCCTCCGGTGCGCTGCGCTCACCGACGCGTGTTCTCGCGCCTGTCAGGCGTGCGCACAGCGCGCTGCGGAGCAAGCCCTGCGCGTCGATCACCAGGTCGTATCGCGGGGCGCGAAGGTCGCGGGCGAAGGCGAGCGGGCCGGCGAGGCGAAGAGCGCGAAGCTCGCGACCCAGACGTTTGCGCGGAAAATCCACGACGGCGTCCAGCATCGGGTGGGCGGCGATCGCCTCGCGGAAGGCGTCGTTGACGAGCCAGTCGATCCGGGCGGCGGGGTAGGCCCGACGCAGGCTCGCGAGCACGGGGACGGACCGGCAGACGTCGCCCAGCGCGCTCGGGCGGACGATCAGGATCCGCTCCGGGGCGGGGTCGAGGGGTGGAAAGGTGGGGCGTGTCACGGCGGTCGGGCGATGATAGCGATCGGGGCTTGCCTTACCGGGGCCGGGCCTCGGAAACGGGTTCGGGCGCGGGCTTCGGAAGCGGGGTGCGCCCGCTAACATCGAGCGACCTCGCGGGCGGGAAGCCGAGCCGTGGAGGGCGTGCAAGGAGAGCGCGACCGATGGGCATCGCGGACCGGGACTACGTGCGGCAGGGGCGGGGGCGGGGCGGGCGATCGCCGTTCGGCGCGGGCGGTTCCGGCGGCGGTCCGGGCGGCGGACGCCTGGGGCGGATGCGTGTCCTCTCGGTCAACGCCTGGATCATCCTCATCAACATCGTGGTGTTCGTCGCGGACGTGGGGCTGAGCCGCTTCGGCGTGCCGATGGAGGTCGGCACCAGTATCGTGGATCGGGACCACCAAGGGCAGGTCGCCGAGACGCAGGACTTCTTCGTCCCGGCCGATGAGCGTCAGCTCCGTTTCGGCCCGGCGGTGGGGCCCAATCTGCAGCTGACCCGGGCCGATGACGCGGATCGGCGTGAGAGCGGGCGGGCGCTGGTCCGCCTGCTGGTGACCTCCGACGGCGAGCAGCGTCTGGTGGGGTATCGGTTCTACCGCGTGATGCACCCGCTCGAATACTGGGGGCATTTCTCGACCTATCAGGGCTTCTTCCGCCTCGAGGTCTGGCGGCTGGTGACGTTCCAGTTCCTGCACTCGCACGACAACTTCTGGCACATCGCCTTCAACATGTTCGGCCTGTTCGTCTTCGGCGGGATCGTCGAACAGTTCCTCGGCTCCAAGCGGTATCTGGCGTTCTATCTCGTCTGCGGCATCGGCGGCGGGCTGGGGTATCTGCTGCTCAACCTGATCGGGGCGGTGGGCGTGCCGCTGCCGGGGGCGCTGGACGTCGCGATCACGACGCCGCTGATCGGGGCGTCGGCCGGGGTGTTCGGGGTGATTGTCGCGTGCGCGTACATCGCGCCGAATACGGTCGTCCAACTCCTCTTCCCGCCGATCCCGCTCAAGCTCAAGTGGCTCGCGTACGGGTACGTCGGGCTCGCGGCGTTCAACCTCTTCATCGCACGCGGGGCGAACCAGGGAGGCGACGCGGCCCACCTCGGCGGCGCGATCGCCGGGTGGTACTTCATCCGCAACAGCCACCTGCTCCGCGATTTTTTCGACGTCTTCAAGAACTCCCGCAAGGGCGGCGGCGGGGGCGCCGGCAAGAAGCGCAAAGGCAACGAGGCGGAGGTTGATCGCATCCTCGCGAAAGTCTCGGCTCAGGGGCTCCAGAGCCTGACGCCAGCGGAGAAGCGGACGCTGAGCCGCGCAAACCGCGACGTTTCCGAACCCGGGCCGTCTTCGTGAGCGCGCCGGGTCCGCTCGCGTTCGAGGTGACGGCCAAGTCCCGCGTCTGCGGCGCGCGCACGGGCGTGGTGACGACCCCGCACGGGTCGTTCGAGACGCCGTGCTTCATGCCGGTGGGGACCAAGGGGACGGTGAAGGGCATCACGCCGGACCTGGTGCGCCGCCTCGGCTCCAACATCCTGCTGAACAACACCTACCACCTGATGCTCCGCCCCGGCCCGGAGGTCGTCGCGGAGTTGGGCGGGGCGCACCGGTTCATGGGGTGGGACGGGGTGATCCTGACGGATTCGGGCGGGTACCAGGCGTACTCGATGGCCGACATCAACGCGGTGGACGACGACGGCGTCACGTTCCGCTCCATCATTTCGGGCGAGGCGATCCGGATGACGCCGGAGCACTCGATGCGGGTGCAGAACCTGCTGGGCGCGGACATCATCATGGCGTTCGACGACTGCCCGCCCTCGATCGACCCGGAGGCGCGGACGGTGAACCAGACGCGCCTGCGCCTCGCGGCCCAGCGCGACGCCTCGCCCACCGGCTACGAGCACGACAAACGCCTCGAACTCGCGAACGAGCGGACGGTGCGGTGGCTGGAACGCTGCAAGCGTGCGCACGAGCGTGCCTCGGCGCAGGCACTCTTCGGGATCGTGCAGGGCGGGACGGACCTGGATCGGCGGTCGTGGTCGGCCGAGCGGGTGTGCGGGGTGGAGCTGCCGGGGTACGCGATTGGGGGCGTGGCAGTGGGGGAGCCGCACGAGGCGATCGTGCGCGTGGTGGAGCACACGGCGCCGTTGCTCCCGTCGGACAAGCCGCGGTATCTGATGGGCGTGGGGTACGAGCGCGACATCGTGGCGGCGGTGCGGGCGGGGGTGGACATGTTCGACTGCGTGCTCCCCACGCGGAACGGGCGGAGCGGGAACGCGTTCACGCGGTTCGGGCAGGTGCGCCTGAAGAACTCGGCGAACACGCGGGACCCCGGGGCGATCGAGCCCGGGTGCGACTGCCCGGCGTGCGACCCGGGGCGGTACGGGTGGCCCATGCCCGTGGGGGCGGACGGGGCACGCCCGGGGTTCAGCCGGGCGTATCTGCGTCATCTGTTCGCCTCCAAGGAGATGCTGGGGCCGATCCTCGTGAGCCTGCATAACCTTCGGCACTTCCAGCGGCTGACGTCGGAGCTGCGGGCGGCGATCCGGTCGGATGACTGGGCGTCGTTCGCGTCGCGGTGGCCGGTGGCGGTGGGGGGCGGGCCGACGGTTGGCCCCTCAGCGCCGGACGCGTGCGCGTCCGCGACGGACAATTCCTGAAAGAACTCTGGGGAGCAACCCATGAACGACTGGGCATGGCAGGCGTGGACACTGGCGCAGAACGGGCCGACGGGGGCGCCGGGGGTGCCCACGGGGACGCCCGGGGCACCGGGCGGGACCCAGCAGGTGGTTCCCGACGCCGGGCCGGGGGGCGCGCCCCCTGCCGGGTCGAACCCGTTCACTTTCATCTTCCCGCTGATGATCGGTCTCTTGCTGTTCATGATCATCTCGAGCGTGATGGGTCAGCGGAAGCAGCGGAAGCAGAAGGACGCGATGCTGGGGGGCCTGCGTCGGCATGATCAGGTGCAGACGATCGGCGGGGTGATCGGGAGCGTGGTCGAGGTCCGGGATCACGAGGTGGTGGTCGAGACGGACCGGGCGAGCGGGACCCGGATCCGGTTCAGCAAGACGGCGATCCAGCAGGTGCTCAAGCCGGGCCCGGGCGGTTCGGGCTCCGGCGAGGGCACGGACGAGGGCACGGGTGCGAGCGAGCCGGCGTTGACCCAGGCGGGCGGCCCTCGCTGAGTCGGTCCGAGCGGTGGCTCGCCCTCGGGCTTTGGGAGCTCGGGTGTGCGGGTGGTTGGTTGGGGTTGGGGGCGGGGCGTGGGTGTTTGCCCGGTCTACTGTGTAGGTTCCGCGTCCGGGCCCGTGCCCGGTTTCGCCTCGTCTGTGATTGATTCTGTTGCCTGATGGCGCGTCCTGGTGGCGCGCCGCACTTTCGGGCTGGAGCCCTCTTCGATGCGGCATTTTCGTTCGTGGTTGATGGTGGCGGTGACGGTGTTGGTGGTGTGCGCGTGGTCGATCGTGCCGCCGGAGCGTCAGTTGCGTCTGGGCAAGGACCTGGCGGGCGGGGTCAGCCTGGTGTACTCGGTGCAGATCGAGCCTGGCGAGGACCCGCAGCGGGTGCTGAGCGACACGATCGAGGTGCTGAAACGGCGCGTCGATCCGCAGGGGCAGTTCGACATCCTGATGGTGGCGCAGGGTCGTGACCGGATCGAGATCACGATGCCGCTCCCGAGCGAGCGGGTGAAACGCCTCCGGGCGGACTTTGAGGCCCAGCTTGCGCGTCTTCGGACGGACGGCCTCGACGCCGGGGCGTTCGAGCGTCTGATGCGTCAGGAGCCGGAGGCGCGCGAGCGAGAGATCGAGCAGATGCGGGGCTCGAACCCGGAGCGTGCCCGCCTCGCGGAGGCGGCGGCCTCGGCGTTCGATACAGCCGCCGAGGCGAGAGCGGCGTACGAGGCGGTCCTCGGTCGTGGTGAAGCGAGCGACGACGAGATCGCGGACTTGGTGGACGCCGTCGCGGAAGCGGAACTGGCGTACGAGGCGGCGCGGGGTGCGGCCGTGGGCGCGGTGCTCCGCCCGGCGGACGTCGAGCGGGCGCTGCGTCTGAGCAATCGCTCGCTGAGCATGCTCGACGAGGAGCGGGGGGAGCGGATCACGCTGCCCAACCCGCGCGAAGAGGCGTGGGGGCGTCTGCTGGAGCAGCACCCGCAGCAGGCCGACACGCTCGCGGACGTCCGCACCGCGTGGGAGTCTTTCGAACGGGAGCGGACGACGCTGGACGACCCGGCGGACCTGATCCGCCTGCTCCGTGGCGCGGGTGTGCTCGCGTTCCGTATCACGCCGACCCCGGGCGAGCACCCGGAAGAGTCGCGCCTGCGTCGTGAGCTTCAGGAGAACGGCCCGCGGAACGTGAATGTGACCGACGCGGGTTGGTACCGGCTGAACAGCCCTCAGAACTGGTACCGGAACGTCGCGGAACTGGGGGCGATGGAGGCGGACCCGGCGGGCTTCTTCGCGAACCGCGGGTACGTCGTTGAGCCTTATGACGGCGAGTACTACATGCTCGCGTGGAACACGCGCGGGACCCGGTTGACGCAGGCGGAAGGGAACTGGCGGGTTGACAGCGCGGCCCAGGGCTCGGACAACATCGGTCGGCCGGCGATCAACTTTCGGATGAACACCCGTGGCGCCAACCTGCTGGGGCAGCTCACCGAGCGTCACACGCAGGAGAACATGGCGATCCTGCTGGACGACGAGGTCTATACGGCGCCGACGCTGCAGAGCCGCATCACCAGCAGCGGGCAGATCACCGGTCAGTTCACGCGCGAGGAGATCGCGTACATCGTGAACGTGCTGGCCGCGGGCTCGCTGCAGGCGAAGCTGAGCCCGGAGCCGATCAGCATCAGCACGGTGGGGCCGAACCTGGGTCTGGACAACCTGCGGTCCGGGATGCGGGCGGGGATCTGGGGGATCACCGCGGTCAGTGTGTTCATGGTGATCTACTACTTCGTCGCGGGCGGCGTGGCGGTGATCACGCTGATCTCCTCGGCGATCGTGATCCTCGGGGCGATGAGCCTGAACCGAGCGGCGTTTACGCTCCCGGGCATCGCGGGCGTTGTGCTGACCTTCGGCATGGCGGTCGACGCGAACGTGCTGATCTACGAGCGCATCCGCGAAGAGCTGCGTAAGGGCACCGACCTGCGTGCGGCCGTGCGTTTGGGCTACAGCCGGGCGCTGAGCTCGATCGTGGACGGCAACGTGACGAACCTGATCGTGTGCGTGGTGCTGGCGTACACGGGGACGCAGGAGATCAAGGGCTTCGCGATCACGCTGGGCGTGGGCGTGGTGGCGACCTTGTTCAGCGCGTTGATCGTGAGCCGCGTGATCTTCACGGTGCTGGTGGACGTGATCCAGATCAAGAGCCTCTCGATGCTGCCGCTGAAAGTGCCGGTGATCGACCGGATCCTCGAGCCGAGGATCGACTGGATCAAGGGGCGGTACCTCTACATGGCGATCAGCGGGGCGATGGTCGCGCTCGGGCTGGGCATGGTGTGGTATCAGGGCTCGGAGATGCTGGACAACGAGTTCGTCGGCGGCACACAGGTCACGCTCGACTTCCGCGATCCGGAGACGGGTCAGACGACGCTGCTGACGCGTCAGGAAGTGCTCGATCGGGTGGTGGCGATCTCGGCCGATCGGGCCGAGGACGATCCGCTCCGCCCCTTGCGCACAGCTTCGGTGCTGCCGATCGACCCGCGTGGCGACGGTGTGACGAGCGACCGGTTCCAGATCAAGACGGTTTCGACGGCCGATCAGCAGGTGCTGGCGGAGATCACGCGGGCGTTCCAGGCCGAGATCGCGTCGCTGCCGCCGGTGAGTTTCGAGCGGATGGAAACGGGGCCGGTGCGCGAGGCGCCGGTGTACGCGCTGCTCGGGCCGGTGCTCGGTGAAGAGATCGACCGCCCGTCGGTGCGGAACCAGATCCCGGACTGGGTCGGCGGGGTCGCGATCGTCATGGACGGGATCAACCCGCCGGTGACGCGTGAAAGCCTGGAGCAACGCCTCGCGACCATGGTCGAGCAGCAGGACTTTCGTGAGCTCTCCGGGCGTCCCCGTCAGATCCTTGTGCTGCGGGGCGGCGAGGAGCGCGTAGAGGCGGCGGTGGTGCTCGTGAGCGACCCGGCCGTCAGCGCCGTGCAGAACCCCGACCGGTTCTGGAACGAGGTCGCGGCGCTGGAGTGGGAACTCGTCCGGGAGGCGATGAACCGAACCACGACGCCCGCGAGCGTGCAGACGTTCAGCCCGGCGATCGCGGCGACCTTCCAGGCGCAGGCGATCGTGGCGGTGCTGCTGAGCTTCCTGCTGATCCTGATCTATATCTGGGTTCGGTTCGGTTCGGTCCGGTACTCGATGGCGGCGATCGTCTGCCTCCTGCACGACGTGCTGGTCGTGATCGGGCTGATCGCGCTGGCTGAGATCGTGTACGACTTCCCGGCGACGGCTTCGATCGCGCAGTCGATCGGTGTGCTGCCGTTCAAGATCGACCTGAGCCTCGTCGCGGCGATCCTGACGATCATCGGCTACTCGCTCAACGACACGATCATCATCATGGACCGCATCCGTGAGAACCGCGGCAAGCTGCCCTACGCGAGCCGCAAGGTCGTGAACCTCAGCATCAACCAGACGATCAGCCGCACGGCGATCACCAGTGGCACGACGCTGATCGCGACGAGCATCCTGTTCATCTTCGGCGGCGAGGGTGTGCGGGCGTTTAGCTACGCCCTGATGCTGGGCATCCTCGTGGGGACGTACTCCTCGATCGCGGTCGCGGCGCCGCTGGTCTGGACGGCGAAGAAGGACATGTCGTTCAACCGCCCGCCGGAGGAGCCGGCGGGGGGTAGCCTCGCCCCGGCGGGACCGACGGCGACGTAAGCGGGACGTGCCCGACCCCGCCCGCGGCACGCGGATTGGCCGCGGGCGATCGGTTCGGCCGACAATACCCGGTCGGGTGTCTTCCCGATCGGTGTACAGGCTCGGCTGACGCCCGGGGCGGCAGGCCGGGGTGGTCTGAGGCAAGGCTTCGGAGGCGCAGGCGATGGCGGATCGCTCCGGACGGCTGATCGGCGGCTTCGCCCTGCTGGTCGGGCTCTGGGTCGCGGTGTACTGGCTCTGGCAGCCGCCCGAGGAGCGGGTGCGGGTCTCGTTCTCCGATGCCCCGCTCGCGACCGCCTCGGGCGGGACTTCTCCCGTCGGCGACGGGGGAGGACGCGTCTTCACCCTCGATCAGCGGCTAGCGGGGGAGCCCCCGACGCCCCGGCGCATGGCGGAGCCGATCCGCGGGCCCGGCGAGGCGGCGCCGTCGTCGTCCGAGCCTTCGCGTGCGGGCGGTGCGGGCAGGGACGAGGGGGCGCCGCGGGTGCGTCCGCCGGAGTTCCGCACGTACGTCATCCAGCGCGGGGACACCTTCGGGCGGATCGCGGTTCGTGAGTTCGGGTCGGCCCGCTACGAGTCGGCGATCGCGCGGGCGAACCCCTTCAAGGATCCCCGGCGACTGGTGCCGGGCGAGACGCTGCAACTCCCGACGGATCCGGCGAACATCCAGGGTGTCGTGGAGGAGAGCGGAGAACGCCGTGCGGCGGAGGCTCCGACACCGGTGGTGATCGAGTACGTGGTGCAGCCGCGGGACACGCTGGGCGGGATCGCGCTGCGGTTCTACGGGTCGGCGCGGGAGACGCGCCAGATCCTGGACGCGAACCGGGATCGGTTGCAATCGGCCGACCAGATCCGCGTAGGGCAGACGCTGCGGATCCCCTCGCCGAGTTTTCCGGCCGGGGACGGCGGCGGGCGACGCTGAGCGTTTGGCTCGGGCTTCGCCGGCCCGCTAGGATCGCCCGATCATGCCAGAACGACCTTGCTACATCGTGACCGGCGGGGCCGGCTTTATCGGGGCGAATCTCTGCCGTGCGCTGGATGGGCGTGCGCGGGCGCACGGGACCGAAGCCGAGCTTGTTGTCATTGATGATTTCCGATCGGGGTCGTTCGCGAACCTTGTGGAAGCGTTTGCGCGTTCAGAAGCGGGCGACGGCGGCGGGGGGGTCTTCTCCGGCGAGGTGCTGGCGGGCTCGGTGTCGGAGGTGGACTGGGACAGCCTGCTGGAGGCGCGGGAGCCGCGGGCGGTGTTCCACCTCGGCGCGATCACGGACACGACGGTCGCGAACGAGCGTGAGATGATCGAGGTGAACAGCGAGACGTTCGGGCCGATGCTGGAGGCGTGCGTGCGGGGGCAGGTGCCGTTGGTGTACGCGTCGAGCGCGGCGACGTATGGCACGCCGGCGCAGGCCGCGTCGCGCGAGGCGTTCCCGCTGGAGGCCGCCGGGAGGCCGAACAACGTTTACGGGTTCAGCAAGTGGCTGATGGAGGTCGAGCACCGGCGCGCGCTCGCCGAGGCGTCGCGCGCCGGGCGGGAGATGCCGCACGTGGTGGGGCTGCGCTACTTCAACGTCTTCGGCCCAGGCGAGGGGCGCAAGGGCAAGATGGCGTCGATGGTCCACCAACTCGCGGTGCAGTTGCTCGAGGGTGAGAGCCCGCGTTTGTTCGAGCACGGGGAGCAGGCGCGGGACCAGGTGCCGGTGGAGGACGTGGTCTCTTGCACAATCGCGGCCGCCGGGCGGGCGGCGTGGCACGAGTTCGACGTCGAGCCGGGCGTGTATAACCTGGGCTCCGGGCGTGCGACGACGTTCAACGAACTGGTGGAGGCCGTGCGATCGGCGCTGGAGTTTGACGCGGGCGAACGCCCGACCGAGTACTTCGAGATGCCCCCGAGCGTGCGCGCGTTCTATCAGGAGTACACCTGCGCCGACATGCGAGAGACCGAGCGCGGGCTCGGGTGGAAGCCGAGCGTGGACCCGGTGCGGGCGATGGGCGACACCGCTCGTCACATTGAACACTCGCGCCGCGGGAGCGGGGGGGCCTCGTGAGCGTCAAGCGTGTGCTGGTGACCGGCGGGGCCGGGTTCGTCGGCTCGCACCTCTGCGAGCGCCTGGTCGAGCGCGGCGAGGACGTCATCTGCCTCGATAACTTCTTCACGAGCCAGAAGTCCAACGTCGTCCACCTGCTCGGCAAACCGAACTTTGAATTGATCCGGCACGACGTGACGCACGCGCTCTGGCTCGAGGTCGATCAGATTTACAACCTCGCCTGCCCGGCCGCGCCGGGGCACTATCAGTACAACCCGATCAAGACGATGAAAACCAGCGTCATGGGCGCCATCAACGTGCTCGGCATGGCGAAGCGCTGCCGGGCGCGTGTGCTGCAGGCCTCGACCAGCGAGGTCTACGGCGACCCCGAGGTCCACCCGCAGCCCGAGAGCTACCGCGGGAACGTGAACCCGATCGGCCCGCGTGCGTGCTACGACGAGGGCAAGCGGGCGGCCGAGACGCTCTTCTTTGATTACCACCGCGCCAACGGCGTCGACATCCGTGTCGTGCGCATCTTCAACACCTACGGCCCGCGCATGCACCCGTTCGACGGACGCGTCGTCAGCAACTTCATCCGCCAGGCCCTCCACGGCCAGGACATCACCCTCTTCGGCGACGGCAGCCAGACGCGGAGCTTTTGCTACGTGGACGATCTCGTCAATGGCATCATGCGCCACATGGACCTCGACGAAAACTTCCCCGGCCCGGTCAACCTCGGCAACCCGGGGGAGTTCACGATCCGCCAGCTCGCGGAACTCGTGATCGAGCTGACTGGGTCGGCGTCGAAGATCGTGCACCGCGAACTGCCGGCCGACGACCCGAAGCAGCGACGCCCGGATATCACGCTCGCGAAGGAGCGGCTCGGGTGGTCGCCGACGGTCGAGCTTCGCGAAGGTCTGGAACGCACGATCCGGTATTTCAAGAGCGTGCGTCTGGAAGACTTCCGCGCGCCAACACCGAACCACTGAGCCGAGCCAAAGCCGTGGCCGGGGCGTACTTCCGGGCGAGAAGGTTTACTTCACACCCGCACCGGTGAGGATAGCCGGCGGTTCGACGCCGCGCCATTCGGGGATGTAGCACGCCTTGTTGTGACGCGCGCTGTAGTCCTGGTGATACTCCTCGGCCTCCCAGAACCGCTCGGTCATCTCCACCTGCGTTACGATCGGACGGTCCTTGAACCGCGGGTCGTTCTCGGTAAGGAATTTGACATAACGGCGGGCTTCTTCGAGTTGGGCTTCGTCGGCCGCGAAGACGGCGCTGCGATACTGCGTGCCCACGTCCGGGCCCTGGCGGTTGAGCTGCGTCGGGTCGTGGATCCAGAAGAAGACTTCCATGAGCTCGCGGAACGACACGCGGGCTGGGTCGTAGGTGATCCGCACGCTCTCGGCGTGCCCGGTTGTGCCCGTGCAAACCTGCTTATACATAGGATTGTCGGTGTGCCCGTTCTGGTACCCGCTGACGACGTCGAGCACGCCGGGCACCTTGTGCTCGAAATAGTGCTCAACGCCCCAGAAGCACCCGCCGGCGAAGTAGGCGGTCGCGGTCTCGACCGGGCGGCTGCGTTCGGGCATCTCGGCGTCCTCCGTGAAGAATTGCATGCTGGCGGAGTTGAGGCAGTACCGTTGCCCGGTCGTCTGGCGCGGGCCGTCGGTGAAGACGTGCCCGAGGTGCCCGTTGCAGCGGGCGCAGAGGATCTCGGTGCGGACCATGCCGTGGGCGCGGTCTTCTTTGTATCGAACGTGGTCGGGATCGACCGAGCGATCAAAGCTGGGCCACCCGGTGCCGCTGTCGAACTTGTGGCGCGAGTTGAACAGCGGCAGCCCGCAGAGGCGGCAGCAGTACGTGCCGTGCTCGGGGTTGTCGAGCAGGTCGCCGCAGAAGGCGGGCTCGGTCCCGGCGTTGAGCAGAACCCGGCGTTGCTCCGGGGTGAGGCTCAGGGCGAGTTCCTGCACCTTCGCGTCGGGCAGGGGGGTGATGTCGTGCCCGGCTTTGGAGTAGAGGGGCCAATCGGCGGGGCGGTCGGCCGCGCGGGACGCAGGAACGCGTGGGGTGGACTCGATCATCGTGTCTGCTCCGAACCAGGTCGCGATCGTCTGAACCAGCCCGCCCGAGCGAGATGTGAACGGTGACGCATTGTTCCCGCCCACGGCGGCCGCGAGCGGGACCATTGCGATCAGCCCGAGGATGACGGCAGAAATGACCATCGCATCGCGGGGCATGGTGTCAGGCTCCTTCTCGTTCCGAACTCTCTTGTTCCGAAATTTGCTCGCTTCCGCTCATCTTTCGGGGATTAAGCTGTGATGGACGCAGGGGCGAGAGAAGAGAGCATCACTCGGGGTGAGGGACCGGACTCGGGGTGAGGGACCGGGAACAGGAAACCGCGTGAGCCCGGCCTCCAACGCCCTTGCTACAGAGTCCGATAATACATGTTACGTTAAACTGCACTCTCCGGGATCGGGTGTCGTTCTGCAGAGGGGGTCTGGGACGCTGGATAGCTGTCTCCTCGGCACGCATGCCGCTCACCCACCGATGAGGACGGTTGGGGAGCCGAGGACGATGGAGCCGCCGTGGGCGGTGGTGTCGCCCAAGCGGGCGGCCGGTTTGCCGCCGATGAGGACAGTGGCCGAGCCTTTGACGATGGAATCGGGGGGACCGACGCAGACGCAGGCATCGCCGACGACCGCGGCGGGGAGGCCGGCGATGAGGACGGTTGGTGCGCCGGGCCCGACCACCGGGCCGCCGACGTGCGGGATCGGGGGTGTGCCGGGGGTCTGCATGGGGCAGACATGCATGTCGGTGAGGCGGGCGGCGGGTGGCATCGGGGCTCCGTCGGTTGCTGATGTGCACGGGCGGGACGCCCGTGCCACGGGGGAGAGTGGCTTACTCGACTTTGAGGAAGATCGTTGGGGGCTTGTCGACCTTGCCCTTGGGTGAATCCGTCTTGCGGACCTGGTCGGCGGCTTCTTTGCGATCCTTCTTGGTGATTTTCTGACCAGTGCAGGCGAGGACACGCTCGTCGGGGGGGAAGCCGGCGGGCTCTTCCTCGTCCTTGTGCGCGGCTTTGTAGAGATCCTTGACGCCCTCGAAGACCTTGGTCGCGCCTTCCTCGGCCTTGGTGACGTTCTCCTCCCCCGCTTTGTCTTTCGCGAATTTTTTCGCGAAGTTGTCGCCCTCGCGGAACGACTTGATCTCGCGGGTGATCTCGGTGTCGACGTCGCGGAGGATGACGTCGAAGATCCCGCCGAGGGCGAGCTTCCAGGCGATCATCGTTGTGTTCAGCGTCAGCAGCGCGAGCAGTCGCGGCAGACGTCCGAGGTAGGCTTCCATGGTGAGCGCCTTCGCCCCGGCGGCTTCGGCGCGGGCGGCTTCCAGGTCCGTCGCGATCGCGGTGATGGTGAGCTCGTTGAGCTTCTCCACGGCCGACTTGATGTCGTCGCGGTACTTCTCCAGTTCCTTCAAGTACTGGTCCATCTTGTCGCCGGCGTCGGGCTCGGCGTCCTCGGTGCGGGCCTTGAGCCAGGTGTCGTACTCGCTCTGGGTGATGTCGCCTTTCGCGACGGCCGCCTTCATCTCGCCCTTCTCGCTCTCGACCTTCGCCTTCTCGGCGTCGTCGAGGTCCTTGAGCTTCTTGCCGGCGCTCGCGGCGGACTCGGGCTTCTTGGCCTCGTCTTCGAGCTTGCCGCGCTCTTCGGTGTACTCGCTCCGCGCCTTGGCCGCGCGGACTTCGGGCATCTCGTCATGGTCGAGCCCGGCTTTGCATGTGGCGACGAATGCGGTGCCGGTGTCCTTGAAGGCGCTGGCGGCGCGGAGCGAGGTGACGATGAGGTCGAAGGTGCAGTTGATTGCCTTGAGCGTTTTTGCGGTGGTGGACGGCGCGATGATGCCCTGCACGAACTCGGCGTCGATCGCTTTGTCCGGCGTTTTGAGCGTCTCGGGGAGTTTCTTGTAGACCTTCTCGAGCGATTCGGCGTCCCACTGGACCCACTTGCGGACCCAGATGCCGATGGGGTCGCCGAGCTTCTCGGTCTTGCAGGCGACGGCCATCGCTTCGGCGACGAGTTCCGCGGCCGGGGGTACGTCGAGCGCGTCCTCGCCGATCGGCTCGTCGTCTTCGTCCTCGGCGTCCTTTTTGCTCTGGTCATCGCTGGGTGGTGGGTCGACCTCGGGGAGATCGGTCTGGCCGACGATGCGGGCGAAGACCTGAGCGATCGCGTTCTCGCCACCCTCGCTGGCCCAGACGTCGTAGGGCTCGGGCTCGTGGTCGAGGATGGCGGCGACGGTGCGTCGTCGGCAGATCTCTTCGATGACGGGCTCGTAGGCGCGCCGGATCGCGAGATAAACGCGGTAGTAGACGCCGTAGGTGTTGAGCGTCATGAAGAACATCGGCTTCAGCAGCGGCCCGAGCCCGGGGACGTCGGGCATGAGCTTGTCGAGGCCCGGGAGCGGCTTGCCGAAGTAGCCGTCGAGTTCGTCGTCGGCGAATGCCGCGTGGGTGGCGCGGGCGCGGTGAAGTTCGAGCCCGGCCCCGTGCAGGTCGGCGTAGGCGGCGTCCTCGGTGTTGATCGCCTTGGCGGCTTTGCCGACGTCGGTCTTCACGTGGTCGAGGCAATCGCCCTTGGGGGCGAAGGGGTTCGGGATCGTCTGCCCGGCCTTCCATTCCTTGTGCACCGCAACGGTCGAGGCGACGAAGTTGCGCAGCAGGATCGATTCACGGAGCAGCGCGTCGCGCATCAGGACGGCCTGTCCGGCGGGGCCGTCGGGGGCGATGTCGTCCTTGTCGGCGGGTGACTCGTCGGGCTTGGGCTTGGACTCGGCGTCTTTCTTGGCGGCTTCTTCCGGCGAGGGCGCGGGCTGCACCGGCGCGTTGTCGGTGCCGGGGGTGGGGTCCACGTTCTTCAGCCAGTCCGCGTCGTTCTTCTCCGCTTGCTTGCGGAAGAGCGGGTTGCTGTGGAGTTCATCGTCGGAGCCGCTCTTGGAGCCGGCAGAACCAGAGCCGGTGCTGGTGGAACCGGGGGGCGGGGCGCTGCTGCCCTTGCTCTCGCTCGCGGCGTCGTCCTTGGTCCCCGGCGCGGGCTTCTCCGGCGGTTCGTATTTGGGGTGCGGGAAGACGTTGGCGCGGGACTTGTGCAGGCGTCCGAAGTGGATGAACTCGATCGGGGGCGGCGGTTCGACGGCGTTGGGCTTGGTGTCGCCGACGGTCTTGCCCGCGTTGAGCGGCGCGACCTCGCCGGCCCGGACGAGGTCGTCGCCGGGCATGTAGGTGGCGGCGGCCGCTGGCGGCGGCGCCGGTTTGCTGAGGCCGAGTGCGTCGGAGATGCCCATCGCGTCGCTTCTCCGTTACTGCATCAGTTCGAGGAGTTTGGCGCGGGTCGCGTCGTCGGGGCGCCCGCTGACCGTGAGTTTGTGGTCGCTCTGGAAGTTCATAAGGGCCCGCCTGGTCTTGGTGTCGAGCGTGCCGGTGAAGGGGTAGGCGTCGTAGCCGAGGTTGGCGAGGCGCTGCTGGACGCCGCGGGTTTCTTCGACGGGATCGAGCCCACCGATCGAGACGACGTGGACTTCCTGCCCGCCGAGCGTGAGGACGCCCTCTTTCGCGTCGGGCGGGATCTTGATTTCCACCTCGCCGTCGGCGTTGGTCTTGCCCTTGATCGTTTCGCCCTCGACCTCGAACACGTAGTCGAGATTGGCCCGGGGCTCGCCGCCGTCCATGAGCTTGATGGAGATGATCGCGGGGACCCCGAGGCGGCGGAAGCGGTGCTTCTGCTCGGCGGCCGCGGGCTTGGTCTTCTTGCGGAGCTCGGGGATGACCACCTCGTCGCCCGGGGCGAGGACGTTGGGGTTCTTCCGCTTGTCCTTGAGCGCGGCGTTGTCCGGGTGGTCCCAGAGCGTGGACCAGAAGAACCCGGTCGCGTCGGCGATCGAGGACATGTCGTCGTCTTTGGTCACGGTCCACTTGCGCATCGCGTCGGGTTTCCTCGGTCTTTCTCGGGCGTTTACGCCTGCTCCCAGGCGTCCTGATCGAGTTCGGGGAAGGTGATCTCGCACTGTCCGGCCTCGAATCCCTCGACGCGGGCGAAGCCCTTGCTGTCGAGCGCGCCGCTCGCGACGGTGCCATCGGGGAGCTTGATCTCGTACGCCGCCCCGGGCACGGGGTGGTCGTCCATGTCGATCAATTCGATCTCGATCCAGCCGGTCTTCGGTTCGTCCTCGTCTCGCTTAAACGGCGTGACCTCCTGCGAGCCGTACTTGCCGGACTCGGTCTGGCGCTGCTCGGCCTTGATCTCCTCGACCTGGCCCGGGTCGGCGACGTCCGCCTCGTCGGGCGCTTTGGGCGCAAGCGGGCTCACCGCTTTCCCGGCTTTTCCGCTCTTCGGCGACGGCACGCGACCCCCCTTCCACCCCGTTCAGTTGATCTTGACCAATCCGCCGTTGACGACGACCATCCCGCTGCCCTTAACGGTGGTCATGCTGCTGTTCAGCTCGGCCGTCGCGTTGGACTTGATGTTCATCGGTGCCTTCGACACCAGGTCCATCGTCGAACCGGCATCGATTTTGATCGAGCCGCCGGTCTTGATCTCGATCCCCGAGGCGTCGATCGCGATCGTGCTGCCGCCCACCTTCAGCGTGATGCTGCTCTTGCCCTCGAGGATCAGGTTGTCTCCCTTGATGAAGCAGTCCTTGGTCACGTCCGTCGACTGCGCGCCCTTGAAGACCTCGATCACGTCACCCTTGACCGTGAGCGAGAGATCCTCGGTGACTTCTTTCGCTTCCTGGCCTTTCACCGCAAGGTGCCGGTCTCGCCCGATCGATTCGACGTGGTCGCGGGTGACCGTCTCGTGCCGGTCGTTGTCGATTTTTTCGATCTGGTCGTTGATGACGATCATGTGCCGATCGTTGCCGATCCACTCGTAGACGTCGTGCACGACGCGGGTGTCGAAGTTGTATTGCGCGTGGACGTAGATCTGCTCAGCGTCTTTGGTGTCGTCGAGGCGGATCTCGTTGAAGCCGCCGCCCCCTTTGGTGCTGTTGGTCTTGGTGGTGCTGATCGCTTGGTTCTTCGGCAGCTCGTAGGGCGGCGTGTTCGCGCCGTTGTAGACCCGCCCGGTGATGATCGGGCGGTCGGGGTCGCCGTCGAGGAACTCGACGATGACCTCCTGCCCGATCCGGGGCAGCGAGAGGCTCCCCCACTGCCGGCCCGCGCTCGGCGTCGCAACGCGGACCCAGCACGAGCTGTGCTCGTCGGCCTTGCCGTAACGGTCCCAATGGAACTGCACTTTCACGCGCCCGTGCTTGTCGGTCCAGATCTCCTCGCCAGCCTTCCCGACGACGACCGCCGACTGCGGGCCCAGCACACGCGGGCGAGGCGTCCGGCGCGCGGGACGGAAGCGGAGCGTCGTCGGGATCGCAAAAAAGCGGAACCCCGCGGCGGCCTTCTCGCCGTCGCCACTGACGAAGCCGTCCTGCGAAAGATGGATTGCCGTCCCGGTGATCAGGTACGAACGCCCGGCGGCCGACGGCAGCGCCTCGTGCGGGTCCAACAGCGTGAACGTGAAGCCCGTCGCGACCTCCGCGACGTTGGTCTCGCCTTGCACCGTCTCGTGCGTGCACGCGGCCTCTTCGACGCGGATCGCCGCGTAGCGGTCGCCTTCGGCGGCCGTCGTGTACGCCTCGCCCCATTCGAAACGGTCGAGATTGCCCGCGGCGTGCGCGCGCGACGCGGACGACCGCGCCTCCAGCCCCTTGTTCGGCACCTCAAAATCGAACGACGTGATCGCAACCGTCCCCGTGTGGACCCGGGTCGCGGTCGTCCAGCGGAAGACCGAGCCCTCGTCGAAGCCGTCGTCGGCGCTGCCGATCTCGAAATCGATCTCCGGGTGGTGCTCGAGCGGGGCGTGGGCCGAGCCGCTGTCGAACATCACCAATTCGTGCTTACCGTTCTCATGCCGGAAGAAGTAGCCGATGCCCTCACGCTCCAGCAGGCGCGCAACGAACGCCAGATCGCTCTCGCCGAACTGCGTGCAATAGGGCATGACCGGGTACTGGCCTTCGAGCTTGAAGGCGTAATCCGCGAAGCCGCGGGCGTCAAAGACCGCCTTGACCACGTCCTCGACGGTCATCTCCTGGAACACGCGGCAGTCGCCGGTGTGCTCTAGCAGCCGAAGCCAAGGCACCAGGCGCAGACGGTACGTCCGTGTCCGCCCCTCGCCCGGCAGATCTTCGACCTGATCGATCACCGCGTTGAAGTACCGCGTGTGCTCACCGTCGAGCTCGCAGCGGACGCTGAAGTTCTCGCCGAGCAGCTCGAGCGGGTCGAGGTCTTCCTTCGAGTCCCACCCGACCTCGGCGGTGTACTCGAACAGCTCGCTGAGGCGCTCCGTCCCGTGGAACGCGCGCAGCGTCAGCGCGTCCGGACCCAGCGGGGTCTCGATCGCGAGCCGGCTGTTCTCCTGCGTGCGTGCCATGCGTGCGGGATCCTCTCCGACCCGAACCGGACAGCCTCAATCGAACGCGTACGTGAACTCCCCGTTCTCGACCGCGATGTGGACGCGTTCCATCGATTTGCCCCCCACGGCCCGCGTCAGGAACTCGGTGCTCATCGCGGGGAGCAGCGTGTTGGTCAGGATCGCGTCGATCATGCGCCCGCCGGACTCCAGTTCTGTGCAGCGGCTGACGATGACGTCGAGCACCGCGTCGTCGTAGGTGAACGGCACGCCGTGGTTCTCGCGCACGCGCCGCTCGATCCGCCCAAGTTGCAGACGCGTGATCGCCCGGATCATCTCGTCGCTCAGCGGGTAGTACGGGATTGTCACGATGCGCCCGAGCAGGGCGGCCGGGAAGACCTCCAGCAGCGGCTTCCGCAGTGCGCCCGCGAGCGCCTCCGGCTCTGGCAGCAGGTCGGGATCCGCGCAGAGCTTCATCAAGAGGTCCGAGCCCGCGTTGGTCGTCAGCAGGATGACCGTGTTCTTGAAGCTGATCTCCCGCCCCTCGGAGTCCTTCATGATCCCCTTGTCGAAGACCTGGAAGAAGACCTCGTGGATGTCCGGGTGCGCCTTCTCCACCTCGTCCAGCAGCACGATCGAGTAGGGCTTGCGCCGCACGGCCTCGGTCAGCACGCCGCCCTCGCCGTACCCAACGTACCCGGGGGGCGAGCCCATGAGCGTCGCGACCTTGTGCGCTTCCTGAAACTCGCTCATGTTGATCGTGATGATATTCTGCTCGTCGCCGTAGAGCGTCTCGGCGAGGGCGAGGGCGGTCTCGGTCTTGCCGACGCCGCTGGTGCCGGCGAGCATGAAGACGCCGACGGGCTTGTTCGGGTTCTCCAGCCCTGCTCGGCTCGTCTGGATGCGCCGCGCGATCATCTCCAGCGCGTGCTGCTGCCCGATGATGCGGTTGGCGAGGCGCTTGGGCAGATCGAGGATCGCCTGCGCCTCGTCCTTGACCATGCGCCCGACCGGGATGCCCGTCCAGTCCGCGACGATCGACGCGACGGCCTGCGCGTCCACGCACGGCAGCACCAGCGGGCTGTCGCCCTGAAGCTCCGCCAGCTCCATCTGCAGCTTGTGCAGTTCGTCGAGCTTGGCGGCACGGTCGGCGTCGCTGAGCGCGGGAGCCGTGGTCGCGGCTTCGGGGCCGCTGGATGCCGGCGCGATCGCCTCGGCCCCGGCCTCGGTCGCCGAACCGGTCGCCTCCACGGGATCCGTCCCCTCCGGTCCGCGCAGCTCGGCCCGCAGGTCCAGGATCCGCTGCACCAGCCCGCGTTCCTGCTCCCACGCCGCTTCCAGTGCGCCCAACCGCTCGCGCTCGCCCGCGATCGATGACTCCACCTGGGGCTGGCGTTTCTCGTGCGACACGCCCACCGCGGTCTCGCGACCCATGATCGCCAGCTCGGTTTCGAGCGCCGTGATCCGATTCCGGCAGTCCTCGACCTGCGCCGGCACCGCGTGCTGACCGACCGCGACGCGCGCGCACGCCGTGTCGAGCAGGCTGACCGCCTTGTCCGGTAGCTGACGCCCGTGGACGTACCGGTTGCTGAGTCGCGCGGCCGCCTCGAGCGCCTCGTCGAGCACCTGCACGCGGTGGTGCTTCTCCAGCGTTCCGGCCATGCCGCGGAGCATGAGCAACGCCCGCTCCTCGCTCGGCTCCTCGATGCTCACGACCTGGAAGCGCCGGGTCAGCGCCGGGTCTTTCTCGATGTGCTTCTTGTACTCGGCCCAGGTGGTCGCCGCGATCGTGCGCATCTTCCCGCGCGCCAGCGCCGGCTTGAGCAGGTTGGCCGCGTCGCCCGTCCCGGCCGCCCCGCCCGCGCCGATCAGCGTGTGCGCCTCATCAATAAACAGCACGATCGGCTTCGTCGATTGCTGCACCTCGTCGATCACCTGGCGCAGGCGGTTCTCGAACTCCCCCTTCATGCTCGCCCCGGCCTGCAACAGGCCGATGTCCAGCGAGAGCAGACGCACGTCCTTCATCGGCGGCGGCACGTCGCCCCGCGCGATCCGCAGCGCGAAGCCCTCGACGGCGGCCGTCTTGCCCACGCCCGCTTCGCCGGTCAGGATCGGGTTGTTCTGACGACGGCGCATCAGGATGTCCACGATCTGGCGGATCTCCTCGTCACGCCCGACGATCGGGTCGATGTCGCCCTTCGCCGCCCGCTCGGTCAGGTCCACGGCGTACTTCGCGAGCGCCTCGCCCTTGCCCATCTGCGCCGGAGCCATTGATCCTGAAGATTCGCCGGGCGAACCAGCCGAACCAAGACTCGAGCCGTCGGCCGCCCGCCCGCCGTCCTCGGGCGAGCCGGTGACGATCTGCGCGAAGCTCTCGGCGAGATCATCGCCCTTGATCTTCTCGAACGCGCCCGAGATCCCCAGCAGATGCCCGCGCAGCTCGCGCGTCTTGACCATGCCGAGCAGCACGTGCCCGGATCGCACGGCCGAGTCGCCCAGCAGGAGCGAGCCATAGACCCAGGCGCGCTCCACCGCGTCCTCCAGATGCGCCGACAAGTCGCTGATCGAGCTCGCCCCGCGAGGCAAGCGGTCGAGGCTGACGGTGACGTCCGATGAGAGCCGCCCCGCGTCGATTCCGAAGTGCGCCACGATCCGGTGGATGTCCGAGTCCTGCAACTGCATCATCTGGTGCAGCCAGTGGACGATCTCCACGTACGGGTTGCCCCGCAGCTTGCAGAAGACGGTCGCCCCTTCCATCGCCTTGTAGCAGGTCGGGTTGAGCTTGCCGAAGAGTGCGGCCCGGCTGATCTCTGCCATCGTCTCGGTCCCCCGTTCGCGTCCGTCCCGTCAACATCTTCGCAGAAAATCGCCCAGGGCGTTCACGCCACCCGGATCACCACATCCTCAGGGTCGTGCCCGAGGGCACCGGTAGTGAGCCACGTGCTCCGCCCGAGCGAGCCCTCGCGCCCCAGCACCGTCCTCGGGGCTTCTTCTTTCTTCAGCACAAGGCGTGCGACGCACGCCAGTTCCGCCCCGACCAGGTTCAGCACCCACGCCCGAAGGTGAGCGTACCCGGGCGCGCCCGGGAGCAGACGCCGGAACTGATCGATCCCCATCGGCCCCAGTCGCACCGCGAACATGTGCTGACGGTCCCACACGCGCCCGCCGATCACCGCGCCCACGCCGAGCTGCGAGCCCTCACCGCCCCGCCCGAGGCGCAGGCGGCTGTCCTCCGGCAGGTCCAGCCACGCCCCGGCGAACGGGCGCACCTCGCAAGGCACCTCAAAGAACGATCCCAGCACCTGCTCGATCGCCTCGGCGCTCGGGATCGGCCGCCCGAGCGACCCGGCGTGGTGCAGCTTCGCAACGTCGGGCACGCCGTCGCGCTCGCTCAGACCCGGCGTCGCGAGCCCGATGAGCGCCCCGACGCGCTGCGCGAAGCGGTCGTCCCCCGGTCGGTCGTGCGAGACGGCCGGGCGGGACTCGGACCACGCCGCGTAGAAAAGCGAGAGCGCCCGGTGGTTGAAGAGGTCCAGGAACGCCCGCGTCGCGTGGTCGCCGTGATGGAGCGAGCGGTTGCGGACGTGCTCGGTCAGGTGCATCGGCATCGGGGCGTTCGGCCCGAGCAGCCCGAAGTGCAGCACGCGGACCTCGAGCTTCCCGTCCTTGCCCGCGCGCAGCGCCGAGACGGCCGAGGGCGCGAAACCGAGGCTCGCGTCCTGCCCCAGGCGCACCGCGTCGTGCTGCGGGCGCGTCGAGCGACCGATCCGCGGCAGGTCCGGGCGGGCGCACTCGATCCGGCGAAGCAACTGAAAAAAATCCGCCCCCCAGGGCTCCCGACCGACGCGCTCCAGCAACGCGGTCTCCGCTGGCGAGCGCGGGGCGGTTTCCGGAGCGGTCCCGGGCGCGGCTTCGGGTTGGCTCGGCGTCCGGCTCACAGCAGGCGCTTCTCCCCCGCCCGCGCGGGCCAACGCTTGATCTCCGGGCGGGCGTCGGTCCCGACCGACGTCTCCGTGAAGCTGTTCACCCCCGCGTAGCCCGCGAAGAAGCGGTCCAGCACCGAGGCGAGCACGAAGACGCCCGTGCCCTCGAAGTACGCGTCATCGAGCAGCAGGCGGATGCCCAGCCCCCGCGCGAACGTGATCGGCCCCGGCGCGTGCACGCGGCGCACCACCGGCTCGCACCGCACCGACAGCACGCCCTCGATCTGGCGAGCCGTCGCCGCGTCGCTTGTTTCGCCGTAGAGCGCGAGCATCCCGCGGAGCGCGTCCGCCCCCGCCGCGTCGTCGGCGTCGATCAGCGAGAGATAGTTCAGCGATAGGTGGCTGATCAGGCGCCAGGCCGTGTTCCCCTCGGCCCGTGTCGGACGCGGCGGCGTCGGGCCCGCGACCACCCGCACGCTCGTCACGTTCGCCGCCGCCTCGGTCGTGAAGTCCGTCCGCCCGCTCCCAACCGGCATCTTGAGCGGCAGGTCGCGGTTGGTGCAGAGCGACTCGACCCCCACCTGCTTCAGCTCGCCCGCGTACGGGGCCTCGTCCTGATCCACCAGCGAGATGAAGACCTCGCTCCCGGTGTACGGGCTGCGACGCCCGCGCTGGCGCTCGCGCGCGCTCAGCACCCGCGGCTCCCTGTGCACCGTAAAGTACGCCCGGCTCGACGGGTCCCGATCCGTCGCGCCGTAAAGCGGGCGAAACATCGTCCGGTCCTCCGAACTCGCGCCGAAACCCTCCACGCCCGTCACGGTGTGGACCTCGAAATCAAGCGGGCGCGTCTTGTCCGGCACCGCGTGGTGCTCGGTCGCCCGGTCGCTCACCTGCACGCGGTCGAGCCGCTTCGGGAAGACGTTGACCGCCGGGGCGCAGTGCAGCGCGAAGCACGAGGGGTCGACCGCCGCCTCCAACTCCAGGTCCGCCCGGTTCAGCGTGATCACGACCTCGAGCTGCGACGCGTCGGTGTCGGCCGCGTCGCGATCGATCGCGACCCCCGCGAACAGGAACCTGCGCGGGAACGCGAAATACTCCTGCACGAGCCGGTGCCCGTGGAACGATCGGAGCGACGACGGCAGGACCGATTCCTCTGGCGCCAGGCCCACGGCGTGCAACGCGCCGCTCGCGGGCGCACGCCGCCAGTCGTCGCGTGTGCCGACCGGGCGGGTCAGGACGCGCCGCGCGTCGGCGAAGAGCTGCTCGTAGATCCGGAACGGTGTCTGATCCCCGCCGGTGAGATAGAGCAGGAGTTGATCGATGCCGACCTCGCGGAAGGGGACGTCGCCGGAGGTGCGGAGAACAAGCCGGATGGCGGCCGGGGCCTGCTCGCCCTCCGGGAGGGAGAGGGCCGCGACGTCGCGTGTGTGGTAGCTGGCTTCCTCGATGCGGACCGACCAGAGCGCGACGTCCTGCGCGGTGCGGAACTCGCACGCGGTCTGCTCCCCGGGCCCGAGCTGCCCGCGAAGGGATGAGCCGCGGGGGATGGTCAGCCCGGAGGCGAGCGACGTGTCGCTCGGATCGGTCTGGAACTGGACGACGCACATCGAGGGCGTCGGCGCGAGGTGGTGCGGGCAGACCGCTTCGAGCATCCCCTGGCTGAACCGCGGATACTCGGCGTCGAGCTTGAGCTGCACGCGGGCCGTCAGGAAAGCGAAGCCTTCCAGCAAACGCTCGACGTACGGATCCGCGACCTCGGTTCCCGCGATCCCGAGTCGCGAGGCGACCTTGGGATACTCCCGCGCGAACGCGGCCCCGTTCTCGCGCAAGTGGCGCAGCTCGCGCTCGTAATAGGTCAGCAGCCGCTTATCCACGCCCGCCGCCCCCGCTCGCTCCGCCCTCGGTCACTTCGATCCGCCCGCTCTCGAGGTCCACGCTCGTCCGCAATCGCAGCGACTCGGGCGCGGGATTGGCCCACAGCTCGCCCTGGATCTCGAAGTAGATCCGGTTCTGCTCGGCATCGTCGCCCTCCAGCACTGCCTTGACCGAGAGCGTCTCGCTGAGCACCCGCGGCTCGAACCGTTCGATCGCGCGGGCGATCGCGCGTTCCAGGTCCCGCGGGCGGACGCTGCTGGCCGAGAGGCCCGAGAAGTCCGGCATCCCAAAGTTCACGACCGACGCGGCGGCGTGCCTGAGCCCGGGATCGATCGCGCTCTCCGGCGGGGCCGCGGTGTTGAGCAGCCATTCCAGGTCGCGCAGGACGGCCGCGCGGTACTGCGCTGCCGAGAGCGTCCGTCGCTCGCGACGGTCCGTCCCCGAGCCCGGCGTGTCGTCGATCAGGCGATCGAGCAGCGCCGGCTGGATGTCGAGCTCGGTCCCCCGTTCAGCCAACGCCCGCCTCCCCGTCTGTCCCGTTCGCGTCGAACTCGATCCTGCGCACGCTCAGCATCGCGAACTCGCCCGCGTCGGTCGCCAGCTCCCGCTGCCCGAGCCCGCGGACCGAGCCGCCGGCTTCTTCCCACGCGGTCGCTCGGCTGAGGCGCAGGCGGTCATCGCTCGCGGCCTCGGTCCCCGCGTAGCGGACGGGCACGAGCGCCGCCGCCTCGCCGCCGTTGCGCCAGGTCACCATCGCCGGGGCCCAGACCATGTCCCGCAGGGACTCGGGCGCCTCGAACCGGATCGCACGCACGCGCTCCGCCGGCGCCCAGTAGTACTTGCCCTGGAGCATCACCTCGAAGACCGGGCCGAGGCGCGGGTCGGCGTCCGCGAGCCACTCGAAACGGTGCGACGAGCTGTCACCGTCCGGCGAGGCGGTCGTGATCGAACCCGGCGAGGGCTCGGCCTCTTCGAGCGCACGATCACGGAGCGCCGCGCCGGCCGACGTTTCCCCTGCCGCGTCGTGCGCGATCGCCTGGATCAGCATCCCCAGCCACGCCGGCGGCTCACCCAGCACCATCGGCGAGCGCCGCCCAGCGAACACCTCCGCCCGGAACACCTCCGCCTCGAGCGCCGGGCGGTAGATCTGCGCGAGCAGCACCTTGGACGCCTCAAGCTCCGCCGCCACGTTGAGCTGCGCGAGCGCCTTTGACCAGCTCCCGAGCACGGACTGGAGCTGAAACAAGAACACACGCTTACCCGCGTCGCCAGGCTCGGCGCGGACCTCGTTCAGAAGAGCCGAGAGCGCCTCGTCGAGTCGCCCGGCACGGATCAGCTCTTCGGCGGACATCGCACGCTCCCCAAAACACCGCGTCGCTCGTTCCGAAACCTACGGGGCCCGGCGCGACCCCGCGCTCAAAAGCCATCGGCCGGGTCTCCCCGGGCGATGGGTGCATGGCTCTGTCACACGCCGATCAGGCGAGCTTCTTCGTGAGCAGGTCCCACGTGTAGTCCGCGTCGGCCTTCTTGCCGCCCTTCTCATCGAGCGCGATCGTCTGGACCTTGATCTTCGCGTAGGCGACGGAGATCGCGTCCATCGGCTTGTCGCCGCCGCCGCTCGTCTGGACCGAGCTGATCAGGCAGTCGGTCAGCGTGATCGACAGGATCGGGTTGACCTTCGACGCGTCCTCGCAGACCTCGATCTTCACCTCGGGAACGTGCTTGCCCTGCGAGCACAGGCTCGCCAGCAGCGGCGTCGTCACGTCGGTGTACTTGGTGATGTTGATGTCGCCGTAGTGCGCGCCCCCGGCGACCAGCTTGCCCTCGCGGCTGGGGTCGCCCGAGCTCGGGTTGCTCACCCCGAAGCTGAAGCCGTGGATGTAGATCCAATCCTTGTGCTCTTTCTCGGTCACCGGCCCTTTGACGTCTTTCACCTGCAGGTACGCTTGCACGGGAATCTCCTTGCGATGCGGTCTTTCGGCTCAGTTGCTCGGAGCACGCCCACACGGAGCGCTCCCCAGAATCACCCTCGAACACCCCGCTCGGCGTCCTTCACCGGGCGGGGCACATTCTGATCACAAACTCAGCCACCCTTGGCCGAGGGAAGCTTCGACACGAGTCGGAGCGAAACAGTCAGACCCTCAAGCTGGTAGTGCGGACGCAGGAAGAACTTCGAGCTGTAGTACCCCGGGTTGCCCGGGATCTCCTCGACCTGCACCTCGGCCGCCGCCAGCGGCTTGCGGGCCTTCTGCTCCTCCGACGCCAGCGCCGGGTTGGACTCGACGTAGTTCATGATCCAGTCCTGCAGCCAGCGCTGCATGTCGTCCCGCTCCTTGAACGAGCCGACCTTGTCCCGGACGATGCACTTCAAATAGTGCGCAAAGCGACACGTCGCGAACAGGTACGGCAAACGTGCGCCCAGTTCAGCGTTCGCCGTCGCGTCCGGGTCGTCGTATTCCGCCGGCTGGTGCAGGCTCTGCCCCCCCACGAACACGGCGTAATCCGTGTTCTTCCAGTGGCTCAAGGGCAGCATCCCCGCCTTGGAGAGCTCCGCCTCGCGACGGTCTGTGATCGCGATCTCCGTCGGGCACTTCATGTCCACGCCGCCGTCGTCGGACGGGAACGTGTGACACGCCAGCCCCTCGACCATGCCGCCGGACTCCGCACCGCGGATGCGGCTGCACCACCCGTAGTTCTTGAACGAGCGGTTGATATTGACCGCCATCGCGTACGCCGCGTTCGACCACGTGTACCTGCTGTGGTCCCCGCCCTCGGTCTGCTCCTCGAAGGCGAACTCGTCGACCGGGTTGGTCTTCGCGCCGTAGGGGAGTCGTGAGAGGAACCGCGGCATCGTGAGCCCGACGTACTTCGCGTCCTCGCTCTGACGCAGGCTGCGCCAGGGGGCGTACTCGGCGGTCTGGAAGATCTTGGTCAGGTCGCGCGGGTTGCTCAGTTCCTGCCACGATTCCATGTTCAGCAGCGTCGGCGCCGAGGAGGCGATGAACGGCGCGTGCGCCGCGGCCGCGATCTGCGCGATGCTCCCCAGCATCTCCACGTCCGGCGGGCTGTGGTCGAACTCGTAGTCGCCCACGAGCGAGCCGTAGGGCTCCCCGCCCGGCGTCCCGTACTCGTCCTCATAGAGCCGCTTGAAGAGCGGGCTCTGGTCCCAGGCCGTGCCCTTGTACTTCTTGAGCGTCTTGCCGAGCTCCTTCTTGGAAACGTTCATCACGCGGATCTTGAGGAACTCGTCGGTTTCGGTGTTGTTGACCAGGTGGTGCAGCCCGCGCCACGAGCCCTCGAGGCGCTGGAAGTCCTCGTGGTGCATGATCGCGTTGAGCTGCTCGCTCAGCTTGCGGTCGATCTCGGCGATGATGCCCTCGATCGTGCGCACGGCGTCATCGGAGACGAGGGCCGTGTCCGCGAGCGCCTGCGTCGCGAGCGTCCGCACGCCCGCCTCGATCGCGTCCTTCGCGCGGTCGCTCTTGGGCTTGAACTCTTTGGTCAGCAGCGACTCGAACGCACTCGCCTCGATCGTCTCGCCCGCGGCAGCGCTCTGGGCTTGGGGGTTGGTTTCAGCCATGGGTTCAGGCCTCCTTGCCTTCGTCGCCGGCGCCGGGGTTCGGGGCGGCGGCGAGGGTCTTCAAGAGTTCAGGGTCCGCCAGCACCTTCTGCAGCAGCGCCTCGGCGCCGCTCTTGCCGTCCATGTAGGACAGCAGGTTCGAGAGTTGCGTCCGGGCTTCCAGCAGCTTGTTCAGCGAGTCCACCTTCCGCGCCACCGCCGCCGGCGAAAAGTCGTCCATGCTCTCGAACGTGATATCGACCGACATGTTCCCCTCGCCCGTCAGCGTGTTGGGCACCTGGAACGCGACCCGCGGCTTCATGCTCTTGAGCCGATCGTCGAAGTTGTCGACGTCGATCTCCATGAACTTCCGGTCCGCGACCGGCGCCAGCGCCTCGGCCGGGTTCCCCGACAGGTCCGACATCACCCCCATCACGAACGGGAGGTTGACCTTCTTCTCCGCGCCGTACAACTCGACGTCGTACTCGATCTGCACGCGCGGCGCCCGGTTCCGGGCCACGAATTTCTGACTGCTTTGCTTTGCCATGCTTGTCCTTCGCTCTTGCGGTCACAACCCCCGGGCCCCGCCCCCGCGTGCGCGACCCGAAATTCGCGATCATCCCGCCGACCACGCCAGGATCCGCGATCGATCACCCGATCCGGGGTTCAAACGACCCCATCGGGCTATTCCTCCGGCGGCTTCAGCCCGCCGATCATGTACACACGCTCCATCGCGTCCGGGTTCATGTCCTCCAGAATCTCCAGGAACGGACGCGATACCAGACGCTTGGCCCGACCCAGCAGCAGCGGCACCGGGCTCGACGGCTCGTGTTTCTCGTAGTATGCCACAATCCGATCCAGCGCACGCACCACGTCCTGCGGCGAGCGGATCACCCCGTCGCCCCCGCTGCCGCCCGAAGGCGAACCCGAGCCGGCGGCTTGGTCCGACCCGGTTCCGCTCTCACCGCTCTCGCCTTCGCCCGCTGCTTCGCCAAGGCCCGCGAGCAGGCTGGCCGACGCCCGGCGAGCCAGAGCCGCCAGAGGCTTCAGGTCCGGCGCCGAGCCCGATGCGAGCGATTGCAAAAGCCTGCCGAGGGTGTCGAGTTCCTCAGCCGCTCGGCTCGCCTCACCCGCGGCCGCTCGGAGCGCGTCGGCGTCCGCGTCGCGGATCGCCGCCTCGATCAGTTCCCTACTCGCCGGCGTCGCCCGGTCCGGGCTCGTCGGCAGGTCCTCCCCATCGGCGAGGAGCATGTCCCGGAGCCCGAACCGCCCCGCCTGGCGCGATTCGATCAGCACCGCGTCGAGCACCGCGTCGCGGATGCGGTACGGATCGCTTGAACTCGCCGCCGATGCCGCCAGCGGGGAGAGCAGGTTCATCCGCTCCAGCGGGTCGTTCCCGTCGTCCGGGTCGAGACGCGGGTAGAGCGTGTCCCAGCGGGATTCGACCAGGCGACGGATCAGCCCGATCCCGTCGGCCAACCCGCCCATCCCGTGCGTGCGCACGCTCGCGGCGGTCAGCACAACCGCGAGTTGCAGGTCGTGCGAGCGTCGGAGCAGGGCCGTCGCACCCTCGCGCACCTCGCGCCAGTTCGGCTCGGCGGCCTCGATGACCGAGTCGCCAACCTGCTGCTCGGGCGTGCCCTCCGCGCTCTTGACGAGCGCGAAATACGCCGGGTCGTAGGACAGGTCCACGCCGCTGGGCGCGTCGCTCTCGATCTCCGATGCCAGGGCTTCAACGTCCGCTGTGCTCATGGGCCGACTGGCCTCCTTCGATGCTTCCCTGCCCGGAGCCGGTCGGCACGCCTCACGCACGCGCTCCCGACCGCCCCGCGGCTTCTCTCGCCCCGCTCACCCCTCCCGCTCGCCCGATGCGTCCGTCGGGACGGGCGTCGGTTCGTCCGCCGAGCCGGCACCCGCGGGCCCCGGCGGGACGCTCCGCAGGCTCGGCACGGGGGCGAGGATCACACCGAGCAGTTCCTCGGTCGTCATGATGTCCGGGCGGATGCCCCCGAGCAGCACCTCGCGCGCCACGCCCAGCTCGAGCGGGCTGAGCCCGAGCAGACTAAGTTCATCGAACAGGCGTCGCAACTCGCGCACGTCCTGCGCCGAAGCCGCGTGACGCTCGTTGAACTCCAGAAACCCGCGGAAGGCGACCGGATCGATGATCTCATCGCTCCGGTTCGCCAGATAGTCATTCACCGCTTCGTCCAGGCGATCGCGGATCTCCGCCTCCCGCTCGCCGCCCCCCGAATCGCCGAACACCGACTGATAGGTCGCCAGCACCGACGACACGATCCGCTCCGAGAGGCGGTCCACCGTGACCCGGGCCGCCGATGCCTGCACCGCCGCCTCCGGGTTCAGGTCCATGTAGACCGCACGCCCGACGAGGAACTCCACGAGCTGCTCCGGGGTCAGCTCCTTCGGGAAGACCCCGAGCCGCTGGAGCTGCTCCCCCTGCGCCGCACCGACCGCCAGCTCGCTGACCACGCTCCGCGAGGCGTCGGTCCGGGGGGCCGCCCCGGCGAGCGCCTCGGCGACGTTCGTGTTCGTCGCCCCCTGGGCGCGAAGGTCGAAGTACTGATCCCCGCGGATCAGGTCGTCGCGGTTCAGCGTCGTGAACGCGCGGATCGAGAACTGGTCCGCCAGACTGGACGTGATGTTGCCGGCATCCGCCGTCGCGAACTGCGGTGCGCCCCCCGTGCCGTCGAGCTCGGGCGTCGTGCTGAACCGGATCGCCGTCAGCGAAACGAAATCGATCCCCTGATCCGAGGACTCTGGGGTCGCCGCCTGAAGCACCGGGTCGAACACCGGCTGCGGCGGGCGCAACAGCAGCACGATCCGCGGCGAGACCACGTCGATATCCGACAAACTGCTGATGTCCCCGAACGAGGCCGACACGCCCGCGTCGATCCCCACCGGGCCGACAGCCGCGATCTTCTCTCCCCTCCCGACCGCGAACGTCTCCGACACGCGGAAGAACAGCCCGTTCGCCGCGCTCGGCGCGTCGAGAATCGACGACTCGTCATAGAAGACGATCGTCGGCACCTCCGCCGCCACGCCCCCGCGGCCGCTCAGGTTGATCTCCAGCGATCGCGGTCGGTTCACCACGCCCACGCGCCCGCCGAACCGCACCAGCGGGAGGTCGCGCCCGATATCCGACGTATCGACCGCGATCTCCAGGGCGTGCATCCCGTCGCTGTCGCTCTCGATCCCGCCGCCGAACCGGACGCCCTGGCGCCCGTCGATCCGCGTGTCCCCGACGAGCACCGCGTCGCCGCCGAAGAAGACTTCCCCGGTCGCGAAGACCGACCCGCCGAGCTCGGTCATCCCCCCGCCTGAGGTCGTCACCGAGGCGAACGGCGTCGCGCCGCCCACGTCGCCGCCGAGCCGCATCGCGCCGGGCGAGGCAAGCACCAGCGCCACGCCCGGGCCCGCGGGCTCGAGCCCGCCGCCGAACGCGATGCCCGAGCCGGCGAACTCGCCCACCCCCGCCCCGAGCGTCACGGGCCCGTCGAAGCTCAGCCCGCCGCCGCTGAGGCGCAGGTCCTGCTCCAGCCGGACCGCCCCGGGCCCGGTCTGGAGGATCGACCCCGTGAAGGCGCTGAGGTCCGCCGACGCGCCGATCAGCGTCGCGCCCGCGGTCTCGATCGCGAGGTCACCCGCCGATTCGAGACGCCCGGTGAGGGTCAGGCCGCCGCTGCGGGCGAGCAAGCCGTCCGTGCCGCTCAGCACCACCGTCCCCGGGATCGTGACGACGCCCGAAACGTTCTCGATCCGCACCGAGTCGGCCCGCGCCGCGCCGAACGCGACCGCCCCCGCTCTTTCGACCGTCAAACGCCCGATCGTCAACGATTGCCCGATGCCCGCCGAGAGATCAAGGTCGTTCGCGCCCGTGTCGAGGCGCAAGGCGAACGGGCCGTCGATCGAACCGATCCCGACACCCAAACTCGGTGCGAGCACCGCCGAATCCCCCGCGAGGGTGGTCGCGCCGCCGATCGTCACACCGGCGTTCGTGCTCGAGAGTTCGCCCGCGAGCGTGAGCGCCCCGGCGTAGGTCTGTCCTCCGCTGGTCGAGACGTCGCCGAACCGCAGCGTGGCGCCCGCCGCGTCGAGCGAGAGCAGGGGCGTGGCGTCGCCGATCGGCGCACTCACCGCCACTTCGCGCCCGGGCGCGATCAGCGCAAGCGCCGACGCTCCGTCCACCGCCCCCAGGAGCCGCACATCCCCGCCGCGCCCCTCGATCGTGCTTGGGCCGGTGAGCGTCAGCGAGCGTTCGAACGTCACGCCGTCGCTGAGGCTGCGCACGACGCCGCCGAGCAGGGCCGGGGCGTCGACGAGGATCGCCCCGTCGGTGATCACCGACGCGAGCTCGACCGATGTCCCGCGGAGTTCGACCCCCGCGAGCGGTTGCGTGAGGCCGATCTCGCCCGTGCGGATCGCGCCGTTGCTCCCCGCATCGAGCGTGAGCGTGAACGGGCCATCGACACGCCCGAACCGCACATCCTGCCCGGTCCCCCCCGCGGAACGGGCCTCGACGTCGCCCGCCAGCGTTGTGGGCCCGGTGTAGATCAGCGAGCCGGAGGTGCTGGACGCGAACAGCCCGCTCAGCGTGAGCGATTGCCCGGTGACCGACTGCGCCCCGGTCGTGCGCACGCCGACGAGCGAGACGCCCTCGCCCTGGATCGCCGCCGAGGCGAACGCGCCGCCCGCGCCGATCGGGTCCGACGCCGAGACGTCCCCGCTCCCCGCGTCGATCAGCAGCGTGGGCGCCCCCCCGGCGCCGCTCGCGTCGAACGCGCCGAGGAAGCGCGCGTCGCCCCCGTTCGTGCGCACGCTCGCGCCTGTCGAGCCCGCGGCGAGACGGATGACCGAGCCAGCGAGCACCGCGTCGCCCCCGGTGGTCTCCACGTCGAGCGCCCCCCCCGCGAGCAGCAACTCCCCGGCGCTCACCAGACGGGCCGAACTCGCCCGGACCACTGCGCCCCCGAGGCGGACGCTCGCCCCCTCGGCATCGAACAGCCCGAGCCCGGTCGCGCCCCCGAGATTCCCGTCGAACCGGACCGCCCCGCCCCGGACCACGAGCCCGCCCGGGCCCTGCACCGCGTGCTCGAACGTGACGCCCCCGCCCCCGGCGTCCACCACGCGGACCCCGGGGCCGCCGACCGTGGTCGCCCCGCCGAAGCGCACCGCGCCGCCGGAGGTCGCGATCGCGCCGCCGAGGGTCACCGCGCTCGCCGCGAGGTCCAGGGCCGCGTTCCCGCTCCCGATCAGGTCGCCCGTGATCGTCACCGCGCCCAGCGGCGTGCGCACGAACAGCGGATCCGTGAACGCGAACCCGCGAAGATCGACCGCGTGCTGCCCGCCGGCACGGCCGAAGGTGATCGAATCGAACCCGTCCGCGAGGCGGGCCATCTCGGCGCCCGTCAGGGCGAACCCCCCGCCGCCCGCACCGCCGAGCGTGATCGTGTCCGTCGGCGCGATCGGCTGGGCCTCGAAGAGGGTCCCGAAGACGGCCGCGTTGAGGTTGACGTCCGGGGCCGTGATCCGGATCGAGCCGAGGCGGCCCGCGCCGCTCCCGATCGGGCCGAGCGAGGCGAGCCCGCCCGCGTGGATCGTCAGGTCCGACGCGGCGCTGCCCGTCGCGCCCGCGAGCGTGACCCCCCCGCCCACGCCGTTGAGGTCGAGGTCGAACGAGCCCATCTCGACGGGCCCGCCCAGCAGCGCGAGCTGACCTGCGCTCGCCCGGAGGGTGGTGTTCTGATGGAGGCGGTGCCCCCCGCCCGCGGTGAGCACGATCGTGCCCGCGCGGTAGTTCGAGCCGGCGAGGTCCAGCGGACCGGAAGCGGTTACCGAGAGCGTGCCGTTCACCCCGGAGCCCAGCGCGGTCCCGACCGAGGGGAGCGTAACCGCCCCGCCCACGACCGACATCGAGAGCAGGGGCGTGACCTGCCCGATCCCGGTGCCGATCTCGACCTCGCCCGCGCCGGTGTTCAGCGTGAAGGCGCTACCGCCCTGCACCCCCCCGAGCAGCGACGCGGAGCCGCCCGCGGTGGTGATGCTGATCGCGGGCGCGTTGAGCAGGAGCGAGCCGCCGACGTGGAGGGGGCCGTCGATCGCGACCTCGCCCAGCAGCGTCAGCCCGCCGTCGCTCGAGAGCCCGAGCGGCCGGACGCTCCCGCCGACGCTCGCGCCGAAGCGCGCCCGCGCCGGGGCGACGATCAGATCGAGCGCTCTGGCCCCGTCCACCGTTCCGGCGAAGGTGATCGCGTTGGTCCCGGCGCCCGCGTTATCGACACGGATCTCGCGCGAGCCGCCCGCGCCGGCGAGTTGAACCGGGCCGGCGAAGGCGATCGTGCCCCCGCCCGTCGATCGGAGGTCGCCGGTGAGCGTGAGCGTCGAGGCGTTGGTGTAGGTCTGCCCGCCGACGGTGCGAACGCTCCCGAGGCTCCCCGCCCCGCCGGTGGTGGTGAGGTTGAGCGAGGCGAGGGGCACGCCTTGCCCGATCGCGCCGCCGAAGTCGGCCGTCGCGACCGAGACCGTGAGCCCCGAGCCGCCGTCGATCGTGTCGGTGACGGTCAGCGCCCCGCCCTGGAGCGTCGTGACCCCGGCAAGCGTGATCGGGCCCGACAGGTCGAGCGCGCCCGCGCCGGTGTTGATGGTGCCGGAGAGGGTGAGCGTGTTGGTCGCTTCGAGCGTGAGGGCCGCCCCCCCGGTGGTGATCGGCCCGCTGGCGCCGATCGTGGAGCCGCGGACGATGGTCGGGAGGTTGAAGGTGGTCGCCCCGATCGTGACCGGCGACGCCCCGGGCTCGCCGAAGCCCAGGCTGCCGAAGCCGGTGGTCGCGAGTTCCGCCAGGTCCGCGCTCGAGAACTCCAGCCCCGGGCCGGTGGCGCTGCCGAGGAAGATCGGCCTGCCCAGCGTCCGCGGCGCGAGCGTGAAGAGCCCCCCCGAGCCGAGCGATCCGCTCCACGCGCCGACGGGAATCAGCGTGTCGGTCACGAGCGTGAGGTCGCCACCGATCTCGCTCGTCGCGACGTTCAGCGACAGGCTCGGCGTCGAGACGCGCGCGTCGGTCCCGGCCCGGAGACGCCACGTCGCGCCCGCGCCGATCGTCGAGCCCAGATCGATCGAGCCACCGCCCGCGTGCAGGTCGATCGCCGAGCCGAGCACCGTGACCGCGCCCGCGTCGCGGATGTCGCCGGTCGGCGTGAAGAGCGTGAGATCGCCGTCGATGGTGCTGCCGGGTGCGAGGATGATCCCCGCGGCCCCCGTCGCGTTCAGCGTCGCATCACCCCCGGAGAGCACGAGCAGCTCGTCGCTGACCTGGACGCCGCCGAGCGTGATCGCGCCCGTCGCTTCCAAGCGGGCGTCGGTCGCGACCAGCCCCGTGCCGGTCAGGCTCCCGGCGGTGGCGCGGAGGTCCATCAGCCCGCCGGCCTCGCTGCCGCCGCCGCCGAGCGTGATCGACGGGGCGCTGTACGCCACGTCGCCCGAGGCACGCAGGCGCACCGTGGAGGGCGTCGCGAGCCCGCTGATCTCGACATCCCCCGCGAGAGCCTGGAGCGACACCGCGCCGCCCGCGCTCACCGCGCCAAGGTTCAGCAGGTCGCCCGTGGTGGCGGTCGCGGTGAGCGTCGTGGAGGCGCTGGTGCCGGTCGCGAGGCGCAGGGTCCCGGCGTTGGTCAGCGCGACGCTGCCGGCGGAGCTGCTTGCGAGCACGCTGCCCGCGACGTTCAGGGCCGGGAAGCTCAGGTTTCCGACGCTCACAAACTCCGCGTTGCCGTCGACATTGACCGTGGCGCCCGCGCCCGCCATCGCGCCCGTGGACGCGGTGGCGAACAGGTCGCCGCTCACCGTCGAGCCCGCGAGCACGAGCGTGGGCGCGGTGACCGTCGCGTTGGCGCCGGTGAACAGGCCGACGGTGCCGGTGAAGGTGGTCTGGTCGAACACGATCCCGCCGCTGCCCGAGAGCACCGATCCGCCGGCGACGGTGAGCGGGCCGCTGTCGGTGAGCGTGCCGGTCGAGGTCGCGATGAGGTTCCCGCCGACCGAGCCCGCGAGCGCGAGGTTACCCGTGTTGCTCAGCGTCACGTTCGCACTGCCGCTGAGCGTGACCGGGCTGGTGACGGCGAGGTTGTTGACCGTAATGTTGCCGGCGAAGGTCGTGAACGACGCGGCGCCCGTCGCGGCGACGGTGCCGCTGGTGTTCGTGATCGCGCCCGCCTGGGCCGCGACGGTGAGCGAGCCGGCGACCGACGTCGCGCCGAGGTTGAGCCCCGAGATCCCGACGAGCGTCGCGTTGCCGCTGACAGTGTTGAGCGAGATCGGCCCGGTCGCCGAGAACGTCCCGCCCTGCCCGAGGTTGATGAACCCGGCCGCGGTCGAGCTGAAGAGCGAGGGCGTCCCCGTCGCGTTGGTCACCGTGATCGGGCCGGTGTTCGTGACCGATCCGCCGCCCGTCACGCGGAGCGGGCCGGAGACGGTCGCCCCCGCGATCGTGACCGCGTTCTGGTTAACGACCGTCGCCCCGCCGCTCCCCGCGGTCAGGGTGTACGCGCCGCCGGATGTGTTGAACGTATCGACGCTGATCGCGCCCGCGGCGTTCAGGGTCACCGCACCCGTCACCGTGACGGTCCCCGCGTCGGTGATCGAGCCCGCGCTGGTCGTCACGTTCAGCCCCGCGCCGATGCTGGAGCCCGTGCCGAGCGTGACCGCCGACGTCGCGCCGATCGTCGCATTACCCGCCGTATTGAGCGTCAGCGCCCCCGGCACGCTCACGCCCGTGAGGTTGATGCTCGTCCCCGTCAGGCCCGCGCTCGCCGCCTGCAGCCCCGTGCCCGTGAGCGCGCCCGCGCCGGCGTTCAGCGTCGCCGTCCCACCGACGACACTCGCCCCGCCGCCGAGTTGCAGCCCGCTCGCCGCGGCGAAGGTCGCGTTGCCGAGCGAGGTGAGGCGCACCGTGGTGCCCACGCTGGTTTGATCGAGGTTGATCGAGTTCCCGATGAACGCGCCGGCGCCCGCGACGCTCACCGCGCCGCTGTCGGCCAAAGCCCCGCCGCTGGTGACGTTCAGGTTCCCGCCGACCGTCGAATCGCCGAGCGTGACCGCCGCCGAGCTCACAAACGTCGCGTTGCCGCTGGAATTCAGCAGCGTGTTGCCCGCGACGTTAAACGAGTTATTCAGCGTGATCGCGCCCGAGGGGGCGCTGAGCGTCGCGTTGCCCCCCACGCCGATCACGCCGGTGTCGGTCAGGTTGCCGCTCGCGGCCGTCGCGGTCAACGCCCCGCCGATCGACGACGCCCCGAGCGCCAGCCCGCCCGTCGCGCCCACCCTCGCCCCGGCCGTCGTGTTCAGGGCGACCGCCCCGCCCGCGCTGAAGTCCGAGAGGTCGATGCCGAGCGGCGGGATGCCCGGCGTGTTCGCGGTGAACGTCGAAATCCCCCCGACGCTGAGCGCCCCGTTGTTCGTGATCGTCCCCGACTGCGCCGTCGCCGCGAGCGTGCCGCCGATCGTTGTCAGGGCCTCGAACTCGATCGGGCCGGTGCTCGTGACGCTCGCGTTGCCCGGCGTCGTCAGCAGGATCGACCCACCCGGCGTGATCTGGCTCAGCGTGATCAGCCCGCCCGCGTTAAACACCGCGTCGCCCGTGATGTTCAGCAGCCCCGTGGTCGCGATCGTCGCGCTGGTGGTCGCGTCCATCCCGCCCGCGCCGAGCGTCATCGCGCCGAGGCTCATGGCCCCCGTGTGCGTCAGCGTCGCGTCGCCGGCGGTGATCAACGCGGTCGATGTGAAGCCCACCCCGCTCGACGTGAACGACCCGCCCGCCAAGTTCACCGGCGCCGAGACGAACACCGACCCGTTCTGCGCCCCCGGGGGCGCGGGCGTCGTCGCGTCGTTCGCGAGCAGCAGCAGGTCGCCGCCGCCGGTCGTGACGCCCGCGTTCAGGCGGATATCGCGCCCGGCGCGGAACGTGACCGACTCCCCCGCCGTCTGATTCGCAAGATTCAGCGCGAACGCGACCGTCAGGTCGCGCTGCGCCTGCAACTCGATATCGCCCACGAGCGCCTCGAGCGCCGCGGCCGAGATCGTGAAATCGTCCGTGCTCTCGGCCGCTCCGAACAGGATCCCCGTCGCCGTCAGGTCCGCGTCGTCCGCCCCGGTCTCCACGATCGTGATGTCCCGCGGGTCCAGCAGCACCACGCCCGCCCGCCCGAGCGGCGACGACACGTCCACCGCCCCATCGAACCGCAAGAACGTCTTGCCCGACACCTCGACCGACCCGCCGTCGCCCCCGAACACCCCGCCGCGTGCGAAGATCGACCCGTGGTAGGATGTCAAGCCGTCGGCCCAAACCACCACGTCCCCGCCGCGACCCGCAACGGTCGCGTCCGCGCGGATCACGCTCCCGCGGTCCACGTACACCCGTTCCGCAGCCCGCAGCCCCTCGCCGCCCTGGTACCCGCCGCCGACGCGCACGCGCCCCCCGCCGCCCGCACCCGACGCATCGATCTCGGCCCCCAGCAACGCGATCCGGTCGCCGAGGATCTCGACCTCACCGCCGGTCCCGCCCGGGCCCTGATCGCGCGCATCGATCGTGCCTTCCACGCGCACCGCGTGGCGCGCCCCGCCACCGTTGGCACGCACCTGCGCCGCGCGCACGTACGCGTCCGCCCCGATCGCCAGCGCGAACTCGTCGCCCGTGCCCATCATGACGCGCCCGCCGTCCGCCTCGATCCGCCCGTCCTGTCGCAGCTCCCCGCCCGCGGAGCCCTCGCGCGACTCGATCCGCGCGAACACGCCGCCTTCCAGGCGGCCGATGAGCACGTCGTCCCCGGCGCTCATCGTGACCAGCCCCTCCGGCGTCACGAGCGTGCCGAAGTTCTCCACCGTCCGCCCGATGAAGTGCACCTCGCGCGCCCGGATCGTCCCCAAGTTGGAAACGCGCCCCGAGAGCCCGGTGAACCGGTCCACCCCCGCGAGGAAGTCCGAGTCCGTCATCGTCCCCGCGGCCGCGTAGATCGCGCCCACGTTCACCGTCGCCCCGTTGCCGAAGTACACCCCCGCGGGGTTCACGATGTAGACGCGACCGTTCGCGATCAGCGTGCCGTCGATGCGGCTCGGGTCCGCCCCGGTGATCCGGTTGAGCACCCGCGAGCTCGCGTCCGGCTGGACGAACCGCACCGTCTGGTGCGGCGCGATGTTGAAGCTCTGGTAATGGATGACCGCGTTGTGACCGGCGTGGATCACCGTCTCGTGCCCCGAGCGCGAGAAGCTCGCCGCCCCGCGCACCACCCGCTCGTCCTGCGGCCCCGCGGCCGCGACCTGCGCGTACCCGATCGCCAGCCCGGCGGCGAGCGCGATCTGCAGCCCCCGCCGAACGCCGATCACGCGCCGGACGCCCTCGTTCCGAGCCAAGTGCCTGTTCTGCGCACGCACCATCGCTCACACTCCAGACCGGGCTCGCCCCGCTAGACCGACCCCGCACGACCGACTCCGCCGGAACTCAGTACAGCACCGTCACCGAGAAGTGCACCCGGTTATCCCCCACCGACACGTCCGCGGAGGGGATCGGGTTCATCGCAAAGCCCCAGTCCACGCGTGCGACAAGGTTGCGCTTGATCACCAGTTCCGCCCCGACGCCGACGCCGGAGATGGTTTCGTCGCGCTCGAACGCCGCCCGGTCGCTGTTGGTGACCCGCGCCGCGTCCACGAAGCCTTTCAGCACCAGGTCCCAGTCCGGCTGCCCGTACACGCGATCCGGCACCACGCGGAACGGCTGCCCGAACAGGGAGCCCGGCTCCGGATCCACCCCGAGCGCTCGCGGCACGTGGAACCGGTACTCCAGCGTCGCGATCACCGCGTTGTCGCCCGCGATCACCGACTCCGGATACCCGCGCACCGTGAACAACCCGCCGACCACCTGCTGGAGGTTCGGGATCAGCCGGTTCCCGAAGGCGTACTGCCCGCGGACCGAACCCGCCAACTCGTGCGCGAGCGTCGAGCTCCTCGGCGTCGAGGGATCCCGCCACGCCGACGGGCGGAGCAGCGGCTCCAGAAAAACCGCGCCGCTCGCGTTAAAACTCAGCATCGCGAAGTCCCGGCTCGGGTTCAGGCGACCGAGCCGCTCGAGCTCCTCCTGCGTCGAGCCAGAAACGCTCGACATGCTCCACTCCAGCGCGGCCGAAACATCCAGCGACGACGTGTTCGTCCGGCGTTCGAGCCCCACCCCGACCCGTGGGATGAACAGGTCGTCGTCGCCGCGCACCTCCGCGGCCAGGTTGTCGATCCGGATCGACTCCCACCGCGCCCCGGCGAAGACGTCGATGAACAGCTCCCGGTGCTGGAAGACGTTGAGCGAGAGCTCCCCGCCCGCGTTCCAGCTCTCGCCCTCAAACCGTTCGTTGGTGATGCCCACGTCGCTCGCCTGGAATCGGCTGTACCCGCCGAAGACGCGCGCCCGCAGCCGCTCGTCGAACGCCGGAAGCGGGAAGGCGTAGCTCCCCACCACCGCGTGCGCCTCGTCGAACCCGGCGGTGATGTAGTCCAGCGAGAGCACGTCGTCCCGCCCGGTCAGCTGCGTGTGCGTCACGCCGAAGCGGTACCGGATCTCGTCGGTCTGCGAGGTGCCAGTGTTGAGCACCTGCGCGTAGGCCGACCAGGGCTTGTTCTCCTGCACGAGCAGGTCGAGCGTCGCCCCGCCCGCGCGGTCGGAGGGCGCGATCGCCACATCGACCCGTCGCCCGGGGTGCCGGTTGAGGCGGAGCACAAAATCGTCGAGTTCCCGGCGTCGCAGCAGGTCGCGACGCTCCACGTCTTCAGCCGTGGGCGCCGACACCGGCGAACGACGGCGCAGGCGCTCGTGGGCCGGGTGGTTCACGCGCTCGGTCAGCGGGACCCGATCGCCCGAGGCGATCGTCCGCACCTCCGTCGCCGTGCCCACGAACACCTGCAGCTCGACCGTGCGATCCCCGCTCTGGCGCAGGTCGAGAAACGCCTCGTTGCGATCGTCGATCCCCGCCGTCAGAACGAAGACCCCGATCACGTCCCGGCGTTCGAGCGCGCGCAGGATCGCGACCTGGATCGCGAGCATCCCGCTCCGATGCAACCGCCTCGGCGTACCGTCGGACAGCGTGTCGAGCGTGAACACCGTCCCCGACACGCCCTCCCGCACCGCCGCGAGGCCCGTCTCGGTCTCCAGGAGCTCGAAGGCCGTCTGGCGAAGCTCGGTCACGAATGGCAGACGCGGGTGATCACGCAGGTAGATCACGCGGAAGCCGTCAACAGGGATCGAAGGCCCGTCCTCAAGCGTCGCGGCCCGAACCGTGCGTCCTGCCGTGGGCTCGCCCGCATCCGCGGCTTCGGGGCCCCGATCTTCATTCGGGCGTTCATGCAGTCCGTCGCCCGCACCGGAGACGGGCGGCGTATCGCGGGCCTCCGGCTCGACGCCCGCGCCGTGCGCAGCCCCGCCCGCCAACGCGGCCGCCGCCACAGCCCCCCAGATCGAGCGCCACGACATCAACGCCCCCCAATGCGTCCTGCGACGCCTCGCCGGAGCGACCTCGCCCCGCCGGACTCCGAAGAAGAGCGGGAAGAAAACCCGCCGCGCCCGGGGCGGATCCGTGGCTCGCCCCGATCTGCTCAAGCTACCCGCCTTCGCGCCGACGCACAAGCCGGCATCAGGTGTTCACCCCCGAACGCAAAGCCGCCCGGGCTCGACTCACCCGGCCGCCGTCGGCGAGCCGCCCGTCATCGCGCGAGCCCGGGCGAGCAGGCCCGCGTCCAACTCGTACGGAATCTCGTTCGCCGGCGGCACCGCTTCCCGCCCCGCCAGCAGGCAATACAACAGCACCGGCTGCACCACACCGACCACGGCATCAACCCACCCCGCCCCCCGCGGGCGGAGCAGCAACACCGACGGGCGCAGCCCCTGAAACCGGCTCTCCAGCAACGCGAGCCAAGATCCAAAGTCCTCGCCCGCGCCCTCGTGCAGGCTCGGCAGGCGCAGGTGACGCCCGGCGTTTTCGAGGTTCACCGTCCGCTTCGAGTCGCCGGAACCGGCCCCGAACCCGCGAAGATCCGTCTCTAACTGATACAGCACCCGCGCGAGCCCCTCGCTCCCGCCCCAGCCGGACGACGACCGCGCCAGCACCGACACCGGATCCTCCCCCGCCGGGCGATCGACGCCCCAGGCCATCGCGTCGGTCGCCAGCCCGGCGCGGGCGGCTTCCACCGTCGCCCGCACACCCGCCGGCGTCGAGGCCGTTTTGCACCCCGCTTCTGCCGTATCGATCCACGGCCACACACCCCGGGCGACCGAGCGAGCCGAGAACTCCCGGAACTCGGCCGCGACCACCATCGGGTAACGGCTGCGCCCCTTCGCGTCCTTCGACGCCCACAGCCGCCCGGCGAACACCGTTCGCCCCTGCGCCCACACAAAATCGTGATCAAACCCCGGGAGCGACTTTGCCGGGCCCAGCTTCGACCACGCCCCGGTGTCGATGTTCCCGCCGATGCCCGACACATAGAGCGACCGCTTGACCTCCACCAGGCCCGGCGTCTCCAGCCCGATGTCCTCCGCGTGATCGTCCCACCCTGGGTGCTTCCCGAACGCGCCGAGCCAGACCCCGCGCCCGCTCGGCGCCGAGCCGCCCGCTTTCCGCCCTAGCAACCGGTCGAGCAGGCCCATCACCGGGCCCCCGCCCACTCGTCGGACGTCGGCCAGACCTCGGGCTCCACCGGCGTCCGCGAGAAACGCACGCCGATCACGTACGGCAGCGCCGACCCACGGTCGCCCAGCGGCTCCACCTGCACCGGGACCGCCCACACCTCCTGGAAGCCTCGCAGCCCGGGCAGCGCCGCCCCGCCCTCCACGTACGCCGCCAGAACGCCCCAAGGCGGCGCAAAGGTCAGGCGTGCCGAGACCGGGCCCGTCTCCACCGTATGGAAATCCACCGACAGCGGCCCGTCCATTGGCAGGCGTGCCGAGCCAAGCACCAACGCCTCGCCGCGGCGCGTCGCCTGGCGACGATCCAGCCCCGGCGCGCTCACAAACGCGTAGCTCCCCGTCACCGCCTCCACGCCCGAGGTCTGCTGCGGGAGCAGGATCAACTCCACCGTCAGCGCTCCCTGCGAGTCGTCCAGCCAGGACGCGATCCGCTGCAGGCGATCGAACCACGCGCGCTCGTTCCCGCGCAGCAGCCCCTCGCCCCGCATCAACGCCAACGCCTCATCGATCGCCGGCACGTTCACCAGCGCCCCCTCGCCCAGGAACGCCCCGGGCGTCCCGGATCGGGGCGCGGGCAGCGACGAGCCGATCCGCACGATCTCGCCGATGAACCGGCGCGACTCCTCGGCGTTCAGGCTCGACCGCGTTCCCTTGCAAAACGGCATCGCCGCCGAAGGGCGGGACGCCAGCGCGTCCAGCGTCGCCCGGTCCGCGATCTGTCGCCCGTCCGCCAGCGACCGAAGCCCGCGCTCGAACACGCTGTTCCAGAACACCTCGCTCACGCCGAACGGGCGCCGGCTGTAGACCTCCGCGGGGAGATACGTCCGATCGAACTCCTCCGGGCGCAGCCCGAGCACGCGGGCCGAAGCCGTCTCGGCGGTCGTCCCGAGCGCCGTCCACCGGCGCAGCGCGTCCCCGATCTCATCCAGACGCGTCGCACCCCGTCGCCCCCGCGGCGCACGCTGGTCACGATCCGCGACCTCGACTGCTTCCTTCGCAAGCTCCAGCAGTTCCGCGTCGAACCCCGCCGGCAGGTCCGCCAGCGCCGCCATCACACGCTCGGAGACCGACCGCAGCCCACGGTCCGCCTCGCGCATGTCGCGCTCCAGTCGCACCAGGTCCGACCGGTACGACGACCAGTCGTCGTACGACGGCGCCGCCACCGCGAGCGGCACGTCCTCCGCCCAATACCGCACGTAATCCTCGGCAAACTCCGCGAGTTCCGGCTCCAAGTCCCGGTATGACCGCAGCACACGGGCCTGATCCAGGAACAGCGGCGTCCCGCCGCCGCGGGCGCGCTCCGCCCAACCGTCCACCGACGCCCAAGCCGAGAGGAACGGCTGCGCGACCTCCGGCGTGAACTCCGTCGCGTACGCCCCGCCCCGCGCGCTCGACATCACAAAATCCGGCAGACTCGCCCCGCGATCGGCGTTCGGCGAGGCCTCCGCCCGGTCGATCAGCAGGTCCATCACCGAGCCCGCGTCACGCACCTCGGCGACCAGCCGGTCCGCAGCCGCCGTCCGACCCACGCGGGCCGCCGCCTCCAGCACCACCGTGCACGCCGAGCGCGAGCCCTCCGCCGAATCCGGCGGCACCGCGCCCAGCGACCGCTCGATCGCCTCCGCAGCCGCCCGTCGTTCCGTTTCGACCGCCGCCGCCGCCTCGATAAAGCCCCCGGGCTCGCGTCCGAGCGCCGTCATGGACGTCAGGGCCGCGTCCGCACGCTCGTACGCGTCCACGCGCGCCCCGTACGAGCGTCCGGCGGCGGTCTGCCCGAGATCACGAGCCGACCTCGCCGTCAGGTCCGTCCCGATCTGGCGGGCGAGCCCGCTCGACCGCTCGCGCAGCGTCGCCCTGGCGCCGCGGAGACGCTCCGCCCACGCAAAGAGAGCCGCCGACTGCGGGCTCCCGTCGTGCGAGGCTCGCCCGTTGGCGTCAGGCGGGGCCGCACGCTCCAGTTCCGCCAGCAGACGGTCGAACGCCTCCCCGGCCTCGGTCGTCGCTTCCAGTTCCGCGACGCGGAGCACGCCCGCGACGTCCGATCCGCCGCCGAGCACGTCGATCACCGCGTCGGCCCGCTCCCGCGCCGCCACGACCCGCGCCAGACGCGACCGCCAGCGCTCCGCCCCCGCGCGGTGCACCTCAGGGCTGTCGTCAGAAGCGGGGAAGCTGACCTCCGTCACCAGCACCCGCTCGGCCTCTTCGAGTTCCGCCAGCGCGTCGCGCAGTTCCAGAAGCTCACCCAGCCGACCGGGCGGACGCCCGCCCTCGGCCCAGACCGACAGGAACCGCGACAGCCCCGCCTCCACCGCCGCGCGAGAACCCTCTGTCCCCGCGCCCGAGGCGGACGCCGGGATGTGCGACGAGAACGCCACCTCGGCCGACCGACGCACCGAGCCCGCACCCTGCGCCGAAAGACGCGCCATGCTGTCCGACGCCCGGGCCGGGTCCGCCGGATCGAGCAGCGCAAACTCCACCAGTTTCAGCACGTCCACGGAGGGCCCGTCCTCGCGAGGCGTCGCGCCCTCCACCGCCGCCGCTTCGAGGCGGAGCAACTCCGCCAGAGCTTCGGTCTTGGTCGCTGTCCACGCCGTGCGATCGTCGGCGATGCGCCGACGGGACGCCTCGGCCGCGGGCGCGAGCACCGTCCGCGCGAGCACCGCCGCGTGCGCCTCGCGACGGAGTCGGTCGATATCCGCACTGAACACCGCGACCGGCCTGAAGATCAGCGGCACCCGCAGCGGCTGTGACTCACGCTCGCGCACCTCGTCCAGGAACGACGCCAGCCCGGGCCCCTCACGCTCACCGAAGAGCGGCTGATCGCCCACGTACTCGTAGTTCATGCTCGCCGGCGGGTTGGGATAGATCGCCGCGACGGTCTCGTCCTGCGCACCCACCAGACGCTCGGCCGTCCGCTCCCAGAACCGCGTCGGCTCCCCCACACGCTTCGCAAACGTCGTCGCACCCAGCCACGTCAGCACCAGCAGCAGCAGCGCCACCCCGGCCGTCGAGCCGAGAATCGCCGCCTGACGCCGACGTTGCATCTGACGCGCGTTCGACGCCCGCGTCACCAGCCCGCGCTCCTTGAACACCTTCTCCACGAACAAATCCCGCAGGAAGAACGCCGAGTCCCGCTCCCACACGCGACCCTCGGGCAGCGACTCCAGCGGCACGCCCAGCGCCTCGGCCAGGTCCGCGTCCAGCGCGGAACCCTCGCGCATCGACGAAGTGAAGTAGATCCCCCGCAAGAACAGCGGCTTGTTCGACCACTCCCCGCTCACAAAGATCATCTCGAGATACCGCTGCAGACGCGGCGAGATCCCCACAAAGCTCTCCGGGAACGCGTAGAGCGCATCCACCTCGTCGATCCGCGCCCCGTCGCTCTCGCTCGTCGGCACCGGGTCGGACAGCAGCGAAAGGCGTCGCCGACGCAGACGCTGCTGCACCACGCCCAAGTGGTTCGCGACCGCCTTCGGATCGAACGCCTCGTCCAGCCCGGACTCGTTGCTCCACCCCATGATCTGGTGCTGCAGGCGCGGGTCGTGGACGTCGTCGAAGAACTCGCGGAACCCGTTGATCAGGTCGCACTTGGTGACGACTACGAAGACCGGGAACCGCACGCCGAGCACGCGCTGGATCTGGTCGAGCTGCTGGGCGATCTTCCCGCCCTTTTTCTCGAGCTCGTCCGCCGAGTCCTTGATCAGGCTGTCGGCCGGGATCACCAGCAGCATTCCGTTGATCGGGCAGTTCGGTCGGTTCCGCTTCAGGAGCCCGAGAAACTCGCGCCACTCGCTGGTCTGCCCCGGCGCGATGTTCTCGAACATCAGCCGCCCGGCCGTGTCGAGAATCACCGCCTGGTTCGTGAACCACCAGTTCATGTTGATCGTGCCGCCCGCGCCCTGCAACTCGTCCTGCAGCCCGGGCGGGAAGCCGACGTTGCAGTGCCGGATCGCCTCGGTCTTCCCGCTCCCCGGCTCGCCGACCAGCATGTACCACGGCATCGTGTAGATGTCCTTGCCGTGGGTCTTGAAGACCGAGACGCCCTCCTCAAACTTCTTGCGCAACGCGTCCATCGACGCCCGCCGCGCCGGGTCGCTCAAATCCTGCGGCGCCGTCGAACTGTTGTCCGCCAGCCCCTGCTCGAACGGGCGGCTCTTCCGCTTGTCCGCCTGCTTCAGCAGCAGCTTGTACACCACCAGCAGCAGCGCGACGACGACCAGCCCGCCCAGCACGATCGCGATCACGCGGCCGTCGCCAAAGGCGAACAGCGCGCCCATCAGCCCGCCGCCTGTCACCAGCACGGCCCCCGCCTGCGCCGCCGGCGGCAGCTTCCCGAATGCGCTCGCCACGTTCAACGCGTACCTCCCGATTCACCAGACGACACGCCGCCGCCGTTCCCCGAGCCCGCCCGCGCCGCGTCATCGATGATCGCGCTTAGCCACCCCCCCAGCGCCCCAGCGCTCTCGTGGTAGAGGTACGCGTTGGCCGCGAACAGCACCAGCAGCAGGCCCAGCAGCGCGATCCCGATCCCGACCAGGCTCCGCCCCGGTGGCTCGATCAGGTCGCTCGTGTCCGTGTGCTCGTACGCCTCCGGGCAGATCCGCGGCTCGCGGTCGTCGGCCAGGTGCGCACGCACACGCGGCGCGATCTCCATCATCTTCTTCCGCAGCGCCTCGGGCTGCCCCATGTAAAACCCCGTAAACCCGAGCCCGAGGCACGTGTAGAAGATCACCAGACGCTCCGAAGCCTCGTCGCTCGTGTCCGCGATCGCCTCGTCGAGCAAATCGAAGAACTCTTCATCGCCCGCGAGCTTGTTGCGGTCGTGCGCAAGCTCCTTCCACCGACGCGCGAACGGCAGCTTGCTCTCTTTGATCATGAAGTCCGCGAAGTAGATCAGCGCCAGCTCGACCCGTTCGTATTGAGCGCGCAGGCGAGGGTCCGACCCCGCGTCCCCTTTCATCTGGGAGAGCAGCCCGGCGAGTTCGCCGCGCACCTGCCCCTCCTCCGCGCGCGCGCCCTTGCGGGCCGAGCGGTTCAGGCGGCACACGTACTGAAAGAACGGCTCACAAAGCTCCGGCAGCGTCACGCCCACAGCTCGCACCCCCGACTCCGGCAAACACTCACGACGCCATCGTCGCGTAAACCGCAAACCCCGTGATCTCCGACGATTCCAGGCCCGGGAAGACGATCGCCATCTCCCGCTCCTCCACCACCTTCGCCCACGCACGCTCGCTCGACTGCCGATCGATCCGGAAGTAGTGCAGGTCCGCGTGCGAGGGCAGCTGCATCGGCGGGTGCCGCTCTTCCTGCAGCGTCACGCCCCGCACCCGCATCTGCGCCATGCTCTTGGGCATCAGCTTGAACTCGCTGGCGCTCTCGACCAGCCCCGCCAACGCACGCGGGTCGCCCGGCGTCCGCACGCCCAGGTAGAGCTCCGCCGCACGCTCGAGAAACTCGGCTTCGAAAGCCGCGGCGTACATCTCACCCTCACGACGGAACTCCACGCGTTGCCACGTCTGCGTCGCCGCCGGCGTCAGCAGGTCCCGGATCCGGTCCCGCAAATCGACAAACACCGGCGCCGGCAACTCGTGGTCGTACGCCGGCGCCGCGAAGCGGTCGTTGTCCGGCGACAACGCCGCCAGCTCGCCCAAGAGCGCCCGGAGCTCCAGATACACCGCGAACGGGCTCACGCCGCGGCTCACCGACGTCAACGCCGACATCTTCGCCGAAAACGCGTTCAGCGTCCGCAAACGCATCAGTTGCAGGATCTGCACGCCGCGCACCGTCTCCGGGTTGAACCCGCCGCGCGAGAGCTGCACGACCAGCTCCGACCGCGCCGCCTCCAGCCGGTTCGCCAGATCCCGCAGAAGCTCACGCAGCGTCGGCGAGCCCGTGATCACCAGACAAGGCGGGATGAACGCCGGGTCCACGCGCGGGCGACCCGCCCCCTCGCCCGTGCCGTGCACGATCCGCACCAGCGGGAGCACATCCAGGTCCGAGCGGTCCTCCCCGTCGAGGATCAGGCGCGCGTTGACCCGGCGCACCTGCACCGGCTGCGGGTTCTCTCCGCTCGCGTCGTCGGCCCGCTCGATCTCGCTCACCGTGTACGTGCACTTGGTCCGAGCCGGGTTCGCCCCCGTCGGCACCACGTTCGAACGCCCCGGCTGGTAAATGGGCACCGCGAGCGAAACCGTCATCGCCTGCGTGCTCGATTCGAACGCCTGGCGGATGTCCAGCGCCGCCAGCTCCGCCGAGTTCGGAAAATCCACCACGATCCCGCTCGGCATCACCGCCCGCAGCGTGCTGAACCGCACCCGCAGGTTCTCCAGTTCGTCCGCCATCAGCGACGACTCGACCACACCCGACGGGTAGCTCCACGCCAGCGAACGCTCCTCGCCCGCCGACTCCGCGGCTCGCCGTTGGAGCATCTGCAAATGGTGCGGCTGGAGGAACAGCCCCTCGTGCCAATGAACGTCAACCCCCACGCCGTGCCCCCCGATCGTGCGCACCACAACCCGAGTTCAGACCAACGCCCCGCCCCGTCAACGCCCCGCGCCGGAAATCAGCGATTCGGCGTACCCCGACAGACCCTTGAACATCTCCGCCTCCACCGTCCCACGCTCGAGCGAGCCCGCCAGTTCCTGATACTTCCGCCAGCACGCGACCTCCATGCTCTCGAGCATCTTCTTTTCCTGCCTCGCGAACCGCGAGATCTCCTCCGGCGCGAACGGCGCCACGATCTGATGCGCCAGCGGCCCCACGCGGCTGAACGAGCTCAGCATCGCCGCTGTCAACTGGCGGAACCGCTCCAGGTCCTCCCCCAACTGCGCCTTCGACGCCCCCTCTTCCGTGCTCACAAACCGCGCGAGCGTCTTGCCCACCGCCTCGCGACGGCGCAAAGTGCTCTTCGGCGCCATCTGCTTCCACGTGCTCCACGCGAGCTGATCCAGCCGGTCCACCACCTGCAACAGCTCCGCCGCAGCCGCCATCGCGCGACCGGCGTCCACGCGCTCCGCCTCCAGCCCGACCGCCTCCGCGAGCGCCCCGCACGACGCCGCCCCCGGCCCATCCCCCGATGGCGCCAGCCCGGCGCGCCCCAGCACCGCCAGCACGGTCTCCCGCTCACGCTCGCTCATCCCCTTCGACGCCTCGGCCAATCGCTCCGCGAGAAAGATCGGGTCGCGAAGCTCGCGACGATCGCTCGCGGAGGTCACACCCTCGGCCTCCGCGTGCGCCGCGGCCGCCGATGAAGCAGCCGACTCCCAGGCGGGGAAACGCTCCTGCAACGCCGCGAGGAACACCCGGCGCTCCTCCGGAACCATCTTCGCGATCGCGTGCCCGATCTCGTCGCGCAGGTGCGCCTCGCGCACCTCCTCGGCCTGATCCGCCAGATCGGTCTGGATCATCCGAAGACGTGCCGCCGTCGCCTCGACACCCGAAGCCGCTGAACGATCCGATCCGTCGTACCCGTCAGCCAAAGCCGCTCCCGTCTGGACCGTTACCGCCCGGAAACCTACGCCGCAACCCGCAAGAACAACCCGCGAGCGCATCACTCAGAGCCAACCGCCCCGGCGAACGCCCCTCAGCCCCGAGAAGCAACCCGAACCGCCGCGAGTATACCGATCCCGCTGGGACGCGCCGTGCCCACCTCATCGACGACACCCTGCACCCGAGAACCGCACGCCCGCGACCACCGGTAACCCTCGCGAGCGCAAAGCCTGCGGGTTGTAACGCCCACGCGACCCTCGACCCAAGCCGACACCAGAGCCCGCCTTCGCCCAGCCGCCACGCCCGCCCGATGCCATACCCGAGCCGGCTTCCCCCCGGCGGAGGGCGAACGAACCATGCGCACAATCAAGCCGACCGCCGCTCGGTGGACCGTCGGGGTGATCCTCGCCGCCCTAGCCGCTTCGAACACCGGCTGCGCCACGTCCACCCCCGACGAACCCACCGCCATCCGCACCACCACGCAGGAACTCGAACGCTACAAGGCCGGCGTCAGCGACGAACTCGGCGCGTTCATGCTCGCCTACCGCCCCCACGCCGCCTTCGCAAACGCTACCGCCGCGGAGTGACCGGCCCGGAACCCGACGCCTCACCCACCGGAACTCGGCGGCTCCACCACGCGATCGCCCAGCAGCGAGATCACCTCGACCCGGAGCGGGCGGCGCACCCGCACCCCGGGCGCATCGAACGCGAGGCGGAAGCCCACGTCCGCGTACGCCGCACGCGCCCGGGCCCCGGTCAGCGTCGTCACCGCTCCCGCCTCCCCGGGCACGCTCATCGCCGAGCCCCCGATCACCCCGAGACCCCCGTCGGGCGTGCGCACAAACTCCGCGACATTCCCCACCAAGTGTCGGAACGGGCTCTGCGACGAGCGGTTCACGGGCTCGAAGTAGAGTACCCCGTCGTCCGCGTCCACAACCGACTGCGCCTCGCCGGGCGCGAACGATTCTCGATCCGGGCGCAGGTAAGCCGCGATCTCCGGCGTCTGTCCGCTCGCGTGCCGCCACTGCGTCGCCCACGTCGCGTCCCGCAGATTCGCAAACACGTCGCCCGCTTCAACGGGTTCCTGCGCCGCAGCCGCGGCCCGCCACTCCGCGGAGGTCGGCAGGCGGCACCCGATCATCTCGGCGAACGCCGACGCCGCCGGGCCAGGGATCGATTGCACCGGGTGGCGCATCGAGGGCGCCCCGCCGCCGCCCTCGCCCCGGAACGCTCGCCCCGCGTCCGAAGCGCGGGATCGCTCCGCTTCGACCAACGCCGGCGCGATTAGCGGGATCCCCCCAAAGACCGGTCTGGGCGCGACCCACCCCGGCGAGGCCCGCAACCCGCCCTCCTGCCACGACCATCCCCGCGCGCCCTCCCACAGCGGCGGCGTGGATGCCGCCCGCGCCTGCATGAGCGCCGGCCAAACCTGGCGCGTCGCGAGCGCGTCCCACCCTTCCGCCCACGCGGCCCCCGCCGACAACAGCTCCAGCGAGACTTCTTCCGTCGAGAGATACACCACGCCGTCGCCCACGCGCACCGGCGCGAACGCCACAAACAGCCCCTCGCCCCCCGGGACCTCGAACCGCACCAGCGCGTGGCCCGCCTCCGCCTCCCCGCTCCAACGCACCGGCGCCGCGCCCGGGCCCATGCGAACCGGGCTCGCCCCCGGCCCCTCGTCCTCCATCACCAAGAGCGCCCGGGCCGCACGCACGCGACGGGCCGCTTCGCTCTCCGGCTCACGCTCATCGGCCGCCGCCAGCGCGCCGACGAACTCCCGCACCGCCTCCCGCACGCCCGCGTCGTCGGTCGCTGAACGCGCCGCGTCGAGCAGCGCGACGCTCGCCAGGTTCCCACGCGCCCGGGCCGAAAGCGTCTCGGACCGCCCGCCCATCGCCTCGCGCAAGCTCCCCGCGGCTCGGACCCGCGCCTCATCGCCCGCCAGTTCCGTAAACCGCCGCCACCGCTCGGCCCCTGCCGCCGCGAGCGTCTGCAACGCCTCGTCCCGTGCCGGGGGCTCGCCCACGCTCTCCGCCAGCGCCCGCAGACGCGGGCGCAACGCCGCGTCCTGGCGCAGCGCGTCCGTCTCGCGAGGCCACCCGAGTTCGCCCAGCCGCACGTAGGCCGCAAACGCCGACGCCCGCGCGTCCGACCCCGCCAACCGCACCAACTCCGGCACGTCCTCCGACCGCCCGATCGCGCCGATCCGACGCGCCCGCTCCAGCACCGGGGCGATGGTTCCCGCCAGGCCGAGAGCCGCCCCCCGCGATTCGATCGCTTCCAAGCCCGCCGACGCCGGCGCGCCGCGGAGGGTGTCCATCGCAACCTCGACCCCGCCGACGTCCGACAGCAGGGCCTCGGCCTCGCCCACCGTGCCCGCGTACGCCGCCGCGACGGCGCGGATCAGGCGTTCGACGTCCTCGCGTCCCATCGTGCGCCCACGCAGCTCGGCTGTCGAGACGGCATCCGCGATCGCCCGCTCACGCAGCTCTCCCGCTTCGGCGTGGAAAGCCGCCCCGTCCGCGCCTGCGGGCAAAGCCGCCACCGGCACGAGAGGGAACCGCGACTCGAGCAGCTCCAGGATCGAGCTGAGGCGGCGGATGCCGTCGCGCAGCGCGAGCGACCCGCCCGAGCCCTGCGACTCGGCGACAAGCCGGTCCCGCTCGCGGACCCAGAGCGCGTCAAGCGTTGCCGAGGCGACGCCGGTCGGCGCGGGACGACCGGCGATCTCCGCGGCGTACGCCGTCGCGTCGATCTCCCCCGCCCAACGGGCGTCTTCGACAGCCGCCGCAAGGGCCACCACCTCCCCGCGAACGCCCGCCGCCGCCGATTCCACGTCCGCCCGCGTGATCCGGTTCCACGCCCGGTCGCGGAGGGCGCGGACGCGCTCCCCCGCCGCCTCGATCGAGTCTCGCAGCCTTCCCGCCGGCGTGCCGATCTCCGAAGCCGCCGCCCGGGTCGCGTCCAGCATCACCCCGATCGCGATCGCCGGGTGCGCCTGATCCAAACGCGTGAACCGCTCCTCCTGCACCGTCACCAGCCAGCGCTCGGCAACCTCCGTCGGGGTCATCGAAGCCCGACCCTCGCCTGTGTAAATCGCCGCATGTGTGCGCAGCGCCTCGGCGTCCACTTCGCTCCACCTCGTCGAGATCGCCCGCTCCAGTCGCTCCGCAATCGACGCCCACGCCTCCGCCTCCCGCCACGCGTTCTCCAGCGAGCCGGACGCCCGCCCGGGTGCGCCCATCGCCGCCGCCAACTCGCCCAGCACCGGATCTCCGGTTCCCGAAGCCACCTCCGACGCGGACCCGAGGCGCGCGCGCATCCCCGCGACCAGCCGGATCGAATCCCGCGCTTCCGCCAGTTCCAACACCGCCTGCGCACGATCGGCATCCCGCGAAGCCCCCGCCGCCTCGACCAGCGACCGCAGGCGGGCCCCCGCCTCCGACCAGCCGAGCGTTTCGAGCGACGCGCTCGCGTCCAGAGCCTCACGCGCCAGCGGCCATCGCTCCGGGCCCGTTGCGTCCTCGATTGCTGAGAGGACCTCCACCGCGCGTGCCGTTCGCTCGATCGCCGCGGCCTCGCTCGCCGCTTCCGGCGGACGCTCGGCCAGCAGGCTCGCACGCCCACGCTGCCCGACGATCGCCCCGGGATCCAGCGTCACCCCCGCCCGCGAGGCTTCATCAAGAGCATCCAGCACCCCCGACCGGAGGTGATCGTCCGCCACCGGTCGCAAACGCTCGGCTGCGTCCACCATCGCCCCGAACCACCCGTCCCACCCCTCGCACAAGCGACGCCAACGCTCCCCCGCCTCCGCCGACAGCCCGAACTCGTCCACCACCACCGCCGGCTCGCGCACCGCCGCCCACCACCCCACGCCGCCCGCGCCCGCGAGCAACAACGCCGCCCCGATCGCCAGCGGCGTCCGACGCCCCCCTCGGCGCACGCCCCGCAAACCCTCCGCCCGCGACAACGCCTCGCGAAGCGACGGGCGCGCCCCCTCGCTCGCGTGGCAGAGGTCCGCCACCAGCGCGAGCCATCCTGGAGCGGCCGAGCCGAACACCGACCACGCCCCCTCGGGCTCGGCCAGCATGAGCCGGCGCTCGAACGCCCGGTGCTCCACAAGCTCAAAGATCAGCGCGCCGATCGCGAGCGCGTCGTCGGCTTCCGAAGCCGCCCGCGACGCGTCCGGATCGTCGAGCCGGACCTGCGCGACGAGCAACACCTCCGGAGGATGAATCGCGACCGTCGCCGAGCCGATCCGACCGTGCCCGCGCCCTTGACCCTCCGCGAACGCGGCCGCGCTCTCGAGAAGTCGGCAGACCAGGTGCCGGATCGTCGCCCCGTCCAGGCGCACACGCCCCGCGGCGAGGTCGCCCCAGGTCGTGCCCACCCCGCCCGAAGCGACAAACGCGCCGCCGGAGCCCGCCGCTCCGAAGTCCACAACGGGGCAGACCGCCGACTCCGAATGCTGATGGGCCTTGCTCTGGAGCGTCGCGGAGGCTTGAAACGCCTGCACCGCGCGGGACGCCGCCGCTTCGCCGATCACCGCTGTCACCGGCTCCAGCACGCGGAGCAGCACTAGGCCGCTCGCCCCGCGCGCGATCGCCCGCCGGATCAGGCCGTCCTGCCCAAGCTCCCGGATGATCGTGTAGTCGTCGAGCGAGCCCATCGATCACCCACGATCAGCCCGAGGGCGCCGACGATCGCACACGGAGCGGCCCCGCACATCCCCCGGGCCATCAGCGTCGCTTCCCGCCGCGATCAACGCTTCTCCGCACGCAGCGGCGTCAGGCAGACCAACTCCCGTGGGCGGACCTCGATCTCGATCCGACGCCCCGCCCACCGCGCACGCTCGAGCGGCAGGATCAGGCGACGCCCGTCCGCCTCACCCGAGAGATCGTCGCTCTCCCCGAAGCCCGGCAGGTTGACGAGCACGAATAGACGCGTCGCGCCCGCCTGCTCCCACTGATCCCAGACCGGGTCGTCACGCTCCACCGTCTTCGCGCCGGGATTGTCGGTCGTGAACGGGAGCGTCGCCTTCGGCGCGCTCTGGCGGAGCGTGTCCCCACCGCCGAAGTACTGGCTCATGCGGTACTCACGCCACCGGGCCTCCTGCGTCGGCCCCACGCCGACGACATCGACCTCCACCGACGGCACGCGACCGCTCTCCGGGTCCGCCATCCCCGCCCCCAGCGCGACCACGATCTCGTACCGACCGGTCCGGTCCGAAGACGCGCAGCCCACCAGCGCCGACCCACCCAACGCGACCGACACCGCCAGGAGGCATCGCACAATCCGCTGGCTCGATCGGTCCCAAAGGTTCCGCTGCATCCGGTGCTCCGTCCTGGCTCGGGCGCTCGCGGCGCCGGTTTTGCATCGCTTCATGTTCACCAACGCTACCCACCAGCCGCGAACGAGCGGATCGCCCGCGCGACCTCGCGGTTCTGACGCCAGTCTATCACGATGAGGCTGCGCGTGAGCGTCAGCAACGCGCGCATCTCTGCACGCGGCGATTCGAAGACCGACGCCTGACCACCCGGGGGCGCGTCGCCCGCGTCCTTCGCGAACGACGACGGGCACGAGCCCGGGAACATGCGCACGACCCACGCCACAACCTTCCACCACAGCTCCGGCGGCACCAGATCAAACGCCTCGTCCGACGACACGCCGACCTCCGTCAACCCCTGCGGGCCCAACGACTCGGCCCACCGCGAGTCGGCGCCGACGACGCCCACGATCCGCTCGTGCAACGCCCCACCCCCGGGGGCCGAACCCGCCGCGCTCGCCAGGCTCCGAAGCTCGTCCAGAACCGCACCGAGCGTGCGCCCGCCGCCCACCAGCAGCGTCTTCGCCGCGAGCACGCCGAGCGCGTGCAAGTCGCACGCCGCCCCGAGCGCCGGCATCACACGGAACGCGGCTTCGCGGAAGACCGCCCCCTCGCTCAGCCCCTGCGTCGAAGCCTCCACCAACGCGAGCGACCGGAACCGCACCTCGCCCGCGGTCAGTTCCTCCCCCGGCGCGGGACGGGCGTAGACCATCGTCGAACGATCCCCGGTCGCCAGGCGAAGCCAGATCAGCCCGCTCGAACGCAGCGTGGGCAGGGCCGAAGCCGACAGCGTGCCCTCGAGCACCGCCTGCCCGTTCTCGCGCGAGACCCCGCGGATCCGCACCTCCCCGACGCCCTCGCCGGACTGCCCGCCCACGTCCGGGCGGTAGACGCCCCCGCCGCCGAACGAGGGCGAGGCGAAGGCCCGCTCTCCCGAAGCCCCCAGCGGCAGCTCGTACGCGTCGCCGCCGTCGGTCAGCGCCACACGCGCCGTCCACCAACGCGGGAGCCCGGGGGCGGCCTGACCAAACCCCACCGCGAAGCTCTCCGGCCCCAAACGCAGCACCGGACGCCCGCTGGCGCGCACAAACCCGTGCACCGCCTCGAGCGCCCCAGCGATCAGGCGAAGCTTCAGGTGAAACACCTCCACCACGCGCCCGTGACGACCGTGACGACCCAGGAACAACCCGCCCGAATCGAACCCGTCGTCGTCCCCCGGTGCTTCACGATCGTCCGACGCGCGCCCGTCCAGCCCGACCACGCTCCGCGTCGGCTGGCGATCGCCCCAGTGTTCTTCTCCCAAAAAAGCCGCGTATCGCTCGAAATCCCCCGGCACATGGCGGCGCACGAGCACCAGCCCACCCTCGGGATTCACCCCCGAGCCCTGCCCATCGAACGGCGCCCCGAGCGACGCCAGGGCCGGCGCATCCCCCGGGGCCCCGGGCGTCAGCGAGACAAAGCCCCCGTCCGCCCCGCGCTCCGCCAACCATAAGTACCGGTGCAAGGACCCGCCCCACGTCGCAAGCCCCCGAGCCGCGAGCACGGCGTCGTCGGTGCAGAGCGTGAGATCGACCCCGTCGATCGTGGGGCGCACGCCACGCCCCGATGCGTCGATGAACACCGGGCTCGTGTACGCGCTCTCAAAAGCCGTCGAGATCACGCCCCGGTCGTCCCCGCCCGCCAACGCCCGCCGGAGCCCCTGCCAACGCGCTTCCAGCGTGGCGTTGGTCATCGCTCCGCCATCGGGCAGCGACATCGCCGCGCCCGCGCTCTGCACGAACAGCTCGACCCACTCGACCACCGCCCCGGCGTGATCGCACAGGCACCCGAGCAGCACGCGCCCGTCAATCAGCGTCCGGAGCGTGACCAGCCTCGCCCCGTCCGCCCCCGGCTCGCGACGCCAGAGCGCGCACAGACGCACCGAAGCCCCGGCGCCCGCCCCGTCGATCGCGACGCACTCATACCCCGCTGGCAACCGCATGCACACTCCCCGCGGGCGAGCGACGCCCGAGCCGTCCTGACGGCGCGAGACTAAGCCCCATGCCGACACGCTGTCAAACCGGCGCAACCCCGATACCCTCCCCCTCATGACGACCCCCCACACCGAGCCGCCGCGCGTGATCTGCTTCGACTGGGGCGGCGTGATCCTCCGCATCTGTCGCAACTGGGCCGAGGGCTGCGCCGCGGCCGAGCTCCCCGTCCGCCCCGGAGCCGACGAGCCCGCACTGGTGACCCGCCGTCGCGCTCTCGCGCAGGCGTACCAGGTCGGGGAGATCGATTGCGACGCGTTCTGCGATCAGGTCGCCGCCACGACCGGCGGACTCTACTCGCCCGAAGAGATCGGACGCATCCACGACGCGTGGCTCATCGCCGAGTACGACGGGGCCGCTGAACTCATCGAACGCCTCGCCGCGAACAGCGATGTGCAACTCGGCCTGTTGAGCAACACCAACCGGCGACACTACGAGCGCCACCGCGCCCGCCCCGACGGCTCTCGCCCCGACTTCCCCACCATCGCCCGACTGACCCACCACGTCGCGAGCCACGAAGTCCGCGCCAGCAAGCCTGACGAAGCCATCTACCGAGCCTTTGAAGACCTGACCGGTGCCCGCGGGCAGCAGATCATCTTCTTCGATGACCTCGAAGAAAACATCGCCCAAGCCCGGTCCATCGGCTGGCGGGCCGTCCAGATCGATCACGCCGGCGACACGCCCAAGCAGATCGAACGCGAGCTCACCACGCTCGGCGTCCGCTTCTGATCACAAGGCCGCTCGATCCTTGTGCAAACCCGCCGCGACCCCGCTCAGGCCTCGTTGATTTCAAGCCTCATCGATCGCAACATCAAGCTCCACCGTCACCGGTCGCAGACACTCCGTCCCGCTGCATGCTTGGAATGTTGCGCCGAGCAGCGGGCGACCCGCCCAGTCCCCGCGACGCTCCACCGCGACCACGATCTCGACCTCGCCCGTGTACACCCGGATCTCCGGCGAGCCCTCCACCGGCGCGCGGTACACCTCGCCCTCCGGATAGTTCGCATACACCGCGACGCCCGAGCCCGAGCCCGGGATCAGCCCCGCGCGGAAGCCCTGCAGGCCGAGTTCCAGTTCCGCCTCGCCCGGCACGGGCTCGGCAGCCACGACGTGATACCCCTCCGCGATCCGCATCACGATGTGAAACACCGCCGGCTCGTCCTCCGTCGGCTTCAGACGTTCCTCGTCCGCGTAGATTTCCACCGGCGTGAACTCTGCCGCACGCGCAGGCGACGCCCCCCGCTCCGAACCCGCCCCATCGCGGACGCTCCGCTCGTCGCCAAACCCCGCCGCGATCAGACGCACGAGCGACGCCGTCGCGAGCGCACACCCCACCGGGCTCGCGTGGATCGCCCCCGCCATCGACCGCAGCGCCGCGAGCGCACGCTCGCGGTCGTCCGCTTCGCCGGTCTCGATCGCCATATCTGTGAGCGCCGCAAGCATGGCGCTCGCCCCGCTCGGCGTCGCCCCGTCGTGCGTCGACCGCGTGCGCACGAACAGGTCCCCCTGCCCGTCACGCGTGTCAAAGAACCCGCCGTGTCCGTCGCCGAACGCCGCCTCACCCTTCGCCAGCACGTCCCGAGCCGCGAGCAGATATCGATCCCCCGGATCGCTCGACGCGTGCGCACGAGCCCGGTGCAACGCCAGCAGCCCTCGCGCCAGGTTCGCCGAATCCTCCAGCACACCCAGCGGCCCCAGCCGCCCGTCCCGCCACGAGCGACGCAGTTCGCCGTCCGCGTCGATCATGCGCTCCAGCACAAACCCCGCGGCCCGCGCCCCACACGCGTACAACCCCGCGTCCGCGAACACCTCGCTTGCCTGCGCAAAGGCCGCGATCATCAGCCCGTTCCACGACGTCAGCACCTTGTCGTCCAGGTGCGGCTGCTTGCGCCGGTCGCGCACGCCGAGCAACTCCGCGTTGATCCGATCCAGACGAGCGGTGAACGCCGCGGGCTCTTCCCCGAACCGCTGGCTCAACCGCTCCGGCACGTCGTCGAGGCGCAGCACGTTCCGCGCGGGCTCGTCCAGATGGTGCGGGTCCTGAAAGTTGGTCCCGCGATCGAGCCCGTAATGCCGGATCGCGAACGCCGCGTCGTCGGTGTCGCCCATCGCGCCCCGGACCTCGCCCGGGAGCCAGAGATAGTTCAACCCCTCGCGTCCATCGACCTCGGCGTCCTGCGCGCTGAAGAACGCCCCGTCCGGGTGGGTTATCTCACGCTGCACGTACGCGAGCGTACGCCTCGCCGTGCGCACGTACGCATCGTCGCCGTAGACCGCGCCCGCGACCGCGTACACCGACGCGAGCTGCGCGTTGTCGTACAGCATCTTCTCAAAGTGCGGCACCAGCCACACGCCGTCCACCGCGTACCGATGAAACCCGCCGCCGACCTGATCGTGGATCCCCCCGGCCGCCATCTTGTCCAGCGTCGTGCGCACGCCTTGATCGATCCCCGCTCGCGTCGCGTCGTCGCCGGCGTGCGCACGCAGCGTGAGCAGGAGGTCCAGAAACACCGGCTGCGGAAACTTCGGCGCCCCGCCGAACCCGCCGTGCGTGCGATCGAACATCCGCAGGAGCGTCGCGAGCGCCTCGGCCACCACCCCGCGGCGCACCGCCCCCGCCTCGCCGCCGCCCCCGAGCTGCTCGCGCACCGCCTCAGCAAGCTGCTCGGCCTGCTCCAGCACCTCCGACCGGCGCTCCCGCCACGCGCCGGACATCCCCTCCAGCACCTGCGGGAAGCTCGGCATCCCCCCGAGCTCGGGTCGTGGCTCGCTCGGAAAATAAGTCCCGCACCAGAACGGGCGCAGCTCCCCCGGCTCCAAGAACACCGACATCGGCCACCCGCCGCGACCGGTCATCGTCACCGTCGCGCACATGTACACGTCATCGACCTCGGGGCGCTCCTCCCGGTCGACCTTCACGCACACGAAGCGCTCGTTCATCAGCCGCGCGATCCGCTCGCTCTCGAACGATTCCCGCTCCATCACATGGCACCAGTAGCACGTGCTGTACCCGATGCTCAGAAAGATCGGCACGTCACGCCGGCGTGCTTCCTCGAACGCCTCGCGCCCCCACGGGCGCCAGTCCACCGGATTGTGCGCATGCTGCAGCAGGTAGGGGCTCGCCTCCTGCGCCAGACGGTTCGCGGCTCGGGGCTCGGCGGCATCGTGATCGCGTGGGCTCGGCATGCGTGCTCCGGCTCTGCCCGGTGCGCCCGGGCGGTTCCCCGGAAGATGCTACGCGCGAGGCGACGGGCGACCGATCGTCTTCACCATCGCCGCAACGACCGAGCCCGCCTTCGGCGCGTGCACCGGCAGCGTCGCCGCACCCGCCCCCGACCCACGCACGGGCGCGCCCGTGCCCAGATACGCCCGCGCCGCGGCCGCGCTCGACCGCAGCACCGCGTCGGTCGGCAGCCGCACCAGCGTCACCGAGACCATCGCCTGCGTGACGCGTGCGTCGTCCGGATCATCGATCCGCGTGAGCTCGCCCGACACCGCGACGAACGCCGACGCGTATTCCCGTGCCGCGCGCGCCACGTCCGCCTCGAGTGCGCGCACGCCGGCGTCCGTGCCCGTCGCCCCGACCTGCACGAGACGCACAAGCTCCGAGAGCGTGCCCCGCAAAGCACCCAGCTCCGGCGCGAGCTCGCGCCGAGCTTCCAGCAACCGATCCCCCTCGGCCTGATCCAGCACCGGCACGCTGAACGCCAGCAACCGCGTCGCCAGACGCGCCTCGGCCTTCTGCGCCACGCTCGTCGGCGCGCTCCGCACCACCACCAGCCCGTGGCGAGCACTAAAGCGGTCGATCGCCGCCGCGAGAGGCACCGAGACCGCCGGGTCCGGCCCGCCACGGAGCAAATCCCCCGCGACCGCGTCCAGATACCGCGCCCGATCGTCGAGCCAATCCCGTCGCATCAGCGGGCGCAGCGGCGAGAGGCGGTCCTGAGCCGCGATCGCCTCGCACACGTCGCCCACGTCCGACGCCGCGTCCTCGCCGCCCGAGGCCGCCGCGAGCACGCCCGTGCGCCACAGCGGCATCGACCACTGCCACGACTGCATAAACGCGTAAAACCGCGGCACCGCACCGACCGCACGCTGCACGTCCGCAAAACTCGCGCCGCCCTCGGCGGGCGAAGGGCGCAGCGTCACCGCGTCGTCGCTCAGCAACAACGCGGCCATCGCCGGCGCTTCACGCGTCGTCAGGTGGTACGGGCTGATCGCGGTCCGGAACAGGGCAAAGTCTCCTAGCGATGCGCAATCTCAAAAGTACGACTCAGTGATCGCTCCGCCGTACGGGGGCGTCCCCGCCCGCTTCGAGCCAGTCGATGATCCCGAGAAACTGCGTCGGCAGCGTGATGAACAGCAACTCGTGCCCGACCGGGAGCACGCGGCGCTCCGGGCGACCGAGCCGCTCCCAGAGCAGATCCCCAAGCTCGGCCGGCACGGCCTGGTCGTTCGACGCGTGGATCATCAGCGACCGAATCCCGCGCACCGCCTCCCCCGTGCGCGCCGCGTCCAGCGGGGCGCGCTCCAGATAGAGCCGGTCCAGCTCCTCCTTCAACCCCTCGGCCGGCGGGGCGTTGTTCACCGCGTCCCGCGTCCCCGGGCCGACCCACCGCCAGCGCACCGAATCGATCCACTGGCGATAGTTCGACTCCTGCGCGATCCGCCAGTAGTGCGCCCCTCCTGCGACATACACCGCCGCGTCGTACAGCTCCGGGTCGTACGCGAGCACCGTCGGCAGCACCATCGCGCCGCCGGAGAAGCCGACCGCGGCAACCGGCTTGTCCCGCCACGCCGAGCGACGCTCGAGCGCGTCGCGCACGGCCGCGCTCGCGGCGTACGCATTCTCCGCCGCACGCTCGCCGAAGGTCCGCGCGATGCGGTCCGCAGCCGCGGGCAAGTCCGATGGATCCAGGTCGATCGTCACTTTCTCAGTAAATCGCGCCGAGTGCGCGAGGAACCGGACCACCGCGTACCCGCGTCCGCTGAGCGCGCGCACAAGCCGCTCCACCACCGGCTCGGGCGTCCCGAACATCCCGGGGATCAGCAGCACGACGCCGCGAGGCTCGGGCGTGGAAGGCTCGACGAGCTGGTACCACGTCCGCTCGATGCGGATAAATCGCTCACCGCTGCGACGGCTGATGTCTGGCGCGCCCGAGATAAACACAAACGATTCCACGCCCGTGGGCGTCGTCCCCGCCTCGACCCCCCACATGCTCCCGGCGTCCTCGAACACCCCGGGGATACGGGTGCGGTCATCCTCGATCTCCATGCCGCCTGCGTTGTCTGGGGCGGGCCGATCCGCAACACCACGGCTTTGCATCGCCCGAAGATCGGGCCGGTACGACGCGTGCAACGCTTCGAACATGCGCCCTTCCCGGGTGCCGCCGAACATCAGAACTGGTGCGTCTTCGTCCTCTTCCAGCAATCGAAGGCGAGCAATGTCCTCCGGGAAGAAAAATGTATTTGAATCTCTCGAGAGCCGGGTCATGCGGATGCCGACCGGACCAAGTGGGAGAATGACGCCGCGCACCGCAAGGGCGTTCTCGCGGGAGCCCGGATCGCTGACACGCTCCGGCCAGATCGCCTCGATCCCGCCCTCGTCCGCCACGAGACGCGACGACGCACCGCCGACCGCGCCGAACGCCGCGGGCTGGATCTGGGGCTGAATGTTCCGCACACACCCCGCAACGCATACCACAAAGGCAGCGAGCGCCAACATCCAAACCGCGGATCGCCTGCAACGGCTCACGACGCGTACCCCCGCGGGTGCTCGCGGAACCATCGCCACGCGGATTCGATGATCTCGTCAAGGTCGGTGATGCTCGCCCGCCAGCCGATCTCGCGCTCGATCTTCGACGGATCGGCGAACAGCGTCGGCGGGTCACCCTCGCGGCGCGGGCCGTCCTCCGTGGGGATCGCGTGCCCCGTCACACGCCGCGTCGCTTCGATCATCTCCCGCACGCTGGAGCCTTTCCCGATCCCGAGGTTGTACGTCCGCACGTCCCCCGCCTCGAGCTTCCCGAGCACCGCGAGGTGCGCATCGATCAGGTCTTCGACATGGACGTAATCGCGGACGCACGTCCCGTCCGGCGTGTCGTAATCCGTCCCGAACACCGTTACCCGCTCCCGCTGCCCGAGGGCGACCTGGAGCAGGATCGGGATCAGGTGCGTCTCCGGGTCGTGCGATTCGCCGATGAGCCCGGTCCGGTCGGAGCCCGCGACGTTGAAATACCGCAGCGCCGCACACGCGAACGCCTTGCCCGTGAGCTTCTGCGCCTCGCCCGCGTCGAACAGCGCGCGCTCAAACGCGAGCTTGCTCCGCCCGTACGGGTTGATCGGGTGCTGCGGGCAGTCCTCGCCGATCGGGATCCGCTCCGGCGACGGCTCGCCGTAGCTCGCGCAGGTGCTGCTAAAGATGAACCGCTCCACGCCCGCGTCCAGGCACGCGTCGAGCAGCTCGATCGACGCGGACGTGTTCGCCCGCCAGTAACGCAGCGGCTGGTGCACGCTCTCGCCGACGTAGGCGAGGGCCGCGAAGTGCAGCACCGCATCCGGCTTCGCGTCCCGCAGCACGGCGTCCACGATCGGGCGATCGCCCACGTCCGCCTCGACAAACCGCAAGCGGTCCCCGCTCGGGTCGTGACGCTCCGCGAGGCGATCGATCGCCGAACGGTTGCCGCGGCTCAGGTTGTCGATCACCGTGACGTCGTGCCCACCGGCCAGAAGCCGCTGCACCGCGTGCGATCCGATATACCCGGCCCCGCCGGTCACAAGCACCTGCATCATCACTCCCAAACGCATCCCTCAGTCGGCTGGACGTCCGCCAGCGGCCCGTCGATGATATCGGCTCGTCCCCCCCGACCCCCGCTCGCGCGACCCCGCCCGTCAACACTGCCCGGAGCCCCCGATGACCGAGCCTCACGCCCCGCCATCACCCCCTCCCAACGGGCAGAACCCCTCGCCCGACGCGGGCTCGGACGCCCCGGACCCGGGCAGGCTGACGCCGGGCCTGATCGCACGCTGCGCCGTCGGCGGCGCCTTCATGGGCCTGGCGAACCTCGTCCCCGGCATCAGCGGCGGCACCATGCTCGTCGCCGTCGGCATCTACCGGCGCTTCATCGAAGCGATCAGCGACCTCACCCGCCTCCGACTGCGCCCGACCACCATCGCCGTCCTCGCGATCATCGTCTGCAGCGCGCTGGTCGCGATCGGCGCCGGCAGCGGGATCATCGCCGCCTCGCTCGTCAGCTTCCGATGGGGCATGTTCAGCCTCTTCATCGGGCTCACGCTCGGCGGCGCGCCCATTCTGGCCCGCATGACGCGCCCCTTCAACCCCGGCGCCTGGATCGGCCTCGCCTGCGGGGCACTCGTTATGCTCGGGCTGGTCGTACTCCAGACCGCCGGGGCCGAACGCGGCGACGCGGGCAGCACAAGCACGCTCATGCTCGCCCTCGGCGGCGTCGCCGGCGCGAGCGCCATGATCCTCCCCGGCGTCAGCGGGGCCTACCTGCTCCTCCTGCTCGGGCAGTATGAACCGATCGTGAACTCGATCAAGGACGCCGTCGACGCGGCCCGCGCCGCCGACGTCGGCGCGGCCCTCGCCCAGCTCCGCATCCTCGTCCCCGTCGGCGTCGGCGTGCTCGTCGGGGTCGTCGGTGTCGCGAACATCCTCCGCTACGTCCTTCGTCACTACGAGAAGCCGACGCTGGGGCTGCTGCTCGGCTTGCTGCTGGCCGCCCCCGCCGGGCTCTACCCCTTCCGCGAGGGCGTGCCGCCCACGGTCGGCGAGGTCTTCAAGGGCGAACCCGTGACCGAAGCGAACGCCGCGGAGTTCGCTGAGCCATCCAACGCCAAAGACTGGGAAGAACGTTTGTTCACCCCCACCATCGGGCAGGTCGCGGGCAGCCTCGGGCTCGTCGGGCTCGGTTTCATCGTCACGATGGGCGTCGCCCGCCTCGGACGCGAAAAAGATACCAACTGACCCTCCCAATCCCGTGCCACTGACCTCTTCAAGAGGTCAGTGCTCCCCTCCCTTCGCTCCTTCTTTCCTCCCTCCCCCCGTCCAACCACGCTCACTCCTGCGCCGTCGCCCGCCCCCAACCCCCAAGCTTCTCCCCCCCGCGTCGCCTCACCCACACCAGCATCGCGACCCCCGCGAGCACCATCATCCCGCTCAGCCACTGCCCCCGGCTCAGCCCCGCGAACCGCGTCACCACCAGATGCGCATCCGGCAGGCGCACGAACTCGGTCGCGATCCGCAACAAGCCGTAGCTGATCAAAAACCACGCCCCCACAACGCCCGGCGTCCTCGGGCGACGCCAGACCAGCCACACGACCAGCCCCACGATCAGCCCCTCGCAGAGCGCCTGATAGAGCTGCGACGGGTGACGCGCGCTCACCAGCGGCTCCAGACGGGCCGCGACGTCCGCGTGCCCGCTCTGCAACAGCTCCAGCACCCGCTGGTACCCGGTCTCGAACGAGTTGGCCCCGGGCGCGACGTCGCGCACAAGCCGGGTCAGCTCGTCCTCCTGCGACTCGCTCAACGCCGGCGCGTGCTTGGTCAGATGCTCCTGCGGGAACCGCACCGCCCACCACGGCGCCGCCTCGCCCGGCGGCGCCACCACACGCCCCAGTAACTCCCCGTTCACAAAATTTGCCAGCCGCCCGAACAGCAGCCCCGGCGGCGCGATCGCCGCGAACACGTCGCACACGTGCAGCAGACGGCTCCTCCCCACACGCTCGATCCGCCCCGGCGCGACCTCCGCCCGGAACCCGCGGCTCACCAGCCACGCCCCGATGAACACGCCCATGATCCCGCCGTGGCTCGCCATCCCGCCCTGATTCAACGCGAGCACGCTCCACCACGGGAACCCGCTGTCAAAACTCCACAACAGCGACGGCTGGTAAAACGCGACATACCCGAGCCGCCCCCCCACGACACCCGTGATCGCGGCGATGATGATCACGTCGAACGCCCGGTCGCCGGGGATCGGCGTCATCCCGCGACGCGACATGAACCGAAGCAGAAAATACCCCACCGCGAAGCCCGCGACGTACGACAGCCCGTACCACCGCACCGCGAAATCGCCCGAGATCGGGAGCAGCACCGGGTTCCAGTCGTGGAGCCAGGCGGCGAGCACAGTCGGCGTGTCGAACGGCAACGTCGGCATCATGAGGCGCAAGTGTACGGACCACCCGCGCCCAACCGGGCCCGCCCCCGCCCACCGGGCTCAGACCGCCTCGATCCCGAAGAACGCTCGCGTGTTCGCGTTGATCTGCTCGTGGAACGTCGCCCAAGGCACGCCCCGGGCCTTTGCCAGAAACTCGGCCGTGTCTCGGCTGTACGCCGGCACGCACGGGCGCTTGCCCCGGTTCGGCTCCGGGCTCAGGAACGGGGCGTCGGTCTCGACCATGATCCGATCGCTCGGCACCAGCCGCGCCGCCGCCGCCACCTCTTGCGCGTTCTTGTACGTCACCACGCCGGTAAAGCTCACAAATGCGCCGAAGTCCAGCACCTTGCGCACCTCGGCGGCGCTGCCCGTGAAGCAATGGAAGACGTACCGGTCCCCCCGAAACGGCGCGCCCCGCAGCACCGGCAGCAGCTCCTCGAACGCCTCGCGGCAATGGATCACGATCGGCAGGTCCAACGCATCGTCCGACCGTGCGCACGATTCGATGAACGCGAGTTGCTCGGCCAGCACCGCGTCCTGCACCGCCCGGTGCGGGCCGTCGTAGTGCAAGTCCAGCCCGAGCTCCCCCCACGCGACGCACTCCGGGGCCTTCGCGACCGTCCGGAGGTTCTCCCACACGTGCGGCCCCTCATGGCTGTGCAAAGGGTGAACCCCGGACGAGCACCAGACACGCTCGTGCGCCCGGGCGATCTCGAGCGCCTCCAGGCAGTCCCGCGTGGTCGTGCTGATCGTGATCGCGCCCGTGACGCCGCGTCGGGAAGCCGCCCCGAGCGTCTCCCCCACGCGGTCGCGGAAGTCCTTGAACGTCAGGTGGCAGTGCGTATCGATCACGCCCCCAGCATACGCCCGCGAGGGCGGTAAACTCCGACGGATGCGACACGCCCTGCGATGCCTGTGCCTGCTTTTGCTCACCTGCGCGAGCCATGTCGGCCTCGCCCGAGCGGGCACGACCTGGCACCTCGTTGAGCTCGGCGGCTCGCCCGCCGGCTGGCTCCGAACCACCATCAGCGATCCCGACGACCCAACCGTGCGCACCGAGCAGGCGATGCTGCTCGAAGTCCACCGCGACGGCTCCCCCGTCAAGCTCCGCTTCGAGAGCTGGTTCGAGGAAACCCGCGACGGCGTGCCGATCCGCATGGGCGCGCGCCAACGCGTGGGCGCCGGGGAGACCTTCCGCGAGGCACGGTTCGACCGCGATCACCTCCGCGTCATCACCGAGCAGGGCGGACGCCGCACCGAATCCCGCGAGCCGCTCCCCAAAGGCCCGTGGCTCCCCCCCGCCGCCGCGCGACGGTACGTCGAGCAGCGCGCCGGCGCCGGGGCCGACCGCATCACCCTCCGCACGATCGACCCGCTCAGCGGCCTGGCCCCCGTCGCCTACGAGCGTGTGCGAGCCGGGACCGACGAGCTCGAAGTCTTCGGGCGCACCATCGCGACGACGCGCTGGACCGTCACAACCACGCCCTCGCCCGGGGTGCCCAGCACCGAGTGGATCGACGCCGACGGGCTGGCGGTGCGCACCGAGGCGAGCATGGGCGAGCTCCGCCTGACAATGCGCCTCGCGACCGAGGCCGAGGCGACCGGCGAGCGCGAACCCCCGGAATTGCTGACCACCACGTTCGTGCGCCCGAGCCGGGCGATCGAACACCCGCGTCACGTCCGCTCAGCGTCGTACGTCCTCCGCATCCCCGGCGGCGAGATGCCCGACGTCGCCGACGCCGGAGCCCAGCGGTCCGAGCGCCTCTCGCCCGAGGCGTTGCGTGTCACGGTGGACCTCGACGCGAGCGGATCGAGCACGGGGCGACCACGGCGCAACGAGGCCCGTCGCGACGCCCCCTCGCTCGCGGCGACAACGCTGCTGGACCACAAAGACCCGGCCGTGCGCACGCTCGTGCGCCAGGCGACCGCCGGCACCGGCGAAGGCGGGCGAGAAAACCGCACGCCCATCCGAGCCGAGGCGATGCGACGCTTCGTGTACGACTACATCACCGACAAGCACCTCGACGTCGCCTTCGGCACCGCGAGCGAAACCGCCCGATCCCGCGCGGGCGACTGCACGGAGCACGCCGCGCTGCTCGCCGCCATGCTCCGCGCCGACGCCATCCCCGCGCGTCTGGTCATCGGCCTGATCTACGCCGACCGCTTCGCCGGGGAGCGCGACATCTTCGCCTACCACATGTGGGTTCGGGCCCTGGTCATGATCGACGGCCAGGCGCGATGGGTGGATCTCGACGCGACGCTCCCCCGCGACACGCCGTTCGACGCGACGCACATCGCGATCGTCGAGAGCTCCGGAGAGAACGGCCTGACCGATGCGGGCTTCGCACGCCTCGTCCCGCTGATGGGACGCCTGCAGATCGAGGTCGAACGCGTTGAGCACGCCCCGTCGCGCCGGGAGGGCTCGCGATGAGCGCGCTCGGTGAAGCCGGCCCGCTCCCCGCGATCCCGCCGCGGGATCGGCACGGACACAAGGGCAGCTTCGGCGTGGTCGGCGTCGTCGCGGGGTGCGCCAGCGGGGGCGTGCGCATGATCGGCGCGCCCGCGCTGGTCGCGCGCGGGGCGTTCCGAGCCGGGGCCGGGCTCGTGAAGATTGCCTGCCCCGAGCCAGTGCTCGCCCACGCGATCGCGCTCGAGCCCTCGGCGACCGGCCTCTCACTCCCCGTCGAGCCCGACGGCTCCCTCCGCCCGCACGAGAGCGCGGCCGTCGTCGACCGCCTCGCCCGCGAAGCCGACGCTCTCGTCTTCGGACCCGGCCTCGGCGCGGGGGACGCGATCGAGCAGCTCGCGCTCCGCGTGATCAAGCTGGAAGAAACCCCGCTCGTCATCGACGCCGACGGGCTCAACGCCCTCGCCCGCGTGCCGGAGCTGGCGAAGGAGTGGCGCAGCCGGGCGATCATGACGCCGCACCCCGGCGAGTGGCGGCGACTGGCGTCGGGCGTGCGCGCGTCGGGGGATCCGGTGGAGCCGCGCGGACGCGAGGAGGCCGCCGCCTCGCTGGCGCAGCGTCTCGGGTGCGTCGTCGTGCTTAAGGGCTCCGGCACGGTTGTCAGCGACGGGCTGCGGACGTGGACCTGCCCCGCGGGCGATACCTGTCTCGCGACCGCGGGCACGGGCGACGTGCTCGCGGGCGTGCTCGGCGCATTGGTCGCGGCTTACGCCGCCCCGCCCGAGCCCGCGGGCGTCCCGGACGCGATCCGCGCCAAACTCCCCCGCTCCCGCGCCCGACCGCTGGACCTGTTCGACGCGGCCCGGCTCGGCGTGCTCGCCCACGCGCGAGCCGGGGAGCGGTGGGCCGCGACGCACCGCGCGCACGCCGGCGCGCTCGCGCGTGAGATCGCTGATTTCATCCCGCCGGAGATCGAACGCCTCCGTGCCGAGATCTGACGCACCCGACGCGCCGATCGACCTACAACGCACGCTCGAAGTAGAGCGTCTCCGGGTGCGGGTCGTCGTTGTAGCGTGCGCACGGGCGGAAGCCGTGCCTCGCGTAGAGCCGCATCGCGGGCGAGAAGGTCGGGTCGGTGTCGAGCTTCATGCTCGCGTACCCCATCGCCGACGCCTCGTGCAGCAGACGATCGACGAGCGCGTCGCCCAGCCCGCTCCTCCGCGCCCGCGGCTCCACGTACAACCGCTTCATCTCGCACACACGTGGCTCGCCCGCCGCCCCGAACTCCAGCGGGCGCACCGCGACGACGCCGACCGGCGACGCGTCCACGCCGTCGCACCACCCGAGCAGGATCGCCCCCAACGGGCGGGCGTATTTGCCCGGCAGCGTCGCGAGCTCTGCATCGACGCCCTGATACGCGAGGTCCATCGCGAGGCTCGCGAAGTACGCACGCATCAGGCGCTCGACCTCGCGTAGCTCCGCCGCCGAAGACGCCTCGACGATGCGCACCACGCTCACGCCCCGAGCATCGCCAGGCAGCGGGCGACCGCCTCGCCCAGCGGCACCAGTTCGCCCTTGCCCTCGTCGGCCCGGGCCTTGAGTTCCACGCCGCCCTGCTCCAGGGCCTTGTCGCCGATCGTCACGCGGACGGGGATCCCGATCAGGTCCGCGTCCTTGAACTTCACGCCCGGACGCTCGGCCCGGTCATCAATCAGGACGTCCGCCCCGGCCTCGCACAGCTCGCGCGACAGACGCTCGCAGGCCTCGGCGTGCTTCTCGTCCTCGGGCTTCATGAGCACGATCTCGACGTGGTAGGGCGCGATCGCGACCGGCCACAAGATGCCGTTGTCGTCGTGGCGCTGCTCGATGGTCGCCGCGAGCGTGCGGCTCACGCCGAGCCCGTAGCACCCCATGATCACCGCTTCGCGCTTCTGATCCTGGTTCATGATCTCGAAGCCCATCGCGGCCGAGTACTTGGTCCCCAGCTTGAAGATGTGCCCGACCTCGATCCCCCGCTGCTCGCGGAGCGTCCCGCCCCCGCGCGGGCTCGGGTCCCCCGCGACCGCGTTGCGGCAATCGGCGACTTTGACATAACGCACTTCAGTCATCTTCGCGCCCAGCGCCGGGGCGAGGTCGCTCGACCAGCTGAAGCCGGTGACGTGGTGGTCCTTCTCGTCCGCGCCGGTCGCCCAGCCCTTGGCGTTCGGGCTCGCGGCCTGGGCGGCGTCGGGGTCGATGACGAGCATCGTGCGCTCGATCGAGGCCGCGGCTTTCGGGCTGACGTACCCGATCGCGAACCCCGCCGCCCGCGCCGCCTTGTCGTCGGCCAGCTTCACCTTCACGCCGCTCGCGTCGCGGACCTTCCCCTCGTTCGCGTCGTGGTCCCCACGCACGACCGCAACGATCCAGCGCGGGCCGTCACTCTCGCGATCGCTTTCTTCCGCCGGCTCGAACACCACGCACTTGAGCATGTCCGCAGCGGTCAGCTTGAGGTGCTCCGCGACGCCGTCGATCCCCGGCAGGTTCGGCGTGTGGTGCTTGACCAGATCCTCCGGCCCCGCGCCGTCCAGCGACCACTTCCGCTCCCCGATCTCGCACTTCTCGACGTTCGCCGCGTACCCGCTCGCGTCGCAGACGAGAATCGTGTCCTCCCCGCTCTCGGCGTTGACCATGAACTCGTGGCTCGCCGAGCCACCGATCGGCCCGCTCTCGGCCTCCACGATTGTGAAATCCAGCCCCGTGCGCCGGAAGATCCGCTCGTAGGCCGCGTGCTGCGCGTCGTACACCTCGTCCAGCCCGCCCGGCCCTTCGACGTTGAGGTGGAACGAGTACGCGTCCTTCATCAGGAACTCGCGCCCGCGCAGCAGCCCTGCCCGCGGGCGGAACTCGTCGCGGAACTTGGTCTGGATCTGGTACAGCGTCAGCGGGAGCTGCTTGTAGCTCGTCACGGCGCTCTTCATGAGCTCGGTGATGACCTCCTCGTGCGTCGGCCCGAGGGCGGCGACGCGCCCGTGCCGGTCCTCGAGCTTGAACAGGAGCGGGCCGTAGTCGATGTCGCGCTTCGAGCCCTTGAACAGCTCGATCGGCTCGAGGGCGGGGAGGAGCAGTTCGCTCGCCCCGGCCGCGTCCATCTCTTCGCGGATCAGCTCACAGATCCGCTGGATCACGCGCCACCCGAGAGGCAGGTAGTCGTAGATCCCCGCCCCGACCTGGCGGATCAGCCCGGCCCGGATGCAGAGTTGGTGGCTGATTGTCGTCGCGTCGCTCGGCACCTCCCGCGTCGTCGGGATCAGCGTCTGGCGCCAGCGGTGCACCGCGCCCCGGCGGGCGCTGCGGATCTCGGAACGGGCTTCGGGAGTCGCGTGGGTCTGTGTCATAGGGGCGAAGTCTAGGTCGGGGCCCCGACACCACCAGCGGGCGACGCCCGACCGACGGCCTATTGCGCACAAACCCGGCGTTCCGCTCCGCGCCCGCCTACCGCCCGACCATCCCAACCCAGCCGACCTCCGCAAGGGCGGCCTGCCAGCGCCGCCGCTCCGCCTCAGCCGCTTGGGACCGACCTGCCCACCACCAGCACTGCTCAATCGGGGCTTCAAGGTCGGCCGCGAGGTCCGCGAGCTGCCAGTCGGTCAGGTCGGCGATCGGGGCGTCCACGGTCACGCCGTCCGCCCCGGAACCGATGCCGATCAGCCTCGTGATCAGCAACGCGCGATCGAGCACGCCTCCAACGCTCTCCACGCTCGCGGGCTCTCGGGCACCGCCCCCGGCGGGCGAACCCGGGTGGACGCTCCACGCCACGCGGTCGAACCCCAGCCGCCCCGCGAGGTGCCCGGCGCGGAGGAGCATCTCCGCTTCCGTCTGGTCGCCGGACAGCGACTCGGCGGGGCGCCAGGCGTCCTCGACGACTTCGAGCCCGAGCCTTGCGGCGATCGACGCGGCGGCCGAGCGTTTTGCGATCCGGTCTGGGTCCTCGATCTCCGGTGTCCAAACGCCCGGGCCCTCGCCGCCTTGCCCCGCCGCCTCGATCGCGGCGCGTGCGCACAGCACGGCGAACCCCAGGCCCCCGTCCCCCACCACCAGCGTGCGAGCGTGTTGCGTCATGCACGGATTATCGGCCCGCGCCCCCCTCGGCGGACAACCATCCGCGGGGCGACCCGCTACGCTGGGGCGTCATGCCCAAGGTCAAGCCCGTCGTTCACGCTCTGCTGCTCGCCGACCAGATCACGGTGGACCAGGGCAAGTGGAACATCCTCGGCGTGTTCGAGTATCTCTGGACGTTCGAATTCCCGACGACGCTGCAGCCGTTCTTTATCTTCTGCGCCGTCAGCAGCTTGCGTGGGCCGACGGAGATCCAGGTCTCGATCCGGGCCGACGATGCGGACTCGGACGACCTGTTCCACGCGAGCCAGCGCGCGTCGATCGACGACCCGACGGCCGTCTACGACCTGAGCTTCTGCGTCCCGCGCCTGACGCTCCCCGAGCCGGGCCCGTACACGGTGACGCTGCACGCCGATGGCGATTTCCTGCTGAGCCGCCCGTTCAAGCTGATGCAAGCCGAACGTGAGTAGGCGGGCCCGCTGGTGGCACAGCTCTCCGAGTTGTGGTTCCGGCTCTGTGCGAAGGCCCTCAAGTAGAGACACAGCTCGGAGAGCTGTGCCACCATTGCCCGCCGCCCCCGGCCCGCACACAATGCCTCGATGACCAACGCCGCCCCCCTCATTCTCGACGGCTCACCACTGACCCCTGCCGACCTTGAAGGCGTCGCCCGCGACTGGCGACCCGTCAGGCTCGCCCCCGAGGCCAGGGCGCGGGCGGAGGCCGCCCGGGGCGTGATCGAGAGCCACCTGAACGACGGGCAAGCTCACTACGGCATCAACACCGGCTTCGGCTCGCTCAGCAAGCAACGCATCCCGGAGCACCAGCTCAAGGACCTGCAGCGCAACCTCGTCCGCAGCCACGCGGCGGGTGTGGGCGATCCGCTCTCGCCTGAGATCGTCCGCGGGATGCTCCTGCTGCTCGGCGCGAGCCTGGCGCGCGGGCAGTCGGGCGTGCGTCCGGAGCTTGTGGAGTTGATCCTCGGGATGTTGAACGCCGGGGTGACGCCGGTGGTGCCCGAACTCGGCTCGGTCGGTGCGTCCGGCGACCTCGCGCCGCTCGCCCACGCGGCCCTGGTCATGATCGGCGAGGGTTCGGCGATCATGCAGGGCGCGACGCTTCCGGGCGACGAGGCCCTGCGACGCGCGGGGCTCGCCCCGATCGACCTGGAGGCGAAAGAAGGGCTGGCCCTGATCAACGGCACGCACCTGATGGCGGCCCAGGCGGCGCTGCTCGTCCGCGACGCCGACCGCCTGCTCGAAGCCGCCGTGATCGCGACCGCGATGAGCCTCGACGCCTGCCGAGCGACCGACAGCTTCCTCGACGCCCGCGTCCACGCGGTCCGTGCGCACCCGGCGGGTGAACGCGTTGCCGAGCGACTCCGCGAGGCCCTCACCGGGAGCGAGATCATCCCGAGCCACCGCTTCGACGACGCCCGCGTGCAGGACCCGTACTCGATCCGGTGCGCGGTGTACGTCCTGGGGGCGGCATCGGAACTGCTGGAGTTTGTGCGCATGGCGACCGGTCGCGAGCTCGGCGCGGTCACCGACAACCCGCTGGTCTTCGACAACGGCGACGTCATCAGCGCCGGCAATTTCCACGGGATGCCCATCGCCCTCCCGCTGGACACGCTCGCGCTCGTCGCGGCCCACGCCGCGGGGATCAGCGAGCGACGGACCTACCTCATGCTCTCGGCGATGGACCCGGACTACCGCCTGACGCCCTATCTGACGCGCGAGCCCGGCGTGCAGTCCGGGCTCATGATCGCCCAGTACACCGCCGCCGCCTGCTGCAACGAGATCATCGGGCTCTGCACCCCCGCGACGGTCAGCAATATCCCGACCAGCGCCGGGATCGAGGACTACAACAGCTTCGGGCCGCGAGCGGCGGCCAAGGCCCGTCGCGCGATCGAGCTCGCCCGCCACGTCGTCGCGATCGAGCTGCTCTGCGCCGCCGAGGCGATCGAGCACCACCGACCGCTGAAATCCGGCGTGGGCGTCGAGCGTGCGCACGCGGCGGTGCGATCCGTTGTGCCCCGCTTGGACGGAGACCGCACGCCGTCGCCCGACATCGCGGCGATCGAGCGTCTGATTCAGGACGGCTCGCTCGCCTGAGCCCGCGAACAGCCCGCAAAAGCACGCCGAGATCGACGCACGGGGTGGAGACCCCCCTTGTACGCGCGTTCCCCGCGCGATAGCGTGTAGTCGAGAGGGATACGCGAAAGGGGCACGCACGATGGCGACGGCGACAGTCCGGCGTTCCGTTTCTTCTTCCAAGACCACGCAGGCTCGTGAGGTGCGCGCCCCGCGCGGGCGGACCAAAACGTGCAAAACATGGCAGGCCGAGGCCGCCCTTCGCATGCTCATGAACAACCTCGACCCGGACGTCGCGGAGGACCCCGCGCGTCTGATCGTCTACGGCGGGCGCGGGCAGGCCGCCCGCTCGTGGCCCGCGTTCGACGCGATCGTCGAGACCCTCCAACGCCTCGGGCACGACGAGACCCTCCTCGTGCAGTCCGGCAAGCCCGTCGGCATCGTCCGCACGCACGTCGACGCGCCGCGCGTGCTCATCGCCAACAGCAACCTCGTCCCGCACTGGGCGACGCAGGAAAACTTCGACAAGCTCGCCGCCAAAGGCCTGATCATGTACGGGCAGATGACGGCCGGCTCGTGGATCTACATCGGCACCCAAGGCATCCTGCAGGGGACATACGAGACCTTCGCGGAGTGTGCGCGCACGCACTTTGGGGGCTCGCTCGCCGGCAGGCTCTGCGTCACCGCCGGGTGCGGCGGGATGGGCGGGGCGCAGCCGCTGAGCGTCACGCTCAACGGGGGCGTCTGCCTGATCGCCGACGTCGATCCAGATCGCCTCGAGCGACGCCTCCGCGACCGCTACCTCGACCAAGTCATCGCCGACATGGACGGCGCAATCGACCGCGCGCTCGAGCACGCCGCGGCGAAACGGGCGGTCAGCGTTGGCGTCGATTGCAACGCGGTGGAACTGCTGGAGCGGATGCTCGAACGCGGCATCACCCCAGATATCCTGACCGACCAAACCAGCGCCCACGACCCGCTGGAGGGGTACGTTCCCGCGGAGATGACCTGCGGCGAGGCGAGAAACTACCGCAAGCTCTACCCCGCGGAGTACCAGCGCCTGAGCCTGCGGACGATGGCGCGCCACGTGCGCGCGATGGTGGCGTTGCAGCGGCGCGGGGCCATAACGTTTGACTACGGGAACAACATCCGCCAGCGTGCGCTCGATGAGGGCGTGGAGGACGCGTTCGCGTTCCCGGGCTTTGTGCCGGCGTACATCCGCCCGCAGTTCTGCCTGGGTCGCGGGCCGTTCCGCTGGGCGGCGCTCTCGGGCGACCCGGTCGATATCTACAAGACCGACAAGGCGCTGCTCGACGCCTTCCCGCGTGAAGCAGGCGGGTACAACGAGCGCCTGCACCAGTGGGTGCGCTCGTGCCACGCGGACCCGGACGCGCTGATGGCGGGCGACTTCGATCGCTGCGCCCCGCGGTTCGCGTTCCAGGGCCTGCCCGCACGGATCTGCTGGTTCGGGCTCGGCGAGCGGGCGCGGGCCGGGCAGATTCTCAATGACCTGGTCGCCAAGGGCGAGGTCTCCGCGCCGCTCGCGATCGGGCGCGACCACCTCGACTGCGGCTCGGTCGCCAGCCCCAACCGCGAGACCGAAGCGATGCTCGACGGCTCCGACGCGATCAGCGACTGGGCGATCCTGAACGCGCTCGTCTCGACCGCGAGCGGGGCGAGTTGGGTCAGCTTCCACCACGGCGGGGGCGTCGGCATCGGGTTCAGCCAGCACGCCGGGCAGGTCGTCGTCGCCGACGGCACGCCCGAGGCCGCGACACGGATCGACCGCGTGCTGACCAACGACCCGGCGATGGGCGTCTTCCGGCACGCCGACGCCGGGTACGAGGACGCCCGGGCGTGCGCCGACCGTCTGGACCTCGACATCCCGATGCGCTGATGGTGGCCCGTGCCACGCGGAGGGCGCGGTACACTGGGTTCATGGAAGTTCCCCACTGCGTTCCGCCTCGCTGGGCGAAGGACATCACCCCGTCCCGCTTCGCCGCCACCGTGCGCACGGGCGATGCCGAAGGGTGCCGCGTCGCGATCCTGGGCCTCGCCGACGACGAGGGCGTGCGCCTGAACGGGGGTCGCGCGGGCGCTCGGGACGGCCCGACCGCCTTTCGAGCCGCGCTCGCTCGTTACGGCGCCGCGAGCACCGCGACGCCCTGGCCGAGCGTGTTCGACGCGGGCGACGTCGCGCCCGGGGACTCGCTCGACGAAACCCACACGCGCGTGACCGAAGCCGCCCGAACGCTCCACGACGCGGGGCTTTTCCCCGTCGCGATCGGGGGCGGGCACGACCTGACGTTCCCCTTTGTGCGCGCGGCCGCCGAGCGGCACAATGGGCTCATCGGCATCTACTGCGACGCGCACCTCGACGTCCGCGACCAGCCCGGGAGCGGGATGCCGTTCCGCTCGCTCGTGGAAACCTGCGGCGTGCGCGCGCTCCACGCCCACGGGATCGACCTGCACACCGCGACGGGCGAGCACGTGCAGTGGTTCCAGTCCCACGCCGGGCACCTCGACCCGTTCGGCCCCAACGATGCGTGGCCCGAGGGCGAGGCGTTTGTCAGCCTCGACCTGGACGTGCTCGATATGGCGTACGCCCCGGGCGTGAGCGCGCCCAACCCGTGCGGGTGGTCGCCGCGGGAGCTTGACGCGTGGGCGCGGGCCGCGGGGAAACGCCCCAGCGTGCGCGCGTTCGACATCATGGAGCTCAACCCCGCCCACGACGAGGGCGGGCGCACCGCACGCCTCGCGGCACGCCTGTTCCTCTCCTTCCTCGCCGGCTTCGCGGAGCGCCGGGCGTGAGCGAGGGGGTGCTCGTGCAGAACGCTCGCGTGCTCACGCTCGCCGGCGAGACGCCCCGGCGCGGGGCGGCGCTTGCCGAGCTCGGCGTGCGCGAGGCGTGCGACGTGCTTGTTCGCGAAGGGCGGATCGAGCGCGTTGAGCCAGAAATTCCACAAGCGACGGACGTGCGCACGATCGACGCCCGCGGGCGAGTGCTGATGCCGGGGTTTGTCGATTGCCATACGCACGCCTGCTGGGCCGGGGAGCGGCTCGACGAGTGGGAGCAGAAGCAACGCGGCGCGAGCTACCTGGAGATCCTCGAACGCGGCGGCGGGATTATGTCCACCGTGCGGGCCGTGCGTGCGGCGAGCGAGGATGAACTCGTCGAGCGCCTGCTTGAGCGCCTCGCGTGGATGCTCCGCGATGGGACGTGCACGGTCGAGGTCAAGAGCGGGTACGGGCTGGAGACGGAAGCAGAGCTGAAGATGCTCCGCGCGATCGCGCGGGCCGGCGAGGCCTGGGCGGGGACGGTCGTTCCCACCGCCTGCATCGGGCACGCGATCGATCCCCACGCGGGAGACTCGAACGTTTTCGTTGAGAGCACGATCGCGGAGACGCTGCCCGCGGTCCACGAGTTGTTCCCCGGGGTCGCGATCGACGCGTACTGCGAGCAGGGCGCATGGTCGCTCGCCGACACCGTGCGCCTGTTCGAGCGAGCGCAGGAGCTCGGGCACCCGGTGCGCGTGCACGCCGACCAGTTTCACGCGCTCGGCATGGTCGAGGAGGCAATCCGCCTTGGCGCGGTCAGTGTGGATCACCTCGAAGCGACGGGCGATGAGTCGCTCCGACGCTTGGCCGTGAGCGACACGTTCGGCGTCATGCTCCCCTGCGCCGGGTTTCACCTCGACGGGCGCTACGCCGACGGGCGGGCGTTCGTGGACGCCGGGGGGAAGCTGGCGATCGCGACCAACGTCAACCCGGGGAGCGCCCCGTGCGCGAGCGTGCCGATGGCGGTCGCGCTCGGCGTCCGCCACCTCGGGCTGACGGCGGGCGAGGCGATCGCGGGCGTCACGACCAACGCGGCAGCGCTCCTCGGCTTCCGCGACCGCGGGCGGATCGAGCCGGGGCTCCGGGCGGATTTGGTCCTGCTCCGACACCGCGACGAGCGTCAGCTCGCCTTCGAGTTCGGTGGCTCGCCGGTCGACCTGGTCGTCTGCAACGGGCGGATCGTCTTCGGTGGCGGCGCGGGCTGAACGCGGCGGCGCAGGCTGACACGCGATCCCGCGGGTTCCGGTGCACGTCGCCGGATCGTGACCGCGCCCGGGTACTGACCGGGTCGCAGCCCGAGGCGGGCGGCCTCCCAGCACAGCCCGCACTCCGGGCAGCAGACACGCTGCTTGTGCGCCGGCTCGTGGTCGTCGGGCTCCGGGGCCTGGGCGAGGTCGTAGGCGCAGGCCGGGCATCGGCGGAGGGCGAGCAGCGCGCCCGTCGTGCGACGTGCGTACCAGCGGAACGCGGAGATCCAGAGCTGCACGAGCCCGAGCGTGAGCGCGAGCGAGGCGAGGATGATCGGGCTGTGGACCCAGAGCCCGATCATGCGGAGCTCGAACCGCCAGAGGACGTAGCCGGCGATCGCGAGCACGCCCGAAGTCAGGATCGGCGCGAGCCCCTCCGGCCCGAGGACGGCACCGAGGGTGGTGAAGCGGAGTCGCCGGCGCTCGGGAGGGGTCAGGCGGGCCTCGTCCTGCCCGAGCCACGCGGCCCGCGCGATCGGGAACAACTCACACGCCCGGCCGTCGTCGTCGCTGGAGCGGAGGCGGATCACTATCTTTAATCTGCCACGCCGACGGGCGCGGTGCCAGCGTATTCGGGGGTCGGCGTGTGGCGATCGTGCGGGCGAAGCCGAGCGGCGCGTTTGGAGCGGATCGGCTCGACCGGCTCCAAGACGGGGATCGCCCCGGGCTCGACCGTCGCGACCAGCGGCGTTCGGGCGTGCACGGGCGGCTGGCCGACGGGGGTCTCGGGGTCGATGCCGGGGGCCTCGCCGTCGATCTGGACCGGGGCCCAGCGTCCGAACGCCTCAACGCGGATCTCGCGACCTCGCGCGGTCAGGTAGTCGTGCCGCGTCCCCTGCCGCCCGAGGCGGCAAGAGACGAACCACCGCCCAAGGCTGAGCACGTTGCTCGCGGGCAGGAAAGCGACGTCGAGCAAGCCGTCGTCAACGACGGCGGTCGCGGCGGGGTTGAGGTCGACGCCGTAGAGCGGGCTGTTGGCGATGACCGCGAGCCCGCGCTGTCGCTCGACGATCGGCTGCCCTTCGACGGTGATGGTGAGGGCGGGGACGCGGTGATGGACGATCTCGGCCAAGGCCGGGAGGGCGTAGCTCCGGTGCCCGATCGCCTTGACGCGGACGCGGGCGAGGCGGTGGACGATCGCGGCATCGAAGCCGACCGAGGCCATGATCGTGAACGTCTGGCCGTTCGCGAGCCCGCGGTCGATGCGTCGGACGCGTTGCGCGCGCACGGCGTCGGCGATCTGGTCCGCGTCGCGGGTCATGCCGAACTCGCGGGCGAAGAGGTTCTCGTTGCCCAGCGGGCAGTGCCAGACGGGGCGGTCGGCGGCCGCGGCGAGCTCGGCGACGCGGCAGAGCGTGCCGTCGCCCCCCGCGACGACCAGCGCGTCGGCCCGGGCGAGGGCGCCGTGGCGGAGCAGGCGGTCGGCCTCCTCGCCCACGGTCAGGATGTTCACGCTCAGCCCGCGGGCGCGGAGGTCGTCGGCCAGTTGGGCCGCGAACCTCTGCCCCCGGCCGACGCCGGATCGCGGGTTGACAAGCAGCATCACACGCACGGAGCGAGATGGTAGCGGATCCCGGTGGCACGCTCTCCGAGCTGTGGCTGATCTCCAAGGCATCGGGCAGATGCAGAAAGGCAGGTCGGAGAGCCGTGCCACCGATGGGCCCTAGGATCGCCCCTGATGCAGCGTGTGCCGACGGTTCAAGGTGTGGACGCGGAGCTGGCCTTTGAGGCGGCTCAGCGTGTGGTGGAGACGCACAAGCGTCTCAGCGGGTTCCTGCGCGCGGGGCAGACGCTGGCGGAGATCGACCGCTTCGTCGCCGAGACGCTGCAAGAGCTGCGGTGCAAGAGCTGCTTTCTGGGCTATCGCACGGGGGGGCTGCCGCCGTTTCCTTCGTATGCGTGCCTGAGCGTGAACGACTGCGTGGTCCACGGAACGGCGGGGTATCGCCTGGAGCCTTTGGGCGAGGGCGACCTGCTCAAAATCGACATCGGCGTGAGCTATAAAGGCTGGATCGGCGACGCGGCGTGGACGTATTCGATCGGCGAGCCGAGCGACGAGGTTCGGCGGCTGATGGCTTGCGGCAAGCGATCGATCGAGCTGGGGGTGGAGACGCTGCGGGCCGGGGCGCCGCTGATGGACTGGGCGCGGACGGTGCAGCGCCACGTGGAGGACGAGTGCGGGTTTCATCTGGTGCGCGGGCTGGGCGGGCACGGGTACGGTCGTTCGCTGCACGCGCCGCCGTTCCTGAGCAACACGGTGCCGACGTTCCCGGGGGAGTGGGCGGACGCGGGTCGTCGGTGGGAGGCGGGAACGCTGATCGCGGTGGAGCCGATGATCGCGGTGGGCACCGGGGAGGTGCGCCAGCAGCGGAAGCAGTGGCCGATCTGGTCGGCGGACGGCTCGATGACGGTGCACTACGAGCACGACGTGCTGGTGACCGAGGAGGGGCCTCGGGTGCTGACGGGCGGGCTGGAATCCGTTGAGGACGTGATCCTGCGGTGATGGTTGGGCGGCTGGTTGACGGGGCGCAGGGGGACAGGTTTGCACGGGGAGAGTGTCGGGTTGAACCGGATCGAATCGATCTTCGCGGGATTGCGGGCCGAGGGGAAGACGGCGTTGATGCCGTTTGTGGTCGGCGGGCACCCGCGCCCGGGGATGCTGGGCGATCTGCTAGCGGGTCTAGAGCGTGGCGGGGCGAGCATCGTGGAGGTCGGGATCCCGTTCAGCGATCCGATCGCGGACGGGCCGGTGATCTCGGCGGCGATGGACGAGGCGTTGCGGGCCGGGTGCGGGCCGACGGCGGTGTTCGAGGAGGTCCGGGCGGCCCGGGGGCGCGTGTCGCTGGGGCTGGTCGCGATGGTGAGCGTCTCGGTGGTCCACCGCCTCGGCGGGGCGAAAGGGTTCTGCGAGCGGGCGGCGGGAGCGGGGTTCGACGGCCTGATCGTGCCCGACGCGCCGCTGGAAGCCTCGGGGGATCTGCGTGCGGCAGCGGCGGCGGCCGGGCTGACGCTGAGCCTGCTGGTGAGCCCGTCGACGCCCCCCGACCGGGCGGCGGCGATCGCGCAGGCCTCGACCGGGTTTGTCTACCTGCTGGCTCGGGCGGGGATCACGGGCGAGCGGAGCGACGCCCCGGAGATCAGCGGGCCGGCGGGGGTGCTCCGGGCGGCGAGCGATCTGCCGATCGCGTGCGGGTTCGGGATCTCGCGGGCGGAGCACGTGGCGGCGGTGACAGGCGAGGCCGACGCGGCGATCGTGGGCAGCGCGATGGTGCGCCGCCTCGGAGAGGCGGCCAGCGCCGGTCGCGACGCGCCGGCCGAAGGCGAGGCGATGGCCCGAGAGCTCGCGGGTGGGCTGCGGAGCGGGCCGCGCACCGACGCGAAGTCTTCCGGCGTGGGCGGCGTCCGCGATGAGCCCGCCCGTTCCGCGTCGATCGCGGAGGATGCGACGCCGCCGCTCTCGAGCGAGGACGGGTCGGCGGGCGAGCGCGTGTCCACAGACGGATAACCTGCTTGCGGTCAAATCGGGGAAAAACATGGGTTGAAGTTGGGCGGGGGGCTTGAAGGTTCGCCGGAGCCCGCGATGATTCGTCTGTTCGGAGGAGCCGGCGCGGTCCCTCGTCAAACGTGGGCGCTGCGTCCGTGCCGGCCCGCGAGAGGACGGATTGCGAAAATGGACGGCACCCACCCTAACGGCATGCGCACAACTCTGCCCGGCGATCACGCGGGGCGGCTCGCGCAGAACATCAGTGCCCGCTACAGCGTCGAGCAGGCCTTCGGCACCGACGTCTTCACCGAGCGGGTCATGCAGCAGCGCCTGCCGAAGGACGTCTTCAAGCGCCTCCAACGCACCATTAACGATGGCGTTCGCCTCGATCCGGACGTCGCGGACATCGTGGCGGCCTCCATGAAGGACTGGGCCGTTGAGAACGGGGCGAGCCACTATTGCCACTGGTTCCAGCCCCTGACCGGGCTGACCGCCGAGAAGCACGACGCGTTCATGGTCCCCGACGGCACCGGCGGCGCGGTGAGCGAGTTCACCGGGCTCAGCCTCGTGCAGGGCGAGCCGGACGCGTCGAGTTTCCCCTCGGGCGGCCTTCGGGCGACGTTCGAGGCGCGCGGGTACACCGCGTGGGATCCGACCAGCCCGGTCTTCCTCCGACGCGGGCTCAACCACACGACGTTGTGCATCCCCACGGCCTTTGTGAGCTGGACCGGCGAGGCGCTCGATAAAAAGACGCCGCTGCTGCGCTCGATGGACGCGCTGAGCGCGCAGGCGATCCGCGTGCTGAAGATCTTCGGTACCGACGCCGGCGTGCGCCGGGTGACCTCGACCGTGGGCGCGGAGCAGGAGTACTTCTTGGTCGATCGCGAGGACTACTTCCAGCGCGAGGACCTCTCGACGTGCAACCGGACGCTGATCGGTGCCGCGCCGCCCAAGGGGCAGCAGCTCGACGATCACTACTTCGGATCGATCCCGCCGCGGGTGCTCGCGTTCATGGCGGAGGCCGAGAACGAGCTGTACCGCCTGGGCGTGCCGGTGAAAACGCGTCACAACGAGGTGGCACCGTCGCAGTACGAGCTGGCGTGCCACTTCGAGTCCGCGAACGTGGCGTGCGATCACCAGATGATCGTGATGGAGACGCTGCGAACGGTCGCGGTGCGTCACGGGCTGCAGTGCCTGCTGCACGAGAAGCCGTTCGCGGGCGTGAACGGTTCGGGCAAGCACGTGAACTGGTCGATGGCGACCAACACGGGGGTGAACCTGCTGGACCCGCGTGACGAGACGCACACGAACATGCAGTTCCTCGTCTTTCTGTGCGCGGTCATCCGCGCGGTGGACCTGCACTCGGACCTGCTCCGGGCGTCGATCGCCAGCGCCGCAAACGATCACCGCCTGGGCGCGAACGAGGCCCCGCCGGCGATCATCAGTATTTTCCTGGGCGACATGCTGATGGACATCATCGAGCAGCTCGAAAGCGGCAAGCCGAGCCGCACCAAGCGCGGCGGGAGCATGGACCTCGGCGCGACGACGCTCCCGCAGATCCCCCGCCACTCGGGCGACCGCAACCGGACCAGCCCGTTCGCGTTCACCGGTAACAAGTTCGAGTTCCGCGCGGTCGGCGCTTCGGCGACGATCGCCTGGCCCGTGACGGTGATCAACAGCATCGTCGCCGACAGCCTGAGCGATGTCGCGGACCAGCTCGAGGCAGAACTGGGGACCAAGCCCCCGACGCCGGACAAGCTGGAGGCGACGGTTCGCAAGGTCCTGCAGGGGATCATCAGCAAACACAAGCGCGTGCTGTTCGACGGCGACGGCTACGACGAGTCGTGGCAGCTCGAGGCCGAGAAGCGCGGGCTGCTCAACCTCCGCACCACGGTCGACGCGCTGCCGATTTATAAGGACAAGAAGAACGCGGCGCTGTTCCGCAAGCACAAGGTGCTGACCAAGCCGGAGCTGGACAGCCGCCTGGCGATCTTCGTCGAGACGTACTGCAAGCAGGTGCTGATCGAGGCGGAGACGCTGGTCTCGATGGTGCGGACGCGGATCCTGCCCGCGGTGACGCGTCACCAGTCGGAGCTGGCCGAGGCGGTCGCCGCGAGCGAGGCGGCCGACGTCGAGCCGGGCGAGCTTCGCGGCGCGCTCGAGGACCACGCGGATTTGGTTTCCCGCCTCCGGGCGAAGACGGCCGAACTCGCCAAGGCCTCCAGCGGCGCCCATGCGGAGGACCTGAAGCACGCCAAGCAGATCCGCGAAGTGGTTATCCCGCTGATGGACGACGTGCGGGAACTGGTGGATGAACTGGAAGCCGGCGTCGCTTTCGATCTCTGGCCCGTGCCGACGTATCGGGAGCTGATGAAGCTGCACTGAGGCAGCCCGCCGCCGGGCTGAGGCGTCGCCGCCGGGCCGGGCTGACCCTTGGCAGGCGGCGGCACCAAGTGAAACGTGTCGAATGACACGTGCCGATCAACGCCGTGGAAACCCGCGGCGTTGTTTTTCATCTCGAGGCGTTTGGATGTACCATCTCGCACCCGGCGGGAGCGGTCCCGCCGGCCTCCTCGGCCCCGTAGCTCAGCGGTTAGAGCAAGCGACTCATAATCGCCAGGTCCCCGGTTCGAATCCGGGCGGGGCTATTGCCTTCTGGATGTCGCGGCTTCCGGTTCAGGTGAGCTGAATCGAGCCGATGGTCAGGTCGTCGCCTTGGGCAACGCCGGCGGAGAAGGTGCGCACGGCGGCTTGGAGGGCGTGGACGTCCGCTTCGGCGCTGGGCGAGCCGACGAGGGCCGCCAGGGCGCGTGCCCAGGTGAACTGCTCGCCGAGGGTGTTGGTCTGCTCCACGACGCCGTCGCTGAAGAGGACGACGCGGTCGCCCGGGGCGATCGGGCGGGATTCGACCTCGTACTCGCCTTCGGGGTCGATGCCGAGCGGGATGCCGCGTCCGATGCGAAGCGGCTCGGGTTCTTGATCCGTATTGGCCCGCTTGAGCAGCGCGTACCCGTGCCCGGCGTCCACGCACCGGACCTCGCCGGCTCGCGGGTCGATCACGCCGATCCAGCAGGTGACGAACGCGCCGGTCTCGGATCGTTCCGCGAGGAAGCGGTTGACGGCGGTCGCGGCCTGGGCGGGGTCGCGGTGCTCGCGGAGGGCGAGGTGGAGCGAGGCCTGCGCGGCGGCCATGGTGAGGCTGGGGCCGACGCCCTTGCCCGTCACGTCGCCCAAGAAAAAACCGACCTGCCCGTCGTCGAGTTCGATGATGTCGAACAAGTCGCCGGCGACCACGATGCCCGGCACCATCACCGACGCGTAGAGAGCCGGCCCGCACCGCCCGGCGTCGCGCGGCACCAGGCGGCGCTGCACCTCGCGGGCGGCGTCGAGCTGCGCATTCAGCCGGGCGCTCCGACGCTCGGCGCCCGCGCGCCGGAGGTTCGAGTCCGCGAGCGCGTACAGGCTCCCGAGCGAGCCGCAGAACGCGGCCGTCTCGTCGTCAACGGGCTTCCGCGCCGACTGGGCGTCCAGATACAGAAACACACCCTCCCCCGCGGGGGCGCAGACGGCGGTATGGACGCCGGCGTCCAGGAGGCTCTCCCCGAGCGGGGCGACGGTCGAAGCCGCGCTGAGCGTCGCGACGCGGCCACCCCTCGCCGCGTGTAGGAGCGTGCGCGAGAGCGGGAGTCGGTCGGTTTCACGCTCCGGGCGGCAGGCGAGGACGGCGGCCGAGTCGGCCTCCGGCGGGACGCGGATCAGCGCCGCGCGCTCCAGCGCCGAGCCTTCCAGCACCGTCGCGAGGATCAGCTCGCGCACGTCCGCTTCGCTGACCGCCGCGCCGATGTGCTCGGTCGCCTGCGAGAGCAGGTGCAAGAGCCGCCCGGTCGGGGCCCGGGCGATCGAGCGATCGAAGACCGCGACCGTCACGTCGGCCCTCGCGCCGTCGTCGCGCATCGCAACCCGGCGTTCCAGGCTCGTCTGGCTCCCGATCGTGCACCGCAGCGTCCAGGGGCGGACAGTCAGCAGGTCGCCGTCGAACACCGGGCGGCTCGCGCCGGGGTCGAGGCGTCGCCCGTTGAGCATCGTGCCGTGACGGCTGTTCAGGTCGCTCACGAACCATTGCTCGGCGTGACGCGTCAGCAGAGCGTGGTTGCGGCTGACGGCCGAGTGATCCAGTCGCAGGGTGCAGTCGGCCTGTCGCCCGATGCCCACGGCCGTACGCCCCGAGGCGCGATACGTCACCCGCTCCGGGCCTTCGACCGACTCGATGACGAACTCTGGTGCGGTCATGTGCGTCGCGGCGGGTGGGCCGCTTTACTCCTCGAACATCGCCTCGATAAAGCTCTCGGGATCGAACGGCTGCACGTCGTCCGGCGTCTCGCCGACGCCGACGAACTTGACGGGGATGTCCGTCGCCTCACGCACGGCGATCACGATCCCGCCCCGCGCCGTCCCGTCGAGCTTGGAAAGGAAGATCCCGGTCACGCCCGCGGCCTTGCCGAACTCCTCCGCCTGGCGGATCGCGTTCTGGCCGCTCGTCGCGTCCAGCACCAGCAGCACCTCGTGCGGCGCGGTCGGGATCTTCTTCGCGGTCACCGCGCGGATCTTTTCCAGTTGACGCATCAGCGGGTCTTGCGTGTGCAGGCGTCCTGCGGTGTCGAGGATGAGCACGTCCACGCCGCGGCTGAGCGCGGCGGCCGTCGCGTCGAACGCCACCGCCGCCGGGTCGCCACCCTGCTGCCCCTTTACGACCTCGACCCCGAGCCGGTCGGCCCAGATCTCGAGCTGCCGCACGGCGCCGGCGCGGAACGTGTCGCACGCGCCGAGCAGCACCGTCTTACCCTCATCGCGAAGGGCTTTGCAGAGCTTGGCGATGGAGGTCGTCTTGCCAACGCCGTTGATGCCGGTGACGAGAATGACCGTCGGCTCGCCCGGGGTTTCGTTGAACTTGAGGCGACGATCGGCCTCGGGCCACATCGCTTTCAGCTCGCGTTTCAGGTAGGCCAGCGCGTGCTCGCCGCGGGTCTGCTTGCCGGCGCGGTAGTCGGCGCGGATGCCCTCGATCAGGCGTCGCGTCGCGTGGACGCCGACGTCGGACTGGATCAGGCGGGCCTCCAGTTCCTTGATCAGCGCCTCGTCGAGATTTTTCCCGACGAGCATCGAGCGGATCTGGGCCGCGAAGGACTCGCGCGTCCGCTCAAGCCCCTGCTTCAGCTTCCCGATTGCGGACTTGAACAGCCCCACGCGCTCAGCCCTCCCCCTCGGAGACCGTCGGCGGCAAGGGCGCAGCGGGGGCCGGGGCGATCGCCGGCTCGTTCGCGTCCGCCGACTGAATGGTCGTCGGCAGACGCTTGAAGAGCTTGTCGAGCACGCCGTTGATGAACGCCGGGCTCTTGTCGGTGCTGAAGGTCTTCGCGAGTTCAATGGCTTCATTGATGACCACCTTGGGCGGCGTCTTCCCGCCGGTCATCTCGTGCCACGCCAGACGCAGGATCGAGCGGTCCACCGCCGCCTGACGCGACGGGGGCCAGTCGGGGGCGATCGCTTCCAGCTCGCGGTCTGCGTCCTTCCGCCGGGCGTAGGCGGCCTCGGCCATCTCGAACGCCTTGGCCCGCTCCCCGCTCGTGAACCCCTCGGCCCCTTCCAGCGAATCACGCACCACGCCCGACTCGTCGCCGTGACGGGCGTCGAGTTGATAGAGCGTCTGGAACGCCAAACGACGGATGTCCTTCACTCCGGCCATCAGCGCCCCGCCTCGGCGGGGCCGGACGACGCCGCTTTGTCGTGGGCGCGACGCCCGAGATCGTCCAGCGACGACGCGTCCCCGCCCTCCGCAGCCGCGTCGAGCGCGTCCAGCGTCCGCAGCGTGTCCAGTACGGCTTCCACCGCTTCCGCGCCCTTGTTCCCGTGCACCCCGCCCGCCCGGGCCTGCGCCTGCGACGCGTCGTGGACCGTCAGCACGCCGAACGCGATCGGCACACCGGTTTCCAGCGAGGCCCGCATCAGCCCGTCGGCCACGCTCTGGCTGATGTACTTGTCGTGATCCGTCTCCCCCCGGATGACGCACCCGAGCGCGACGACGCCCTGGAACAGCCCGCTCTCGGCCGCCGCCAGAGCGACGATCGGGAGCTCGTACGTCCCCGGCGCGGGCAGCACCGCGAGCGACGCGGGGGCTCCCCCGGCCGAGGCATAGGCGGCCCGCGCCCCTTCCAGCAGGGCGTCGGTGATCGACGCGTTGTAGCGGCTCAGGACGATCGCGAGTTGTGGCACCTGTGCATCGCTTGACATTCGGCCCGATCGTAGGCGTCGGGCGTCCGCCCGCCCGTACGATCCGCCCGTGGATCGCCTCCTCGGACAGGCCGTGCCCCTGGTGAAGCTCACGCGCGTGACCACCGCGTTCGGCGTGGTGGGCAACGTCTGGTTCGTCATCCTGTGGAGCCGCGCGATCGAGGGAGACGCGATCCGGGCCGTCCACCCGGACGCCCCGATCCTGGCTCTCCCCCTCCCGCTCCTGCTCTTGGCGTCGGCCGTCGGGTCCGTCGCCCTGTTCGCCTATGGCGCCGCGCTCAACGACGTCCTGGACCTCAAACGCGACCGGACCATCAGCCCCGACCGCCCGCTCCCCTCCGGCGGCGTCTCGGTCGACGCCAGCGTCGCCGTCGTCACGATCGCCCTGCTCATCGCGGTGCTCGGCGCGAGCGTGTTCGGGACGTCGGCGGTCATCCTGACCTGTCTGGTCGCGGCGGCGCTGCTGATCTTCAACGCCGCCGGGCGGTTCGTGCCCGGCTTCGGGCTGGTGCTGCTCGGGCTGATCTACGCGGGACACATGCTCGCGCCCCATGTCGGGCTCCGTTTTCTCTGGCCCGTCTGGCTCGTGATGACGCACGCTCTCGCGGTCGCCTGTGCGGCTCACACGCTCGGGCGCAAGGTGCCACGCCTCACCCGACGGGGCTGGGTCGCGGGCGTTGCCGGGTGGGCGCTCTGGTCGGGTGTGCTGCTCTGGCTCGGCGCGTCGCGCGTCGAGAGCGGCGCGATGGGCTGGCCCGCACGCGTGCCGATCAGTGCGGCGGTCTGGATCGCGGCCCTTGCGGCGCTCTTCGTGCTCGTCGCCTGGCGGAAAACCCGCCTGCTCGGGCCGGGGACGCGGGCGGCGGACAAGGTCTGGCGCTACGGCTCGCTCTGGCTGACGCTCTACGCCGCCGCGTGGCTGTTCGCGATCGGGCACGCCGGTGGCGGGCTGGTCCTGCTCGCCCTCGCCTCGGCGGGATTCGTCGGGATGACCCTGCTCCGCGAGGCGTACAGCCTCGTCGATCAGCCGCTCGGCTTCCGACGCTGAGCGAGCGCACAAACGCCGGGGGCGGGCGTTCAGAACAGTCGGAGGGCGTAGAAGATCGCCGTGAAGGCCAGGTCGGCCATGATGATCGCCACGATGCATTGCACAACCGTCTGCGTGGTCGCCCGCCCGACGCCGGCCGCCCCGCCGGTGACTTTCAGCCCGTTCCCGCAGGCGATGACCCCGATCAGCAGGCCGAACACGCCCCCCTTGGCGACACCGGTCAGAAAGTCGACCATCTTCGCCTGCGTGAGCGTGTTCTCGATGTAGACCGAAACCGGGATCTCGAGCGCGATCACCGAGATCGTCAGCGCCGCCAGAACCGCGACGACCGAGCTGAACACCGCCAGCGCCGTCATGCTCAGGACAGTCGCCACGACCCGCGGCACCACCAAAAACCGCACCGGGTTGAGCGCGTGCGCCTCGAGCGCCTCGATCTCCTCGCTCACCACCATCGTCCCGATCTCGGCCGCGATCGCCGCGCCGGCGAAGCCCGTTAGCACGATCGCCCCGATCAAGGGCCCCAGCTCGCGCAGCACCGCGACCGCGATGATGTTCGCGACGAGTTCCTTGGACCCGAACTCGTCCAGCGGCGGGGCGAGTTGGAGCGCCAGGATCAGCCCCACAGCCGACGACACCAGGCAGACGATGAAGATCGAGCGCACGCCGACGCGGACCATCTGGCTCGCGATCGCCGCCCGCCCGATCCGGACGCGCCGCGGCCCGCAGGAGCGGAGCATCCAGCGGGCGGCCTCGAGCAGGAGCCCGAACAGGCTGCCGACGTGCTCCGCCAGGCCCCGCGCGCGGGCGCCGACAAAGTGCAGGGGCGTCAGCAGCGCCGGGAGGCGGTCCGGCTGGTCATCGGCCACGTCGCCCCCCTTTCGCCCGCCCGTCGGGCGCGGAACGCCTCACCCGGCGACCTCATCCACCGAACCCACGATGCGAAAATACGCGTCCAGACGCGCGATCTCGAAAATCGCGCGGACCTTCTCGCCCATGGAGGCGAGGATCAGTTCCGAGCCGCTGGCCTTGGCGTTCTTCATCGCCTCGACGAGCGTCGCGAGCCCGGAGCTGTCCATGTACGCGACTTCCGCCAGGTCCACCACGACCCGTCGCGGGCCTTCGTTCTGCGCCGCTCGGATCGAGGCGCGCAGCTCGGGCGAGCCCGACATGTCCACGTCGCCGAGCGGGCGAATGACCGCGGTTTCACCGGTACGTTCTGACTGCACTTCCACCGACTGGCCTCTCTCTCTCCGTTCGCGTCCTGCTCACCGCGGGGCGATCGTCCGCCACGCTCACCCGCACCCGCCGCACCCTTGGGTCGCTCCGGGGCCCGAAGCCGTCTTGTGCATCGTCAAACGCATCCCGACGCCGTCGCGTTTCTCGAAGCGGACCTCGTCCATGATCTCGCGCATGATGTGGACGCCCAGCCCGCCGGGGCGGACGTTCTCCAGCTCACGCCCTTTGATCTGCTCGGGATCGACCTGCTTCGCCTCGTCTTCGATGACCAGTGTCAGCGCGGCCGGCGTGCGGTCATCGCTCCGACGCCCGTCGCCCCCCACACGCGGCCAGAGGCTCACCCAGATCCGCCCGTCCGGTCGCCGGTCGTACCCGTGCCGGATGATGTTGCTCAGCGCCTCGTCGACCGCCAGCGCGATCTGGCAGCACGAGATATCGTCGAACCCCAGCCGCTTGGCGAGGGAGCTGATCAGCTCGCGCGCCCCGCTCAGATACAGCGGGTTGCTGCGCAGCTCCAGGCGGAGTTCGGGCTCGGTCTCGGGGCGGATCATCGGGGGTCCTCCGCTTCGGGCCGCCCTGCGCTCGTCGCGTCCGAGCCGGCGTGCCACGCCACCCATCGGTCCACCGCGGCCTGTCGCTCGCGTTCGGGCGCGTAAGCCGCGTACCCGTGCGTCTGACCCGTCAGACGATCCAACGCCGCGATCGCGACCAGACGCACCGCCGGGTCGTCGCTGTCCAGGGCCTCGATCAGCCTCGGCACGGCCCGCTGGTCCCCGCGATCGGCCGCCTGAACCATCGCCGCCAGTCGCGAAGAAGGATCCGGCGACTCAAACGCCGGACGCACCCGCGCGCCGCACCCCGTCGGCACGCCGAGCCAAACCGCCAGCAACATCAAGACCACGATCCGCATCACAGGACGAATCCTACGGCTCGCCCCACCCCCGGGCATCGTCCCGGGTGCTCGCACGCCCGAACACACCACCGGACGACTGGACCCACGCCCCCGGCCCACCTTCCATCCCCCCCTTGAACCCCGCGCCCCGCCGCCCCCGGCGAGCGCCGGAACCCCGCACGCCACGAGGTACACTCCGATATGGAACTCCCCCACGACGAGGTCGTGCCGATCCTGGACTTCGGCTCGCAGACGGCTCAGCTCATCGCCCGGCGCGTCCGCGACGCCGGCGTCTTCAGCCTGCTCATCGACCCCGCGACCCCAGCCGCTGAAATCGCCGCGATGAAGCCACGCGGCATCATCCTCTCCGGCGGGCCCGCGAGCGTCTACGCCGAGGACGCACCCCGGTGCGACCCCGAGATCTTCAACCTGGGCATCCCCATCCTCGGCATCTGCTACGGCATGCAGCTCGCGTGCAAGACCCTCGGCGCGGCCGTCAGCCAGGCGAGCCACCGCGAGTTCGGGCGCGCCAACCTCCAGGTCCTCGAAGACCAGGCCCACGGGCTTTTCCACGCAGTCCCGAAACGCACCACCGTCTGGATGAGCCACGGCGACCAGATCGCCGACCTCGCCGCCGCCCAGCTCCAGGTCCTCGCGACGACGCCGACCTGCGGCTATGCCGCCGTCCGATCCACCGCCGCCCCCGGCGAGCCCGGGCACAACTTCCTCGGCGTCCAGTTCCATCCCGAGGTCACCCACACGCCCCACGGCGTCGATATCCTCAGCAGCTTCCTCTACGAGGTCTGCAAGTGCGACGGCGGGTGGAAGATGTCCAGCTTCGCCGAGACCGCCACCGAGCGCGTCCGCGAACAGGTCGGCGACGGGCACGTCATCTGCGGGCTCAGCGGCGGGGTCGATTCCTCCGTCGCGGCCGCGCTTTTACATAACGCGATCGGCGACCAACTCCACTGCGTCTTCGTCGACAACGGGCTCCTCCGCAAAAACGAACGCGCCCTCGTCGAAACCACCTTCCGCGATCACTTCAAGCTCGACCTCCGCACGGTGGACGCCGCCGAGGACTTCCTCCGCGACCTCGCCGGCGTCACCGACCCGCAGGAGAAACGAAAGCGGATCGGCAACCGCTTCATCGATGTTTTCAACAACGCCGCCGCGGACATCGCCAAGACCCACGGCGACGTGAAGTTCCTCGCCCAGGGCACCCTTTACCCCGACGTCATCGAGTCCGGGCACGGGCACGCCGGCAAGAGCGCCAACATCAAGCTCCACCACAACGTCGGCGGCCTGCCCGAAGACCTCGCCTTCGAGCTCGTCGAGCCCCTCCGAGACCTCTTCAAAGACGAAGTCCGACGCCTCGGCGAAGTCCTCGGTGTGCCCGAACAGATCGTCTGGCGACACCCCTTCCCGGGGCCGGGCCTCGCCGTCCGCGTCCTCGGCGAGATCACCGAGCCCAAGCTCCGCATCCTCCGCGATTGCGACGAGATCCTCCTCGAAGAAATCATCGCGGCCGAGCTTTACCGCAAGACCAGCCAGGTCTTCGCCGTCCTCCTCCCCGTCCAGTCCGTCGGCGTCATGGGCGACGGGCGGACGTACGAGAACGTCGTCGCGGTCCGAGCCGTGGAAACACAGGATTTCATGACCGCCGACTGGGCCCGCATCCCCTACGACGTCCTCGCGACGATCTCGAGCCGCATCATCAACGAAGTCCGCGGCGTCAACCGAGTCGTCTACGACATCAGCTCCAAGCCCCCCGCGACGATCGAGTGGGAATAGCCCCCCCCCCCGCGCCCGAAGGGGGCAAAACCCATCGTTTGTGCGCCCCTCCCGCGCGATACAAGAATTTTTGCGCGATTGGTGACCGAACGCCGGCGTGAGGGCGTCCTGTGTTATGCTGCGCCGCGGAAGGGCGCAGCCGCCGCGGCTCGGGATGGTCGGCCGGGCGTCGCGCCAGACGCAGACCAGGAGCCCACATATGCCCAGTCGCCTCACCTGCTCGCTGTGCGCCGCGATCCTCGCCGCGACGCTGCTCGCCTTCCCAGCGCCCCCCGCCCTCGCGAGCGACGACACCCCGGCCGCCGAGGTCGGACGCCTCGCCCCCGAGCTCCGCGTGCAGGACCTCATCAACGCCCCCGACGGTATGACCGCTGAAAACCTCAACTGGGAAAGCCTCCGCGGCAAGGTCGTGATCCTCGAGTTCTGGGCCACCTGGTGCGGCCCGTGCATCGCAGCGATCCCGCACCTGAACGAGCTCACGGAGCAATTCGCCGATGAAGACGTCGTCTTCTTAGCGGTGACGGACGAACGTCGAGACGTCGTCGAGCGTTTTCTTGAGCGACGCCCGATTCACGGCATTGTCGCGATGAACACGGAGCGCAACATGCTCCGCGACTACGGCGTGCGCTATATCCCGTACACCGTGGTTGTCGATCGCTACGGCCGCATCGCCGACATCACCAGCCCACGACTTCTGACCGCCGAGCGGATCCAACGCTACATGAGCGGCTGGCGTGCAACGCCGATCGCCACACCCGCAGCCGTCGATGCCGGAGCAAAGGCACAAACGCAAGAACTCGAAGCCCCGCAAAGCGTCTCGCCGGGCCTGGATCCCTATACGCCGAACCAGGCACGCCCCGTCTTCCAGGTGATCTTCCGAGAATCGCCGACCAAAGGCGGCGGCATGTCCGCTTCAGGAGGGCACGATCTGGCCATCATCGGCGCATCGAGGCGGGCGCTGCTCGAACGGCTGTTCTCCACCGGCCCCGGTCAGCTCGATCTGAGCGAACTCGGCGAAGACGATGAAAAACGCTACGACCTCATCGTCCGCCACACCCCGCAATCACACCAGAGCAACATCTCAGAGATCCTGCAGAACATCGTTCTAGAGCATGTGGGAGCCGAGGTCACGCGCGAGCAACGCACCATCCCCGCGTACACACTCACACTCGACCCCGCCGGGCACAAGCTCGGCGAGCCCGACGCGGAGAATGATTTCGCGGGAACCTCCTACCGGCATTCGGGCGAGAACATCACAATGACCGGCGTCACGATGGACGCCCTCGCCTCGGCCGTGGGGAGATGGATTGACAGTCCGATCGAGAACAACACCGACATCGTCGGCCGCTTCGAGATCTCGTTGGACATCGAACGCGGCTATTCGCCCGAAGAACTCGCCAAGGCGTTCCGTGAACAGTTCGGCCTCCGCCTCGAAGCCAAGACCGTGCGGCGCGAGGTTCTGATCGTGCGCCCCGTCCCGAAGCACGCGGCCGCGGACTGAACCCGCCCCCATGCCCACAACCCAACTCACCATCCCCACCCCCGCCCAAGGGCTGCACGAGATCACCGATCGCGTCCGCGCCGTCGTCCGCGACGCCGGCGTGCGGGAGGGGCTCTGCGTCATCTTTGTCCGCCACACCTCGTGCAGCCTGACGATCCAGGAGAACGCCGACCCCTCGGCCCGGCGCGACCTCGAGGCCTGGCTCAACCGCCTCGTCCCCGAGCACGACCCCCTCTACACCCACACCAGCGAAGGCCCGGACGACATGCCGAGCCACATCAAGGCGATCCTCACCCAGACGTCGCTCACCATCCCCATCATGGACGCCGAACTCGCCCTCGGCACGTGGCAGGGGATCTATCTTTGGGAGCACCGAAAGCGTGCGCACGAACGTCACGTGGTCATCAGCGTGACAGGTGCCTGAGCCTGTCACTACTTTCACGCCGGATTCAAAAAATACCCCGGCTCATTCCCCGATTTCTTCCACTTGATATTGCACCCGATGCTCGGCCGCTGGTCCTCGCTCGGCGTCTTCCCCGCCAGCACGGCGTCCAGCGCCGCGCGCAGGTCTTTGCCCGTCACCGGTTCGGGCGAGCCCGGGCGGGCGTCGTCGAGTTGCCCTCGATAGACCAGTTTGTGCGCGCTGTCGAAGACGTAGAAGTCCGGCGTGCAGGCCGCCTTGTACGCCTTCGCCACGCCCTGGCTCTCGTCGTGGCAGTACGCAAAGGTGTACCCGCGGCTCTCGGCCTCCTCGCGCATCTTTGCCGGCGCATCGTCCGGGTAGTTCGCCGCGTCGTTGCTGCTGATCGCGACCACGCCGACGCCGCGTCCCTGATAGTCCCGCCCCAGCGTCGCGAGCTCGTCGGCGACGTGCTTCACGAACGGGCAGTGGTTGCAGAGGAACATGACCAGCAGCGGCTTGCCGGCGAAGTCCCCCCGGCGGGCGACCTTGCCCGTCGCCGCGCATTCGAGTTCAAAATCCGGGGCTTCGGTCCCGAGGTCGAGCATGGTGGACGGTGTCCGCGCCATTCCGGATCTCCTTTGCACAACCCCCCGAACGATACACTGTACATCCTCTGGCCCCCTTGAGAGTCCGAGAACCCTTTCAAAACCCGGCTTTCGCAACCCGGCAGGGTTTCATGAAGAATAATTGTTGGAACAGGCGAATACCCTGTTTGCCCTGGGCTTTAATGCCTGTCAGCGGGCATCATCCGAGAGCGCCCGCTTCCCGAACAGAGATCGTCGCTCGACGTTTTCGGGGCTCATCGCAGGTTGGGAGGGCGGCCGGACGCCCCCTTCGTCGCACGCATCCGAGGCCCACGAAGGGCCGCATGAATCATGAGGAGATGACACCGATGCACCGCATGACCAAGCTGACTCTCGCCGCCGTTGGCCTCGCCGCGGTCCCCGCTGGCGTGCTCTTGACCGCGGCCGGACCGCAGGCCGAGCCCGGCGCGCAGGCGTCGGCGATCACGACCGTCGCCCAGCAGAACGAGGCCCGGACGTTCAACATCGATGCCGTCCACTCCAGCGCGCACTTCAGCGTCGTCCACCTCGGCGTCACCAACTTCATCGGGCGCTTCAACACCATCAGCGGCTCCTACCGCCTCGACTTCGACAACCCCGACAACTCCATGATCGACATCACCATCGACGTCAACAGCGTCGACAGCAACAACGCCGGGCGCGACCGGCACCTCAAGGGCCCCGACTTCTTCAACGCCCCCCAGTACCCCAACGCCACCTTCAAGGGCACCGCCTACGAGCGCACAAGCGACGACACCCTCCGCGTCACCGGCGACCTGACCATCCGCGGCACTACCCGCAGCATCTCCTTCGATCTCCAGCACACCGGCGAGGGCGATCGCGGCGGGAACTTCGGCTACCGCGGCGGGTTCTACGCCGAGCCGGTCATCCAGCGGCAGGCCTTCGGCGTCAGCTACATGCCCGACGGGCTCAGCAACGACGTCAAGCTCATGATCTCGATCCAGGGCATCGCGCGCTGAGCGCGCCCCGACCCTGATCCGCTCGCCATCCTCCCACGCACCCTCTCTTGATCGGAGCGGCCGCACCCCGCGGCCGCCCCGGTTTTCGCTCGCTCTTCCCACGCCTGCACCCACACCCGAAAGGCGTCGCTCATGCCCGATGTCCCGTTCGCGGGCCTGTTCGCAGGGCTCCGCGAGAACCCGATGGTGCTCGAGACGCTCCGCTCGGTCGTCGCGCCGCAGGTTGGGGCGATTGTCCTGCTCCTGCTCCTCTGGCGACCGTGGCGAAAGCAGGCGCCCGCCCCGCTGCCGATCGTGACCGCGATCAGCCTTGGCGCCGCGTTCATCGCCGCCCAGTTCATCGCCCACGGGTGGCACGGGTGGTACCCCGGCGACACCACCCGGCGCATCGTCTACGCCGGTGTGCTCGCGATCGCGATCGCGGCCTTCGAGTCCTGGCCCAAGCTCCCGAACCCCGCGCGCCACGCGCTCCGTCTCGTCGCCTCGATCGCGGTCGTCTGGATGCTCACCGCCCACCGGCGACGCAACGGCGACTGGTCGGGCGCCGACATCTGGATCTGGACCGCTCTCTGGAGCGCCATCGTCATGCTCTGGACGACGTGCGCCAACAACATCGCCTCGCGACGCCCCGGCCCGGCCTGGCCCCTGCTGCTCTCCATCCTCGCCCTCGGGCTCAGCCTCACCGCGTACAAAGCCGGGGCCGCCAGCTTCAGCCAACTCGCCGGCCTGCTCGTCGCCTGGATGCACGGCGTCTTTATCCTCGCGTTGATCTGGAAGAAACTCGACCTCACCCGCGGCGCCGCGACGGTCTTCGGGCTCGGCGCGGGCGGGCTCCTGGTGCTGACCTACACCGGTGTTTGGCCGCACGGCCCGCGATGGGGCGTCGGCCTGCTCGCCCTCGCCCCGCTCCTCCTGCTCACGCCGCGACTGCCCCGAGTGCGCACCATGAAACCCCTCGCCCAGTTTGGGATCACCGCGGGCCTGCTCGCGACGGCGGCCGCCGGTGCGGTCGCGCTCGCGACCTATGTCGATGCCGAGGACACGGGCGATGCGGACGATGGGAGCGACCTCTACGGGCGAGCCGAACTCATCGCGAATCCCACCGGCGCACCCGCGCCACCTACACTCGCCTGATGCCGCCCACGGACGACGCGACACCCCAACCGATCGTCCGCCTCCGCGCCGTCCGCAAGGCGTTCAACGCCACCCCGATCCTCCGCGGCGTCGATCTCGACCTCCCCACCGGCGAGACCACCGTCATCCTCGGCCCCAGCGGGTGCGGCAAGAGCGTGACCCTCAAACACATCGTCGGCCTGCTCACCCCCGACGAGGGCGAGATCTGGTTCGAGAACACCCGCGTCGATCAGACCCCCGAACACAAGCTCGGGCCCATCCGGCGCCAGATCGGCCTGCTCTTCCAGCTCTCGGCGCTGTTCGACAGCATGACCGTCGCCGAGAACGTCGAATTCCCCCTCCTCGAAGCCGACGAGGGCACCCCACAAGATCGCGCACAGCGCGTCCAGGAAGCGCTCGACACCGTCGGCATGCACGGGTACGAGCGGCGCCTCCCGGCCGAGCTCTCCGGCGGGCAACGCAAACGCGTCGCCCTCGCCCGAGCCATCGTCGTCCGCCCGCGCGTCATGCTCTACGACGAGCCGACCACCGGCCTCGACCCCATCCGCGCCGACGGCATCGACAAGCTCGTCGTCAAGCTCAAGCAGACCCTCGGCGTCACGAGCCTCGTCGTCACCCACGACCTGACCAGCGCCAAAAAAGTCGCCGACCGCGTCGTCGTCATGTTCCACGGCGAGATCATCGCCGAGGGCAGCTACGACGACATGCTCCGATCCGAGGACCCGCGCATCCAGCGGTTCATGCGAGGCGAGTACCACGCCGAGGACGACGCACCGGCCGCACAGGGCGAACGCGCCCCCGCACCGACCCAACGCGAAAGGACCGGCGCCGCATGACACGCACCGGACGCGACGTACTCATCGGCCTGACCGTCATCGCCGGCTTCGTCGGCCTGGTCGTCATGCTCGCCCTCTTCGGCGAGCTCAGCAAGCTCACCGAACGCGACTACACCTTCGAAGTCCAGCTTGATACCGCGCGAGGGCTCAGCGGCAGCAGCGTCGTGACCGTCAACGGCGTCCGCGTCGGCTCGATGAAGTCTCTCACTCCCACCGAGGACCCGCGCGACGGCGTCGTCGCGACCCTCGCCGTCCGTGAGGGCACCGTCATCCCGAGCGACTTCGAGGTCTTCATCGACGCTTCCCTCCTCGGGCAGGCGGCGCTCGAGCTCTCCATCCCCCCTCAAGCCTCGGGCGAGCCCGTCCGTCCGGGCGACCGTTACACACGCAAGTCACGCAGCCTGATCCGCACCGTGCAGGATCAGCTCGCCGGCCCGGTCGCGAACGTCGCCGACGCCGCCGAGCGCATCGCGACGCTCGCCGAGACCTACGACCGCGTCGGGCGTCGCATCGACGACCTGCTCGCGCCGCGTTCGTCCGAGGCAATGGCGAATGGCGGAGAGCCGAATATCGCCACCACGCTCGCGCGCCTCGACCGGACGCTCGCGGGTGTGGAAGCATGGACAGGCGACGAGTCTCTGCGAGAGGAAACGCGGGGGCTGCTGGAGCGGGCGACGGGCGCCGCCGACCGGGCCGCACGCCTGATCGACCGAGCGGAGAACGCCCTCGCCGGGATCGACCGGACGCGTGCGCGCTTCGATGGGGTGGTCGAGACCGCTCAGGACGAGATCCGCGTGCTCTCCAGCCGCGCCGAGGGCGCCCTCGCCCGCATCGGCGGCGCGGCCGACGAGGTCCGCAGCATCGCCGCAGCCGTCACCGATACCGACGGCACCGTCGGGCGCATGCTCCGCCATCCGGATCTCTACAACAACCTCAGCAGCGCCGCCGCCCGCCTCGACGCCGCGCTCGTCGAGTTCCAACTCCTGGTCGAGAAGTTCAAAGCCGAGGGCGTCCCGATCCAGTTCTGATGGATGCAGGTGAGCGCGATCCGCCCGATCAGCCTTTTTTCGCCGACGCCTTTTCGAGCGCTTTGCGTTCCTTTGGCGTCAGGCTCGCCATGCCCTGCTGCGAGATCTTGGCGAGGATGCGATCGACCTCCTCACGCTCGGCCGCCACCCGCTCCTGCTCGCGCAGCTCCCGCTTGCTCGGGCCCGGAGGCTCGTCCTCGTCAATCGACGCAGCGCCGCCCGCGTAGACCGCCCCGAAGTCATCCCCGCCTTCAAACCGCAGGCGTCGCCGCTCCAGCCAGCAGGTGAGCCCGCCGAAGATCGCCAGCGCGAGCAGCAGCGTTTCGGAGAAGACAATCCCCGCGACCGCCATCACGCCGGCCGCGACCAGCCCGATCGTGACCGTGATCTCCGTCGCCCGGCGCTGCCCCATCGAGCGCCAGAGCAGCGCCTGGATCGTGCGCCCCGCGTCCATCGGGTACATCGGCACGAGCATGTTGAACGCGAGCAGGATCAGGTTGATGTACATCAACCACCACGCGCCGGTCACCAGCCAGACCGGCGTTGTGGCCGCCGTCTGAGCCGCCCCGAGCCCCAGCCCGGGCGCGAACGGGTTAAACAGCACCGCCGACCACGTCACGCCCGTCATCGCGAGCACAAGCACCGCGAACACCGGCCACAGCACCGCGTTCACAGCCGGACCGCCCAGCACCGTCCACAGGTGACTCTTCCAGTCCTCCGGCGGCAGCACCGTCGCCAGCCCGCCCAAAGGCCACATCAGGACCTCGTCCGCCTCGCCGCCGACCCACCGGCACGCGAAGCAGTGCCCGTACTCGTGCAGCAGCACCGTTCCGAACAACGCCAGCATCCCGAGCGCCATGTACCCCGGCCCGATCCCGCTCTGCGGGATCGACCACAGCAACATCGCGATCACGTACACGATGAAAAACAAGTGCGCCTTGACCCGGATCCCCCACGCCGAGTACAGCGGCACCGCCCACGACAGCGGGTTTTCTCCATCCCCAAAAACGCGACGCACGGCGGCGCGAAACCGACCGCCCTCGCCGCCCCCGCGACCCAGCCCGCCACCGGATGGACGATCCTGCCAACTCATCGACGCGTCACCACCACTTCAACCGACCACCAGCACCTGAGAACCAGACCCCGCTGCATTCTTGCCCGCCCCCCCGGTCGCGGTTGCGGCTCAGACACGCCCCAGCAGCCCACGCCGCGCCGCGAGCAGCAGCGTGCAGACGGTTTTCCCGTCTTCGATCGCGCCCCCGCCCGCGCGCTCGAGCGCCGCCTCCACACCCAGCAACTCCACCGTCATCCGCTCGTCTTCCTCCAGACGCTGCCCCACGTGGCGCAGCCCCGTCGCCACGAACGCGTGCATCCGCTCATCGGTCATCCCCGGCGTCGTCAGAAAACTCCCCATCGGCTCGAGCCGCAACGCCTCGTACCCCGTTTCCTCGATCAGCTCCCGACCAGCGCACACCAGCGGCGCTTCCCCCGGCTCGATCGTCCCGGCCGGCAGTTCCAGCAGGCGACGCCCCACCGTGAACCGCTCGTTCCGCACAAACACCACCCGCACCCCCTCGGGCGTCTCCAGCAGCGGCAGGACACACACCGCCCCGGGATGGCGCACCATCTCCCGCTCGATCTCACGCGTGCCGTCGCGCAGCGTCACACGCTCGAAATCAAACTTCCGCCCCCGGTGCAGCACCTCGCGCGAAACCTCCCGGAACGACAACGCCGCTTCATCAGATGCATCCATGCCCGCAGCCTACCTCCCTCCCGACCCCCGTGGCACGGGCGTCCCGCCCGTGATCCTCCCAAGCCCCTCTTGCCAATCACGCCCGTACCATCGCCCCATGCAGGAAACCCACGCCCTCCCCGAGCCGGACTTCGCCGCCCGCCGCGACCGCATCGCCCGCGCGATCCAGCAAGCCGCCGGGGACGCGATCGTCCTCATCGGCGCGGGCGAGCCAATCCCCGTCCCCGGCGGGCTCGACCGCGTCCACCGCTTCAACACGCACCCCGACTACTGGTTCCTCACGGGCGAGCACCGCCCCGGCGGCGTCATCGCCTACGACCCTCAGAGCGCCCCCGCCGCCACCCCGGCCGACGCATGGACCGCCTTCAGCGTCCCCCAGTCCGCCGCCGAGCGCACGTGGGAGGGTGAGGCCGACGTCCCGGGCGTGCCCATCGCGGAGCTCAGCGCCTGGCTCGCCGCCCGACGCGGTCGCCCCGTCGCGATGCTCGGCTGCCCTCTGCCGGGTGTGCGCGCGGACGACGCACAAACCCGCAGGCTCGCCGACCTCGTCTGGCACGCGCGCCGTGTCAAGGACGACGCGGAAGTCGCCCGCATCCGGCGCGCGGCCGCGATCACCGCGCGCACGTTCGCGGACCTGCCGAACCACATCCGCCCCGGCGTCACCGAGCGCGAGCTTCGGAACCGCATCCTCAGCGGGTTCATCGGCGCGGGCGCGGACGGCGAGGGGTACGACACCATCGTCGGCGTCGGCGCCAACGCCGCCGTCCTCCATTTCACGCCCGGCAGCAAGGCAGCCGGCGAACGAGACTTCATCCTCATCGACGCCGGCGCGGAGCAGGCCCGCTACACCGCCGACGTCACCCGGACCTTCCCGGTGACGCCGGGCAACGTCTCCACCGTGCAGCGCGACTTCTACAACACGGTGCTGAGCGCACAAGCGCAGGCGGTCGCGAACTGCAAGCCCGGCGTCGAGTTCCACGACCTGCACCGACAGGCCGCCGAGGCGATAGGCGCGGGGCTCGTCGCGATGGGCCTGCTCAAGGGTGATCCGCCTGAACTGGTTGACCACGGCGTCATGCGTCTCTTCTTCCCCCACGGGCTCGGGCACCTCGTCGGGCTCGGCGTCCGCGACGCGAGCGGACGCCTCCCCGGACGCGTCCACCGCCCCGGCCCCGGCGGCACCAACATCCGACTCGACCTCCCCCTCCAGCCCGGCTACTGCGTCACCATCGAGCCCGGGCTCTACCTCGTCCCCGCCCTCATCGACGACCCCGCCACACGGGAACGATTCGTCGACGCCGTCCGGTGGAGCGAGATCGACAAGGTCCGAAAAGAGATCCAGGGCGTGCGCATCGAGGACGACGTGCTCGTGACCGACGCCGAGCCCGACGTGCTGACGGCCGAGATCAGCAAGCAACTCTGATCCCGATGGTGGCACAGCTCTCCGAGCTGTGTCTTCTGCCACGACTCCGGTGCCCCGGAAACGCGCAGCCGTCTTCGGCAGAGCTTTTCCGGGCTCCGTATCTTCCTGAGTCTCCAGCCTGATCGAGCCCGTCCGCCGATCGGCATGGAAAAGCTCCGGCCCTTTGGGCCTCCGCATTTCCATGGCACCGGACAAAGAACACAGCACACAGCTCGGAGAGCTGTGCCACCGGGAAGCCTTATTTCTGGCTGTAGTCGAACACGCCTCGCCCGGTCTTGTCCCCGAGCCGCCCCGCCGTCACGAGCTGCTTCAGCAACGGGCACGGGCGGTACCGATCGTCGTTCAGCCCGTCGGCCATCACTTCCATGATGTGTGCACACGTATCCAGCCCGATGAAATCCGCCAGACGCAAGGGGCCCATCGGGTGCGCCATGCCGAGCTTCATGATCTCGTCGATGTCCGCCGGCTCCGCGACGCCTTCCATCCATGTGTAGAACGCCTCGTTGATCATCGGCATCAGGATCCGGTTGCTCACGAACCCCGCCCGGTCGTTCGCCGGCACCGCGACCTTCCCCATCGCCGAGCTCAACGCCAGCACGCGAGCCGTCGTCGCCTCACTCGTCGCCAAGCCGCGGATCACCTCGACCAGCTTCATCACCGGCACGGGGTTGAAAAAGTGCATCCCGATGAACCGGTCCGCCGCGTCGCCCACGGCCGTCGCCAGCTCCGTGATGCTGATCGAGCTCGTGTTGCTCGCGAGGATCTGATCCCCCGTGAACATCTTGCCGAGCTCCGCCCAGACCCGTTTTTTGATCTCGACGTTCTCCACGATCGCCTCGATCACGATGTCGGCCCCGCTCAGCTCACCGACCTTCTCGACGTAGCGGATCCGCCCCTTCGCCGCGTCGGCGTCCGCCTGGGTCCACTTGCCCTTCTCGACGCCGCGGGCGAGGAGCTTGTCGTGCAGGGCCGCGCCCTTTTTGAGCTGCTCGCCCTGCGCATCGAACAGCACGACGTCCAGCCCGGCCTGAGCCGCGACCTGCGCGATCCCGCCGCCCATCTGACCCGCCCCGACGACGCCGACGACCTTCACGTTGTGGCTCATGCTTGACCTCGCTCCTGCTCAAAAACCCTGCGAAAACCGGCTTTGCCCATCCCCATATACCACTGCACGCCGACGCCCCGGGAGGGGTTGGTACGATAGTCCTCGACCCTAGCCCCGAACGCCAGCCCGACCCTCGCCCGACCCGGAGGCGCCCATGCCCTCGATCCAGCAGCTCCAGAAGCTCCTCGAAGCCGACCCGAACGACACCTTCGTCCTCTACGGGCTCGCGCAGGAGCACGCCAAAGCCGGCGAGACCGAAGCCGCGATCCAGCACTACGACCGCGTCCTCGCCCTCGACCCCCACTATTGCTACGCCTATTTCCATAAAGCCAAAACCCTCGAAGAGGACACGCGCACGGACGAGGCGATCGCCGTCCTCAAGCAGGGCCTCGCGGCCTCCAAACAGGCGAACGACGCCAAAGCCACCGCGGAGATCGCGCAGTTCCTGGACGAATTGACGTGAACCGCCCGCGGACGCGCAAACCCAGCCCCGAGCGCATCCCGCTCGACCCCGACGAGCCCGCGACGCTGACGCGTCTGAGCCCGAGCCGCAAGCACCCCGGACAGCTCGTCTGCACGTTCGACTCTGGCGCGACGCTGCGGATCCCCGCCGACGCCGCCCGTGCGCACGCGCTCGCCGCTGGCGCCGTGCTCGAGCCGCGCCACGTCCGCGAGCTGCTCGCGATCGCCGACCGAGCCGCGGCCCAGAGCTACGCGATGAACCTGCTCACTGCGCGAGCCGTCAGCCGACACCAGCTCCTCCAGAAGCTCCGACGTCGCAACCACACGCCCGGGACCGCGGCCGCCGTCGCCGACCGCATGAGCGAGCTCGGGCTGATCGATGACGAGGCGTTTGCGCACGCGGCGGCCCGGACGATCTGCCTCGGCCCGCCCGCAGGGGTGCGCCTGGTCGAGGCCAAGCTCCGCGCCAAGGGCATCCCCGGTGATCTGGCGTCTCGGGCCGCCAAGGCCGCCCTCGCCGAGCACGACCCGATGGCGGACGCGCTCCGGCTTGCCCGTCGCAAGCTGCGCACCGCCCAGATCAACGCGAAGGACGTGACCGCCGTACGCCGACGCTTGGCCGCCGCCCTCGCCCGGCGAGGGTTCGACCCGGACGTCACCCGCCGGGCCGTGGAAACCGTGCTGAAGTGACCACCCAGTGGCACAGCTCTCCGAGCTGTGTTTCTGGGTCTTGTCCGTGCAGCCGGATACAGCTCCCAGAGCTGTGCCACCAGCTGTGCCGCCGGGAGTGCCACCGGGGCCCGGGCTCGCTACCCTTGTTTTGATGACCACGCACGCGACCCCGTTCACTCGCCGCGGCCTGCCCGCGCTTACGCTCGCCGTCGCGATCGCCCCGCTCGCCGGGTGCATCAACGATGGGAACAGCCGCCTGACGATCGGGCCCGAAGACGCCCCGAGCGTCGCGTTGACCGTGTTCGACCCCTATGTCACCCCGCCAGAACTCGCCGCCCTCGCCTACGCCGAGCCGGCGATCGCGACGCACCACGCCGAGCCCCCGACCGTGGTCGGCCTCAACCGGGACAACTGGGCCCCGCAGGCCTTTCTGGTCCCGGTCGATACCGTGCTCCACGCGCCGCACTACCGCTGGCCGTTCGGCACGCCGTCCTTCACGGCGCGTGAGCGCGGCGAGTATCCCACCACCGCCGACGCGCTCCTGCCCTATGCGCTCCACCCGGACCGCGAGTGGCGCGAAGCCCCCGAAGGCCCGGGCTGGGGTCTCATCGAGGCGGTCGCGATGCCCGTCCGCGTCTTCCTCTCGCCCCCGTGCGTCACGCGTCACAGCCCGACCAGTTACGCCCGCACGCCCGATCGCCTGCACACCGCGGTCTATTCGCCGATCCCCGAGCAGGAGCTCACGACGCCACCGGAACCCGCCGGCCAGGCGGGCTCGGCACGCGACGTCCCCGACACGGACCGGTTCGTGCCGATCGAGCCGCGGCCCGCCGGTCGCGTGCAGCCGCGTGCGATCGACCGCGTCGAGCCCGTGCCGACCGAGCCCGCGACGCCCCCGGTGCCGGAGATCGAGCCCGAGCCCGCGACGCCGGACGCCGGGGGTGCGTCGTGAGCGACAGCGCCCCCCCCACGCCCCCGATCGACGACCTCGGCCTGCCCGAGGGATACCTCTTCAAGCCCGAGTACGAGATCACGCCGCGCGAAACCGCACGCCGCCTGCGCGAGGGCGGCGAGGGCGGTCGCACCTTCTTCCTGCTCGACTGTCGCACGCCCGAAGAGCTGCAGACCGCCCGCATCGAGGGCGTCACGCTCATCCCGCTGCAGGAACTCCAGCAACGGTGGGAAGAGATCGTCGACGAAGCCGACGCGGACGACGCGAGCGAGATCGACCTCGCCGTCATCTGTCACCACGGCAACCGCTCGCTCCGCGCGAGCCTGATGCTCCGCCAGATGGGCTTCGAGAACGCGATGAGCGTCGCCGGCGGCATCGAGGCGTGGTCGCTCAGCGTCGATGCGGCCGTCCCGCGGTACTGACCCATTTAACCACCCATATCAAGTGTGTCGCTCGGAACAACCGGGCGAGTGATCGAATCCGCGCGCGCGCTCGGCGCGAATACATGTCGTCCAGGAACACATCGCTCTGGTTCAAACATCTGGCTTTCTCAGGAGGGACGACCCATGACCACCGATACGCACACCAAGACATGGCCCGATCTGGCAATCGGGCTCTACGACCGCCTGACCGGGCGGAACGCCGAGATCATCTACGATTTCGATAACCTGCACATCAAGATCCCCAGCGGCACCGGCCCGAACGCCGAGCACGCCGAGTGGGTGCTCAACGGTTCCATGAAGATCCGCACACAGGACAACGCCAACGCCCCAAAATAATCGCGGCCGGCAGCCTCACCGCCGCCACCGGCCGCGACACCTTCCGAATTGAAGCGGACGATCACCGCATGGTCATCCACGCCGAGAGCCTCAAAGCCGCGTGGCGGGGTGGGCGAGCCGCAGGGCTCGCGCCGAAGCTGCTCCGCCGAGCTTCAATGTTCGGTCCGCCCGTCTTCTGCCAGATCGGCGGGCGACGCCCGTTTGAGCTCTTCCCGAACGCGCCCTGGTGGGCCCGGCTCGCGATGGGCGGGAATCTCTGATGCCCGCTCCTGACCGGGTTCTAGTCACCGGCGTGACGGGGTATGTGGGCGGTCGCCTCGTGCCCGCCCTGCTGAACGCGGGGCGGCACGTTCGATGTCTCGCGCGGGACGTGCGTAAGCTCGACGCCCGCACGTGGCGTCGCGATAGCCGCGTGGATGTTGTCCAGGCCGACCTCGCCGAGCCGGACGGGCTCGCCGAGCACCTCCGCGGGTGCTCGGCCGCGTACTACCTCGTCCACTCGATGGACGCCACGGGCAAGGCGTACGCCGAGCGGGACCGGGCGCTTTCGGAGAGCTTTGCCAAGGCCGCCGCGGAAGCGGAACTCGGGCGCATCATCTATCTCGGCGGGCTCGGCGAGACGCGCGAAGGGCTCAGCGAACACCTGCAATCCCGGCGCGACGTGGAGACGTGCCTCGCCTCCACCGGCGTGCCCGTCACGGCGTTCCGAGCCGCGATGATCATCGGCTCCGGCTCCGCCTCCTTCGAGATCCTCCGCTACCTCGTCGAGCGCCTGCCCGTCATGATCACCCCGGCGTGGGTCAAGACCGAATCCCAGCCGGTCGCGATCGCCGACGTCCTGCACTGGCTCGTGCGGTGCCTCGATGTGCCCGAGACGACGGGGCAGACCCTCGAGATCGGCGGCCCCGACGCCGTGCCGTACCTCGAACTCATGCGCATCATGGCCGAGGAGCTCAAGCTCCCCAGGCGCATCATCGTGCCGGTCCCGGTCATGACGCCGCGGCTCAGCTCCGGCTGGATCAGCCTCGTCACGCCCGTCTCCTACCGCATCGCCCGCCCGCTGACCGAGGGCCTCCGCAACCGCGTCGTCGTGACGAACAGCCTCGCCCAGGATCTGATGCCGCACAACGCGTTCGGCGTCCGCGACTCGATCCGCAGAGCGCTAGAGCGCATCGGACGGAGCGACGTCGAGACGCGTTGGTCCGCCGCGGGCACGATCCCCGGCGACCCGGAGTGGGCCGGCGGGACCGTGTTCAAGGACGAACGCACGGTCGAGATCGACGCGCCCGCGCCGGCGGTCTTCGCGGCCGTCTGCCGCATCGGCGGCGGGAACGGGTGGTACGCCGCCGATTTTCTCTGGCGCATCCGCGGCTGGATGGACACGCTCGTCGGCGGCCCCGGGCTCCGGCGCGGGAGGCGTCACCCGGAACTCGTCGAGTTCGGCGAAGCCCTCGACTTCTGGCGCGTCGTCGGGATCGAACGCGACCGCAGCCTCAAGCTCCGCGCCGAGATGCGGCTTCCGGGCGTCGCGATGCTGCACTTCGACCTGACGCCTCAGCCCGATCCCGAGCGCACAACCCTCACCATGACCGCACGCTTCCGACCCAAAGGGCTGCTCGGGCTCGCATACTGGTACAGCGTGCTCCCGCTGCACCACATCGTCTTCAGCGGGATGCTCCGCGGCATCCAGCGCACGGCCGAGAACGCGGCGACGCGGGACGCGAAACCCCGGTCGGCCTGAAGCCTTACGCCTTCACGGGCTCGGCACGCCCGTCGAGATAGCCCCGGACGTCAATGAGCCGAAGCCATTTATGAGCTCGGGCATGTGGGGCACTACCGTTGAGCCAAGGCTGCACGCCGTCCATGCCAATCGCCCTCTTGCGGCAATTGCGAATGTGCTGTATAGTTCCTGGACCGCCTCCTCGCTCACCGGATGCTTGTGGTATAGTCAAACGACCCATCCTCTATTCGATATCCAGCAATCCGCAAGTCGAACAAATAGCTGCCGATAATACCCAAATTCAGAGACGGCGCATCAATACGGATACCCGGAGGCTTCTGACCAGATTGTTGAGATGCTGTCAGAGTGTAAAGCAAATACGAAAGGAAGGTGCATGAAAAAAAATCACTATACAAAATATCTGAAATCTGGAATCGGGGTCTGGATACCATTTAGCCTATTTGGTTGTGGGACCATCGTTAACGGAACGACCCAAGGAATCGGATTTTCTAGTACGCCTTCAGGCGCATCAATCATTGTTAATAGCGAGAAGATCGGAGTAACCCCCTCAATTGTGAATCTTAACCGCAAGGATACTCACATCATAAAGATTGAGCTTCCAGGATATCAGCCGTTTGAAGCCACACTCACTCGCAGCGTAAGCGGATGGGTGTGGGGCAACATCTTGTTCGGGGGGCTAATCGGACTTGCCGTTGATGCAGTTTCTGGAGGACTTTACAAATTAAGTCCTGAGCAACTTCACGCTGAAATGTCGAGGGATGGGGCCAGCCTGTTGTACGAAAAAGATGCTATATATGTCGCTATCACACTTCAACCCGATACGTCGTGGCAAAAGATCGGGACACTCAATGCTGCCCCCGCTAGATAGAATGTAGTAATCACGTATTTTAACGGGATTCAGCAGCGGTTGGGCCCCATAGGTGGCCCACCGCTTGCCTTAGATATTGGCCAAGGTGGTTATGGTATCAAGCGTATAGGATACAGCGAGATTCCCGTGACAGCGGCCTTACGCCTTCACAGGCTCGGCACGCCCGTCCGCCATCATGCGCACAAACGCGTCGAACAGGTATCCCGCGTCGTGCGGGCCCGGGCTCGCCTCGGGGTGGTGCTGCACCGCGAAGACGGGCTTGTCCTTCAGGCGGAAGCCGGCGACGGTGCCGTCGTTCAGGTTGATGTGCGTCACCTCGCCCCCGGCCCGCTCGACGCTCTCGGGCGTGACGGCGAAGCCGTGGTTCTGACTCGTGATCTCGACCGCGCCCGTCAGCGTGTTCTTCACCGGCTGGTTCGCCCCGCGGTGCCCGAACTTGAGCTTGAACGTCTCGGCCCCTGCCGCCAGCGAAAGCAACTGATGTCCGAGGCAGATCCCGAAGGTCGGGATCGTGCGCTCGTTCGTGGTCAGCAGCTCGCGGAGCGTGACGATCGTCGCCTCGACGGCCGCGGGGTCGCCGGGCCCGTTGCTCACGAACAGCCCATCGGCCTCGCCCGTCTCGAACCGGCGGAGGATCTCGGAGGCCGGTGTGTCGTGCGGGATCACCTCGACCGCGCACCCGCGATCGGCCAGGTGCCGCAGGATGTTCCGCTTCGCCCCGCAGTCGATCGCGAGGACGCGGAACGCGCGATCGCCCCGCTCGTGCGCCGGCGACCAGTCGCCGAGCGTTTCGGACCACGTCTGCCCGCTGGTGCACCCGACGCCGGGCACCAGATTCGCCCCGGCCATACTCGGGGCCGCTTGTGCGCGTTGGACCAGCTCGGCGTCGGTGATGGTCGCGTCGTCGGTCAGCGCCCCCGCCATCGCACCGGTTGTGCGTAGGCGGCGGGTGATCGCGCGGGTGTCGACGCCCGTGAGCCCGAGCACGCCATGGTCGGCGAGGTAATCACTTAGGGACTGGTTCGCGCGGTAGTTGCTGTGCAGGCGGGCGAGCTCGCGGACGACCATGCCCGCGACCTGCACCTTCGCGGACTCCACGTCGTCAGCGTTCACGCCGGTGTTGCCCATCATCGGCGCGGTCTGGACGAGGATCTGCCCGCTGTAGCTCGGGTCGGTCAGGGATTCCTGATACCCGCCCATCGCGGTGTTGAAGACAACCTCGGCGACGCTCACGATCCCGCGACCGGTCGCGCCGAAGGGCGTGCCTCGGAAGATCGAGCCGTCGGCCAGCGCGAGGCGGGCGGACGGGAGGGCGGCGGGGTTGGGCGTCTTGTCCGTGTCCGTCGGGGTGTGGTCGGTCATCAAGATAAAGTCTAGACGTGCCCGAACGACCCGAAGAGCCCGCAAGCGACCCCGGCGCGCACCAAAAACGCGTCAAACGCTCGAAAACCGCCCAGGGCCTGTTCGGGCAGACCATCCGCCCGGACCCCGCGGCGCCCGCCGCTCCGCGCGACCCCGCGCCGGCGACATTAGCCGACAACGAACGCCTCGCTCGCATCGCGATCGAGCGTTCGCTCGATGAGCCGCTGACCTACCGCGTCCCCGCCGAAGCCGTGCCCGGCGAGCGGGTCGAGGTCCCGATCGGGCGGAAGCACGCCTTCGGGCTGGTGATCGAGATCGCGGAGGGTGGCGACACGTCCTTCGCCGCCGGGCTCGACCTGACACGCATCCGCCCGATCGCCGCCCGGACCGGGGCCGCCCTGAGCCCGACGCTGTTGGAACTCGCGAAGTGGATCAGCGGGTACTACCTCGCCCCGCTCGGGATGACGGCGGCTTCCATGCTCCCCGCGGCCGTCAAGCGCGACGTCGGCAAACGCACCCGCGAAGAGCTCGTCCTCACGCCGACCGAGGAGCGCCCGGACGCGGGATCTCTCCAGATGACCCCCGGCGTGCGCTCGGCGTGGGCCTCCCTGCTCGCGCTCGACGCGGACGCGCTCCCCGCGCCGGCGAAGGCGCTCCGGCGCACGCTCGAACTGGCTTCGGTACGCCCGCTGAACGCGCTGCTGGAACTCGGTCTGTTGCGGAAAGTCGAGCGGACGGTGGTGGTCGCTCGCGACGAGCAGGCGTGGGAGTCGCTCAAGGCCGCGACCGTGCGCACGGGGCGGGCGCACGCGCCGCCCGAGCCAAACGAGGAGCAGGCGGCGTCGATCGACGCGATCGTGCGCGACGCCGGGCGGTTCGCGGTCCACCTTGTCCACGGCATCACCGGGAGCGGGAAGACCGAGGTCTACTTGCGAACGATCGAGCGCGCGCTCGCGGTCGATCCGGCAGGCGGTGCGATCGTGATGGTGCCGGAGATCGCGCTGACGCCGCAGACGTCGGAGCGGTTCCTCGCACGTTTCGATCATCTCGGCGTCGCGGTGCTGCACTCGGGGCTGACCGCGTCGCGGCGGCACAGCGAGTGGGCCCGGGTCGCCCGCGGCGAGGCGCGTGTGGTCGTGGGTGCGAGATCCGCGGTCTTCGCCCCGATGGCGCGGACCGCGATCATCGTCATCGACGAGGAGCACGACGGGTCGTACAAGCAGGACCAGCTCCCGCGGTATCACGCGCGGGCGGTCGCGATCAAGCGGGCGCAGCTCGAGAGCTGCCCCGTGGTGCTGGGCTCGGCGACGCCGGCGCTGGAAACGTGGTCGCTCGCGAGCTCGGGGCGGATCCGCCTGCACACGCTGTCGCGTCGAGCGACCGGGGCGGAGCTGCCGACGGTGCGGGTCGTGGACCTGAGCGTGGACCGTCGGCGACTGCCGCGTGAGCGGCGCTCGCCGGAGCGTTCGATCGGGCCGACGCTGGAAGGGGCGATCCGGGAGACGCTGGACCGGGGGGCGCAGGTGATCCTGCTGGTGGACCGTCGGGGTCTGGCGTCGGCGGTGCGTTGCAGCAAATGCGACTGGACGCTTCGGTGCGATTCGTGCGACGCGGCGATGATCGCGCACCGGGCGGTGCGCCCGGGCGCGCGCACGCCGCTGCGTTGTCATCACTGCCTGGCCGAGCGTCTGACGCCGGTCGCGTGCCCGACGTGCGGGGGCGCGTTGGCGCGGATCGGCGTCGGGACGCAACGGGCCGAGGACGAACTGGAGCGTCTGTTCCCGGGCGAGCTGATCTCCGGGGAGAGCTTCGCGCGGGTGGACGCGGACACGATGCGGTCGGCCCGGGACTATTTCGAGACGCTCGGGCGCTTCGCGCGGGGCGAGCTGCGCCTGCTCGTGGGCACGCAGATGATCGCGAAGGGCCTCGACGTGCCGGGGGTGGAACTCGTGGGCGTGGTCAGCGCCGATACGGCGCTGGCGATCCCCGATTTCCGTGCGCACGAACGCGCGTTTCAACTGGTCAGTCAGGTCGCCGGGCGGGCCGGTCGGGCGGCCCCGACGCCCGGGCAGGCGACCCGGCGGGGGCTCGTGATCGTGCAAACACTCGACCCCGACGCCATGCCAATCCAGCTCGCGGCCCGGCACGACTACCTCGGCTTTGCCCGGGCGGAACTGAGCGATCGGCAGCGGTACAGCCTGCCGCCGGCGACGCGGATGGCGCGGGTGGTCTGCCGGGACGTGGACGAGGGCAAGGCCGAGCGTTCAGCGAGATCGCTTGCGGAGGCCCTGCGCCGGGAGCGGACGGTGCCCGGGCTACGCGTCTTGGGGCCTTCGCCCTGCCCGTTGGCGCGCTTGCATGATCACTACCGCTTCGAGGTGCAGATTTACGCGCCGGACCCGGTGCGCCTTCAGGCGGCCCTCGGCGCGCTGCGGGGGCGAGGGGAACTCCTCAGCGACGCGAGCACGGCAGTGGACGTCGACCCGCTGAGCCTGCTCTGAACCGGCGGCGGAGCGCGGCGCCAGCGATCCGCTCCAGTGGACGCGATCCGACCGCCGATATGATCATCCATGCTTGTTCACCTCAACGGCCACATCCTGTCCGCACACGAAGCCCGGGTCAGCCCGTTCGACCGGGGTTTCCTTTTCGGCGACGGCGTCTACGAGGGCCTCCGCGCCTTCGAGGGACAGGTCCGAGCCGGGGCGATGCACGTGGAGCGGTTCCGCGAGGGGCTGGCGGCCTCGGGGATCGATTTCGACGCCGAGCGGCTGATCCCGCTGACCGAGGATTTGCTGATCGCGAACGGCACGCCGGACGCGTTTGTCTATTGGCAGGTGACGCGCGGGACGCCCGGTGACGGGCAGCCGCGACGCTCGCGCCTGCCCGCGGGCGCGATGGCGGCGACGGTGTTCGGCTTCGCGACGCCGATGCCGGCGCTCTCGGCGTACACCACCCCCCCGACGTGCCGGGTCGCCCGCGTGCCCGACCTGCGTTGGCACCGGGGCACGATCAAGAGCATCAGCCTGCACGGAAACATCTTGGCCGCGATGGAGGCGAGCGAGCACGGCGCGACGGAGACGGTCATGATTCGCGACGGGCTCGTGAGCGAGGCGTGCGCGTCCAACGTGGTGCTCGCGGTCCCCGACGGGCTCGGCGGGACGCGGCTGGTCACCCCGAGCCTCGAGAGTGTCTCGATCCTCGCCGGCGTCACGCGACGCCTGATCCTCGACCTCGACCCGACGATCGAAACCCGCGCGGTTCTGGCTGAAGAACTGGACGAGGCGAGCGAGATTATCCTCGTCGGGACGAACTCCATGGTGACCTCCGCGATCGAACTCGACGGGCGCCCTGTGGGCGACGGGACGCCGGGGCCGGAGGCGCGTCGCCTGCTCCATCGCCTTGTGAGCGCGACACGGGCCGAGATGCGGGGCGAGGTCTCCCGCTCGGCCGTCGCGACGGTCTGAGCGCGAGCCGTGCCTTCGCCGCCGATCGCAGAGAGTGCTCCCACGCCGCTCGATGGTTGCCGAGTCGTGATCATGGGGCTCGGGCGGTTCGGCGGGGGCGCCGGGGTCGCTCGCTTCTGCGTCGAGCAGGGGGCGGACGTGCTCGTGACCGACTTGGACGCGCCCGAGAAGCTTCAAGAGGGCTTGGCGTCGATCGCGGACCTGGTCGAGTGCGGGGATGTGGAACTTCGCCTCGGGACGCACAACGTCAGCGATTTCACGACGGCGGACGTGGTGGTGGCCAACCCCGCGGTGGCGCGGCCTTGGGAGAATCGGTTCCTGCGAGCCGCGAAAGCCGCCGGCGTGCGCACGGTCACCGAGATCGGCCTGGTCATGGAGCGTCTTCCGCAGCTCCGGGCGGGGGGCGACCGGCGACGGGTGATCGGCGTGACCGGATCGGCCGGAAAAAGCACGACGTGCGCCATGATCCACGCCGGGGCAAGGGCGATCGGGCTTCCCTCCGTGCTCGGCGGGAACATCGGGGGCTCGCTCCTCCCGCAACTCGACGCGATCGAGCCCGAGGCGGTCGTGGTGCTCGAGCTTTCCAGCTTCATGCTGCACTGGTGCGAGCGAGCGACGGGGGTCGCGGTCGTTACCGCCTTCGCGCCCAACCATCTCGACTGGCACGACGGGATCCAGCACTACCTCGCCAGCAAGCAGCGACTGCTCGACCTGCAGCAGCCCGGCGACGCCGCGGTGCTCGCCCCGGGGCTCGATGATGACGCCCACCGCTGGGCGATCGCGCCCGGGGTCGAGCGCCGCCCGCCCGCGCCGGACGAGTCGATCCCCGCGCTGCGCGCGATCGGTGCGCACAACCGTGTCAACGCTCGGCTCGCGCTCGGGGCGCTCTCGGCTTCCCTCCGGCTCGACGCGACCCGCACGACGCTCGCAGCCGACGGCATCGGTGCGTTTCCGGGGCTCCCCCATCGGCTCGAGCTCGTCTGCGAGCGGGGCGGCGTCCGCTTCGTGAACGACAGCAAATCCACCACGCCCGAGGCGACGCTCGTCGCGGCGAGCGCGTTCGAGCGCCCCGAAAGCCTCCGCCTGCTCGTCGGCGGCGCGGACAAGGGCGCAGACCTGACCCCGATCGGGCGGCTCGCGACTCGTGTCGCTTCCGTCGACGCGTTCGGCACCACCGCCCCCGCGATCGCGTCCGGCGGACGCGTCCGCGTCCACGCGACGCTGGCGGCGGCGTTCGACGCGGCTGCACGGGACGCGCGCGCGGGCGAGGTCGTTCTCCTCAGCCCGGGGTGCGCGAGCTGGGATCAGTTCCCGAACTACGAGCACCGCGGGGCCGCGTTCCGATCGCTTGCGCTCGGCGAGGCGTGACCGACCGGCACGTCTGCGCGTGGGACCAGTCGATCGTGAGGCGCTCACCGGCCTGCCCAGCCAGTACGACATCCAAGCCTTCGGCTTTGGTGGACTGTTTGCGGCCCGCCGGTTTCAGCCCCGTGGGCCTTGCCGCGCGTACGGCGGACGCACATCCGGGACAACACCCTTCGACCACCTGATGCAGGGAGACAGAGGCGGCATGAACACGGGTTGATCCTCGGGTTCCGGGAACAAACCCGCACCACGGGACGCTTCATCACCGTCCGTGAGCCCGGCGTTGGCCTCACGCTCGGACAACGCGGCCGGACCGCCTGCGAACGGAGCCTTGAAGACCATGGACATCATCCGCATTATTCTTTCCGTGATCATCCCGCCGCTGGGCGTGTTTCTGAAGGTGGGGATCGGTGGGCACTTTTGGCTGAATATCCTGCTCACGCTGCTGGGCTATATCCCCGGGCTTATCCACGCGGTGTGGGTCGTTTCGAGCAAGTGAGCGTGCGATTCCATCCCGAGGCGTACAAAACTCGTTGCGTCGGGCCGACGCGCTCGCCCGGTTGCTGGACTACAGCCTCCGCGTGCCGGGGACGAAGTTTCGGTTCGGGCTCGACCCGATCATCAGCGTGATCCCGGTCGCGGGCGACACCGTCGCGGCCGCGATCAGCATGTACTTCGTCCGCGAGGCGGTGATGCATCGGCTCGGCTGGCGCGTGGTGCGCCGGATGCTGGCGAACATCGGGATCAACTGGCTGGTTGGCGTGATCCCGGTGGTCGGGATCATTCCGGACGCGATGTTCAAGTCGAACGCTCGGAACGCCAGGATCCTGCGCGAAGCGTTGCTCGCCAAAGCTGCCGCTCAGGACGCGGCGGGCTGATCGACCCCCGCCGCCGGATCGTTCTGGTCTTCATCGCTCGCCCGCAGAGCGCGGTCGCCCGGGCCGGGTGCGGGGAGACGCCCGCCGGTGCGTTCGCGGAGCTCGGCCCGGAGCTGGATCCGCATCGCGTCGATCTCGCGCTCCAGTCGGCGCAGGGCCGCGTCGGGCCCGTCGGCGAAGAGCTCGTCGTGCGGGATCAGGTTGCCGTATCGCACGGCGATCCGTCCCCTGCCAAAGAGCTTCGGGAACTTCCGCGAACGCGGCCAGACGTCGTAGGCGCCCTCGATCGCCGCGGGGATGACCGGGCACTTGGCCCGCTTGACCAGCACCGCGACGCCGCGGCTGAACGAGGTCATCGCGCCGTCCTCGGTCCGGCTGCCCTCGGGAAAGATCATGACGACCGAGCCCTGCTCGAGGCGGCGGATGATTTCTTTGATCGCGGCCGTGTCCGGCGCGTCCTCGCGGAGCGGGATGGAGTTGACCTGGCTGATCGCCCAGCCGAAAGGCTTGAAGCGAAACAGCCCGCCGCGGGCGACGAAATCGAGCTGACGGTGGCGGACGTCCACGCCGATCGCGGGCGGGTCGAGGAACGACTGATGATTGGCGGCGATCAGCGCGGGCCCGCTCGCGGGGACGCGTTCGGTCCCCTCCGTGCGGAGGCGGTAGAAGACTTTCAGAAACACCCGCAGCATCCCGCAGGCGACGGCGTAGACGACGAGGCCGAAGAGGGTGGAGTGCGGGCGTCGGGCGCGGAGATTCAGCATGCGACGGATGGTATATCGAAGCGATGCGTGACGGATCGGTGGAACGGACGCGTTGCCCCTCTTGGAGCGTCGGGAGAGACGGGCCAGAGGCCCATCCCACCAAGCTTCAGAAGGCGAACCCTAGCCCGGGATGATCGCGAGCACGCGCTCGTAGAGATGGTCCACGACCTCGTCGAAGCTCAGGTCGCTGGTGTCGACCAGTTCGGCGTCGTGTGGGCGGATGAGCGGGCCGTCGGTGCGGCAGGCGTCGGAGCGATCCCGCTCGATGATCTCGCGCAGCAGCGCGCCCTCGTCCACCTCGTGCCCCGCCTCGCGGAGCTGGTCGGCCCGTCGTGCGGCGCGGACTTCGGGGCGGGCATCCAAAAAGAACTTCGCCTCCGCGTCCGGGAAGACCACCGAGCCCTGATCGCGCCCCTCGGTGACGAGGCGCGGGTGCTGACGCGCGATGATCCGCTGCTTGGCGACCATATGGCGACGGAGCAGCCCGATCCCCGCGACGCGGCTCACGACGCCGGTCACGTCCTCATCACGGATGCGGTGATCGATCGGCTCCATCCAGGCGAGGATGGTCGGGGGGTCGGCGGTCCAGTCGAAGTGCAGGTCGGCCGAGACGACCTCGTCCACCAGTCGCTGGGCGTCGTCGGGGCGGAGGCCCTTGTCGAGCATGATGGCGGCCGCGGCGCGATACATCGCGCCGGTGTCGAGAAAATCCAGGCCCAAGCGGTGGGCGAGCTCGCGGGCGACGGAGGATTTTCCGGTGCCCGCGGGGCCGTCGATCGCGACGATGACCGGCTGATCGAGCGGGATCACGTCGCGGCTCCGTGGTCGGCTGGGGGCTCGAACAGCGGTCTGGGAGGCCCGCTGGGCGTGTTCGGTGGTGGCGGCATCGGGCATCGGGGCTCCCGCGTTGTGCCGGGACCGCACGCGACGGGTCGGCACGTGCAGCTTACCCGGCCGACTGGGCTCGGAGCAACGTATCTTCCAAAGCAGCGCGGGCGTTGCGGATGCCTTCCACCGGATCGCCCTTGCCGCGGTACTCGATCCCGATGGTCTGGTCGTAGCCGACCGCGGTGATCGCGGCGATCAGCGGGTCGAGGCTGTAGGTCGTGTGGGTGACGATCTCGGTCGGGCCGAGGTCGATGTCGTCGAGGAGTTCGTCGTCGTCCTCGTCGTCCATCCCGGGCTCGTCGGGGATCTCGATCTTCTCCACGCTGAACTCGAAGAGCCCGGCTCGGAGGGCCGAGGCGTAAGGCGTGATCCGGCGGAGGTAGGCCTCCGGGTCGTTCGCTTCGGCGGCGACGGCGAGGTCCGGGTAGGTGCCAACGCGGAAGCCGCCGGTTTTTTTGACCAACTCGGTCAGGGCCTCAGGATCCGCGGTCATGCCGTCGGTCGGGGCGAGCAGGAGGTTCAGGTCGCGCTTCTCGGCCCCGCCCATGAGCTGGCGGAGGCTGTCGATCGCGTACTCGACGACGTCCTCGCCCTTGGCGTCCTTCAGGCTCACGACCGCGGCGGAGCAGCCCAGGATGTGGGCGGCCTCGATCACGCGCTTCCCTCGGGCGATCGCGGCCTCGCGGGCCTTGTCGCTCTCGGTCGCCAGGTCCAGCGCGTCGGGCTCGATGAGCGTCAGGCAGGCGCACCCGGCCTTGTCGGCCCGGTCGCGGATCGCGGTCAGGTCCGAGCGTGTCGCGCCGACCAGCAGGTCGGTCGAGAGGTTGACGCCGTGGAGCTCGAGTTCGGTGCGCACGAACGCGGGGAGGTCGGCGAGGGCGAGCTTGGGCTTGGCCCCGCGCGGGGGCTTGATGAGGGATTTGAGCGACGAGGCGTTGCAGGTCAGCAGCATGAGTGGCGGACTGTAGCCCCGGGGGGCGTGCTTGGGACGGGCATCCGGGCTAGCCGAGGCCCCGGAGCCGCGGTAGCATCGCCCGCCCGCCGCCCGGCGGGGTTTCGACCGATCGCCCTCGCACGACCGTAAGGAGACCCGCGCATGCCCGTGCCCAACGACCGCGTCTACAGCGAGAGCCACGAGTGGCACAAGCTCGAGGGCGACACGCTCACACTCGGCCTGACCCAGTTCGCCGTCGACCAGCTCACCGACGTCACCTTCGCCGAGATGCGCGAGCCCGGCACCACCGTCGAGCCCGGCGACGTCGTCGGCGAGGTCGAGAGCGTCAAAACCACCAGCGACATCTACTGCGCCGTCGCCGGCGAAATCGTCGAAGTCAACAGTAAGCTCGGGGAAGACCCGGGCGTGCTGAACAGCGACCCGTTCGGCGAGGGGTGGCTGCTGAAGCTCAAGGTGACCGATAAGAGCGGGCTCGACACGTGCGTCGACGCCGCGACGTACGAGAAGAATCATCAGCACTGATCAGGCCATCCCGGGCGTCGAACCCGCTCCGCCCGTCGGGGGAGGCACCAGCGCGCCCGTGGTTCGCGTCCGAGGGGTGCGCAAGAGCTACCGCTCCGGCGAGGGCACAGTCGAAGCGCTCCGCGGGCTGGACCTCGAAGTGCCCGAGCCCGGGTTCTACGCGATCATGGGGCAGTCCGGGAGCGGGAAGTCCACGCTTCTCCACCTCCTCGCGGCCCTCGACAAGCCCGATGAGGGCGAGATCCACCTTGCCGGGGAGGCCGTGCATGAGCTGTCTGACCGCGAGGCGACCAGCTTCCGACGCACACGCCTTGGGATCGTCTTTCAGCAGTTCAATCTCGTCCCCACGCTGACGGCCTCGGAAAACGTCGAGCTCCCCGGCATGCTCGCGGGCGAGGACGCGAAGTGGCTGCGGGAGCGGTCGTCGTCGCTGCTCGATGAGCTCGGCGTCGGCGCTCGCGCCCGCCACCGCCCGGAGGCGATGTCGGGCGGGGAGCAGCAGCGTGTGGCGATCGCGCGGGCGTTGCTGTATGAGCCGCCGATCGTGCTGGCCGACGAGCCGACGGGAGCGCTCGACTCGGCGAGCGCGGAGAAGCTGTGGGGGTTGCTGGCGCGGGTGGCGAGCGAGCGTGGGACAACGGTGCTGATGGTGACGCACGAGCCCGCGGCCGCGGCCCACTGCCGACGGGTGTTTGTGATCCGCGACGGTCGCGTGCAGGGGGCTTTCGAATCGGAGGGTCTCGATGCGGCCGGCGTGGCGGCTCGCTACCAAGACACTGTCCGCGCGTCGTAGCCGGACGCTGCTGCTCGTCGGCGCGGTCGCGTTGTCGGCTGCGCTGATCGCGGCCGTCGCGACCGCGATGCGATCGGTCAACGACGCCGTGCGCGACCGCCTCGACGCGACCGTGGGCACGGCCGACGCGACGATCGACCCGGTCTCGACCGGTGCGACGTTTGACGCCTCGGTGCTCGTTGAGGCGGAGTCGTGGCCCGAGGTGCGGGCGGCGGTCGCGCGTCGCCAGGCCGCGATGGGCCTGAGCGCGAGCGTCGCGGTGCTCGAAAGCCAGGGGGACGGATCGTTCGCGCCGACGACGGCGATGTACGCGAGCAGCGTGCTGATCAACGCGGCCGACGATCCGCGGGCGTATGAGCTCCGCCCGCTGCGCCTGGTCGCGGGGCGGATGCCGCGCGATTCGGGCGAGGTCGTGATCGATCAGTTGCTCGCGGAGCGGCTCGGGTGGGCCCACCAGAACCGCGATCGGGCGCGCCGTGCGGCCGAGGGGCGTGCCGACCGCGGGTTCGGCGTCGCGGGGCGCATGACGCGACGCGACGCGGAAGCCGCCCCACCGCTGCCGGAGCGCGTGACGAGCGAGCGCGAGGCCGAGCGGCTGAACCTAAACCAACGCGTGCGCATCGACGACGAGGTGCAGCTCGTGCGCGGGCTGTTCCGACGCCCGATGACGCTGCGGATCGTGGGGATCGCCGAGCAGCCGCCGCTGGGCGGGCGTCCGCAGGCGTATGTCAGGCTCGCGACGCTGAGCGAAGCGAGCGGGGAGGCCGGGCGGTACACCTCGATCGACTTGGTGCTGCGCGAGGGCGTGGACGCCGAGGCGTTCGCGAAGGACCGGGGCGGGGCGCTCCCGCCGGAGCTGATCCTGCGGACGACCTCGCGCGTCACGAGCAACGTGGAGCAGAATCTGGCGAGCTCGCAGCTCGGCTTCGTGCTCGCGACGGTGATGGCGTTCCTCGCGGCCGCCTTCATCATCACGACCGGTCTGACCACCGACGTCACGCAGCGCCAACGCGAGCTCAGCGTGCTCCGGTGCGTCGGGGCGCGGAAGCGACAGCTCGTCGAGTCGCAGCTGCTGATCGGGCTGCTGGTGGGCGGCGCGGGGGCGCTCGTCGGCGTGCCTTTGGGCGTGGGGTTCGCGTGGTTGATGACGGTGGTGTTTGCCGAGCAGGTGCCGGCGGGGCTCGTGATCCCGTGGTGGCACCTGGCGCTCGCGGCGCTTGGCTCGGTGATCTGCGGCCTGGGCGGGGCGGCGTGGCCGGCGTGGCGGGTGGCGAAGCTCTCGCCGCTGGAGGGCCTGAGCCTGCGCGGTCGGGCCCCCCGGCGCGGGGCCGTGACGTGGACGCTCGTCGCCGGGCTGCTCGGCGTCGCGATCATGCTCGCGACCGTCGGGCTCCCCAGCGACGGGCAGACGATGTTCTGGGGATACGCGACCGTCGGCCTCCCGGCGATGTTCATCGGCTACTTCCTCCTCGGCGTGCCGACGGTGCTGCTGGTCGCGCTCGTGTTCGGCGGCGTGATCTCGCGCGGCCTGCGCCTCCCGCCGCGGATCCTGCGCCGGACGATCGAGGCGACGCCGTTCCGGCACGGGTTCACGGCCGGGGCGATGATGGCGGGGCTCGGGCTGATGGTTGCGATCTGGACCCAGGGCGGGGCCGTGCTGCGCGACTGGATTGACCAGATCAGCTTCCCCGACGCCTTTGTCAGCGGGCTCGCGCTCACCGAAGAAAGCCAGCGCACGCTCGAGGCGCTCCCCTTCGTCACCGACACGTGCGCGATCACGCTGCACTTCGTCGAGACCGACGCCTTCGGCGTGCGCGCGCTCCAGCGTTACCGCACGACGTTCATCGCCTTCGAGCCCGAGGCGTTCTTCCGCATGACCACGCTCCAGTGGGTGCAGGGCGACGCGCAGCACGCCAAGCGGCGCCTCATCGAGGGCGGCGCGGTGATCGTGGCGCGGGAGTTCCTTGTCGCCCAGGGCCTCGGGCTTGGCGACACGTTCCGGTGCGAGAGCAACGGGGAAGCGCACGAGTTCGAGATCGTCGGCGTCGTGACCAGCCCCGGGCTCGATATCGTGAGCAAGTTTTTCAACATCGGCGAGGAGTACACCGAGCAGGCAGTGCACGCCGTCTTCGGCTCGCGGGCGGACCTCAAAGAACGCTTCGGGAGCGACCAGATCCAGCTGATCCAGATCGCGCTGGCCGAGGGCGTGGACGACCGCGAGGCGGTCGAGACAATCCGCGAGACGCTGTTCACGGCCGGCATCCTCGACGTCGGGAGCGGGCGGGCGATCAAGGCTGAGATCCGCCTGTTCGTCGGCGGTTCGCTGCTCGTTTTCAGCGCGATCGCGCTGGTCTCGATGCTCGTCGCGTGCTTCGGCGTCGCGAACCTGATCGTCGCGGGGATCGAGGTCCGCCGCTTCGAGTTCGGCGTGCTGCGCGCGGTCGGCGCGCAGCGCGGGCTGCTCACGCGCCTGGTGCTGGGCGAGGCGCTCGTGATCGCCCTTGCGGCCTGCCTGCTCGGGACGCTCATGGGCGTGCAGGGGAGCTGGGCGGGGCAGCGGATGTACGCCGCCCTGCTGGGGCTGCTGCTGGAGCTGCGCCCCCCGCCGCTGGCGATCCTCGCCGGGTGGGGGATCGTGATCGTGCTGACTCTTGGGGCCGCCGCCCCGGCGATCATCGCCCTCGGGCGACGCCCGACGCGCGAACTGCTTGCGGGGGATGCGTAAGCACAAAGGCCGCGCCCTCACAGCCGCGGCTCGCGAAGTGTTCACGACATGCCTATGCGTTGCCGGATTCGAGCAACGCCTTGAGCTTGGTCAGCCCGTCCATCCAGCCCTCTTCAAAGCCCGCGGGCAGTTCGTCGCCGAATTCTCCCACCATCCGGTGGTCCACGCGGACACGCGTGCCCTGCCCGTCGTCTTCGAAGCTGATGGTCATGTTCATCAGCACGGCCTCTGGCATCGTGCAATCCCCGCGGAGGCGGATCTTGTGCCCGGGCTTGAGCATCGTGATCTCGCCGAGCACGTTGAAGCCGCCGTCCGGGAGTTGCTGATAGAACCGCCCGCCCATCCGCTCCTCGCAGAGGAAGGGCTTGGTCGCGACCCCTTCGGGGCTGTCAAAGAACCAGTCCTGCGTGCGCTCGAACCACGCGCGGTAGACCGCCTCGCGGGGCGCGTTGATCACGACCTCGCACTGCGCCCACGCCACCCGCGCCGGCTGATCCAGAAGCTTGACACCCATCGCCCGTTCTCCTTGTCCTGTAGTTTCCATCGCGTCCTTGAGCCGGAGCAACGAGCCGGCCCATCGGTCCTCGTGCCTGCTGACCCACCGCTCGTAGACCCGGCGCAGCGGGACGGCGTTCAGGTGGTTCCACCGCTCTCGCCCGCGTCGCTCCGCGATGACCAGCCCCGCCGACTCAAGCACGCCGAGGTGCTTCATCACCGCGTAGCGCGTGAGAGACTGGAATCCGCTCGCGAGCTCACCAGTGGTGCGGGGCCCGTCACGCAGACGGTCGACGATCGCCCGACGCGTCGCGTCGCTCAGCGCTTTCCAGACCTCGTCCATCGCCTCGTCCACGCGCCGCCCGTCTCGCCCGCGTCATCCTGGCGTGAGCTTTATAATGTGACTATATAGTCACATTTTTGAGGTGTCAAGGTCCGGGCCTCAACGCCCTCGGCGTGATCCCCTTGCCGCGGGTCCGGTCAGCGGGGAGACTGCCATCATGACCCTGCACACCCGACGCCTCGCCGCCCGCCCGTTCGTCCTCCTCTCGGCCCTGCTGCTCGCGGGCGGGCTCGGCGCCTGCGCCTCGACGACCGGGGCCCCCGAGCAACCGGAGGGGGGGCAGCCGGTCCTGTCGCCGCCTCCCCCCTCTCAGCCCCGCCCGACGCCCGAGCCGCCCCGGGCGACCCGCGAGCCCGCGACGCCATCCGCGGCCGAGCCACCGAGCGTTCCGGCGTGGGTCGAACTCTCACCAGGGCTGCGGATCGACCGCGAGCGACGGATCGTCGAGTTCGACGGGTTTGTGCCGTGGCAGTTCAAGGAGCCCGAGCAGCCGATCACGTTTCTCGAAGCGATCGTTTGCAAAACCGACAGCAAGGAGCACGAGTCCCTGGTCGCGACCGGCGTACGCCCCTCGGCAATCCACGGCGCCCTGCTCGCGATCGGGCTCGAGGCGGGACGGCCCGGGCGGATCGGGTTCACGCCGGAGGGCGAGTTCGTGCGGGAGGGGCCGACCGGCCCGCGCGTGCATGTCCGCGTGCTCGTGAGCGATCCGAGCGGCGAGACCAAGGAGATCGACCCGCTCGACTGGGTGGTGAACATCGAGGACGGCACCCCGCTGCGCGCCTACTACGAAGATCGCGACGAACGCGTCGCGTGGCGGTTCGCCGGCTCGGTCGAGCGGGATCGCGCCGGGCGCATGGTCTACGAGGCGGACGTCGAGGGCGTCGTCATCGCCCTCCACACGTTCGGCTCGGCGGTCGTGGGTTTCGAGCCGGTGCTCAGCCCCGACAGCGGCGTCGATGAGCCGGAGTGGATCGCGAACGTGGATGCGGTGCCCGACTTCGGCGCAAGGGTCCGCGTGCGGATCCGGATCGACGAGTGAGCCGGCGGAGTGGGCCCGCGATCAGCGTCGGCGTCCGCTCGGCACGGTGACGGACTTGGTGCCGCCGTCGGCTTTCTCGACCGTGAGCTCGATCGACGAGCCCATCAGCAGCCCCGAGCGGTCCAGGTGCAACGCCAGGTCGCCGAGATTGCGGACGTTCTGCCCGTTCACTCGGATGATGCGGTCGCCCGGCTCGATGCCGGAATCGGATGCCCATCGCTCCACGCTGTTGATCAGCGGCGCCTGCCCCTGGTTGGGGCGCATCCCGAAGCCGATGCCGAGGTTTCTGAGGCTGCGCATCACGGGCTCGAAGGCGAGCGTCAGGGCGGCGAACTCGCCGAGCGTGATCGTCGCGGTCTGGGGTTGGTTGTCGCGGTAGAACTCGGCCTCGACGTTGCTCCCCGGCCCGTAGCTGGTGATCAGCGAGCGGAGGATCGGCAATGTCGGCGTCGGCTGCCCGCCGAAGGCGGTGATGATGTCCCCCCGGCGAAGGCCCGCACGCTCGGCGGCGGAGTTTTCCTGCACGCCCGCGACCTGCACGCCCGCGAGCGTGTTCGGGCCCTCGGCCTGCACCACCACGGTGTTGCCGAGGTGGATCCCGAGGAACCCGCGCCGCACTTGGCCGCTCTCGATGAGCTGCCCGACGACGTTCTCAATGACGTTGAGGGGGATGGCGAAGCTGATGCCCGCGGATTGGCCTTCCATGGTGCCGTCGGTGTCGCGACCGGTCGCGATCGCGATGTTCATGCCGATGACGCGACCGCGGCTGTCCACCAGCGGGCCGCCCGAGTTCCCCGGGTTGACCGCGGCGTCGGTCTGGATGAAGTTGGTGAACCCGCCGTCGGTGACGGCCCCGCGCGGGTCGCGCCCGAGCCCGCTGACGATGCCCTGGCTCATCGAGTGCTTGAAGCCGAACGGCGAGCCGAAAGCGAAGACCTGCTGCCCCTGGCGGGCCGGCTCTCCGGTCGCGCGATCCAGCGGGAAGAGCCCGCTGTTCATGCCCGAGACCCGGAGCACGGCGATGTCGGTGTACGGGTCGGCCGCGACGAGCTGCGCCGACGCGCTCACGCCGCTCGCGAACTCGATCGAGATCGTCCCCTCGCCCCGGACCACGTGCGCGTTGGTGACGATGTGCCCGAGGGCGTCGTAGACCCACCCGGTCCCGCTCGACCCGCCGATGTTCCATTGGCTCCGCGATGAACGCACGTCGATGTGCACCACGCCCGGGGTGACGGCTTCCGCGATCGCGACCTGCGCTCGATCGATCCGTTCCAGAATGTCGTCGCTCGCGATCGTCTGCTGGGCGAGGGTGATCCGGGCGGTCGTCGAGGCGTACCCCACCGAGCGAACCAGCATCGGCGTGCCCGTGAGGACCGTCAATGCCACCAACAAGACCAACCCTGCCGGCGCGAATCGAACGAATGGACGCATGCTGACTCCTTCCCGCACGCTCCGGCCCGAGCGGGAACGCCCGAGCCACAAACGCTTCACCCCATGACGCGAGCGCCCGAGATGCCACCCCATCATCGGGCCGACCCGACGCCCGCACAAGGGCGACCAGCACCCCATCAACTATGGGATGACCAGGTCATTCCGGAACGCTGGTCTTACCGGTCAATGCCCATTCCGGTTCGCCTCGGAATCAGGCGAGGATGCGTTCGATCATGCAGGATTTTGTTCGGATTCGGCAGTGTTGGGGGCTTGCGGGCGGTCGGTCGCCGGCTCCGCGGCTCGCTGCGATCGGAAGCGTTCCGCCTCGCCCGGGGGCATCTCGTACCGCTGCCCCCCCACGCCCCGCTGGGCGACCTTGCGGACCCACGCTGCCCCGGCCGCCTGGATCGCCTGGCCCAGTTGGGCCACGGGCTCGGCAAACCGCGGGGGATGATCGGTCAGGCCCAGAAGATCCTGCAACACAAGCACCTGCCCGTGCGGCGCAGGCCCGGCCCCGATGCCGATCACCGGGACGCCGCTCGCCTCGACCAGCGCTTCGCCGACCTCGTCGGGCACCGCTTCCACCAGCAGCAGCACGCACCCGGCCTCTTCGAGAGCCTTCGCGTCCGCGAGCACACGCATCGCGTCGCCCGCTGAGCGCCCCGCCGAGGCGTACCCGCCCGTCCGGGCCACGTGCTGCGGCTTGCTCCCCACGTGCCCGCAGACCGGGATCCCCGCGCGAGCCATTTTCTCGACCAGCGGCGCAAAGCTCGCGTCGGCTTCGATCTTCACCACGTCCGCGAGCCCTTCGGTCAGAAACCGCCCCGCGTTGCGGATCGCCGATGCCTCGTGGGCTTGGTAGCTCAGGAACGGCATGTCCCCCATCACCAGCGTGCTGTGCGCCCCCCGCTTCACGCCGGCGGTCAGCGCGAGCAGCACGTCGAGCGGGATGTCGATGGTGCGGTTGAAGCCCAGGACCATCTCGGCGGCCGTATCCCCCACGAGCAGGACCGGCACGCCCGCACGCTCCAGCCAACGCGCGGTCGTCGCGTCGTAGCAGGTCAGGCAGGCGAAGGGCTGCCCGGCGCGGGCCATGCGGTGCAGCGTCCGCAGGGTCACGGGGCCGGGCTTGGGCTCGGGTTTCGGCGCGTCGGCGGAGTCAGGCACATCGAAAGTATACAGCCGCCCAAGGTCAAACCCGGGATGCCGGCTCGTGGACGCACCTTTTTCGGGGATACAAGCTTCCGGGCGGTGTCCGGATCCGGAGCTTCTACACTTCCGCCCGCCATGCCCATTCTTGCCGCGACCAACCTGAAGCACGCCTACGGCGAGAACATCGTTCTCGACGGTATTAGCCTGTCGATCGAGCCCGACGAGCGGATCGGGGTCGTGGGGCGGAACGGGGCCGGCAAGAGCACGCTGCTGAAGATGCTGGCGGGGGATATGACGCCCGACTCGGGGGAGGTCGTGCTCCGCAAGGGGTGCAAGGTCGGGTATCTGCATCAGGACCCGGTGCTCGACCCGGACGACACGCTCAAGGGGGCGGCCGAGGCGGGGTTTGCCGAGCTGCACGACCTGCACCGGGAGCTGGAGGGCGTGTTCGAGCAGATGGGCCGGGCCGATGGGGCCACGCTGGAGCGTCTGCTGCGCCAGCAGGCGGACCTGGAAAAGCGTGTGGAGGCGGCGGGGGGGTACGCCGTGGAGCACCGGGTGGAGCAGGTCCTGCAAGGGCTGGGCTTCACAAGCGCGCAGTTCGGGGTGAAAGTCCGCGGCCTCAGCGGCGGGCAGCGGGCGCGGGTGGCGCTGGCGCGTCTGCTGCTCGATGAGCCCGAGGTGCTGCTGCTCGACGAGCCGACGAACCACCTGGACATCGACGGGCGCCTCTGGCTGGAGCGGTTCCTGCGCGACGAGTACAAGGGCGCGGTGGTGATGATCAGCCACGACCGGTACCTGCTCGACGCGGTGGTGAACCGGATCATCGAGACGGAGTTTGCGCGCCTGGTCGATTACCCGGGGAACTACGCGAAGTTCCGCGAGTTGCGGGCCGATCGACGGGTGACGCAGCTCCGCGCGTACGAGAAGCAGCAGGACAAGTTCAAGAAGGAAGAAGCGTTCATCCGCAAGTTCAAGGCGGGGCAGCGGTCCAAGCAGGCGCGCGGGCGGGAGACGCGCCTGGAGCGGGAGAAGGCGACCGAACGTCTCGAGCGTCCGATGGAGCTGAAAGAGCTGTCGATCTCGCTGCCCAAGGCCGAGCGGACTGGCGACGTTGTGGTGAGCGCACGGGAGATCACCAAGCGCTACCCGCGCGAGGACGGCTCGACGCTGACGCTGTTCGAGAAGCTGGATGTCAAGATCGGACGCGGGGAACGCTGGGCGATCCTCGGGCCCAACGGGGCCGGCAAGACCACGCTGGTGCGCGCGCTGCTGGGCGAGATTCCGGTGGATGAGGGCGTGGTCCGCATCGGGAGCAACGTGCAGCCCGGGCACTTCAAGCAGACGCGGGATGATTTGGACCCGGAGACGCCGCTCTACCGGCACATCCAGAACACGATCCTGAAGGAAAACCCGGCGGCCCGCCTTAGCGAGCAGCAGGCGCGGGACTTGGCCGGGGCGTTTCTCTTCAGCGGGAGCGAGCAGGAACGCCCGATGGGCGTGCTCTCCGGCGGCGAGCGGGCGCGGGTCGCGATGGCGGCGCTGCTCGCTTCCAGCAAGAACCTGCTGGTGCTCGACGAGCCGACGAACCACTTGGACATCCCGGCGGCCGAGCGCCTGGAGCAGGCGCTCGCGCCGCACGAGGGCGGTGGCGTGTTCGACGGCACGCTGATCCTGATCAGCCACGACCGCGCACTCATCGACGCGACGTGCGACCACATGCTCGTCTTCGACGGGCAGGGCGGGGTGCGGGTCTTCCTCGGGAATTACTCCGAATGGCGGGCGAAGGAGCTCGCGCGCGAAGCTGCCCCGAGCACGACGAGCGCACCGACAAGAGCGAGCAAGGCCTCGAGCACCCCGCCGCCGCAGGTGCCACGCGCACCGTCGGCAGACGCCAAACCCCCGGCCCCGAAGCGAAAAAGCCGCTTCAGCTGGATGAAGCTCGATCAGATCGAGGTCCGCCTGCACGAACTTCAGTCCGACGTCGCCGAACTCGACGAACGCCTCGCTGCCCCCGCGACCTGGGGCGACACCGCCCTCAGCCAACGCCTGACCGAAGCGCGGAGCAAGCTCGCGGCCGAGCTCGAAGAACTCGAAGGCGAGTGGCTCGAGCGCGCCGAGGAATAAGGGCGTCCTCCGCCCGGTTTAGGTGCTGCTCAAAGCTGCGGCCTCGCCCTGCCTGAAACAGGTTGTGCCGATCGTACGGGTTGGGTGATGTTGCTGAGTAAAAACGCCGATTCTGCATCCGATGACACGCAAAACCGTTGACCAGATCTCGGTACTCGTGGAGGATGATGGCATGAGAACGGTCCAGATCGACGACGAGGTGGATCGGGTCTTGCGTTCGCTCGCGACGACACGCCAAGCATCGGCGAATGACGTCCTGCGCGCCCTTGTCGGGCTTCCAGCGGAACACGGGTCGGCGCTCCCGCCGGCCTCGACCGGCAAACCCGACATCGACGTCGCGGCTTCCCGCCTCCCCGGGCGGATGGTCGCGGCTCGGCGCACCGAGCCCGCCGGCGGCTGCCCGACGGCCTGCGACGTGAGCTATGTGAGCGAATGGGGCCCGTAACCGCGGGCGGGCGCTTTCACAGTGCGTGTTGTGCGCGCCGCACGCGCACGGCATAAGCAGCCCCGCTTTGCAGATGTGATTATTGCGCCAGTCGCCGCGCCGCCTCAAGCACTTCCTCGGCGTGCCCGGGCACTTTGACTTTGTCCCAGCGCTTCGCGATCTTCCCGTCGGGCCCGATGAGGTAGGTCGTGCGCTCGATGCCCATGTAGGTGTTGCCGTACATCGACTTCTCGACCCAGACGCCGAACTTCTTGGCGACGACGGGATCGGGCTTGCCGTCCTCGTCGGTCGCGTCGTCGGCGAGCAGCGGGTAGTTCAGCCCCTCCTTGGCGGCGAACTTGGCCTTGCTCTTGGTGTTCATGATGCTGATGCCGAGGACCGCGGCTTTGGACGTGTCGAACTTCGGGAGCAAATCGCGGAAGTCGCACGCCTCGACGGTGCAGCCGCTGGTCATGTCCTTCGGGTAGAAAAACAGCACGACCGCCCGTCCGGCGTAGTCGCTGAGCTTGTGGGTCTTTCCGTCCTGATCCTGCAGGGTGAACGCTGGGGCCTTCTTACCCTCGCCGATGAGGGTCGCGTTCGAGGTGGCGTCACCCGAGGTCTTCTTGGCGAGCGTTTTTGCGCTCGGCGTCTTCTTCGTGACCGATTTCTTGGACGTCTTTTTGCTTGCGGCTTTTTTGGGCATGGGATCGCTCCTCGGCTCTTGGTTCTGCCGGGAGGGTAGCTCGGATTCACGTGCGGGCGCCCGCAGTGCGGCGTTCGCGAGCCTCAGCTATTGAGCCAGGCGAGCAGAACGACGAACAAGGCGGCGGCGAGCGTGAGACTGGCGAGCGCGGGGTAGATCCACGCGCCGACAGGCGACGGGCCCTTCCCGCTCCGGGCATCGGCGGGCTGGACGAGTTCGAGGCGCTCGGCGGTCGCCGGGCCGAGGGGTGCACCGGTGGTGCGCGCGGTGTCTTGAACGATCGCGACGATGAGGTTGGCGTCGAACGGGCGGAGGCCGAGGTGGCGGGCAGTGGTGATCAGCCGCTCGCGCCGCTCCGGAGCGAGCACGGCCGACCTGCCGCCCTCGAGCGCGGTCGCGACGCGGGCGGCAAAGACCCATCGCGCATCCCCGACCGTCACGGCGGCAGCCGAGCGGTTCTCCGCCGCGACGAGGGCCTCGTCGAGCGAGATCGTGAGCGGCGGCTTCCCGCGTGTCACCCGGGCCCGGCTGGCGGGGACCATCGGTGCCTCGGCCACGGGCTCGGCGTGACGGGCGGGCTCGGCGGGCTCCTCGCGCCCGGGGCGCACCAGGCGGAGGACTGTTCGCGGCTCGGGATGTTCGCGGCCCGGGGACATGCCTGAACCCTACAGGCGAACCGCGACAACGCCAGCGAACCGACAGGTCTTGCAGCGGTTCTCCGCGGTATTCGGGCGGGTATCGGACCGATAGACTGCCCGGACGCGCACCACACGGGTGTCGTGCAGTGCGGAACGCCCGGGACGTCTGTCTCGGGGCCCCACTGTGTTCAGGTTTTGAGCGGAGGCCGCCAGTTTGAGCGAGGCATCAACCCAGCCAAGGCCCGAGGGGTCTGAACTGCCGAGCGTCTTCACGTCGCTCGCGCCCGACGGCGTGCTCGAACGCCTGGCGAACGCTTCCAAGCGGGGGCGGCTCGCCGGTTTTAAACGTGTCAGCGATCGATCGTTCGAGTTCGACGCGTTCGCAACGCCGTTCGACTATTCGGGGATCGGGACGGTGACGGGCGCGGGCGAGGGGGGAGAGATCACGTTCGAGTTGCGGGCACGCCGCAAGATGCCGATCATCGCGGCGGTGATCCTGCTCGTCACGCTGTGGCCCGGGCTCCCGCTGACCGAATCGATGATCGATACCTATTGGGCGTGGCACCGGGCGAACGTGCAGACGTGGTGGTGGTACGTGCCGATGTGGGTGCTCTGCCTGCCGTGGATGTGGTCAAGCTGGAAGAAGAGCCGTCTCGACGCCGAGGCGGACGCGCGGAAGATGATCGCGAAGATTGCGCAGGAGCTGCGATAAAGCTCGGATCACGGAACTCGGAGCAGCGGATCGGATCGCGCGCCGAATCGTAATCTTTGGATGGGCGACCCTCGTGCAGTCCGATCCGCTGCTTTGCTGCTCCGAGCTTTGCCGTTCCGGGTCTTACTCCACGTCCTTGCCTTCGACGACGTCGGTCACTTTCGGCGCGTCGTGCGGGTGGAACTCGCCGCGCTTGAGTTTGCCGATGTACTCGTGGTAGGCTTTCATCGCCTGGACGCCGAAGATGAGCATGAGCGGGATGTTGGCCCAGAGCATGACACCGAGGCCGAGTGTGGTCCAGTTGTCGAGCTGCGCATCGGTGCCGAGGACGGCGTAGCTGGTGCCGTCGGGACGGGTGAAGATCGGCGTCGCGAGGATGGTCGTCATCAGGATGAGCAGGCAATAGACCAGCTTGTAGATCAGAATCACAGCGTCAGTCGCGGCCTGCCCGAGGCGGTTGCACAGGAAGTACATGCCCTGCTCGCCGTAGTAGCTCCAACTGATCATGGTGCTGATCGCGAAGAGCCAGGCGGCGACGACGATGAGGATCTTGCCAAGCCCCGGCGTGACGCGGTCGAAGGCGTGAGCCGTGAGGGACGCGCCGGCGTAGTCGGCATAAATGCCGACGTCGATGGAGCCGTCCGGGTTGGTCCGGAGCGTCGGCGCCTCGTCGGCGGCGATCTCGGGCCAGTTGGCGATCCACGGCTGGGTGTCATCGGCACGGCTGACGCGCGCGTTGTGCCTGAAGACCCTCGAACCGGTGCCGCGGTCAACCTCCGCACGCTCCAGGACCATGAACACGTTGTCGCTGTTCCGCCAGCCGCTGGCGCCCTCGGCGGTCTGAAGCACACGTCGCGCCTCGGCGGACTTGCGCGGGAGCTCGGGGGTTTCGAGCAACCAGAGCGGGACGCCGGCGTCGTTGACGCGCTGCTGCCCGCCGTCGTCCAGAGCCGCGACGATACGGATCTGGTTGGGATCCTCAAAGTGCGCCTCGGCGTCGCGGTTGTACGTCCCGGTTGCGAGGATCACCAGCGCGGTCAGCGTGCAGACGACGATGGTGTCGATGAAGGGTTCGAGCCCGGCGACGACGCCCTCGCGGACGGGCTCGTCGGTCTTGGCGGCCGAGTGGGCGATCGGGGCCGAGCCCTGACCGGCTTCGGAGCTGAACAGGGCTCGCTTCACGCCCCAAAGGGCGGCGAAGCCGAAGGTCGCGCCGAGGAACGCGCCGGCCGGCTCGGGGTTGGCCCCGCCGAGCCAGGTCGGGAGCCCGCTGCGGATGATCAGCCAGATCATCTCCGGGATCGCGCCGGCGTTGAGGATCAGCACGTAGAGCGCCGCGAGCAGGTAGAGCCCGCACATGAACGGGACGATGCGCCCCGCGACCGCGCCGATGCGCTTGATCCCGCCGATGATGACCATGCCCACGAGCAGGGCGAGCACGATGCCGGTAACGGGCTGGGGGATATCGAAGTAGGTCGTGGTGACGTCGGCGACGTTCCACGCCTGGAACATGTTGCCGCCGGTGATCGCGGAGGTCAGGAGCGTGATGACGAAGATCCCGCCGACGGTCGTTCCGACGACGGCCCCGACCCGCTTGAGCCCGAAGCGTTCGAAGATTCTTGGGAAGCCCTTGGCAGCGACGAACATCGGCCCGCCGTGCGGGTTGTCGGGGTCGTCGGTGTTCCGGTAGAGCATGGACTGGGTGACCTCGGTCATCTTGAGGCCCATGCCGAGGACGCCGATGACCCACATCCAGAGGATGGCCCCGGGCCCGCCGATCGCGACCGCGACCGCGACGCCGGCGATGTTGCCGAGCCCGACGGTGGCGCTGAGGGCGGTGGAGAGAGCCTGGAAGTGGTTGATCGCGCCGGGCTCGTTCTTGCTGTCGTATTTGCCTCGGACGACCGAGACGCCGTGGGTCAGGGCGCGATACTGCCCGAAGCCGGACCAGACGGTGAAGAGGAGCCCGACGAGAAGGAGTGCATAGACGACGAAGTCGGCGAAGAGGATGTTGTTGAGGGCGCCGATGAAATCGTTGAGTTGAGACACGTGTCGCTCTCCGCGTTCGGTCGTGGTGGGCGGCCGGCGGCCGATGGGCTCGGAACGGGGGCTCGGCCGAACGCCGCCCCGGATCGTGAAGGCGACACTATGAAGGGATGCGTCCCCGGATGCAAGTCGGGGGGGGGGGGGCCCCGCGGCGCGGGGGGCGGGGGGGGGGATCAGGCGCTCGGCGTCGGCTCAGGGCGGAGGTTGGCGATCCGCTCGATCGCGTCGGCCGCCCCGATCGCCGCGTTCGTCGAGGCAAACCGCCCCGCGACCGCGTCCAGCTCCGACCGCTGACGAGCGGCGGCTTCCGGATCCTTCAACAGCTCCCGGGCCGCCTCCACGATCGGGTCCGCCCCGTCAAAGTGCGGCACCAGTTCGGGCACGATCTCCCGACCCGCGATCAGGTTCGGCAGCGTGAAAAACTCGGTCGAGACCAGCCAACTCGCCAGCGTCGCGTAGAGCAGCGGGTTGGACTTGTAAAAGACCACCATCGGCTTCCGCTGGCGCGCAACCTGGAGCGTCACCGTCCCGCTCACCACCAGCGCCAGGTCGCACCAGGCGATCACGGCATCGGTCTGACGCTCCACAATGTGCATGCCGTCCGGCCAGCCGCCGTGGGCTTCGGCGATCTCGCGGAGCCTCGCGGCGGCCTGGGCATGGGTGGCGGCGACGACGCCGGCCGCCGTCGGTCGCTCGCGGCGCAATTCGCGGAAGGCCTCCAGGATCAGCGGAAAGTTCTTGGTCCACTCGGCCGGGCGCGAGCCGGGGAGCAGGGCGAGGCGCGGGATCGCCTCGCGGGCCTCGGCGGGGAAGGCCTGGACCTGAGCATCAACGGCCGCGGCGTCGGGCGCGTGGTCGAACAGCGGGTGCCCCACGAACCGCGCGTTGACCCCACGCTGTCGGAACCAGGGCTCCTCGAAGGGGAGCAGGCAGAGCACGAGGTCGCTGAGGCGACGGAGCTTGCGGATCCGCCACGTCCCCCACGCCCAGACCTGCGGGGCGACGAGGTGAACGACCTTCAGCCCGCGCTTCTGGGCCATCTTGCAGATGGGGAAGTTGGCGGCCGGGCTATCGACGGGGATGTGCACCGTCGCGCCGTGCGTGTCGAGCCAGTGTTTGATGCGGGCGTTGATGCGCTGGTGCTCGAGGATCTTGCCGAGGCTCGGGATGCCCATGACGGCCGATTGCCCGGTTTGTTCGACGATCTCCGCGCCGGCGGCGGCCATCTTGGGCCCGCCCCAGGCATGGATCGGCAGGTCCGGGTGGCGTCGTTTGAGCTCGGCGATGACGGCGGCGGCGTGGTCGTCGCCGCTGGGCTCGAAGCCGGTAAAGAGCAGCCACGGCTTCTCACGGCGCACCGAACGCGTCGAACGGGAACCGAGCTTGGCGGGTTTGCCGGGCACGGCGGAGTGAAGACCCCGAGCGACCCCGGGTCAACGCCCCCGGCGTGAACATCCCCGAGGCGGGCGTCAGCTTTTCTTCGGCGCCTTGTAGAACGGGAGCGGGACCGTCTCGCCCTCCAGGCGGACACGCCCGATGTCGACGCTCAGCGTGCGCCCCGGCTCGGCGTGCTCGCGTGCGACCATCGCCATCGCGATGGGGTAGCCGAGCGTGGGGCTGAGACAGCCGCTGGTGACCTCGCCGATCTGCTGATCACCGGCGTAGACGGCGTGCCCCTGTCGCGGGCTGCGCTTGCCGTCGAGCTTGAGGCCGACGAGGGTGCGGGCGGAGCCGCCCTCGCCCTGGGTTTTCTGGAGGGCTTCGAGGCCGATGAAGGCCTCGCCGCGTTCTTCGTCGGCCTTGTCCATGTTGATCGCGAAGTTGATGCCGCAGGAAAGGGCGTTGATCTCCTCGCCGAGTTCGTGCCCGTAGAGGGGCATGCCGGCCTCGGTGCGGAGGGAGTCGCGGGCGGCGAGCCCGGCGGGCTTGATGAGGGCGTCGTCGGCGTTGGGGTCGATGTCCTTCATCAGCAGCTTCAGGGCCATGCCGATCGCGTTGGCGGGGAGGATGACCTCGACGCCGTCCTCACCGGTGTAGCCGGTGCGGCTCACAATGAGCTTGACGATCATCAGGTTCTTGACCGTGAAGCGGTAGCGCTTGAGGTTCGGGATCTCGCTGGAGACGCGCGAGATCAGGTCCATGACCTTGGGGCCCTGGATCGCGACCATCGCGGTCTTGAGCGTCTGGTCGTCGATGGAGCAGGAGAGATCGCCCGCTGCACGGACCTCTTCGAAGTGCTTCAGCAACTTCTCACGGTTGGCGGCGTTGACCACGAGCATGAACTTGTCGTCGTCCATGCGGTAGACGAGCACGTCGTCCTTCACCCCGCCTTGCTCGTTGCAGACGAGGCTGTAGCGTGCCTGGCCTTCCTGCATGTCGTAGACGCGCCGTGTGCAGAGTCGTTCGAGGAGGCGGCGGGCGTGACGGCCCTTGAACTCGACACGCCCCATGTGCGAGACGTCGAAGATGCCGCCGCTGTTCCGCACCTGGTGGTGCTCGGCGAGGACGCCCGCGGGGTATCGGAGGGGCATCTCCCAGCCGGCGTACTCGACCATCTGCGCGCCGTGGTCGGCGTGGAACGAACGGAGCGGGCTCTTGTGCACGTGCGGCCTCCAGAGCGGCGCGGGATGGCGCCGGGCCTTCACGGTACACCCCCGCACCGCGTGCCGCCACAGTTTGCGATGGACGCGGCCGAGCGGAACTCAGGCGGCTTTGGCGATCCACGCCGTGATGATCGGCGTGTTCGGCATCTCCACGCACGCCAGCCCGATGTCGAACTCGCCGGGGCCGGTCTGCTCGCACCGGCGTACGACGGCCGCGACGCAGCCCGAGCCCCCGCTCATCGATCGGGGCAGCCGGAGCAGGACAGTGTGCCCCACCTCGATCGCCCGCCCGGAGAGCAACGCCAGCCCGCTGGAGGAGAGGTCCCGCGTCCGACAGCGGAACGGCGAGCCCGGGACACCGAGCCGGTTCACCACCGCGGCCTCCACGTGGATGCTCATCGCCGTGCGGTCGTGCCGACGGTCCTGGATCGTCCCACCCCGGCCTTCGTGGAGCGGCTCGTCGTCCCCGATCGCGACCCCGACGACGGGCACGGTGCCCGCCAATTCGCTGGACTGCTGCTCGGCAAGCCAGGCCGACACCGCCGGGTGCATCGGGGCCGCCGCAAACTGCACGCCGACGACGTACCCGCGCCCGGCCTCATACGCGCACCGCTTGACATACCCGAACATGATCCGGGGCTGCGCCCCGCTCGCGTGGAGCGTCACAACCTGCACGAACACGCCCCGCCCCTCGTGCACCATCCGCTTGCTGCTGAACGCGATCCCGCTCCGGCTCAGATTGACGCCGAGCGCCTGGAACGTCGGGCCCGGCGACCCGTCCGCCTCCAGCTCCGTCACGCGGATCTCCGCCCGCAAGGCGAAGCGATCGAATCGCTCGCGCGGGATCGGGCCCATCGGTTGCGCACGACCGCCCACGCGACCGACGCGGCGTCCCCCACCGCCCCGGTTGCCCTGCCGATCGAAAGATGCCCCGCCGGGATGTGTCATCCGAGACCCCCTGAAACTCGTGGAGAAGATCGGATGCTCCCCGCCCGGGATCCAGCTTCTATTCTGTCGAGGAGACGTTCAAGGGCTCGGCCAGGCGGCATTATCGATCAGGCGAACGCCCCCGCTCCAAGCCGCCACGAGCGCCCGATACGCCGAACCCTCCCCGCTTGCCCCCCCTGCCACCGGACGCAGCGAGACGGCTTCTCGGACCACCGCGTACTCGACCCGCACCCCGGCCCCGTCCAGCACGCGACGCATCGCCGCCTCCGCCAGGCCCGGGTCCTGCTCGGCCCCGCCGGCCGATAACGCCTGCGCGAGGCTGCGCGCTCGCGCCCTGGCGGCGCCATCCAGACGGGCGTTTCGGCTGCTCATCGCGAGCCCGTCCGCCTCACGCACCGTCGCGGCGCTCAGGATCTCGACCCCCGTCGCCTCTTGAGCCGACATCGCGCGGACCACCTGAAGCTGCTGCCAGTCCTTCTCCCCAAAGACGGCCGCCGACGGTTCGCACAGGCGGAACAGACGCAGCACCACCTGGCAGACACCCTCAAAGTGCCCGGGTCGGTGCGCGTCCTCCAGCCCGGGCTCGGTCGCGACCGGCGGGAGCGACGGACGCTCGACTTCAGTACCGGGCGGGTAGACCTCGGAGCGTGCGGGAGCGTATACCGCGTCGGCCCCGGCTTGCTTGCAGATGCTCAGATCATCATCGAGCGTCTGCGGGTAAGCCGCCAGGTCCGCCGGGTCGTTGAACTGCGTCGGATTGACGAAGACCGTCACCAACGCCCGGCGCCCCCGCGCGCGGGCCTCGCGAACGCCCTGCGCGATCAGCGCCGCGTGCCCCGCGTGCAAGGCCCCCATCGTTGGCGACAGCACGCACCCCGCGGGCGAAAAGGCACGGAGATCCGCGTTGGTCCGCAAGAGATCCACAGCCGCCAAGGGTAGAACGACGCCCGACGCGACGCGGGCCCTCGCGGGGACGCCGAGGCCTCTGGGATCACTTCAAGCGGGCTTCGATCCAGTCGGTCAGCGCCTTGCTCTCGGGCATCGGGACCAGGTCCATCTCGACGCGGTACTGCCCTTCGGACTCGTACTCGCACGCGCGGACGCGCCCAAAGAGCGTCACCGGCTTGTCGTCGATGAGATGCACCGCCGCGACGATCATCCGGTCGACGTAGCACATGCGTCGGCTCTGAAACGCCATGGAGCTTCGGCAGATCGAGCGGGCGCGGGCCGACCACGTTGAGCTGGGGCGGTCGCGATCGTCGAGTTCCGCGACGTCGAGCTCGGCCTCAAACTTTCGGAGCGCGTCGCCGTCCGGGTGGAACGTCCCCGATCGCGGGGCGTGCGGGATCGCTTCCGGGGGCTCGGGCGGCGCGGGGGCTTCCGTTTCCGGCGCACGGGGGCGGCTCGGGGCGGGCGACGCCGTCTCCGGGCGGAAGACCTTGCCCGGCCCGGTCGGGGGCGGGGGCACCGTCATCCACCCGGTGGAGGCTCTCGCCGCGTTAGAACCGTCCGAAGCCATTGCCGCTCCGATCCGCAAGGCCGACACCACCGAACCACGCACACGCGAACAGCCCCGTGCAACGCTCGTCGCTTGGTATCGGCCGCCTCGGGTCGGGCTTGCAGCACAACGCGCGTTCGACGGGCGGGAAACGGTCGGCGTGCCTCCCCGAGCCGCTCTGCCCGTTCCAGGCCCTACTGTCTGCCTCATCCGCGCCACCGCTCTGAACGCCATGCCCGACACGCCCCGCGTCCACCTTCTGATCCCAACGCACGTGACCCGGCACCTCGGGGCGTGCCTGGCATCGATCGCGCTCCAAACACGCCCACCGGATTCGGTGACTCTGACGACGGACGGGCACGGGGCGGACGGCTCGATCGCGGAGCTGATCGCCGAGCTCTGGCCGCGGGTCGCCTCGTCGGCTCGCGACGCCGGTCGTGAACCCCCGCCGCTCGTCCACACCGCGCGCGACCATCAGGGCGAGCCTCGCTTGAATCAGGTCCGCAACAACGGGCTCCGGGCGATCGAGGCCTGTTTCGATCCGCGCCCGCAGGACCTGGTGCTCGTGCTGGACGGTGACACGCTGCTCGCGCCGGAGACGGTCGCGCAGCACGCCGCCCACGCCGAACGGGGCGCCGAACTGGTCATTCCCTATCGATTCGAACTCGACCCGGCGCAGACCGGACGCGTGCGCACGGACGCGCTCCTGGACCCGCGCCTGGGCCCGGCGCTGGTGCGCAGTTTGGCGACACGCCCGCAGCGCGTCGCGCTCGGGCGTCGGCACGCGCGCTACGTCGCGCAGCACGCGGGGCGGCGTTTCGGGCTCGGCGATCTCGGCATGCTCAAGCCGCACAAGCCCAAAACGATCGGGGGGCACCACGCCGTCGGCGTGCGGGCGCTCCGAGACGTCAACGGGTATGACGAGCGTTATCAGGGTTCCGGCTTTGACGACGACGACCTGAGCCGACGCCTGCACGCGTTACGCCCCCGGCTCCGTCTCACGGTCGCGGTTCGGGGGACCCACGCGTACCACCTGTATCACGAGACGCGTCGCCCGCACGCGATCACGGCCGCGCCGGACTACCGGCTTTTCCAAGAGCCCTGGTCGGTCACCGCAGCCCATGGCTGGCGGACGCCGAGACCCCAGCCGGAGCCGACCGTGCGATGGGTGCCGGCTTCTTGACGCGGGCGCGGACGTGTTCAGGTTCGCGAGCCGAGGAGGCGTCGAATCGATCGGGCTGCGGACGCGAACACGCGGACCGCGAGCGCGGTCCGATGTGGTCGCCGCGCCGGGCCCGGGCTCGCGGGGATCAGGCCTTCCATCTCGGCGTAGCTCCTCGGCGGACGCGCGTAGAGGTCCACGCCGCACCCCGGGCAGGCGACGGGGCGACGGGGCCATTCCTGTTGAAGCGCATGGCCCCGATGCCCACAACTCGGGCACATGCGCCGCATGAGGCGCGAAGGCGGCGGACGATCAAGGACAGCCATCAGAAACAGCGTACCGATAACTCGTCGCGAAGGTGCCGAGGATTTCAGACCGAGGAGCGCTTGAACGTGCGAAACGCGAAGGAAACCCCTCGGCAGCCACCGTACGCCCGACGCGGAGCGGGCGCGTGACGCGGGGCACGCCGAACGTTCTCGGGTGGTGGGTTGCGGCGTGTCGTTCAGCCGCCGCACCGGGCCTCGTCAGCACGCCCCTCGCGCCACCGATACCAAACGACAGCCCCGGGCCCGGAGGCGAGCCGGAGAGACGTCGCCGCTTTGCCCACGAGTTCCGCGACGAGCTCGGCAACCGCCGCCCGGCGGATCGTGATTTTCTCGCCTGCTTGCTCGGCGTGCCCCCGCCGGGGCCCCCGAGCGAGCCGGCGCTCCCGCCGGAGGCCCGCCTGTGGCGTGCATTAGCGCAGGGTGAAGACGCCTTCGACCCCTACGCCCTGATCGCCCACGGGGAGGGCGCGTTGCTGCCGGGCACGCACGACGGCGCGATCGAGGTCTGGACCGAGGGCGAGCTCGCGGCTTTGCACGCGCTCGATCGCTTCGCGAGGCGGCAAGACTCGGCGGGGCTGCGCGAGCGGATCGCGTCGGCCGTCCGGTGGCACCTCGCCGAGATCCAGCCGGACAACGCGACCAACCGCCCGTGGGCGATCCACGTGTTCGTGCGCGCAGGGGTGGTCGATGGCGCGATCGAGGCGTTGATGCACGCGCAGACGATGCTGCACAACTGCCGCGTGTCGCTCGGGCACGCGGACCGGTTCAGCGCGTGCCTGCTGGAGGACGCGGCGAGGGCATTGGAAGAGGACGAGGGTGTTCGGCGGGGTTGACAGGGTTCACGCGAGGAATCGCCGTCAGGCGAGCTGCCCGTTGCGGGCCGGGCGGCGGAGCCAGCGGCGCAGCACGTCGTCGCGGGAGGAGGGCTCGCCCTCGGGCTGGGGCTGGCGGTCGATCGCGGCGGCGAGCAGGCCCATGAACATCGGCTGCGGGCGGAGCGGGCGGCTGGTCAGCTCCGGGTGGTACTGGGCGGCGATGAAGTAGGGGTGCGTGGGGCGGTCGCCCGCGCCTTCCTCGTCGCCGGTCCACTGCGGGAGCTCGAGCATCTGCATGATGGGCTGCTCGGGGTGCCTGCCGCTGAAGATCAGGCCCGCGGCTTCGAGGCGTTCGATGTACCTCGGCTCGACCTCGTAGCGGTGTCGGAAGCGTTCGCGGATGCTGGTGGTGCCGTCGTAGAGGAAGCTGGCGAGTGAGCCGGCTTCGACGCGGACGTCCTGGGCGCCGAGGCGCATGGTGCCGCCGAGGCCCTCGATGCGTTTCTGCTCGGGCAGTTCGCTGATGACGGCGTCGGGGGATTCGGGGTCGAACTCGGTGCTGGTCGCGCCGGGGAGACCCAGGACGTTGCGGGCGAACTCGATGACGGCGACCTGGAAGCCGAGGCAGATGCCGAGGTAGGGGATGCCTTGCTCGCGGCAGTGCTTGACGCAGGCGATCTTGCCCTCGACGCCGCGGGTGCCGAAGCCGCCGGGGACGATGACGGCGTCGAGCCCGCTCAGCGCGTTCGCGACGTTCTGGTCGCTCAACTCGGTCGTGTCGACCCAGCGGAGGTCGACGTCGCAGGCGAGGTGGGCGGCGCAGTGCTCGAGGGCCTTGTCGATGGAGGCGTAGGCGTCGCGCAGGTTGGCGTACTTGCCGGTGATGCCGACGTTGAGTCGCCGGCGTTTGGGGCGGACCAGCGCGCGCACGAAGGTGGACCACCGCTCGCGGGCCTCGTCCTCGTGGGCGAAGTCGACGCGGTCGTGCAGGTCGAGCACGCTCATGATCTCGCGGTCGAGCCCTTCCTGGCGCATTTCGTCGGGGATGGTGTAGATGCTGCGCCGGTCGTGCATGCTGAAGACGCGGCGCTGGCTGACGTTGCTGAACATCGCGATCTTTTCCATCACCGTGCGCTGCACGGGATGGGTCGCTCGGCAAGCGATGACGTGGGGCTGGATGCCCGCTTCCATCAGGCGCTTGATGCCGAGCTGGGCGGCTTTGGACTTCTGCTCGCCCAGGGCGGCCGGCTCGATGATGTAGGTGAGCGCGACGAAGCAGGTGGACTCGGGGCCTTCTTCGAAGGCAAGCTCGCGGAGGGCCTCGATGTAGAAGCCGTTCTCGTAGTCGCCCACGGTGCCGCCGACTTCGACGAAGACGACGTCGGCGGGCTTCTCGCCGTCGCCCCGGACGGCGAGTTCGCGGAGCTTGCGTTTCACCTCGCCGGTGACGTGCGGGATCATCTGAACGTCGCGCCCGAGATACACGCCCTGGCGTTCGCGGTCGAGGATCTCGGAGTAGATCCGCCCGGCGGTCATGAAGTTGTGCTTGCCGAGGTTGAGGTCGAGGAGTCGCTCGTAGGTGCCGAGGTCCATGTCGCACTCGGTGCCGTCGTCGAGGACGAACACCTCGCCGTGCCGGTAGGGGTTGAGGGTGCCGGCGTCGATGTTGAGGTAGCCCTCGAGCTTGACCGGGGCGACGGTGAGGCCTTTGTCGCGCAGCATCTTGGCGAGGCTGGAGGCGAAGATGCCCTTGCCGAGCCCGCTCATGACGGTGCCGAAGACGGCGACGTACTTGTGACGCCCGTGCTTGTAGCCGTCGGGGATCGGGGAGTAGTACTCGGTGCTGGTGGTTCGGCTGCCCGCGCCGGAAAGGAGGTTGGCGGCGCTGTCGTCGTCGCTGGGCGGGGGGGGACGCCGGGAGGAGAGGTTGCGGTAGGACGAACCCGGCGTCTGGGCGTCGGGGCTGAGCAGAAGAGTGACGTTTGGCGCGAGGGGCATATCAGAGCGTATCAAGTTTTGGTGAACCGCACCAGCCGGGGCGCCGAGGCGAACGCCCCGGCGTCCGGGGGCGAGCGTCTCATGGCCCGTTCTCGGGGCTATTGGGGCTGAGAGGCCCGCCAGCGATCGACGAACGCCCGGTACTGCTCGGGAGTGTCGATCCCGGCATGGGCGGTTTCCATCACGGCGACCGCGATCACCCGCCCGTGCTCCAGAGCGCGGAGTTGCTCGAGGCGCTCGGTGCGTTCGAGGGGGGTTTGCGTGAGGCGGGCGTATTCGGCGAGGAAGGCGGCGCGGTAGGCGTAGACGCCGACGTGCTTGAGGGGGCGGGCCGGGGCGTCGGCGGGGTCGCGGGCGTGCGGGGCGTGGGCGCGGGTGAAGTAGAGGGCGCGCCCGTTGGCGGCGAGCACGGCTTTGACGATGTTCGGGTCGGCGGGATCCTGCCCGGGGGCGAGGGGGGAGGCGACGGTGCCGATCGAGGCGCCGTGGTCGGCGAGGAGGGCGTCGGCGGCCGCGTCGATCACCGCGGGCTCGATCTCCGGCTCGTCGCCCTGGACGTTGATGACAATGGTTCCCGGGTCGAGCGTGAGCGCCTCGGCGGCTTCGGCGAGGCGGCTGGTCCCGTTGGGATGGGCGGGCGAGGTCAGCACGCCCTCGGCCCCGGCGTCGCTGGCGGCCGCGAGCACGCGCTCGTTGTCGGTCGCGACCACGACGCGGGCGACGCACGACGCCGCCCGGGCGCGGTCGATGACGTGGGCGATCAGCGGTCGCCCTGTCTCGGCGGCGAGGACCTTGCCGGGGAACCGCTCCGAGCCCATGCGGGCGGGAATCATCGCGACGGCGAAGGGGCCGGACGGGTCGAGGCGGCTCGGGGGCGTCTCACCCACGCAACTCGCCCATCGTCTTCTTGATGCGGTCGCGCTGGGCCTTGATGTCGCGGTAGCCGATCTGCTGGATCGCGATCGCGGAGGCGAGCTTGTCGGCCTCCTCGGCGGCGCTCATGTCGCGCTCCCGATCGGCCTTGTTCGCGAGCGCGGACATCAGCCCGTACCGCAGCTCCATGCCGAGCTCGTTGTTCTCATCGCTGTGGTGCTCGATCGCCTGGCGGAAAGTCGCGATCGCTTCGTCGTACCAGCCGATCTGCTCGAAGGACTCCCCAAGGAACTTGAGCGACGACGAGCGGTGCTTCGTGTCGCTCTTGGCTTCCTGAAACAGCGCGATCGCGGCCTCGTAGTCGCCCACACGGAACTGGCGACGCCCGAGCTCGTACTTCAGCCCCAGGTCCGTCGGATAGTTCGCAACCCGGGCGTTGAGCTCGATCAGCTCCATCTCCAGGAATTTTCGCTCGGCTTTGGCGAGCGCTTCCTGAGCGGGGGCGTCCTCGGGGTTCTGGGCCGCACGCTCGCGGTATTCCTCCAGCTTGCGCCGAGCCATGCGGAGCTTGATCTCTCCGGCCTCCTGACGGAAGCGGAACTGCTTGGTCCGCTGATAAGCGTCCATCGCGACGCGGACGGCGCGCTGCTCGTCTTCCGGCTTGCCGCGCTCACGCAGCGCGCGAACCAGCTTGCTGATGGTCGGGAGGTCGTCCGGGCGTTCCTTGAACGCGGCCTCGGCGGTGAGCACCACGCGGTCCTTCACGTCGTCGGTCTTGACGATCCGCTCCTCTTCCTGGAGCTGGCGCTGCTTGGCGGAGTCGCGGATGTTCTTGCGGAAGCCGCCCTCCTGCCCGACGTCGTCAAAGCCGCCGCGGCTCATGGTCGCCTGCGCGCTCATGTTCCGCATCCGGTTCTGGAGCTCGCTATCGGCCGGGTCGATCCGCATCGCGCCCTCCCCGGCCTTCACCGCGAGGTCGTACGCCCCCACTTTCTCGTTCGCCTCCACCAGCTTCAGCAAGAGATCTTTCCGCGGCTTCTTCTCGCCGAGGGTCAGCGGGATCGCGCGTTCGGAGATCCAGTAGACCTGCTCGCCGAGGCTCATCTTGGCGGCGAACTCGGCGGCGCGGACGGCGGCGGCGGCCTCGGTCGGCTTGGTGCCCCAGGCGAGCAGCGTGAGCAGGAACTTCTCGACGTCGCCCTTGCCGTCGAAGATCTTGGCGGTCTCCTTGCTGATCTTGCCCTTGCCGGAGCCCAGGAACATGGCGCAGGAGCTGAAGAAGCCCTCGAGCCCGTTCATGTCGGTGGGGTCGAAGCGGAGCCCGCGGAGCCAGGACTGCATCGCGTACTCATAGTTGGTGGTCTCGTGGACGGTGCGGGCGTGCTCGAAGAACTTGCGGGCACGGGCGGGGTCGGGCACGAGCGCGGTGGAGGGGGCGGGGGCCGACGCGGCGGTCTCCGCGACGGCGCCGTCTTCGTCCTTTTTCTTCTTCCCGAACATCGCCAACGCGGTCTCCTTCCGAACGTACGCCGATCCGCCCTCGTCGGGTGCGTCTGCCGTGTGGCGGGACCGCGACGGGCCGAGCATTCTAACGCCCGCCCGGGCCGGGTCGCCCCCGGGGGGTTCGCGAAGCGTGTCGGGTCTTCCGGGGGCTATGATGGGCCCCTTGAGGCGTCGTCGAGGACGCCGAAACCCGCAGACGGAGGACGCCAGTGGCCGCCAAGAGCTTCACGTGCAGGGTTGTGACGCCGAGCAAGAAGCTGTTCGAGGGCGAACTCGAGTACGCCTCGGTCCCCGCGTGGGACGGGCTGTTCGGCGTGCTCCCGAACCGCGCCCCGATCCTCGCCCGCCTGGGCGTGGGCCCGCTGGAGCTGCGCGTCGCCGATACGGACAAGGGTAAGGGCGGGGACCGCGGGTTTTTCATCCGCGGCGGTTTCGTGAAGATGGCGGCGAACGAGCTGACGGTGCTGGCCGAGCAGGCCGTCGAGGCCGAGCGTCTGGTCGAGCAGGAAGCGCGTGCGGAGCTGGCCGAGGCCGAGGCCCGCAAGGTGCCGGAGGGCGCCACAGACCGGATGGGCGAGCAGGCGAAGCTGACCGAGGACGTCCGGGCGGCCCGCGCCAAGCTGGCGATGGCCGAGCGGTACCGCGGCAAGGCGATCTGAGGCCGGCGGGGAACCCAGAACCCGAAAAAGCTCCGCCGCGGCGGCTCCGCGTTTCCGGGGCACCGGGTCCACCGGGGCACACACCAGAACCGAGGCTCAGGCCCGGCGGCTCATCGCCCGCGCGATATCGCGCTCGTGCTCGCGTTCCTTGATGGATTCGCGCTTGTCGAACGAGGTCTTGCCCGTGCCGAGGCCGATGAGCAGCTTCGCGTAGCCGTTCTTGAAGTAGAGCTTGAGCGGGACGATCGTGACGCCCTTGGTCTGCATCTGGCGGGCGAGCTTGACGATCTCGCGCTTGTGCGCCAGGAGGGTCCGCTGGCGCACGGCGGCGTGCATCAGGGCCCCGGCCGGCTGGTACTCGCCGATGTTCACCGAGTGCAGCGTCAGCGTCGGCGGGATCTCCGTCGCCGAGACGTAGCCCTCACCGAGCGAGATCAGCCCGGATCGGACGGCCTTCACCTCCGACCCGTGCAGCTTGATCCCGACCTCGAGCGTCTCGGTGATCTCGTAGGCGTGCCGGGCCTTGCGGTTCTCGATCACCGGCTCGGCCGAGGACGGGTTGATCTTCTTCTTCGCCATCGGCTCCCGCCCGCGACCGGCCCCGGCGAGGGCCGTGCCGAACCCGTCCCGAAAGTGGCGGCCACACGCCCGCCCGATCCGATATCCTGCGCACGATGCCGCTCGGAATCCACACCCTCGCCCTCGCGACCGTGCCGCCGCTCACGCTGGCGAGCGATTCGTTCGCGTGGGTGATCTTCCTGATCTTCTTTGTTGTCGCCGGGATCGGCTCGTTCTACGCGTGGAAGCAGGAAAAAAAGCGACGCCAGGAGAAGGCCGACCTGGCGGCCCGCCTCGGGCTCGCCTTCCACCCGGGCGTCGACCACAGCCACGACGATCTTTTCCAGACCTTCGAGCTGTTCCGGCGCGGGCACTCGCGGTGCGCGATGAACACGATGACCGGGAGCGTCGAGCTCGGCGGTCGTCGGTTCGCGTGCAAGATGGGGGACTACCGGTACAAGATCACGACCGGATCGGGGAAGAGCCGGCGGACGACGACGTACCGGTTTTCGTACTGCGCGCTGGACCTGCCCTTCGGGCCGGTGCCGAACATGCTGATCCGCCCGGAAGGCTTGTTCGACAAGCTGACGAGCGTGTTCGGCTCGCGGGATATCGAGATGGAATCGGCCGAGTTCAACAAGCGGTTCCACGTGCAGAGCACGGACCGTCGTTTCGCGTACGACGTCTGCCACCCGCGGATGATGGAGTTTCTGCTGCAGAACCCGGGGCCGACGGTGGATATCGAGCGCGGGCGGTGCTGCCTGGCCGACGGGCGGAAGCGCTGGAGCGTGGGGGCGTTCGAGGACGCGCTGCGCTGGGCCGACGGGTTCTTCGCCCAGTGGCCGAGGCACCTGCTGCTGGAACTGGAATCGCAAGCCCAAGCAACGCAGTCGCGGCGCGGGCCGCGGCTTAACGTGCCAGCTGCGGAAGAGCACCGGGCCGCCCAACCCGCCGGGCAACGCCTGAACGTCCCGGCCGCGCAGCAGGGGCACGTCCCGATACCGCCCCCGCTGCCGACGCAGCCGGGCCCGTTCGGCACCGAAACACCCGCAAACCCGACCCCACCGCAACGCCCCAACCCGTTCGGGCGCTGACCCGACGTTCCCCGCCGTTCACGCACCACGTTCCGAGGGAGACCCGCACATGGAACCCTGGCTGATCATCCTCATCGTCCTCGGCGGCCTGCTGCTGCTGGTCGCGTTCTACGTCATCGCGATCTACAACCGCCTGATCACCCTCCGCCAGACGCTCAAGGACAGCTGGTCCGGCGTCGACGTCGAGCTCAAACGCCGCTACGACCTGATCCCCAACCTCGTGAACACCGTCAAGGGGTACGCGAGCCACGAACGCGAGACGCTCGAAAAAGTCATCCAGGCCCGCAACGCGGCGATGGCCAACCACGGCTCGGCCGAGAGCCAGGCGAAGGACGAGAACGTGCTGGCCGGGGCGTTGCGATCGGTCTTCGCGCTCGCCGAGGCGTACCCCCAGCTCAAGGCCGACACGCAGTTCAGCGCCCTCCAGGCCGAGCTGAGCAACACGGAGGACCGCATCGCCGCGGCCCGCCGGTTCTACAACGGCAACGTGCGCGCGCTCAACCAGCTCGTCCGCCAGTTCCCGAGCAACATCATCGCCGGGATGTTCAGCTTCCAGACCGCGACGTACTTCGAGCTCGAAGACGCGGCGATGCGCCAGAACCCGCAGGTCGCGTTCTAAGCGTGCGCCGCCGCTGGTGTCGATCATCCAGGCCCAGACCCCGTCCGCGTCGACCCGCACAGCTTCACGCCCGAGAACCCACGCGGGCAACCCCTGAGACGAGCCGCCCCGCACGTCGGCCGATGCTCTCCTTGCACACGCTGTGCAGGGGGTTTTGACATGGGCAAGCTCGTCGCTGGGATCGCCGCGATCGTTGTTGTGCTAGGCGGGATCTATTTGTTCAAGCCCGGCGTGAGCGTCGGCTCGACCTCGCCGGACCTGACGCTGACCGACGCCTATGGCACCGGCGTCCGCCTCGCCGATTACCGCGGGCAGGTCGTGGTGCTCGATTTCTGGGCGAGCTGGTGCCCGCCGTGCATCGCCGCGATGCCCGCGATGGACCGGCTGCACCGTCGCTATGCGCACGAGGGCGTCGTTATCTTCGGCGTCAACGTCAACGACAACCGCGACCCGGCGCAGACGATGGCCGAACTCGGCGTGAGCTACCCACTGATCGTCCGGGGCGAGGCGGCCGCGAAACAGTTCGGCGTCCGAGGCATCCCCACCATCGTCGTCATCGGGCGCGACGGCAAAATCAAGCACCAGTCCAGCGGCTGGGGCCCGGGCTCGGAAGGCGAGATCGAGCGGGTGATCAAGGGCGAGCTGTAGAATTCTGATTTCTACTCTTTTCGAGCTAATCGACACAAAAGGTGTGTCATCGTCCGCTGTGCGTCTTTTCTATGTCCGCTGAACTCTCGCGGCCTGGCTTCTCCGGGGACGTGGACTTTCAAATCGCCAGACGCTCGCTTGACTATTACTTCGCACCCATGTGCACGCAGCATCTTCAGGCATTTTCTCTGGTTCATACCATGATATCTACCTCGCATTCGCTTCCTTTCTGAACGCTATGTGCAAATAAAAAAAGGGCAGCCCAAGCTACCCTTGCCAATGCACTTATATAAAGTATATTAATCTATACTATTTGTGAATAACTTGTTGACGCATTCTGCACACACACACACTACATGCCAATATTGACTCCGTTCAAAACCCTAATTCATAAACTATTTCCATTCGACTTTGCATGATTTGCCGCGACGCGGTTCTTCACCACGCCCAATTGCTCAATCTCCACCTCAACCACGTCCCCGGCTTGCAGCCAGACCGGCGGCTTTCGAGCCATCCCGACGCCGCTCGGCGTACCGGTGAGGATCGCTGTGCCCGCGAGCAGCGTTGTCCCCCGGCTCAGCTCCGCGACCAAGTGCGCGACACTGAAGATCATGTCGCTCGTGGAGCCGTCTTGCATGGTTTGGCCGTTGACCTTGCATGTGATGCGGAGGTTCTGGGGGTTGGGGATCTCGCTGGCGGGGACGAGGCGTGGGCCGAGGGGGCAGAAGGTGTCGAAGCTTTTGCCGCGGCAGAACTGCCCGCCGGAGCCGTGCTTCTGCCACCAGCGGGCGCTGACGTCGTTGGCGCAGCAGTAGCCGAGGACGGTCTCGAGCGCACGGTCTTCGGGGACGTCGCGGACGGTCTCACCCAGGACCACGCAGAGTTCGGCCTCGAAGTCGACTTGGTCGCCACCGGTCGCGGGGTCCCGGCAGATGTCGGGGATGACGATGTCGTCCCCGTCGAGGCAGGCGGCCATCGGGTTCTTGGTGAAATACATGGGGCGCTCGGGGACGTCGGCACCCTGCTCAGTCGCGTGCTCGGCGTAGTTGCGCCCGATGCCGATGATGTGGCGGATGAGGACTTCACCGCCGTCGGTTTCAACGGCCACACCAAGGCTGGTCTTGATCAGTTCCATGCGGGCAGGATACCGAGCCCCGCCCAGCCCCGCGCCTCAACCCGCGAGATCGACCCGCGCCACCGGAGCGGTGAGCCGCGCCTCGCTTCCAAGGTTGTAAAGACGTTCCAAAGCCGCACGCCCCCGATCGCCCATCGCCAGCGTCAGCGGGCTGACGTACATCGAGAGGTACTTGTCCACAAGCGCGTCGTCGCGCCACTCGGGGCGTTCGTCGCCGGCGCGCATGCGGAGGAACTCGCGCGAGGCCGCCCGCTCCTGCAAACAGTGCTCAACGCTCCGATTCAAAACGCCCGCGAGCGTGTCCACCGTGCCGGGCCCGAACCGATCGTCGAGGTCCCGCCGAACGACGTTCAACCCCAGCGGCAGCGGCTCCGCGTACAACCCGTGCCACGCCTCCCCAAGATCCACCAGCACCCGCAGCCCAAGCGAGGCGAACGTGAGCTGCGCCTCGTGGATCAACAACCCCGCGTCCGCCCGACCCTCGGCGACCTCGCCCGGGATCGTGTCGAACCGCATCTCGCGGTGCGCCAGCGTCGCGCCGGGGCGGGCCTCGCGGGCGAGCAGGCGGAGCACAAGGAATGCCGTCGTGTTGGTGCCGGGGACGGCGACCGTCCCGCCGCGGTCCAGCACGTCCGCGATCGTGCGCGCGAGGTCGTCCTCGCGCACCACCACCTTCGGCCCGTAGTTCTCCCCGAACGACCCGCCGCACGCGGTGATCCGGAAGACGTCCTGCACGCTCGGGTACGCGCCCGCGGAGATCGCGGTGACGTCGTACCGCTCGCCCGTCGACGCCTGCCCGATCGCCTGCCCGACCGCGAGTTTGTTCAACTCTTCCACATCCCGCGCGACCGCGCGGAACCGGAACCCCGCCGTATCGATCGCCGGCCGCCCCCGTTCGCCCGCCACGGGCTCGCCGCGCTCGTCGGTCATGCCGACGATGGGCCACCACATGACCAGGTCGTCCGAATCGGGAGAGTGGGCGAGGGTCAGATCGATCGTCACGACGGCTCCTTGCGTTCATCCCCGATCGGCACCACCCGCCACTGCTCGCCACATTCTGGACAAGTTAATAGACCACTGTCATCTGGAAAATGCGATGAACAGTCGTAGCTACATTTTTCGCAGATCTCGATACCCGCACCATCATCAGGGAGTCGCCAGGCAGCGCAGCATCTTTGGCACACGCGACAACCGTCCACTTCCATCAAAACACCTCGCAGCGGCTGAACACATAAAGGGCAGCGTCCACGAAGCAATGACCATTCTACGATCAATCGCAGCCTTCGTCGGTAAAGCAACATCGCCGGCACCCCGAGCGGAGCCATTCCACCGAAAGCGATCGCGACCGCAACCAAGGGCATCATATAAGAGTCATTCGAGAAAAAATTATGAAAACGAACGACTAGTAAAACCGCAACAAACGCGCCAGAAACAGCCGCTACTTGCGATGCCATAAATAGCATGGTTCTAATATATTTATTAATTCGGAGTGGTGCGCCGATTATATATAATTTCTTAATCGATCGCCCATTGATCCAGTTCCAAGCAGTTCGATCATCCCGAACACGCCACGGACTTGGCCCAGGGTTATCACCAAACCTTGGTCTCCACAAGCTAAACCCAACCTGGCGCGCCCGCTTCCCCCTCACCCCTCCCCCTCCATCACCTCCGGGAAGATCGCCCCTTGCCCGCAGCTCACGACTTCTTCCGTCGTCGGGTGCTCGATATCCAGGCGATACTCGCCGCTGTAGCACGCGGTGCAATAGTCCCCGCCCGGGCGTTGCACGCAGCTCAGCAGGCCTTCCAGCGAGAGGTAATGCAGGCTGTCGACGCCGAGGTATGTGCGGATCTCTTCGACCGCGCCGAGCTGGTCGGCGATGAGTTCTTCCCGGCGCGCGAAGTCCACGCCGAAGTAGCACGGGTGCCGGATCGGCGGGCAGCTGATGCGGAGGTGGATCTCCTTCGCCCCGGCCTCGCGGATCTGGATCATCTTCTCGCGCGTCGTCGTCCCGCGCACGATCGAGTCGTCCACCACGATCAGGCGTCGCCCCTGCACGAGTTCGCGGATGACGTTCAACTTCAGGCGCACGGCCGCGCGTCGCTCTTCCTGCGTCGGCTTGATGAACGTCCGCCCCACGTACCGGTTCGGCACGATCCCCTCGCGGTATGGGATCCCGCTCGCCCGCGCGTAGCCGTTGGCCGCGCTGCGACCGGAGTCCGGCATCGGCATCACATAGTCGGCCTCCACCGGCGCTTCCCCCGCCAGCTTCGCCCCCATCGCCTCCCGCGCCGCCTGCACGCTCTGCCCGAACACGTTGCTCGCCGGGCTCGCGAAGTAGACGTGCTCGAAGACGCACATCGCCAGACGCTCGGCCCGGTCCGCAAAGCGGCGGCTCGACACGCCCTCGTTCGAGAGCGTCACGATCTCCCCCGGCTCCACCTCGCGCACAAACCTCGCCCCCACCACGTCCAGCGCCACCGTCTCGCTCGCGACCACCGGCGCGCCGTCCGGCATCTCCCCGAGCACCAGCGGGCGCCACCCCCACGGGTCCCGCGCCGCCTCGATCCGGTCCGGGAAGAGCATCACGACCGAGTACGCTCCCTGCAGACGACGGAACGTCGCGGCCAGCGGGTCGGGCGTCCGCGACTGCCTCGGCGTCGCGAGCAGGTGGACAATCACCTCGGTGTCGCTCGTCGTGTGAAAGATGTGCCCGTCCTGCTCGAAGCGGTGGCGCAGGGCGGGGCCGTTGATGAGGTTGCCGTTGTGCGCGACCCCGACCTGCCCGCCGTGGTAGCTCTCGACGATCGGCTGGGCGTTGCAGGCGAGCGAGCCGCCGGCCGTCGAATACCGCGTGTGCCCGATCGCCCCGCGGACCCGTCGCCCCTGCTCGCTCCCGACTCCCTCCAGACGCCCCACCGCGGCCGCGTTGAACACGTCCGAGACCAGCCCCATCGCGACGTGGGCCTCGATGCGGACGCCGTCGGTCACGGCGATCCCCGCCGACTCCTGCCCCCGGTGCTGCTGGGCATAGTTGCCGAGATAGCTCAGGTGGACCGCGTCGTCCCGCCCCCAGACGGCGAAGACGCCGCACTTCTCTTTCTTCTCCGCACCGCCCCCCGCAACCCCGGTCTGGAGAACCGGCAAGGGGACGCGGACGCCCGGCGATGCGTGGGGTCGGCTGGCGGGCGTCGGCGGCGTCATGCGGCTGGGCTCTCCGGGTTGGGATGCGCCTGGGGCGGCTCGGGTGCGGGAGTCTATGAAGGTGGTCAGCACGGCACGATGCGAGAAAACACCCCCTTCTCCTGACCTGCCCGCCCCATTGCAGAGTGTCCACCCTCCTTCCCTTGCTTGACTTCCCCGCCCCCGAGGGCTTCAGTCTGCCCAGCGCGGGCTCCGCGCCCGTCCCTCGCCCGAACGTCGGGCGAGTCGGACGACATCCAGACCGGATCACTCCGCCGGACCGCAGCCGCGGCCACCCGGCACAGATCGCTCGCCAACCCCGCACCGGGGTCCAAACCGCGGGCACCCCCGAGCCTTGAATCAAGGCCCGGGTGGACGGAGACATGCATGGCTCGGTACACCGGCCCCAAGGTTCGCCTTTCCCGTCGCGTCGGCGTCCCCATCGAGGACAACCCGAAGCACACCAGCAAGCGTCAGCTCACGCCCCCCGGCATCCACGGCTTCCGCGGCCGCCGCCTGCGTGACTACGGCGTCCGCCTCCAGGAAAAGCAGAAGCTCCGCTTTCACTACCACGTCCTCGAGCGCCAGATGCGCCGCTACGTCGACCGCGCCAAGAGCGGCGCCGGCAACACCGGCGACCTGCTGTTGCAGCTCCTCGAGCGCCGCCTCGACAACGTTGTCCGCCGATCCGGGCTCTCCCGCACGATCTGGCAGGCCCGCCAGCTCGTCGCGCACGGGCACGTGCTGGTCAACGGGCGCAAGACCGACCGCCCCTCCTTCGAGGTCAAGGTCGGCGACGTGATCACCCTGAAGCCCAAGATCCAGAAGAACATCCGCGAAACGATGGAGACCATGTCCGGGCACGAAGTCCCCGGCTGGATCGACGTCAACCCCGGCGAGCTCACGGTACGCATCACCGCGCTCCCCACGCCCGACCAGGTGCCCTTCGGCGTCAACATGAACCTGATTGTCGAGTTCTACCGCTAATCGCTGTTCTGGACGGGCCGACGCCGGCCCGCCGATATCGCCGCAAGACGCGGGCCGATCGGCGAGCCGGTCGGCCCGTTTTCTCTTTCCACCCGTCCGCACGCGACCGTTCACCCCGAGCGCAAGGCCCCGCCCATGCTCAAGTTCCTCCGCAAGCACACCAAGTGGATGCTCGTGATCTTCGGGATCCTCCTGATGATCGCCTTCGTCGCGCCCGAGGCGATCAACAACCTCGGCATGAACCCCGCCAACCAGGCGGTCGCGACGGTCCAGGGACGCAAGGTCACCCAGTCCGACCTGCAACGCGCCGCGATCGAGGTCCAGGTGCTCGATCAGTTCAGCCCGCTGCTGGTCCGCGGCGTCGTCGGGATCGACCCCGACCCGGAGCACTGGTACCTGCTCTCGATCGCCGCCGAGCAAGCCGGACTGGTTGGCGGCCCGGATGACGGGGAGCAGTGGATCGCGAACCTGGCGCCGCAGCTCGTGCAGACGCAATACGCGATCCAGTTCGGGGCCGAGGTCGCCCAGCAGATCCTTGCCGCCGATATGGGGCGTGACGAGATCGAGCGGACGCGCCAGATCCTGATCGAGAGCCGCCCCCTGCTCGCCCAGCGCGCGGGCATGACGCTGGACGATTTCGATCGCACCGTCGCCAAGGCCCGCGGGATCGTGCGTTTGCGGAACATCTACGCCTCGGCGAACCGGCTCAGCCTCCCGCGGACGCTGCTCGCCTCCGCCGACCGTCGCCGGACGGTGTTCGCCGACGTGCTGATCATCGGGCAGGACCGCTTCGCGGACCGGGTGCCCGAGCCGAGCGAGGCCGAACTCCAGGCCCACTTCGAGCGGTTCAAGAACATCCCCGCCGCCGGCTCGCCGAACGCCTCGTCCCGCCCGCGGGACGCCGAGCTCCCCTTTGGCTATCTCCGCCCGCAGGGCGTCAAGGTCGCCACGCTTGAGCTGGACGCCAACCGGATCCTCGCCTCGATCACGCCCGATCCGGTCGAGGTCAACAAGCGTTGGCGTCAGAACCGCGACGTCTTCCCCGGGGAGTTCGCCGACGAGCGTCTGCGCGTGCAGGCGACGCTCCGCGACGAGCTCGCGGCCCGTGTCGCGGAGGAGGCCGACAAGGTCATCCGCGCCGAGATCCTCCGCGCCGTCCGCCGCTTCGAGCAGGAAGGGCCGTACTACGTCCTCCCCAGCGACTGGAGCGAGCAGCAGCCCGACTTCGCCGAGATCGCCCGAGCCGTGGTCGAAGGTGTGGAGCAGGTCCTCGGCGTGCGCATCCCGCTCCCCACCGTCGAGGTCATCGACAGCGATTTCCTCTCCGCCAGTGAGCTCCGCCGCCTTCCCCAGTTCAGCGACGCCGAGATCCGGATCGGCAACCAGCGGTTCCCGCTGGCCGACTTTGTATTCGAGGTGCGGGAGCTCGCGGGCCAGGGCGAATTCGGGCTCCAGGTCGGCGTGCCATACCTGGCGCACCCGGCGCTCGGCGCTCGCGGGCAGTCGCGGATCTACTTCAGCGTGCTCGACACGCGCCCGGAGGCCCCGCCCGCTTCGCTCGACGAGATCCGCGAAGACGTCCGTGCCGACGCGATCGAACTGGCGGCCTTCGAGGCGCTCCGTGCCGAGCAGGAGGACCTCCTCTCGATGGCTCGCACGAGCGGCTTCGGCGCCGTCGCCGACCGGTTCAATCGGCGCATCCCCGCCGGGATGTCCCCGGTCGAGCCCGAGGAGATGGCGATGGTGGCCCGTTCGGGCATGATGTCGTCGAACGCGGACGTCCTCGACGTCCGGCGCTTCCGCGACGCGGTCGTGGAAGCCAGCGAGCCCATCGACCCGCGCCTCGCCGACGATCAGATCCCCGAGGAGCAGCGGATGCTCGCGGTGGCGCTCCCGCACCGGATGGCGGTCGCGATCGTGCGCATCCGGGCGGTCTACCCGGCGACCGCCGAGGATTTCCAATTCGCGGCGACCGGCGACGCCAACGCCGCGCGTCAGAACGAGATCTTCGACGCGCAGGCCGAAGCACGGGACACGCCGTTCAGCTTCGACCGCCTCGCCGAACGCCTCGACTACCGCGCCCCCGACGGCTCAATCATCCGTCGCCAGGGCGAGACGCTCAACTGAGCCGTGTCGCGGCCGCCCGTCGCCAGCACCCCGCCTACACCTGCTTCTTCGTCCACGCCCCCTGCAGGTACCGCGCGGTGAACACCACCCCGCGGATCACCAGCTCGATACACATCCCGAGCCACAGCCCCCACAGGCTCGCCTCGAACGGGAACGGGTTCTCCAGCAGCACCGTCGTCACGGCCTCGCCGTCCACCATCCGCGTCACCTTCAGGTCCACCCCGCTGAGCGCATACGCCAGCGGCAGGCGGACGAGGTACGTCGTGATCCACGTCAACGCCAGCACGACGCGCACGTCGCCGACACCGCGGAGCGCCTGACGGAACACGATCGCGATCGCGAACGGGATCTGCACCGCGCCGCAGATCACCAGCAGCCGCGGCACCTCCTCCAGGTGCGCCGGCTGCGAGCTCAGGAGCGACACGATCGCCCGCGGGAAGAGCATGAACGCCAGCCCGAAGAGGAACATCACCGTCGCCCCGATCGCCGCGCACCGCAGCACCGCCAGCCGAGCCAGCTTCTCGCTCCCCGCCCCGAGGTACTGCCCCGCGAGCGTCGCGGCCGCGATCCCCATCGCGAACCCCGGCAGGAAGCTGAACGCCTCGATCCGGATCGCGACGATGTGCGCCCCGAGCATCCCCGCCCCCAAGGAACCCACCATCAGCACGAGCAGGTAGTTCCCAACCCACATCCCCAGCGTCTCAAGAAAATTCGGCCACCCCACCCGCACGATCCGGCGGGCCGTCAGCCAGTGCGGGCGGAGCCACCGCGCCTTGAGCCGGATCCCCCACCTGCCCCCGACCGCCATCCGCATCAGCACCGCCGCGCCCACGATGTCGCCCGCGACCGTCCCGATCGCGATCCCCAGCACCCCGAGGTTGAACCCGAACGGGTTGGCGAGCAGCACCTGCTGCACGGGCTCGCCGTCGACGAGCTGCGTCCGCGTGATGTCCACGCCGGAGAGCGCGAAGCTGACGATGATGTTCACGATGTTGCGCACGACCATCGCCCAGAGCGGGCCGATCGTGTCCCCCGCACCGCGCGAGCAGGCGATCCCGCAGAACAGGACGCTCGCGAACGGCACGCCGAGCGAGATGACGTAGAGATAGCTCCGGAACGCCGCCCCCGCCTCGCCCGAGAGGTTCATCAGCAGCGCCAGCGGCCCGGCCGAAGCCGCCACGATGACCGCCACCACAAACCCGCACGCCACGCCCAGCAGCAGCGTCTGCCCGAGCGCCGCGTTGGCGACCCCGATCCGCCCGCCACCGACCGAGCGGCTGATCAGGGCCGTCGCCCCGACCCCGAGCGCCATGATCGTCAGCCCGATGAACCACATGATGTAGCTGGCGCCGCCGACGGCGTCCGTCTCGGCCTCGCCGAGCCCCGCCGCCAGCACCGTGTCCGTCAGCCCCACCAGCGAGTTCAAAAAACTCTCGGTGAGGATCGGCCAGCTCAGGACGGCGATCGCGCCCCACATGCTGAGCCCGGCCAGCTTCCCGTGCATGAGCCGCCCGTCCTCGGTCAGCCCCTGACGCCGGGCCCGAGGCCCGCGCGGTGCGGCCGAGGGGGACTCCGAAGGATCAACCGCCTCCGGGTCCAGCGTCGGCTCCGGCCCGTCGTACCCGCGATCCTCGCCGTTGGCATCCGGCTCCGCCTCGTGCTCGTCCGGGCGTCCGTCGCCGGCGGGCCGATCTGCCCGAGGCTGATCCGCCCCGCCCCCCGAAGACGCGTCCTGGTCCCGACCGCCGCTCACACGCACGCTCCGATCTCATCCCGCGCCCCCGGGGGAAGGCAACAGTAGCCGCCCGAGCTCCCGAATCTGTTCCTGAAAGTTTCCTTGTGCGAGCGTGCGCTGTTCGGTATCGTGCGTCGCAGTGGAGACCCCGGGGGAGTGTCGATGCCCGACGCGGCCGAAAAACGTTGTGTGATCTGCGGCTCGGATTGCGCCAACGCGCCGCGCATCCGCGATCGATCCGGGCGATACGCCCACCGGGCCTGCGCCGCAAAGGCCCAAACCCAATCAATGAACCCGGCGGTCGCTGTCGCGCCGACCCCTTTCGCCGCAGAAACGGCTGTGCCTTTGGTCACCGAGGAGCCCGACGTCATGGCGGCCCTGCTCGACGACGTGGCATCGGCTCCGGGCGTCGGGACAGTTGAAACCCAGGTCTCCTGCCCGGGCTGCGGCTACGCGATGGCGCCCGAAACGATCATCTGCATGCACTGCGGCACCAACGCCCAGACCGGGCGCGGCGTGCAGACACGCGTCGTTCGCCCGAAGACGGATCACGTCGCGCCCACGCCCGCTCGCTTCGGGCTCGCCGCGATCAGCGCCGGCGTGGGCGCGGCCGCCGGGGCAGGGATCTGGATCGCCATCGCGCTCGCGGCCGACGCACCGCACCGAGGGATGGTCTTCCTGCTCGGCGCCATCGTCGCTTCGGCGGCACTGATCCCCGTGCGAGGACGCGGCGGACGGGTCATTGGGACGATCGCCGCCGGGCTCACCCTCCTCGGGACGATCGGCGCCCTCGCTGTCACGCCCCCGGACCGGCCGGAGGGTTTCGTCGTGGAAATGCCCGAGTTCGATCTGACATACGCCGTCATCCCCCCCACGGAGAGCCAGAGCGCCGCGTTCACCGCGGCTTGGGTGGCGCTGGCCGCATTGACCGCCTTCGGCCTCGCTTCGACCAACCCACACGACGGCGAGGAGGACGACCGATGATCCTCCCCTACCAAGTCGACGTCCCGATGGAGCGGATACCCATCGCGAACTGGGTGCTGATCGCGTTCACCATTCTGGTGAGCGTCGCGACCTTCCCTGCACTGCACGAAGACGCGGAAGCCTTGCCGATCTGGATGCTGCACGGCTCCGGGCAATGGGCCAGCGAGGCCGGCCTCCTCGGTGCCACGCTCACCCACGCCGACACCATGCACCTGGTCGGCAACATGATCTTTTTGTTCGTTTTCGGGAACGCCGTCAACGCCAAACTCGGGCACACGCTCTTCCTCGCGTGCTATTTCTTCTTCGGGATGGTCTCCGCCTATGCGCACGGCATGATCAGCGACGGCCCCGCCCTCGGCGCCAGCGGCGCGATCGCGGGCATCACCGGCATGTTCATCATTTTCTTCTCGAAGAACGACGTGAACGTCTTCTACTGGCTGTTTCTCTACCAGCCGGGCAACTTCGAAGTGCCCGCATGGATCGTCGTCGGCTGCTACTTCCTGAAAGACGTCATCTTTCAGATCATGGAGAGCGCCGGGGCCTCCGAAAGCGGCGTCGCGCTTATGGCGCACATCGGTGGTTCGGTCGCCGGAGCCGGGATCGCCATGCTGCTGCTGCTGACCGACCGCATCCGCCCAACGACCGCGGAAGTGACCGTGCTCGACATGATACGAGGACAAGGCTGAACCCCACCCCCGCTCTTCCTTGCCGCCCCGTCACTTCAGCAACTCATCCAGCAACTCTGCAACCCCCTTGCCGTGCGTCGCGACCGTCTCCAAAATCGCCCGCTTCCCGGCCACGTCCCGCAGGTCGCGCACCAGTTCGTGCTCGCCCGGGTGATCCGCCTTGTTGCACACGAAGAGGTCCGCGATCTCCAAAATCCCGGCCTTATCCATCTGCACCGCGTCGCCCATACCGGGCGTCAGCACCACGGCCGTCCGGTCCACATGATCCCGGATCCGCGTCTCGTTCTGCCCCGCCCCCACGGTCTCGACAAAAAGCGTCTCGTACGGGCCCTCGTTGCCCGAACCACCCTCCACCGCCCCGCCGATCAGTTCGATGATCTCCGGCACCGCGTGGTAGTCTTCCCCGCTGATCGCCAGCGACCGGTAGAACACGGCCTCGCCCAGCGCGTTGAAGTCCACCCGCAGGCGATCGCCCAGCAGCGCCCCGCTCGTGATCGGGCTCTTCGGGTCGAACGCGACCACCGCGCACCGCCCGAGTTCCGGGCGCTCTTTCGCCCGCCGCGTGTACTCGCCGACGAGCTGCGCGACCAGCGTGCTCTTGCCCGCGCCGGGCGAGCCGGTGACGCCGATGACGCGCGTCGGGCGACGGCGCCTCGCGCTGCCGCGGCTCGTCTTTCCATCATGCAGCAGCGAGATGTCCCGCGCGAGCTGGGCCGTCGGGTGCCGGCTCTCGACCTCCGGCGTGCGCACGAGCGTGACCTCGCGCACCGCGTCCACGATCTCCTGCAGTCCCGTGCCCGTCGTGAAACACTTGGCGACCCCCATCTCCCGCAGCTTCGGCAAGTCCTCCTGCGGCAGGATCCCCCCCATGTGCACCGGGATGTCCCCACGACCGACCTCGCGGAGCGCTTCCAGCAGCTTCGGCCCCAGCGAGAGGTGCGAGTTGCTCATCATGCTCGCCGCGATCACGTCGCAGTCCTCGTCCCGCGCACTGATCGCGAGCGACCGCGGCGTCTGCCACAGCCCCGAATAGATCACGTGCACGCCCGAATCCCGCAGCGCCCGGGCGATCACCTTCACCCCGCGGTCGTGCCCGTCGAGCCCCATCTTCCCGAGCAGCACCCGCGGGCGGTGGTCCAGGTCCGCGCAGCGGTCCTTCTTCTCAAACTCGGTCGTCGGCGTGTGGAGGGTGGATGTCATACGCGAGTCTATGGCCGATTCCCCCAGGCGGACATGTCCGGAGCCGCCGCCCTTGCCCCCGGAACGATTGCTCGGAACGGGCCCTCGGCATGGGCTAGGCTGCCTCCGCGTCCCTCATCTCGCCGAAAGGCCCGTCATGCCGCACCCGCTGCTGATCGCCGCGATCGTCTACCTGCTCGTGAGTCTGGCGACCATGATCGTCTATTGGCGGGACAAGTGGGCCGCCGAACGGGGGCGCACCCGCACGCGCGAACGCACGCTCCACATGCTCGCTCTCTTCGGCGGGTGGCCGGGCGCGCTGCTCGCCCAACAGGTCTTCAAGCACAAGCGCGCCAAGACCGGTTTCGTGCTGATGACCTACGCGATCGCAGCGATCCACTTCGGCGCATGGGGTGCCGTGATCTACGCGGCACTCACGAACTGATCGACCCCTTGCCCCGCGGCTTACTCCCCGCCGACCAGCTCCGCGACCAGTTCTTCCGCCTCGTACACGCTGCGGAGTGCTTCGAGGATGCCGCGGGCGTCGACCGCGACGCCGCGTCCCTCGCCGCCGGGGTAGATGAAGTCCGTCGCGAGGAAATCAAGGTTCCCATCGAAGATCAGCCCGACGAGCTCGCCCTCGCGGTTGACAACGGGGCTGCCGGAGTTGCCGCCGATGAGGTCGACGGTGGAGACGAAGTTGAGCGCCGCCGACTCATCGAGCGCCTCGCGCTTGTCCAGCCACCGCTGCGGGAGCGTAAAGTCCGCCTCGCCCTCTCGCGCCTCGGCCCGCGCGTACATCCCAGCGTAATCGGTGATCGCCGGGAACGGCTCGCCGCCCACCGTTACACCCTCGACGGTGCCGAAGGTCATCCGGAGGGTGAACGTCGCGTCCGGGTACTGGTTCTCGCCCAGCATCTCGAACTGCGCCTCGGCGATCTTCGCGTACGCCTCGCGTTCCGGGCCCTCGACCTCGTTCTCATACCACTCCCGCAGCCACCGGTCCTCGGCGTCCAGCGCCCGCGCCAGCTCGATTATCGGGTCATCGCTCGACGCCACCGCGTCCGCCCCGCCCTCGACCAGGTCCCGGCGGATCTCTGCGTCGAACAGGCGTGTGTTCTCCACCAGCTCCCGCGCCCGGGCCCGCGGCGGCTTGCCCCCCAGCGCCCGGCGCACCAGCGGGTCGTCCCCGCCCATCGACTCGGCCAGGTAGCTGAGCGCCGCGGTGAGCCGCTCGATCTCCAAATTCTCATGGATCGGCGTCTCCGCGTACAGACGCCGGTAGACGCTCTCCAGGTTCGTGTCCCGGTACTCGCTCAGTCGCGCGCCGGATTCCTTGGGCAGTTCCTCGCTCAGTCGCACGACGTGCAGCGCGTGGGCGTAAAGGTCCGACCAGATGCTGAGCGCGCGCTGGCGGTGATAGAACTCGCGATAGACCTGTCGCGCGTCGGCGACCTGCTGCCACGCGTCGCCCCACGCCGCCCGCCGATCGGCGTCCTCACGGACGAACGCCCGCAGCGCCGCCTCCTGCTCGCGTTTGCGCGACATCAGCTCCGGGTCCAGCAGCCCCTCGAGCATACCCGTGCGAAACTTCCGACCGTTCTGCACGCCCATCAGCGAGCTGGAGCCGACACGCCGGTTGTCCTCGCCGCGGCTCACAAACTCGCGCAGCTTGCTCTCCATCCGCCAGTTCTCGTTCAAACGCTGCGGCAGCTCGACGTCGCGGATGAACCGCAGGTGCTCGAACGTGTTGAGACGCCGCGTGCTGCCGGGGTGCCCGAAGACAAAGACCAGGTCGCCTTCCTCAAGCCCGTCCTCACTCCAGGTCAGGTGATGCTCAACTTGGGCCGGCTTGTCGTCCTCGTACACACGCAGGAACGCCGCGTCGAGGCTGTACCGCGGGTACTCGAAGTTATCGACGTCGCCCCCGAAGTGCCCCATCACGCCCTCGGGCGCCCAGACGAGGCGGACGTCGGTGTACCGCTTGTACCCGTAAAGGTGATAGCGAGCGCCCTGATAGAGCGTGACGACCTGCGACTCCATACCCGTGCGCGCCTTATACGCCTCCTCGATCTCCGCGATCATCCGCCGACGGGCGGCGTTCGCTTCGCCCGGGGTCGCGCCCTCCGGCACGGCCGCGTTGACCAGCTCGGTGACGTCCTCGATCTCCATCAGCACGTCGATCGACGCGCCCTGGCACCTGAGCTCCTCATCGTGCGCACGGGCGAGGAAGCCGTCGCGGAGCAGGTTGCGGTCCTCGGTCGTGAGCTGGGCGATGAGCCCCCGCGCGACATGGTGGTTGGTCAGCACCAGCCCGTTCGCCGAGACGAGCGAGCCGGAGCCGCCGGAGCTCAGGCGGCAGGCGCTCCGCTGCTGGTGCGTCATCCAGGCGTCGGTCGCCTCGAAGGCGTACCGCTCGCGCAGCATCTCCTTTGGGGGTTGGTTGACCAGCCACATGCCCTCGTCGCCCGAGGCGACCGGGGCGGCGGCGCTAACACCCATCGCCAGGCCGACCGAGGCCAGCCAGGGGGCGATGGACCGGGAAAGAACCGAACGTCGCGGGCGGGCAGCGGGCATGGGTGGAGCCTCCGTGTGCCGTCGCCATCCCTCCAGGCGCCGGCGTGTGGTGCCGCACAACGTAACGGCGACCGGGCGGCATCGGCAAGACGCCGAGGGGTTCCGCAGATTCGATGCGGCCGATGGGAGGGCCCGGCTGTGGTGGGCGAGGTTGAGAAACAAAGCGGGCCCGCTCTTGGAGCGGGCCCGCGTGGTGTCTTGAAATAGTGTCAGGTGCCGGGGTCGGGCGTGGGCCCGTGTGGTTTACCAGCCGCCGCGACGGCCGCCGCCGCCACCACCGCCTCCGCCGCCGTAGCCGCCACCACCGCCGCCGCCGCCGTAGCCACCGCGACCACCACCGCCGCCGCCACCGCTGCGGGGGGCACGCTCGCGGGCCTGGTTCACGACGAGGGCGCGGCCGCCCATGTCCCGACCGTTCATCTGCTCGATCGCCTCGTTGGCCGTGTCATCGTCCATTTCGACGAAGCCGAAGCCACGCGAGCGACCGGTCTCCCGATCCATCACCACGGACGCGTCCGTGACGTTCCCGAACTCCCCGAACATTTCGCGGAGTTCCATGTCATTCGTGCTGTACGGGAGGTTTCCGACGTAAATCCGCATTTCGATACTACCGATCATCCCGAGAGTCGAACCGATCCTTCCGGCATGGGGCACTCTCGGCCTGACCCATTCCGGCAGACGCACGCCCCGCTGGACAGCCCAGCATGCAACGTGCAGCACCATCATACACAACCCGAGCCCCCCGCAACACCCGTCCTGAACATTTGCGCACAATACCGGTGTTGCCCTGCCGCGCGACCGGGCATCTCCCGCACCACCTGATTCAGGCGTTGGCCGCGAACGGAGCCGCTTCTGACGACGCCCCGTCCGCTGCCGGGGTCGCATCCGGCGCGGGGACCTCCACCGGCGGGCGGGGCTTTGCACTCGGGGCAACCGGGCGGCCCCGACGCTCCGGGCGACGCCCCGCGATCCACGACCGCATCGCTTGGCGCTCCTCCGCCCACTTCGGGCTCGTCCGCAACGCGAGGAACGAGCGGTACGTGCCGATCAGCAGCTCGTCCAAGCGGCGCACCTGCGCCACGCGGAACTCGTTCGCCTCCCGCACCGTCTCGAACTTTTCTTCCGTGCTCGGCAGCGTGCAGCCCGAGACCAGCCACCGGTCCCCCTGAAAGCTGAACATCCACTGCTCCGCCCCCTCGGCCAGCAGCATCCCGACCCGGCGTGGCCACTTGCCCGTCCCCAGCGCGTCCCACGCCTCCGGCAAGCGGAACGGGCTCAGCCCGTCCGTATCCCCCTTCAGCGTCTGCTTGCCCGTGATCGCCCAGGCGCACTCCATCTCCACCGTCCGATCCAGCGCCACCGCGACCTCCGCCTTCGCGCCCTTGTCGAGGTCGGCCGTGATCATCCCCTCGCCCTGATCCGTTCGGAACCAGAGCCAGAGAAGGAACTCGTTGCCCAGGAAGTCCGCCGGTTCGTTGGAGCCGCGGGCCCAGCTCACTTCGGGCGGCGAGCCGTCGGCCCCGCTCGGGGCCTCGGTGAAGGGCGTCGGGAGGGCGTCCTCCAGCTCGCGCCGGCGGCCCATGTCGCTAAGCAGGGCGCTCGCGATCGCCCCGGCCGAGTGCGGCGTCAGCGAGTCGCCGAACGTCTCGCGGTAGAGGGCGCAGAGCTTCTCGATGACGCCGTTCCCCGCGGCCGCCGAGAGCAGGACGCCCCGGTCGGTGTCCGCGAGCACGTCGACCAGCGCGCTGCGCCGGTGCTTGCCGCTCGCGAGTTCGTCGTGGAGCGCGCGCTCGACGAGGTCCTTCACTTCGCGTTTCTGCCCGCGGGAGAGGAAGCCGCCGGGGGCGGTGACGGCCGCGTCCTCGTGCTGGGCCTTGATCGCCCGCTTGACCTCGCCCGGCACGCGGTTGGTGTCAATGCGGAGCCCGGCCTGCCAGATCGCGCCGTCCATCAGGACGTTCTTGTCGTAGGTGAACCGCTCGTCGTAGAGATGCCGCCCGGCGCACCAGCCGGCTTCCACCTCCGCCGGGGCCCCCACCCGCGGGCCGGGGCTGATCGTGTGCTCGCTCAGCACGTCCAGCGTGCCCTGGTCGGTGGTGATCCCGGGCCCGGCGGCGATGCCGAGCCGGCAGAAACTGACCTGTCCTCGAAGAAACGGCAATCCGGGCTCCTTCCCGCCGAGACCCGGGCCCGATCCGACGGCCCCACCCGGCGCAGGGGGCAGTATCCGGCCCGAACCGGCACGGGTCGAGGCGCGAGGCGCAGACGACAGCTTCTTTGCGCACATTCCCGCAGGTGTGGGCGAGAATCCGGAGAAGCTGTCGGTTGCGGTGGAGATCAGCAGGGGGCAGGATCGGTGCCCCGGAAACGCGCAGCCGTCCGCGGCGGAGCTTTTCCGGGAGTCGGGTGCGGGCGGCAAAGATCAACGTGATTGATTGCCGACCCGGAAAAGGCCCGCGGCGGGCCGTTTCCGGGGCACCGGACAGGCCTCGGGGAGGCCCGTAGAATCATGAAGCGACGGGGCTTGCCCTTTCTGAATTGCTGCCGTGCTCCGATCGGCGGCGTGTGTCTTTGGAGATTCTGGCATGACAACCACGTTCACAGGCCCCGGCATCGACTCGGCCGGCAACATCGACCCGCACGCCGTCACGATCAGCGGGCTGGTGCTCGATCCGAGCTACGGGCCCGCGAGCCCGGCCGAGAGCCTCCGGCACATCGACCGCGACATCCCCGAGCCCGGGCAGTTCCCCTACACCCGCGGGCTCTTCCCGCAAGGCTACCGCTCCCGCCTGTGGACGATGCGCCAGTTCGCCGGCTTCGGCTCGGCCGACGACACGAACAACCGGTTCAAGTACCTCCTCCGAGCCGCGAGCACCAAGACCAAAGCCAACACCGGGCTCTCGACCGCGTTCGACCTGCCGACGCTGATGGGGCGCGACTCCGACGACGTGCTCAGCATGGGTGAGGTCGGCAAGTGCGGCGTCGCGATCGACACCATCGAGGACATGCACCGCCTCTACGCCGACATCCCGATCGACTCGGTGACGGTGAGCCAGACGATCAACGGGCCGGCGTGCGTGATCTGGGCGATGTACCTCGCGATGGCGATGCAGCGCGGGATCGACTGGTCCACGCTGGGCGGGACGCTGCAGAACGACATCCTCAAAGAGTTCCACGCGCAGAACGAGTTTATTTACCCGCCGGAGCCGAGCGTGAAGCTGGTGGTGGACACGATCGAGTTCCAGTCGGCGCTGGTGCCGAAGTGGAACAGCGTGTCGATCTCGGGCTACCACATCCGCGAGGCCGGGAGCACGGGCCCGCAGGAGCTGGCGTTCACGCTGCGGGACGGGATGGAGTACGTCGAAGCGTGCATCGAGCGCGGGCTGGACGTCGAGAACTTCGCGCCGCGCCTGAGCTTCTTCTTCAACAGCCACAACGAGTTCTTCGAAGAGGTCTGCAAGCTGCGTGCGGCCCGTCGGATCTGGGCGCGGATGATGCGCGAGCGGTACGGGGCCGAGAGCGAGAGGTCGTGGTACATGAAGACGCACGTGCAGACGGCTGGGTGCAGCCTGACCGAGCAGCAGCCGCTGAACAACATCGTGCGCGTTGCCTATCAGGCGATGGCCGCCGTGCTCGGCGGGTGTCAGAGCCTGCACACCGACAGCATGGACGAGACGCTGGGTCTGCCGACCGAGCAGGCCGTCACGGTCGCGCTGCGGACGCAGCAGATCCTCGCGCACGAGACGGGCGTCACCCGCGTGACCGACCCGCTCGGGGGGAGCTGGTTCATCGAGGAGCTGACCGACCGGCTCGAGGCCGAAGCCTTGGCGTACATCGCCGAGATCGACGCGATGGGCGGCGGCCCGTTCAAGCTGGCCAGCAAGAACACGCCGGCGGAGAACAGCGGGCACGGCGGCGTCGTCGCGGGCATCCACAAGGGCTACTTCCGACGCCAGATCGCCGAGGCGAGCTACCGCTTCGCCGAGGAGTGCGAGAGCGGCGACCGGATCATCGTCGGGCTGAACGAGTACGTGGATAAAGAGGAGGGTCGCCCGATCGACATCCTCGCGATCGGGCCGGAGGTCGAGGTGGACCAGACCGCCCGCCTCGCGGCCTTCAAGCAGGCCCGCGACGAGACGCTCGTCGCGCAGGCCCTGGACCGGATCCGCGTGACCTGCCGCGACGGCGACCCGGGCGGGGGCTCGAGCGAGCCCGGCAAGGGCTACGCCGAGGCGGCCGCCGACCTCGGGCTCGACACGCACAACGTGATGCCGAGCCTGGTCAACGGCGCGATGGCGGGCGCGACCCTGGGCGAGATGGTCCAGGCGATGGCCGACATCTACGGCAGGTACTCCGGCGGGCCGGAGTGGTGATCCGTTTCGCTTACGCCGTGCGTCGGTAAGCTGACTTGGATGCCCCTGCGCACTCTGGAACTTCCTGCCCCACGTTCCCGTTCGCCCGAGCGGGTGGCGGCGTTACTGGCCGAGTCGGATCGTCGGATCAACGCGTATTTTGACGCTCGGCACGGGGCGGTGCCGCCGGGGTTTGTGCCAAGCGATTTTGCGCGGGTCGAGTCGGCGCTGCGGAGCCTGCGGGACTCGGGCTTTGCGCCCGGGGACGCGTTCTGCGAGTGGGGCTCGGGGTTCGGGGTGGCGACGCTGCTGGCGTCGCTGCTGGGGTTTGATGCCGTCGGGATCGAGTACCACCAGGAGCTGGTGGACGAGTCCGAGGCGCTCGCGGAGGACCTCGCGATCCCGGCCCGGTTCGCGTGCGGGACGTTCATCCCCGACGAATGCCAGGCGATCACGGACGGGGCGTCGGACGAGGCGGCGTGGCTCCACGAGGGCGGGTTGGACGGGTACGCCGAACTGGACGCGGACCCGGGGGATTTTGATGTGGTCTTCGCCTACCCCTGGCCCGGGCAGGAGGGGACGCTGGAGCGGCTGTTCCACCGCGTGGCGGAGGTCGGGGCGGTGCTGGTGACCTACCGGGGGGTGGAGGACGTGGTGGTGCAGCAGAAGGTGCCGAAGAAGGCGGGGGCGGGCGAGCGGGACCGCAACCGGGAGCGGCGGCGTCGGTGAGGAACCGGGGCGGGAGGACGGGGGGCGTGCAGAGCGCTATCCTGAGCCTCCCCGAAATCAGCGAACGCACCCCGACCGGAGATCGCAGCCCGCATGCCGAAGCAGGATGACAAGTTCACGATGGAGGCCGTCGTTGTTGAGGCCTTGCCCAACGCGATGTTCAAGGTCCGTCTGCCGAACGACCAGCAGACGGAGATCCTGGCGTACGTGAGCGGGAAGATGCGCAAGCACTACATCCGCATCCTGCCGGGCGACACGGTGACGGTGGAGATGAGCCCGTACGACCTGACCAAGGGGCGGATCACATTCCGCGGGCGGTGAGGCGAGAGGGCCAAAGGGCCAGATGTGCAGATCGCCAAATCGGACGCGCCTGCTTGGGCGCGTCTGTTGCTTTTGTGATGACTATCGCTTCGGATCGGTGCCCCGGAAACGCGGAGCCGTCTGCGGCGGAGCTTTTCCGGGATCCGGGCGAGGGCGGCGCGGATCCATGCCGGTGAACGCCGACCCGGAAAAGCCCGCGGTGGGCATTTCCGGGGCACCGGACATTCGATGACTCGCAATCCGATCCGCTGCTTTGCTGTTCCGAGCTCGGAGCTCCCGTTACGGGTGCCCCCACGAGCAGGCGGTCGGGTAGCCGCACCCTTCGCACCCGGTGAAGGCGGGCGGGACGCTGGAGGGCGAGTAGTTCGGGTCCATCCAGTAGAAGGTTGGCGCGTTGGCGAGCTCGCCGCCGGGCTGTCGTTCGCCCATGGTCTTCGCGTCGTAGACGCGCCCGTTGGCGATGGTCCACTGGATGAACTCGCTGTCGCGGATCTCGCGGGTCGGGTCGCGCCCGGGTTCGATGACGACCAGGTCGGCGAGCTTGCCGGGGGTGATCGAGCCGAGGTCGCGGTCGAGCCCGAGGTGGCGGGCGCCGTCGTAGGTGCCGGAGCGCAGGGCTTCGAGGTTGGACATGCCGCCCTGGGCCATCATCCAGATCTCCCAGTGGGTGTTGAGCCCGGGCATCTGCCCGTGCCCGCCGGGCTGGACGGGGATGCCGATGTCGATCGCCTGCTTGGTAATACGTGCGCACAGGAAGTGGTTGAAATCTTCCTGCGGGGCCATCAACCGGCGGCGGGCGCGCGGGATGATGATCTCCGGCGGCACAAAGCTCCGCAGCTTCCCGTGCTTCCAGAGCTCGTCTTGCTGGTACCAGTAGATCTCGCCGGTGAGCCCGCCGTAGGCGACGCTGAGCGTGGGCGTGTACCCGACGCCGACCGAGGCGAGCCCGCGATCGGGCTCCGGCTTCCAGAGCTGGAGGACGTCGTCGTAGACGATCTCGACCGGGAACGTGTGCTCGATCCCGGTGTGCCCGTCGACGATCATGGTGAGGTTGTGCATGAAGGTGCTCCCGCCCTCGGGGACGACCATCATGCCGAGCTCGCGCGCGCCCTCGACGACCTGCTGACGCTGGTCACGCCGCGGCTGGTTGTAGCTCTTGACGCTCCACGCCCCCACCGCCTGCATCCGCCGGAGGTGGAAGAGCGCGTCGTCGTAGCTCTCGACCGGGGCGGCGAACCCGCCGGCGGCGCCGTACAGGATCGTCCCCGTGCTGAACGTCCGCGGCCCGACGTTGGCCCCGGCCATCGTCATCTCGCTGGAACTGAAGATCGACGCGGTGTCGTTCGAGGGATCATGCACCGTCGTCACGCCGAAGGCGAGGCGCACGGCGTTCACCCAGTTGTGCTGCGGCGTGATACCGTTGATCGCCATCGGCCCGTGCGCGTGCGCCTCTAGGAAGCCCGGGAGGACGACCTGCCCGCTGACGTCGAGCACCTCCGCGCCGCTCGGCACGCGGATGTCACCCCGCGGGCCGACGCTGGTGATGCGATTGCCCTCGATCAGCACGGTCGCGTTCTCGATCCGCCCGAAATCCTCGGCGTCCGGGTCCATCGTGTAAACGGTCCCGCCGACGAGGGCGATCGTGCGCTCGGGCTTGTCGTGCGGGAAATTGAAGCCGATATCGATACCCTCGGCCGTCAGGTCCGGGGCCTCTTCGGGCGAGCCGTCGAGGAAGGCGAAGCTGTCGCTAAGTTCCCGCGTAAAGAGCGTCGGGCCGAGCGACCAGTGCAGGCGCTGGCTGTCGCCCGAGAAGTGGACGTGCCACCCCGCGTCCTCGCCGACGCGCTGCACGGGGATCGACGTCGTGCTCGGCCCAATGGCGATCGCCCGCCCCGTGCGCACCATCGGCGCGACGTGGACGTTGAACCGCTCAACGAACGCGACCCACTTGCCGTCGGGCGAGACGCGGTAGTCCTGCGCCCAGGTGCTCGTGTAGAGCTCGCGCTCGCGCCCCTGGTGCTCGCCGCCGAGTTCGATCTCGATCAGCTTGCGGTTGTCGGCGTCGCGGGCAAAGGCGGCCCGCGTGACATACAGGCGTGTGTTGCTGTTGCCGAACTGGGGGTGGACCCCGTCTCGGGTGAGCAGTTCGGGCGTGCTCGGCGCCAGGCGCTGGACGGCGGTGACGCGGTAGATCCCCGGCTCGCGCCCCCACAACGGGCTGACGACGCCCCCGCCGCCGACCTTGCGGTAGAGGACCGAGCCGCCGAGCGGGAAGAACGCCGGCTCGACATAGTGCCCGGGGTCGCGCGTGACGCGCCACGTCTCGCCGGTTTCCATGTCCGCGACGCGGACCGAGCCGAGCTGCTCGTCGTGCCAGGTGGTGTACACGAGCTGGCGCCCGTCGCGCGACCAGGCGGGGTAGAACTCGAAGTGCTCGTCCTGCTCGGTCAGGCGGCGCGGCGTGCCGTCGGGCAGGTCCTTGATCCAGATCTTCCCGAGCGCCTGGTACGCGACCTGCTTGCCGTTCGGCGCAACCTGCACCCAGCGGAGCATCCGCGCCCGCACCTCGTCGGGCGCGGGATCGATCGCGAACCGCAGCGGCTCGGCGAGCGTCCGCGTGTCGCGCACGCGGAACGGGATCGTGCGCACGTCGCCGGCGCTGCGGTCCTCGTTCAGGTCGATCCGCCGGATCTTGCCGCGCGCCCAGAAGACGATGGACGTGCTGTCCGGCGTCCACGCGATGGTCGGGTAGACGCCGTGGATCGCCCAGGCTTCCTGCATGTCGCGTTCGAGGTCGTTGTGGACCATGTCGACGCGCCCGGAACGGATGTCGAAGATGTGCAGCGCGCTGCGCCCGTCGAAGCGCCGGACGAAGGCGATCTTTTCACCGTCAGGCGAGGGCGTGGGGCGGGCGGAGCCGCCGGGGCCGGTGATGTAGCGTTGCTGCTCGCCGGTCTCGGTGTCGAGTCGGTTGATGACGTAGATCTGCTGGTTGGAGTCCTTGTTGTACTCGAAGTTCTGCCCGGGGCTGGCGTCCTCGGAGAAGTAGAGATAGCGCCCGTCGGGGCTGAAGACGGGCTCGTTGACGTCCTTCTGGTCGGTGGGTTTTTCGGTGAGTTGCACGCCGCCGGTCGCGCCGGCGCGGACGCCCGCGGCGTGGTACATCCACATTTCGCCGGAGCCAAGAGAGCGGCGGCTCGTAAAGTGCTTGCGCGCGACGATGTAGTCGCCCGAGGGGTGCCACGCGGGGGCGTTGAGGAGGCGGAAGGGCTCATTGGAAATCTGGGTGAGCTCGCCGGAGTCGAGGTCGATGGTCCAGATGTTGTCGCCGGCTTTGGAGCTGACCTTGCCGTCCTTATCGATGCTGTTGCGGTCGCTGGTGAAGGCGATCTTGGTGCCACAGGGGCTGAAGCGGGGCTGCATGTCCCAGCTCATGCCGCCGGTGAGCTTGCGGACGCGTTCGCCGGTCTCGTCGCCCTCGATGGGCATCATGTAGAGGTCGCCGAGGAGGTCGAACGCGATCCACTCGCCGTCGGGCGAGACGTCGAGGCTGAGCCAGGTGCCCTCGGTGACGTCGATGTCGCGTTCGAAGGTGGGGCCGCGGGGCTCGTCGACGTTCCAGACGCTGGGGGGCTTCTCGCCGGCTTCAGCGGCTTCAACGTCCGCGTCCTCGGCATCCTCGGCATCCTGGGCAGGCTCGTCCGCGAACGCCGGCGCACCCAGTAACGCCGCCACACCCAGCACCAGCACCCACCAACGGCTCATCGTCGCCATGCATCGTCTCCACATCGCCCGGAACAGGGCGAGGCGGATCGTACCAGACGTTGGGCCCCGGTGGCACAGCTCGGAGAGCTGTGCCACCAACGGAGGCTCAGTCGGTCTTCGGCTTCACCCAGTGGTCGTAGCGCGGGATGTACGGGCAGTCGTCGTACGCGCCGAGCTCGATCGCGGCGTGGACCGGCCAGTAGGGGTCGCGGAGCAGTTCGCGGGCGAGGAGCACGACGTCGGCTTTGTGATCGGCGACGATCTGGGCGGCGTGGCGGGGCTTGGTGATGCCGCCGACGGCCATTGAGAGGACATCGGCCTCGCGCCGGATGCGTTCGGCGAACGGGACCTGTGCGCCCGGCTCCATCACCATCGGCCCGCCGGGGGCCGCGCCGCCGGAACTGCAGTCGATCAGGTCCACGCCCTCGTCCTTGAGCACGCGGCTCAGCGCAACGGACTCGTCGAGCGTCCACCCGCCCTCGATCCAGTCCGTGCAGCTCAGTCGCACCGCAAGCGGGAGCGCGTCGGGCCAGACCTTGCGGATCGCGCGCACGATCTCGACGGTCAGGCGCGTGCGGTTCTCGAACGAGCCGCCGTAGCGGTCGTCGCGCCGGTTGGCGAGGGGGGAGTGGAACGAGTGGAGCAGATAGCCGTGGGCGGCGTGGACCTCGACCATGCGGAACCCCGCGGCGAGCGCACGCTCGGCGCCCTTGGCGAAGGCGGCAACGATCCGGTCGATCTCGGCTTGATTCATCGCGGTCGGCGTCGCGAGGCGTTCGTCGTAGGCGAGGGCGCTCGGGGCGATGGGCTGCCAGCCGCCTTCGCTTGCGGGGATGGTGCCGCGGGGCTTGTTGAGCCACGGCGTCCAGCAGCTCGCCTTACGCCCGGCGTGGGCGAGCTGGATCGCGGGGACGGCCCCCCACTGCGCGAGGAACCGGGTCGCGCGGGCCCAGGGCTCGACGTGCTCGTCGCTCCAGATCCCCGCGTCATCCGGGGTGATGCGTCCTTCAGGGCTGATCGCGGTCGCCTCGGCGATGACGAGCCCCGCGCCACCGACGGCTCGGGAGCCCAGGTGGACCAGGTGCCAGTCGTTGGGCAGGCCGCCCTCGGAGGCGTACTGGCACATCGGGCTGACGCCGACGCGGTTGCGCATCGTGACGTCGCGGACGATGAGGGGTTCGAACAGCGGGGACACGTCGCGGGGGGTCTCGCTCATGTGTGCATCGTTCGCCCGGATGCGGCGCTCGGCTTCGCGATTCTCATGAATCCGCCAGCGGCCGGGCGTTCCACCTCGCGGGCCCTCGTGCGGTAGGCTTCGGCATCGGTTCGGTGATCACGTTCGACAGACGGAGTCCACGATGCGCAGCAGCGTTCGGCAAGGATGGATCGGTGCGGCGAGCCTCGCGGCGGCGTGCGGGGGGCTGCTCGGGGGCGAAGCCGCACGCGGGCAGGAGGCGCCCGCCCCGGCGTGGGAGGCTCGCCCCGAGTCGGCGCTGGTGCTCCCCGCCGTCGGACGCGGCGGGCGCGTGCCGTTCCCGCTGGACACGCTGATGGCGTCGGTCGTCGATGGCACGTGGCGACCGGTGATCGAAGGGGACGAGGTCGAACGCCCCGACGGGTTTTCGGTCGCGTGGTCGCGTCTGGAGAGCGATGAACCGGGCGTGTTCGAGGGGCGCACGTGGCGTGGCGGGTGGATGCTGCTAGAAATCCAGAGCGAGAGCCCGCGCCCCGTGCGTCTGGAGATCCGCGGGCACTCGATGGCGTTCATCAACGGACGCCTGCGTGTGGGCGACCTGTACGGTTTCGAGTTCGTCCACCTGCCGGTGATGTTCAACGCGGGGCCGAATTATGTGCTGCTGCAAGGGGCGCGGGGGAACACCCGCGTGCGCGCGCTCGCGCCTGAATACACCGTGGAGGTGCTGCCGGACGTGACGCTCCCGGATTACGTGGTCGGCCAGGACGGCTCAGGGCTGTTTGGGCAGGTGGTGCTGTCAAATTACGGGTTCAAAGCGATCGGGGGCGCTCGCGCGCTGGTGGCGTATGAGGGTGGCGACGGCGCGCCGATCGTCGCCGAGACGGCGCTCCCATCGCTTCCGGGCGAGTCGGTGCGCCCCGTCCGGGTGGACCTGCCGTCGATGCGCGCGCACGAGCCCGGGACGATCGAGTTCCGCCTGCGCATCCTGGCGGCTGACGGCTCGCTCCTGGGCGAGGGGCGTGTGCGCACGCGGGCGGTCGGCGAGCAGGACGTGCGCGTGGTCACGTTCGGGAGCAAGGTGGACGGGAGCGTGCAGAAATACGCCCTGCGCCCGGCGTCGAGCCCGGAGGCCGACGGGCTGGTGCTGAGCACCCACGGGGCGGGGGTTGATGCGCCGAATCAAGCCGCGGCGTATTCGGCGAAAGACTGGGCGCACCTGGTCGCGCCGACCAACCGTCGCCCGTTCGGCTTCGACTGGGAAGACTGGGGCCGCCTCGACGCGATCGAGGCCCTGGAGCACGCGCAGCGCACGCTGGCGACCGCGCCCGAGAAGACGTGGCTGACCGGGCACTCGATGGGCGGGCACGGCGCGTGGCACTTGGCGACGACCTTCCCGGACCGCTTCGCCGCGGTCGGGTCGAGCGCGGGGTGGGTGGATTTCTGGAGCTACGGCGCGGCGGACCTGGACGCGAGCGATCCGGTCGCGCAGGTCTTCCGTCGCGCGACGCTCCCGAGCCGCACGCTGATGATGCAGAAGAACCTCGCGAGCCTCGGCGTCTACATCCTGCACGGGGACGCCGACGAGACCGTGCCCGTTCGCGAGGCGCGGACGATGCGCGATGAGCTCTCGGCGTGGCACGACGACGTCGGCTATCACGAGCAGCCCGGCGCGGGGCACTGGTGGGACACCGAGGGCCCGGGGGCGGCTTGCGTGGATTGGCCGCCGATGTTCGAGATGTTTCAGCGCCGCACGATCGACCTAGGCCCCACCGGTGACGGGCCCGACGAGCTCGCGTTCGTCACGGCGTTTCCGGGCGTCAACGCCCGACACTTCTGGGCGCGGGTCGAGCAGCAGACGCGTCCGCTGGAGCCCAGCGAGCTGCGACTCCGCCGCGAACGCGGGGCGGGCGGCGTTGTCGCGGTCACGGGCGAGACGTCCAACATCGCACGCCTGCGTCTCCGTCTCGGCACGGCGTCGGATTCGACCAAGCCCCCGGCGGCTGTGCGTATCGAACTCGACGGGCAACGCGTGCGCACACGCCCGGTCGATCGGGGGGGCACGCTGGAAATCCGCCTCGACCGCGACGACGCGAGCGGGCGGTGGCGGGTGACGGGCGCCATCGACGAGTCGTCGGAAAAAACACCCGCGCGATCCGGGCTGTTCAAGTCGGCGTTCAACCACCGCCCGGTGCTGGTCTACGGGACCGGTGGCTCACCCGAGGAGAACCTCTGGGCGGTGTCTCGCGCGAGGTACGACGCCGAACGGTTCTGGTACCGCGGCAACGGGCTGCTGGAAACCGTCGCCGACCGCGATTTCGAGGCGGGCGCCTTCGCCGGGCGGAGCGTGATCCTGTACGGGAACCGCGACACCAACCGGGCGTGGGGCGTGATGGTGCCCGAGGGCGCGGCGATGGACGTCCGCGCCGGCGCGGTGCGAATCGGTGATGACACGCACGAGGGCGAGAGGCTGGGCCTGCTCGGCGTGCTCCCGCGCCCGGATGATCCCGTCGCCTCGGTGGGGCTCATCGGCGGGACGTGCTTGGCCGCGATGCGCGCGGGCGACCACCTGCCGATCTTCACCAGCGGCGTCGCGTACCCGGATTTTACGCTGTTCGAGGCGGACGTCTGGCGGCGCGGGATGGAAGCCGTGCGAGTGGCGGGCTTCCTGGGCAACGACTGGAGCGTCGAACGCGGCGAGATGATTGTTCGCGAGACCGAAGACTGAATCCGGCGCTGTTGATATAGGAATAGACACCGGCCCCGCCTGGGAAGGCGGGGCCGGCGCGGTGGGTCTGGGTGTGTGCCGGGTGAGACTTCACCCGTGCGGGCTCGGGGGTTCGCCCCGCTCCCGTCTTACTGCTGCGGCTCGGGCACGTTGACGAAGCCGCGCTGGTTGAAGATGTTGGCGCCATCGCTGTCGAGCTTCTCGACGGGCGTGGGCATGGGGAAGTTGGCAGGGAGGGCGAGGCGGCTGTCCCAGTTCTGGTCGGCCGTACGGTTGAAGCGGTCCGAACGCTCGTTCAGACGGGCGAGGGCCTCGCGGCTGAGTTCTTCGTAGGCGGCGGCGGCGGCCATCGCCTGCTCGACGCGGCGCTGCTGCTGCTGACGCTCCAGGTAGAGACGGGCGTAGGCGCGGTTGCGGTCCGACTCGGTCATCGCGATGCGGGCGTCGAAGCGAGCGCGGACGGCGTGCTCCTCGGCGCCGGCGATCGTGAACTGGTTGTTCACCTCCGCCTGAGCCATCTGAGCCCGGGCCGCGATCTCGGCACGGGTCATCGTGTCCTGCGCGAGGTGATCGCTGACCTGACGCTCCGCGTCGGCGAGCTTGCGGTCGACCGCGGCCTCGGCGGTCAGACGCTGCGCTGACGCCAGCTCACGCATGTAGCCGACCTCGGCCTGCGCGATCCGGCGCTGCGTCTCGTGCGTCGCCGCCAGCTCCGAAGCGTTGGCCTGAGCGATGCGGTCGAAGGTCTCGGCCGCGAACAGGCCCTCGTTGTAGGTCGCCTCGGCGATCTCGTAGAAGCTCTGGGCCGCACGGTCCAGGCGGGCGAGCTCGGCCACCAGCATCCGCTCCGACGACTCGATCTCGCGGATCATCTGGGCGACGACGGCACGCTGCGACTGCTCGAGCGCGTCGGCCTCGGCGGCGAGGCGGGCGGACTCGGCGTTCCCGCGGCGGAGCGTCGATTCACGCTGCACCTGCAGGTTCTCCACACGCGTCACACCGTTCCGCTCGGTCGCGTCGGCGCGGGCGAGCAGCTGCTCGACCCGGGCCTCGCCGGTCCGCTCGAGCTGCTCGGCCTCGGCGCGGAGCTTGGTGATCCGCGCCAGCGTCTCCTTGCGGGTGCTCTCGGCGTCGACGAGCGCCCGGTTGCGGGCCGCGTCGGCCTGGGCGAGCGTCGCGTCGATCCGGGCGTGACGCTCGGCGATCGACGCGAAGCCCTTGCGACGCGTGGACTCGATCTCCGACGACCACGCGTCGTGAGCCGCCACCTTCTCCTCGTACCACGCCCGGAAGTCGGCGCGGCGCTGGTCGGCGTCGGCGTACAACGCCTTCTCCTGAGCGTCCGCCTGCATGCGGAGCTTCACAACCTCCGCCAGCTTCGTCCGGAACTGCGCGACGCGGTCCGGCTCGACCACGTTCGGACGCGTGCTCGGCTCGGCCATCTGGGGCGTGTCGCTGTTCGGGCTCACGCCGCTTGCGACCGGGTTGGTGTTGCCCGGGAGCGACCAGCTCCCGCTGCGCACCTGCTGGGCGACCTGGCGAGCCGTCTCGGCCGAGATCTTCGCCGCCTCGCTCTCCGCGCCGGCGCGGAGACGCTCGTAGTCCGCCTCCGCCAGCGCACGCTGGTGGGCGCTCTCTTCACGCAGGGCGCGAGCGCGGGCCTCGGCCTCGGCGTTCACAAACTGGGCGCGGGCCTGACGCTCCAGGCGGTCCGCCTCGCTCCGCATCACATCGATGTCGCTCAGGCCCTGCTCGAAGGACGACTCGACCGACGCGATCGCCGAATCGAAATCGCTCCGTACGCGGTCGAACGACTCGGTGTGGTCCGCCTCGCGACGCTGCACCCCGGCGAGCAGGCTGTCCTCGTCGGCTTCGAGCTGACGACGGATCTCCTCGGCCTTGGCGAGCGACTCGGCGTAGTTCGCTTCGGTCCCGATCAGTTCGAGCTCGTAGCGGCGATCGACGTCGATCGTGTCGAGCGACGACGCCTCGCTGAGCAGGCCCTTCGACTGGGCCGAGGTGCTGTCACGCAACGAGCGGGCGCGCTGGCGGAGGTCGCTGACCTCAGCGGTCGTCTGCTCGCTGACGGTCTCGACTTGCTGGTTCAGCTCGCTGACCAGCGCGGTCGTCCGCTCGGTGATCGACTGCGACTGCTGACGCAGCGAGCTGACCTTCGCACCGGCCCGCTGCTCGGTCAGGTCCACGCGACGGGTCATCTCCTCGATGTTCGCACGCCCGCGCTCCTCCACAGCCGAACGCTCAGCGAGCATCCGGGCGTGCTCGGCGAGAGCGCGGTTCCAGCCCTGCTCGCTGTCGGCGCGGAGCTTGTTCGCTTCCGCCTCCCACTCGCGGATGCTGGCGTTCAGCTCGGCCGCGTTACGCATATCGGCGGACTCGGCGAGCATCGCCCGCGCGTCGGCCTGCGCGGAGAACTCGGTCATCTTCGCGCCGAACACCGTGTTCATCCGCTGCGCCTCGCTCCGGGCGGCGGATTCACGGCTGAAAGCGGCCTCGCGCCCCGCGTCGGCGAGCGCCATGCGCTCGCGACGGTCCGCCTCGCTCTCGACCATCGCCGACTGCGCAGCCGCGCGACGCGCCTCGATCGCCGCCGTCGCGTCGCGGGCCTCGCTCAGCCACTTCGCCGGGAGCTCGACGCCGCGCGCCTGCTCCTGGTACCACTCGCTCGTGTAGCTCCCCCGGGCCGCGTTCGGATCGACCGTCGCGGTCGCCTTGCCCGCGTCGATCTCGATCGTGCGGACGTTGCTGTTCGAGCGGAAGAAGCCGCTCGTGCGCTCTCCGTCGCTCGCACACCCGCTCAGCCCGCCCGCCAGACCCGCGACCACGGCCGTGATCACGACCCTACGCCCCGTCTGCCCACGGAAACCCCATCGGTTCGACGCTCGTTCGTTCGACATGCCGCGTACTCCCTGCAACCTGACACTTGGACACACACCCCGGCCGCGCCGGGACACCGACGCCTCGACGGCGCCCTTCCGACCGGCTCTCGGCATCGGCGCGAACCGAACCCCACTGCACGACGCGACCGTCTCGGAAGCCGCTCCCCGCCCGTCTGTGCCGGATCGGCAGGCGCGGGGAAGCCATCAGCCCGCGCACCGGGGGATGTTGGAGACCGAGAACCACAAACAACGCACGCCCGGGCCCGAAAACTCGGGCCCGGGCGTGCGGGCGTCACAGATTCACACGGTCTAGCGGGATATCCGCGGGGATCGGATCAGGCGCGACGGAGCAGGTTGACCGAGAAAAGGTCGTTCTCGTCGGTCCAGGCCTTGTCGAGGCGGAGCCCGGCTTCGCCCGCGAGGGCCGAGAACTTCGCCGTGGTGAACTTGTGCGAGTTCTCCGTATGGATCGTCTCGCCCGCCCCGAACCGGACCCGGTGCCCCGCGACCGAGACCGTCTGCTCGCGATCGCTCACGATGTGCATCTCGATCCGCTTCTTTTGGTCGTTGTAGCGGGCTTCATGGTGGAAGGACGCGAGGTCGAAATCCGCCCCGAGCTCACGGTTCAGGCGCTCGAGCAGGTTCAGGTTGAACGCGGCCGTCACGCCGTCGGGGTCGTCGTACGCCTCACGCAGAATGCTCGGGTCTTTTTCGAGATCGGCACCCACGATCGCGGCGTCCGCCTCCGAAATCAATAACTCCCGGATCCGCGCGAGCATCGCTCGCGTGCCCTCGGGCGTGAAATTCCCGATAGTGGAGCCCGGGAAGAAGACAAGGCGTGAGTCGTGATCGGCTTCGATCTCCGGCATCTCGATCGGGCGCGTGAAATCGGCGCACACCGCCTGCACTTCGACGTCGGGATAGGCCTGAGCCGCCTCCTCCGCCGACTGGGCGAGGTGCTCCTTGGAGATCTCGACCGAGACGTACGCCGCGGGTTCGTCGAGGATGTCTAGGAGTTTCCGGATCTTCAGGCTCGCGCCGGAGCCCAGCTCGATGACCGCGGCCCTCGGCCCCACCGCGTCCGCGATCGAGGCGGACTCGCGATCGAAAATCGACATCTCCGTCCGCGTCGGGTAGTACGCCTTGGTTTCGGTGATCTCGTCGAACAACACCGAACCCCGCGCGTCGTACAGATACTTGCACGGGACCGTCTTCTGCCCCTCCGCTTGCAAGCCTTCCAAAACGTCGGCCCGGACATCGTCGGCCGGGGGGTGCAGGTCGGTCATCTTCACGGTCGTGGTCACGCTTACGCCTCCGCGCCGCCTCTTGCGAGACGGATCCCTGAGAACTGCCACCGCGTCGCGGGGGCCCAGAAGTTGCGGTAGGTCGCGCGAAGATGCGATCGCGGCGTCGCGAACGACCCGCCCCGCAGCACGAACTGCCCGCACATGAATTTGCCGTTGTACTCCCCCACCGCGCCCGGCGGGGCCTTGTAGCCGGGGTACGGGGCGTAGTCGCTCCGCGTCCATTCCCAGCAGTCGCCGTAAGCCTGACGGATCGGCGATGAGCCGGTGCGTTCAACGGCACCAAGCGGGCGGAGCTCGCGGGATTCCAGCAGATTGCCCCCCGCAGGCACGCCACACCCCGCATGCGCCGCGCACGCCGATTCCCATTCAAACTCCGTCGCCAGGCGGCACCCGCGCCAGCGTGCGTACGCGTCCGCCTCGAAAAAACTCACGCAGCAGACCGGCGCGTGCGGATCGAGCGCCAGATCCCCGCGGGGGGTAAACATGCGGCGCGGCGCCTCACCCGCATCGCGATCACCCGGAGGTCCCCCGCGGTGCCAGTACAGCGGCCCGCGCCAGCCCTCGCCCCGCACCGCAGCCCAACCTTCGTCAAGCCAAAGCTCGCTCCGCGCATACCCACCGTCGCCGATGAACTCGGCATACTCCGCGTTGGTCACGAGCCGATCGCCGATCTCGAACGCCTCCAGAAACACCCGATGACGCGGCGACTCGTGGTCGTAGGCGAACCCATCCCCCGCGTGCCCGATCGTGCGCACGCCCGCATTGAACGCGACAAAGCCCATCTCGCCGGGATCGCGAGCCGGCTCGGGCGTGACCTCCCCGGCGTCGTACGTCGGCAGCAGCGGGTTATCCCAGAACCCGTGCAGGATGTCGGTGAGCAGCAGTTCCTGATGCTGCTGCTCGTGGTGCAGCCCGAGCTCGATCAGTGCCAGCGCCTCCGGTGGGGTGCTCTCGCGCTCTAAAAGGCGCGTCATCGATTCGTCCACGTGCCAGCGGTAGCGCATCACCTCGCCAACGGTCGGGCGCGTGAGCCCGCCGCGTCGGGCCCGGCAGTGACGATCGCCCACCGCATTATAATACGAATTAAACAGATACTCCCACCGCTCATCAAACACCGTGTGCGACGGGTCGTGCGCGCACAACACGAAACGCTCGAAAAACCAGCTTGTGTGGGCCGCGTGCCATTTCGCAGGGCTCGCGTTCGGCATCGTCTGAAGATTGAAATCTTCCGGCTCGAGCGGCGAGCACAACCGCTCGGTCGTCGCGCGGACCTCGGCGTACCGATCACGCAACGCCGCGCGATCGATGAGGCGCGCGGCGTTCCCGACGGAGTGCCCCGCAGTTCCTGGCTCGTTTCCGGCTGGTGACATCTGGATTCCAGACGCGCCTGAACACGCTCTTGAGGGTTCGAATCCGGACCTCTCGCAGACTACACGCTGCGCACCGTGCGTCAAGCACGTGAACAGAACTTCATCCAGACCTATTCCCGCTCACCGCTTTCGGGCAGGGGGAACGAGCCGATTCAGCATTATGCGCGAAGACCGCGCGGGACCGCGGCGCGCTCGACCAGGTCCAGAAGCCCCTGAGCCGCCAGCGCCATCGCCGCCGCCGGGATCGCCCCGCGCAGGATCAAGCTGAAATCGTCCAGGCGGATGCCGGTCAGAATCGGCTGCCCGTAGCCCCCCGCGCCGATCAGGGCGGCGAGCGTCGCGGTGCCGATGTTGATCACGGCCGCGGTTTTGATCCCCGCGAGAATCATCGGCAACGCCATCGGCAGCTCGATCCGCAGGATGACGAACCACGGGCGCAGCCCGAGGGCCCGGGCCGACTCGCGAACGTCCGGCGCGATGCCCACGATCCCCGCGTGCGTGTTCCGAACGATCGGGAGCAGGCTGTACAGGAACAACGCCGCGATCGCGGCTTCCGGCGTCAGCCCGAACACCGGGATCAGCAGCACCAGCATCGCGAGCGCCGGGATCGTCTGGAACACGCCGACCACCCCGAGCACCGGCTGCTGCACACGCGGCACCCGTGCCGCGAACAAACCCAGCGGCACCGCGACCACCACCGCCAGCCCCAGCGACACACCCACGAGCACGAGCTGCTCCCGCGTTGTACGCCACAGCCCGCCCCAGAGGCCCTCGACGAACACCTCTGTCTCGACGCCAAACGACTCGGCGATGAAGGACTGCGCGACGAGCGCCTCCGCCTCGCGCCCGATCTTCGCCCGCTCGTTCAGCGCCGACATCGACGCCTCGTCGAGTGTCCCCGCGAGGCGCGACCAGGCGCGGACGACCCCGGGCGCGCGCTCACCCAGATCCGCCCGGTGCAGGATCACCGCGTCATACCGCGGGAAGTGCGACCGGTCGTCCTCGATCACGCGGAGCCCGTAATAGGCGATTTCGGCGTCGGTCGCGTAGAGATCCATCACGTCGATCGAGCCGCCCACGAGCCCGCGGTACGCCAGGTCGTGGTCCACGCCCGACACCCGCCGATGCGGCAGCCCGTACGCGTCGCGGAGCGCCGGCCACCCGTCCGCGCGGTCCATGAACTCGTTGCTGAAGCCGATGACCAAGCCCGGGTGGTCGCGCAGGTCGCTGATCCGCGTGATCCCAAGCTCCTCGGCCCGCGCCTCGGTCATCCCGATCGCGTACGTGTTGTTAAACCCCAGCGGCTCCGTCATCCGCAGCCCCATCGCCTCCAGCGCGGGCGCGAGCTCTTCATCGGTCTCGATATTGAGGTTCACGAGCAACTCGTAGCGGATCGTGCCGGTGTACTCGGGATACGCGTCGATATCACCGCGGCGGAGGCCCTCGAAGAGCACGCGGGTGCCGCCGAGGTCGGACCGGTGGCGTGCATCGGCCCCGCCCTCCCGCGCGAGCTGCGCGAGCGTTTCGGCCAGAATCACCGACTCCGTAAACGTTTTGCTCCCGACGACCACCGTCGGGCGTGCGCCTGCTTCGTGCGCACGCGCACGGTGCGTCTCGGCCTCGTCTTCGCCGGCGCACGCCCCGAGCATCAGAGCCGCTAGCAAAGCGCATGTGATCGCGATGAACCTCACGCCCGTCCCCCACCCGTCCCGACGAGGGCCTCGACACGCTCGGTCTGAGCCGCGATGAACCGCTCCACAAACGCGTCGCCTGGTCGGTCGCGCAGGTCCGCGAACGCCCCACGCTGCACGATCTTGCCGTCTTTCAGTAGCACGATGTCCGACGCCGCGAGGTAGGCCGCCTCGGCCAGGTCGTGCGTCACGAGCACGACGGTCTTGCCGAGCGCCGCGAAGATCTCGCGCAGCTCGTGCTGCAGCTCGCCCCGGATCAGCGGATCGAGCGCCCCCAGCGGCTCATCGAGCAGCAGCGCCTCAGGGTCCAGAAACAGCGCTCGCATCAGACTGATGCGCTGACGCTGCCCGCCGGAGAGCTCGCCGGGGTAGCGATCGAGCCCGTCTTCCGGGAAGTGCGTGAGGGCGGCGAGCTCGTCGAGGCGAGCCGCGATCTTCGCCTTGGTCCATCCGCCCTTCGCGCCCGCGTGGCGAGCGGGGAGCGTGGCGTTCTGCCGCGCCGTCATGTGCGGGAAGAGCCCCCCGGACTGGATGACGTAGCCGAGGCGGTGGCGCACGCCCCGCAGGCTCGCGCGGGTCAGCGGCTCGCCATCGAACAGCACCCGCCCCTCGTCGGGGAGGATCAGCCCGACCAGAAGGCGGAGGAGCGTGCTCTTGCCGCACCCGCTCGGGCCGATCAGGGCCGTGGTCCGCCCGGGCTCGGTCCGCAGGCTGACCCCGTCGACCGCCGGCACGCCGTCGTACCGCTTGATGACCGCGTCGGTCTCCAGCATCGCCCGCAGCATAGCGGCCCGGCGATCTACCATCCGCCCGTGCGTGAACGTGCCCCGGATCTCCGTGCCCTCCGAGCCTCGCTCGCCTCGTGCGATAGCTCCGACCGCGCACGCCTGCGCACGCGCCTGAACCGTGCGCACGAGCGCGGCGATACGTCTGAGCGCACGATGCGACCCCTCGCCGAAGCGATCGAACGCAGCGTGCAACGCCGCGCCCGGCGCGAAGCGGGCATCCCGAAGAAGATCACGTACCCGCCCGACCTGCCCGTCTCCGAGCGGCGCGAGGAGATCGCGGAAGCCATCCGCAACCACCAGGTCGTCGTCCTCTGCGGCGAGACCGGGAGCGGAAAGACGACCCAGCTCCCCAAGATCTGCCTGGAGATCGGGCGCGGGCGGGCCGGCGTGATCGCGCACACGCAGCCCCGGCGCATCGCCGCCCGGAGCGTCGCGCAGCGCATCGCCGACGAGCTCAACGTCCCGTTCGGCACCGTCGTCGGGAGCAAGGTCCGCTTTGGGGATCAGACCTCGGAGCAGACGGCCGTCAAGCTCATGACCGACGGCATCCTCCTCGCCGAGATCCAGACCGACCGCCGGCTCCGGCGCTACGACACCATCATCATCGACGAGGCCCACGAGCGCAGCCTCAACATCGACTTTCTCATGGGCTATCTCCGCCAGCTCCTGCCCAAGCGCCCCGACCTGAAACTGATCATCACCAGCGCGACGATCGACCCGCAGCGCTTTGCGGATCACTTCGGCGGCGCGCCGGTCTTGATGGTCGAGGGGCGGATGTACCCGGTGGAAACGCGGTACCGCCCGCTGATGACCGAGGCCCCCGACGAGGACGATCGGAGCCTGCAGGACGCCGTGCTGGAGGCGTTGCAGGAGCTGCGTCGCGACGCGCCGTGGGACGTGCTGGTCTTCATGCCGGGCGAGCGGGAGATCCGCGAGACCGCCAAGCACCTGGAGGAGCACGCCGGCGTGCTCGGGCGGGGTCTGGAGATCCTGCCGCTGTACGCGCGCCTCACGACGGCCGAGCAGCAGCGTGTGTTCAAGCAAGGGCGCGGGCAGCGCGTCGTGATCGCGACCAACGTCGCGGAGACTTCGCTGACGGTGCCGGGCATCCGCGCGGTGATCGACTGCGGCACGGCCCGCATCAGCCGCTACAACCCGCGGACGAAGGTTCAGCAGCTCCCGATCGAGCCGATCAGCCAGGCCTCGGCCGACCAGCGCAAGGGGCGCTGCGGGCGCGTCGGCCCGGGTGTGTGCGTCCGCTTATACGCCGAAGAGGACTTCGACGCCCGCGAGGCGTTCACGCCGCCGGAGATCGTGCGCACGGACCTCGCGTCGGTGATCCTCCGCATGCGGGCGCTCCGCCTGGGGGACCCGGAGTCGTTCCCGTTTGTGGAGCCGCCGGAGGGCAGGCTGATCCGCGACGGGTACGACACGCTGCTGGAGCTCGGCGCGATCGACGAGCGGCGGGAGCTGACCGCGATCGGCGAGCGCCTCGCGAAGCTGCCGATCGACCCGCGCGTGGGGCGGATGCTGCTCGCGGGGGCCGAGGCGGGGTGCGTGACCGAGGTGCTGATCATCGCCAGTGCGCTCGCCGCCCAGGACCCGCGCGACCGCCCGATGGACCAACGCCACGAGGCCGACGCGGCCCACGAAAAGTTCGCCAGCGAAGACAGCGACTTCATCGCCCTGCTCAAGATCTGGCGCTTCTACCACGACCTGAAGGAAAAGCTCGGCTCCAGCCAACTCAAGAAGGCCTGCAAGGCCAACTTCATCAGCTACGTCCGCATGCGCGAGTGGATCGAAACGCACCGCCAGCTCCGCGGGCTGATCGTCGAGATGGGCTTCGAGCCCAACCGAAAGGAGACCGATCCGAGCGTTGTCCACGAGGCGTTGCTCGCGGGGCTGCTCAGCAACGTCGGCACGCTGGACAAGGCGGGCGAGTACAAGGGCCCGCGCGGCCTGCGCTTCCACATCTTCCCTGGCTCCGGCGTCTTCAAGACCCGCCCGAAGTGGCTCGTCGCCGAAGAACTCGTGCGCACGAGCAAGCTCTACGCCCGCGCGGTCGCCAAGATCGAGCCCGCGGCGATCGAGCGCGTCGGGGCGCACCTGGTCAAGCGGACCCACGCGGAGCCGCACTGGGACGCGCGGGCCGGGCGCGTCTATTGCTATGAGAAGGTCAGCCTCTTCGGGCTCGACCTGGTCGAACGCCGACGCGTCGAGTTCGGACCCATCGACCCCGCCTCGGCCCGCGAGATGTTCATCCACTACGCCCTCGTCGAGGGCGAGAGCAACATCGACGCCGGCTTCAAGCGCCACAACGACCGCCTCATCGAGGAGCTCAGGCGCGAGGAAGCCAAGCTTCGTGCCCCCGGCTCGCTCTACGTGCCCGACGCGCTGCTCGCGTTCTACGAGCAGCGCCTGCCGCCGGACGTCTACGACGTGCAGCGTCTCAACCGCTTCCGCAAGCTCGCCGAGCGCGAGGGGGACGAGAAGAACCGGCGACTGCTCTACGCGACCCGCGACGACCTCGTCGGCGAGCGCCACACCCTCGCCCGCCCGGAGCTCTACCCCGATGAGATCGAGTCGCTCGGGCAGCGTCTCAGCCTGGATTACGCGATCGACCCGGACGGCGAGCGCGACGGCGTGACGGCCGTCGTCCCGCTGACCCAGCTCGGCGCGATCGACCCGCACCGGGCCGAGTGGCTGGTGCCGGGGATGCTCGAATCCAAGATCGCCGAGCTCGTGCGTCTGCTCCCAAAGAAATTCCGACGCGCCATCGGCCCCGCGCCGGAGTTCGCCAAAGAGTTCGTGCGCACGATCGAGTTCGGGCGAGGCTCGCTCCTCGAGCAGGTCGCGGCGGCCGTCGCCGCCCGTGCGCACGAGCCGCTCCCGCGCGACGCGCTCGACGAGAAGGCCCTCCCGCTCCACCTCCGCATGGCGTTCAGCGTCGTGGACGAACGCGGGCGCGAGATCGGGCGGGGGCGCGACGTCCGCAACCTCCAGAAGACCCTCAAAACCGACGTCCGCGGCTCCCTCCGACGCCTCGCCGATTCCCCCTACAACCGCGACGACCTCCGAACCTGGGACTTCGACGAGCTCCCCGAGCGCGTCGAGGCCCATCGCGCCGGCGCGACCATCACCGCCTTCCCATCGCTGGTCTGCGAGGGGGACAAGGTTGCCCTCCGCCTGCTGGAGAACCCGGCCGCCGCCGAACGGGAGACGAGGGCCGGGCTCCGGCGTCTTTTCTATTACCAGGTCCGCAAAGAGATCGACGCCCTGGTCGCCCACATGCCCGGGGTGGACAAGCTCGCGCTGCGATACGCCCCGCTCGGCTCGTCGGCCTCGATCCGTCGCACGATCGCGGAACTGGCGGTCGAACGGGCGTTCCTGGAAGGGCGGGAGCCCGTCCGCGACGGGGCCGCGTTCGAGCGCCGCCTGCACGAGGCCTACCCGGATCTTTCCCCCCACGTCCACGAGGTCTTCCGCACCGTCGAGGGCATCGTCCAGGAGCTCCACAAGGTCACGCTGGCGCTCGAGGGGCCCCTCCCCCCGCCTTGGGCGGGCTCGGTCGCGGACATCCGGGCCCAGCTCGCGTTCCTGATGCCCGAGGGCTTTTTGGTGCGGACGCCGCAGGCGTGGCTGCGACATTTTCCGCGGTATCTGAAGGCCGTCTCGTCGCGGCTCGAACGCCTCCGGCGTGGCGGCTTGGCGAAGGACCAGAAAGCGATGGCGGAGCTCGGCCTCTGGGTCGGGCACTACGCCGAGCGGGCCCGGGCCCACGCCCTCCAATCGATCGAGGACCCGGAGCTGGACCGGATGCGCTGGATGCTCGAGGAGCTCCGCGTCTCGCTCTTCGCCCAGGATCTCGGGACCGCGATGCCCGTCTCCGGCAAACGCATGGGTGAGCAACTAGCCAAAGTGCGATAAGCGGGAGAGCAATCCCTTAATTCAGGGTATCAGTCGATGCCGGTGCGGTCGGTGAGGGGAACAGCCTGCACCGTTCCCGGGCGGTGGCTACACTCTCGCCCTTTCAACCGACGGACAGCCGATCCACGGGCCTCGGAAGCCTCCCGCCCGGCATCGGCATCCCCAAACGCGGAGAGAGCCAGGCCATGACGGACCCGTTGTCGCTCGCGGTCATCGATATCCCGACGCTGTTCTACCTCGCCCCGATCGCGGGCGTGGCGGCCTTGCTGACGGCGTTCGCCCTCACCAAGTCCATCATGAAGCAGACCGAGGGCGACGATGAGATGGTCCGGATCGCCGAGGCCGTCCGTCAGGGCGCCAAGGCCTATCTCGCCCGCCAGTTCAAGGTCGTCGCGATCGTCTTCGTGGTGATCGTCGCCCTGCTCGCGGTGCTCGGGTATTTCGAGCTCGAGCCCTACTGGGCGATGGTCGGCGTGCCGGTCGCCGGGTTCCTCTCGGCGGTCTGCGGCTGGTTCGGCATGAAGACCGCGACCAACGCCAGCGCCCGCACCGCCGCCGCCTGCCGGACCAGCCTCAACGACGGCCTCCGCGTCGCCTTCCGCGCCGGCGCGGTCATGGGCCTGACCTGCGTCGGCTTCGCGATCATCGACGTCAGCTTCTGGTTCTTCATCTTCAGCAACTTCGGGGAGAGCCTCGGCATCGGCGACGGCGACCCCAAGAGCCTGCTCTCGGAGATGGTCGCGATCCTGATCAGCTTTAAGATGGGCGCCAGTCTCCAGGCGCTCTTCGCCCGCGTGGGTGGCGGCATCTTCACCAAGGCCGCCGACGTCGGGGCCGACCTCGTCGGCAAGGTCGAAGCCGGCATCCCCGAGGACGACGCCCGCAACCCGGCGGTGATTGCCGACAACGTCGGTGACAACGTCGGCGACGTCGCCGGCATGGGCGCCGACCTCTACGAGTCGTACTACTCCTCAATCATCGCCGCGATCGGCCTCGGCGTCGCCGCGGCTTTCAGCCTCCTCGCCCTCAACGTCGTCGAGCAGACCGACCTCGCCATCCAGATGGCGGTCGTCCCGATCGCCCTCGCCGGCATCGGCATCTTCGCCTCCATCGTCGGCGTCTTCAGCGTCCGCACCAAGGAGGACGCCTCCTTCGCCCAACTGCTCAAGGCCCTCCACGGCGGCGTCTACATCGCCTCGGCGTTCATCATCGCCGCCGCCTTCGCCGTGCCCTACTTCCTCCTCGGCAACATCGAGCTGCCCGACGGCTCCGGCATGATCACCTGGTGGCGGTTCAGCTTCTCCATCATCGCCGGCCTCGTCGCCGGTCTGTTCATCGCCTGGTGGACCGAGTACTGCACCAGCTACGAGCACAAGCCCACCCGGCGCATCGCGATGCAGGCCCTCACCGGCCCCGCGACCGTCATCATCAGCGGGATCGCCGAGGGCATGCGCTCCACCTGGGCGTGCCTCCTCGCGGTCGTGGTCGCCATCCTCGTCGCGTACAACTTTGCCGGCGGGAGCGACAACTTCCTGATGGGCCTCTATGGCGTCGGCATCGCCGCCGTCGGCATGCTCTCCACGCTCGGCATCACCCTCGCGACCGACGCCTACGGCCCGATCGCCGACAACGCCGGCGGCAACGCCGAGATGTCCGGGCAGGATCCCAAGGTCCGCGAGCGCACCGACCTGCTCGACAGCCTCGGCAACACCACCGCCGCCACCGGCAAGGGCTTCGCCATCGGTTCGGCCGCCCTCACCGCACTCGCGCTCCTCGCGGCCTATGTCCAGGTCGTCCAGACCCAGCTCGAGAAGCAGTCCCGTCGGGACTCCACACAGATCGTTCAGACCATGACCGCCGAAGAACGCGCCGCGCAGGGCATCGGCGAGAACGATCCGTACGCCGTCTACTCCGGGCACCGCAAGTTCGCGCTGATCATCCCCGACGGCCTGAGCGAGGCCGAACTCGCCCGCGGCTCGACCGACCGCACCCTCCGCTCCGGCGCGATGCTCATCATCAAGACCGTCCGCGACCCCATCGCACTCGCCGCGATCGAGCAACTCGAACGCGGCGTTCCCATGCCCGTCTACGGCTCGCGCAACGACTTCGACGCGACCACCGCCAACCTCCGCGGCAACGAGCTCGCGATGAGCGAAAGGCTCCTCGTCGCCATGCCCGGCGTGGGCGCCAACGCCGGGGCCACCGTCCCCGTCGAAATCGTCCCGACCCGGCGCAGCACCATCAGCGACATCCTCGATTACTACGACGCCTCGCTGACCAACCCGAACGTGCTCGGCGGGCTCTTCATAGGCGTCATGCTCACGTTCCTCTTCTGCGCCCTCACCATGGACGCCGTCGGACGAGCTGCGAACACCATGATGACCGAGTGCCGACGCCAGTTCGCCCAGATCCGCGCCGGCCTCCGCGCCAAGGGCATGGGCGAGGCCGAACTCCACAACCCCGACAACTGGCCCAAGAGCATCGAGGTCGACGGCAAGACCTACCCGGACTACCCCGCCTGCGTGGACATCGCCACCACCGGCGCTCTCAAGGAGATGGTCGTTCCCTCACTGCTGGTCGTCGCGGTGCCGGTCGCGGCCGGGCTCATCCTCGGCGTGGCGGGCACCATGGGCATCCTCGCCGGCGGGCTGATCTGCGGCTTCGCGGTCGCCGTCTTCATGGCCAACGCCGGCGGCGCGTGGGACAACGCCAAGAAGCTCCTCGAAAGCTACGGCAAGATCACCGCGGACGACGTGCTCAACAACCCCGAGCAGCAGCGCAAGATCCCCGCCGAGCTCCTCGACGCGATGCGCACACGGGCCGAGGATTTTGTCCAGGCAGGCAAGCCCGACGCGATCGTCTACGGCAAGGGCTCCGAGGACCACAAGGCGACCGTTGTCGGCGACACCGTCGGCGACCCCTTCAAGGACACCAGCGGCCCCTCGCTCAACATCCTCATCAAGCTCCTCAGCTCCGTCGCGGTCGTCGCCGCGGGCCTGGTCGTCAAGTTCAGCCCGGAGATCGGCGCCCTGCTCGGCCTGAGCTGATCCCCCGCCGCACGCCAACGCCACACCCGACACGCTCCCGCCCTGCGCGGGAGCGTTTTTTATGCCGCCACCACCCTCCGCCCGCTCAGCCGCAGCACCGATGGACGCTGATCAGCGAGGCCCCGAACGGCAGCGGTCCGCGAACGAGCCGGCTCGATTCGATCGCGAACAGCGTGCGGAGCAGCGCGTTCACCGGTCCCGGCAGCGGGGTGACGTCCGGCCCCGCCCGCCCCGCGGGGAGCACGCGCTTCGCGAGCCGGAACGCGCCCATCAGCGGGAAGAGCGTGGTGTTGTACCAGCTCACCAGCACGGGCTCAAGCCCCGCGTGCTCGAAGACGCGCTCGTATGCCGGGCGGGTGTAGCGCCGTTTGTGGTGGTGCAGCTCGTCACGCGCGGTCCACATCCACGGGTGCGCCGGGACGGTGCAGACCAGCAGCCCGCCGGGACGGAGCAGGGCCGCCGCGGCTCCCGCGGAGGCGTGATCTTCTTCGACATGCTCCAGCACATCGCTCAGCACCACGACGTCCGCAGAGCCGGGCTCGAACGGGACGGCGTCCGGGAGCGTGCCGAAGCGGACGTCGAGCCCGTCGCGCGCGCACGCCTCGATCGCCGCCTCGTGCGTGTCCATGCCCGCGACGTCGAACGCGTGCGCACACTCGCGGAGCAGCGCCCCCGTGCCGCACCCCAGATCGATCAGCTTCGGGCGGGCGGCGTCAGCGGGGCGCGTCAGGTGCCTGTCGATCAGCGCGCGCACGATCCGGCGCTTCGCGACGAACCACCAATACGTCCGCTCGCGCTCGCCCATCTCCCGGTACAGCGCCTCGTCCAAACCCGTCCTCCCCGCTCGCGTTCGGCCCGGCGTCCGCCCTCGGGCCGGAGTGCTCGGCGATGAGGTAGAGCGGGCGACCCTGCGCGCTCGTGAACACCTGCCCGAGGTAGTACGCCATCACGCCCAGCATTGTCAGTTGCACGCCGCCGAGCAGGAACATCCCGCACGCCAGCAGCGCGAAGCCCGGCCATTGCGCCCCGAAGAACACCCGCTCGGCCGCGACCGCCGCCGCCAGCACGCCGCTCAGCAGCACCACCGCGAGCCCGATCCACATCGTCGCACGCAGCGGCGTCAGGCTGAACCCGAAAATCGCGATCAGGCTCAGGCGGATCATGCTCCGCAACCGATACTTGGTCTCCCCGGCGTGGCGCGGCTCGCGGTCGTAGACGTGCGATTCCTGGCGATACCCCGCCCAGCTCACAAGGCCCCGGATGTACCGCGGGTTCTCCCGGCACCGGCGCACCGCCTCCACGACCTTCCGGTCCATCACGCGGAAATCGCCCGCGTCCGGCGGCACGTCCACGTCGCTCAGCGCGCGCATCAACCGGTAGAACGCGAACGACGTCCAGCGTTTGAACACCGGCTCGCCGGGGCGCCGACGGCGCACCGCGTACACCACGTCCGCGCCCGCCCGCCACTTGGCGAGCATCGCGGGGATCTCTTCCGGCGGGTCCTGCAGGTCCGCGTCAATCAGCACAACCGCGTCCGCGTCGGCCGCGTCAAGACCGGCGGTCGTCGCGATCTCGTGCCCGAAGTTTCGGCTCAGCGTGAGGAACCCGACCCTGGCGGGGTGCGCTCGGCGGAGCTCCCGCAGGGCGTCCAGCGTCCCGTCCGTGCTCCCGTCATCGACAAACAGGACGTCGAAATCCGCGTCGAGCGGCTCGAGCGTGCGCAGCAGCCGCTCGGTCAGCGGGCGGACGTTCTCCTGCTCGTTGTACGCGGGCACCACGACGGTGAGCCTCATGGCCGGGCCTCCGGGGCAGACGATACGTCATCGCCTTCGCCCGGGGCGGGCTCCGGTGTCACCCGATCCCGCAAACCGCTGGTCACCAGGACCGAGAACCCCGCGTCCCCCGGCACCGGAGCGAGCAGGCGGCTCGCCCGGATCTCCAGAACCGCCCCTCGCTCGCTCGCCGGGATCGGCACGTCGAACGCCGCCCACCGCCCCATCGCCCACTGCTCGGCGGCCGACAGGCGGAGCGTGCCAACCACCTCCCCGTCGAGCAGAACCTGGATCCGGACGCCGTCGTCGCGACGCAACCCCTCCGCAACCGCGGGCGTCAGCGTCGCTCGGAAAAACGCCCGCGTCGGCTCACCGCGCGCGGGTAACGGCGTGGCGATCGCGCCCTTTCCTCCCACCGCCACGTCCCTCACCGCAAGCTCGGCCGCGTGGTGCATCGCGTGCCACGGCGCGGGCCAGGCGAACGCGATCGCCTCGCCTGTGCGCACGTCGCGCCACCCTTCGATCGGCTCGACACGGTCGTTCCGCGTCCAGTCGTAGACCGAGAGCGTCGCGGGCGGGATGCGCCCGCTCGCGAGCGCGTCGCGCAGGAGCGGGATCTCGACGTCCGCGTCGTCGTTATCGGCCCGCTCGATCCGCACGCGGGTGTAGAAGGTGGGCGAGCCGTCGCGTTCGACCGCAAAGGGCACGACGGCCGACCACCAGACGACGTGCCCGGGGGGGTGTGCGCGCATGGCGTCGGTCGTCGGCTCGCCGGTCACGAGGTCCCACCCCCAGGGCCACAGAAAATCCATCTCGTAGCGGAGGCGCAAGCCGTGCTCATCGAAGCCGACGACAGGCTGCGGCGTCTCCCAGAGCCAGAGAAACCCGCTATACAACTCCCGACGCGCATACACCACACGCTGCACAAACTGGAACCCCGCCCACGGGTAGGCAAAGGGCGACCAGAACGCGTCGTCGAACCGCCACGCGCCCGTGCGCGTCGCGCGGTCGTCAATGCGCACCGGATAGAAGTAGACCCGGTCCGGCGGGTCCGCCAGCACCTCGCGCAACCGCTCGGCCAGCGCCACATCCTGCGCCCAGCGGGCCTGTCGCGCGCCCTGCACGCCGACAAGCATCGTCGCGCCCAGAAAGCACGCGATGAGCAGCGTGAGCCTGCCGACGACGCTGACTTGTCGCGGGAGCACCGCCCGCCCAGCGTCGATCGCGAGCGCGACCAGCGTCGCGAGCGCGACGGCGGCCGCGTAGAGCAGTCGAGAATCAACGAGCTGGTACTGACGGATCAGCACCACCGGGAAAAAAGCGAGCGTGAGAGCCAGCAGCGCAAAAACGATGGTCGCGAGGGCGCACCGGGGGGTGCTGGGGGGGACAAGGGTCGGTGCCAGGGGGGGAGAGCTCGGCGCGAGGGGCGGGACGCTCGTCCCACCGAGGGCCGGGAGGCGGAGCCAGGGGAGGAGGGCGAGGGTGAAGGCGCCGGCGAAGGCGAGAGACCGCCAAGGGTGCACAAGGAGGGTCTCGACCCCGAAGGCGAGGGCACCTTTGCGAAAGTCGTAGAGCATGAGCCAGGCGGTCGCGTCGCGGGCGACGCGGGCGATTTCACCGGGCAAGCCACCGGTGGCGACGAACGAGTCGGGCGAGGTGCCGGGGAGCCGCCCGTCGCTGGTGGTGATGTAAAGGGTGATATAGAGCAGCAGCGCGAGCCCGCACGCACCGGGGATGAGCAGCGCGTCGCGGATCGTGCGCACGAACGGTTGCCCTCGCGGGGCGAGCGCGGCCGCGAGCAGGGGCATCGCGCCGAGGAGGGCGGTCGGTTGCTCGTTGAAGCAGGCCGCCCCGAAGGCGAGCACCGGGAGCGGGATCGCCCACCACCACCGAACTCGCCCGCGAACAACGCCGGCGTACACGAGGAGCAGAGTCAGCACCACGCCGGTCGCGAGGGTTGTGGAGAGGGCGCTGGTCCAGAAGACCGCCTGGTGGTGAACGGGATATACGAGAAAGAGGAGCGCCCCCGCCGCCGCACCCGCATTGGAGCGCAGGATGGTGCGTAGGAAGACGTACAACAGGATCGAGACGAGCCCGTGGGCGGCCGCCTGGATCGCGTGGAGCGCGCGGGGGTGGTCCCACAGCAGCGTCTGGAGGGGGGCGGTGGTGAGAAAGTGGAGCGGCCTCCAGAACTGGTAGCCGCCGGTCTCGGGGTTGCGCTGCGGGATGCGGAGCGTGTCGTACTGCCCGGTCGCGGGGTCGCGGGTGCTGAAGGTGAAGTCGTCGTTCCACTTGCCGAGGTCGCCGCCGAGGAAGAGCGTCGCGAACGCCCAGAGGACGACGGGGAAGAGCCAGAGCGCGGCGGGCGTGCGCTGGCGCGGCGTTGGTCCGGGCTCAGACACCGGCGGGCTTCGCGTGCTGGGCGACGGGGCGCGGCTCCACGACCGGCGCCGCCTCGCCGGTGGTGCAGACGATGGGCTTTCGGAGCAGGGCCCGGAGCTCGCCGTAGGCCTCCGGGTGGGACTTGTGATCGCTCACCCGATCGCGGAGGGTCTCGAAGCCGGCCTCGGCGAGCAGGGCACGGAGGCGTGCCTCGTTGAAGGCGTGCGGGTGCATCTCGTCGCGATAGTCCATCAGGTCGACCAGGATCCAGCAGAGCCCGCCCGGCTTGAGCAGTCGCCGGACCTCGCGCATCACGCGGGCGGGGTCGGAGACGTGGTCGAGGCAGTTTTCGATCACAACCAGGTCGGCCGAGCCGGCGGGGAGAGGGACGCGCTCGCCCGGGGCCGCGAGGTAGATGAGCCGGTCGGCGTGCGCGCGCTTGGGGAGCAGGTCCTCCGCGAGATAGCCGTCGGCGAGCGGATCGACCGCGACCGCGGCCTTCCACGTCGCGACCGCGAGCATCGGGTAGGGGCCCGCGCCGATCTCGACCGCGACCCGCTCGGCGCACCACTCGCAGAGAGCCAGCCCCTCCGGGAGCTCAAGAAATCGCCCCAGCTCGTTGAGGCGGTCGCGCTGCCAGCCGCCGAACGTCGCCTCGAACTCGCCCTCGAAGCCGGGCACGCGCTCGGTGTTCTTCACGACGTTGACCCAAAAGGCGAGCTCGCTCCGGTACTTGCGGGTGAGCTCGGCGGGCTCGCGTCCGTCTTCGAGCACCGCGGCCCCGTCGGCGAGCGAGCCGCGCCACACGGCGACGCGGTCCGCGTCGGCCGCGAGCGCCTGGTCGATGGTCTGCAGGTGGGCCTCCACGTCCGCGAGCCCGGCACGCATGAGCTTGCGCACGACGCGCTTGTAAAGCGACTTGGCGGCCTCGGCGTTCAGCGGGGAGCGGGCGGGCATGGGCGAGACCTTTCCAGCGGCTTCCGCCCCAAGGATACGCCGAGCAAAGGGGCTCGCAGACGGTCTACGATCCTTCCGGGACACGAGGTTGCCATGTTTTCGGCAGCCCCCTGATCCCGGTTTTGGAGGCCCGATGCTGCGCAAAGTGCTGCACAGCAAGATCCACATGGCGACGACGACCGCCGCCCGCCCGGATTACGTCGGCTCGATCACCATCGACGCGGATTTTCTGGCCCAGATCGGGCTGCGGGTCAACGACGCGGTCTTGGTTGCCAACTGCCGGAGCGGGGCGCGGTTCGAGACCTATGTCTTCCGGGGGGAGCCGGGGTCGAAGAAGATCGAGGTGAACGGGGCGGCGGCTCACCACGTGGAGCCGGGCGACCGCCTGATCATCCTGCACTTTGCGCTGATGGACGACGCGGAGTACCGCGAGCACCGCCCGAAGGTGCTGATCATGAACGAGGACAACACGGTCGCGGAGCTGATGCGGTACGAGCCGAGCGTGTGAGACGGGGGCGCGGGCGTTGGGCGAATCGATCAAGCAGGCCGGGCACGTGCGCACGCGGGACGACCACGCATCAGAGGTCGACGAGGACTATGTGGAGGCGATCGCGGAGATCGCCACCCGGCTCGGCGCCTGCCGCGTGCGGGATCTGCAGGAACGGTTCGGGGTGAGCCACGTGACGGTGACGCGCCGGGTGCAGCGTCTGGTGGATCAGAAGCTGGCGACGCAGGAGCCGCGGGGCCCGGTGGCGTTGACCACGAAGGGGCGGAAGCTAGCGTCGATGTCGCTGGAGCGTCACGAGGCGGTCGTGGCGTTCCTTCGATCGATCGGTGTGGACGCGCGGACGGCCGAGATCGACGCGGAAGGCATCGAGCACCACGTCTCGAAAGTGACGCTGGACCGGATGCGGGCCGAGACCCGTCGCCGGAACGGGGCCTGATCGCTCAGAACCCCGCGGCGTCGAGCCAGAGGCTCGGGCGGACCCGCAACGCCTGAGCGATGTGCAGCAGCGATTCCAGGCTCGGCAGGTGGGCGCCGCGCTCGATCGAGCTGAGCTGGCTGACCGAGATTTTACTCGCTTCAGAAAGATCTTTGAGCGTCCACCCGCGTTCGGTGCGGGCGAGACGGATCTGACGCCCGAGCTCGTCGCGGAGGCGGTCCTGCGGGCGTTGTCCGAGCCCGAAAGCCTCGGCCGCCTGGACGAGCACGCGGCGCAACTCCTCGATGCTGAACGGCTTGGCGAGATAGTCGTACACGTCGGCCTTGAACGTCTGGCGCATCGATTCCAGCGACGGGTACCCGGTGACGACGATCACGCACAGCGTCTGCCACCGGCAACGGATCTCGCTGAGAACCTGCTCGCCCGAGTGCTCGCCCATCTTCATATCCAGCAACGCGACGTCCGGCAGGCGGCTCTCACACGCAGCGAAAAACTCGCCCGGCGTCGCGACCGTGCGCACGTCGTGCCCTTCCCCCGTGAGCATCGCGCCGATGTACTCGCGAAAGTCCGCGTCGTCATCCAGGGCGACGATCGACAGAGCCGCGGGCTCGGCATGGACCGGGTCGGTGACGTGCGGCTCGGTCATGGTGCGGGCCTCTCTGGGCTGGCGGTCGGGTCCGGGGCGGCTGGCGCGTGCGTCGGGGGATCTTTGGACGCCGCCTCGCTCGGGAGGAGAATCTCGAACACGGCCCCCGCCCGCTCGGGGCGGTTTTTCGCCAGGATCACCCCGCCGTGCTCGTGGATGATCCCCTCGGCGACCGCGAGCCCCAGCCCGGTGCCCCGGCTGTCCAGACGCGTGGAAACAAACGGGTCGAAGAGCGTGCTCAGCACCTGGGCGTTGATCCCCGGCCCGTCGTCGGTCACCGTCAGACTGACCCAGCGGGAGCCGTCCTTCTGCAAGGGCTCGGCCTCCACCACCACCCGCCCCGCCGACGCCCCGCCCTCGGGCCGATGGCTCCCGCGTCGTGCATCGACCGCGTTCCGCACGAGGTTCACCAGCACCTGCATGATCCGGTCCGCGTCGCAATCGAGCACCAGGCCCTCGGGAACGCGATTGAGAAACTCGAACGACGACGCCTCGCGATCGATCCGCACCAGCGTGACGGCCTCGTCCACCACCGCCCGGAGATCCGTCGGGCTCGTTGAGGGCGGACGCGCGCGGGCGAAATCGAGCAGGCTCTCGCTCAGACGCTCCAAACGCCGCACCACGCGGAGCATCAGCGCCGCTTCGGGCTCGGGCACGCCCCGGCTCGGCGCGTCGTGCAGCTTCTCCACCAAGCCTTTCAGCACGCTGAGCGGTGTGTTGAGCTCGTGCGCGATGCCGGCGGACATCATGCCGAGGCTCGCGAGGCGGTCGGCGCTGGCGAGGTTCTGGCGGGCCCGCTCGAGCAGGTGGTTCTTGCGGCGAAGGTCGTTCGCCGCGATCTCGATCCGGTCGAACGCGTCGGCGAGTTGGCGTTCCTGCTGGCGGATCGCCAGGACCGACTGGTTGCGGCTGCGCATGATCTCGCCGAGTTCGTCCCGCGGGATGTCCGAGTCCGGGATCAGCTCCGCCTCACGCCGACCCTCCTGCACCGCGATGTCGGCCTGACGCATGCGACGGATCGGCCCGTAGACATGCCGCGGGAGAACAAACACCTCCAGCGAGAGCGCCACGAGCCCGTACACCGCGATGAGCGCGACCGTGAGCAGGATGTAGAGAAGCGTGACCGCCTGGCGGGCCTCGGTCATGCGTGCGGTCGCAACGACGACGCGGTCGGCCTCTGGCACATAGAGGGCGGCCGCCGCGGCCGAACCCCCGAACGCCTGCGCGGGAATGGGAACCGGTGTGCGGGAGGGGTTGTCCGCGAGACGGTCTTGGATCTCGGGGCGAAAATCGCCTAGTTCGAGCACGCCAAGCGCGAGATCGGCGCTGGCAATCGGACCGGCGGCGGCCGCGTCGAGCCCGGGGTCGGCCGCGACCAGGGCCGCCGCGAGACGCGCGACCGCGTCGGCCTCGCTCCGCTCAGCCCTTCGGACCACCTCCGTGATCGCCGGGCGCAGCGAGGCAAGCAGGATGACTGCCAGCCCGAGGCTGAACACCGTGTGCAGCAGCATCAGCTTCTTGCGGATGCGCATCCGCGCCAGCAGCCCGGGCGGGGGCTCGGGGGGTGCCTCGGCGCGGGACAACGCCCCCTCGCCCGGGGTGGGCGAGTTTGATGGGATCTCGGGGGTGGTGGGTGTGATGGGCATGGGCAGCTACGATCCGGGCTGTGCCGAACCGTACAGGATTTTCAGGCGAGCGTCCGGGAGGGGCAAGCCGCCCCGCGCGAAAGAACCGGAGCGCCCCCCGCGGCCCGGGGGCGTCCTCGCCGGTTCGCGACGCGCGGGACGCCGCCGCCCGCGTGCTGACGCTCCACGCCAAGCGTTTCCCGGATCTGGCGCCTGAAACGGTGCCGACCGACGGGCTGGAGCCCCGCGAGGCGGCGTTGGCCCACGCGATTGTCGATCTCTCTCTGCGCCACTGGCTGACGCTGGAGACGGTGCTCGGGATGTACACGAGCCAGCCGGTGCGGAACCTGGAGCCGCGGATGCGGGCGGCTCTGCTCATGGGGGCGGCTCAGCTGCTCTACATGGACCGCGTCCCCCCGCACGCCGCGGTGACCAGCGCGGTGGAGTGGGTGAAGCACGCGATCCGTCCGAAAGCCGGGGGGATGGTCAACGCGGTCCTGCGTCGCGTGTCGGAGCTGATCGAGCGGGACAGCGAGGGGCGGGGCGTGCGTCGGGAGACCTGGGATCTGGCGCGGGACGCGCTGCCGCTGGGCGACGCCCGGGCGCTCGCGCTGCGCGAGGCGGTGCTGCCTTCGGACGAGTTAGGCCGGCTCGAGGCGGGGGCGAGCGTGCCGCGGACGCTTTTGCAGCGGTGGTCGTCACGTCTCCCGACCGACGAGGTCCGGCGTTTGGCGTTGCAGACGCTGTCGAGCCCGCCGACGGTGGTCTGCGTCGCGCACGCGGGCGAGCCGCTCCCCACGGGGCTGGAGGCGCACGAGTCGGCGTCGCACCGGGTGTTCACGGGTTCGCACGCCGAGCTGCGCGCCTTGCTCGGCTCGCGGGACGACCTGTGGGTGCAGGACGTTTCAAGTTCCGGCGCGGTCGAGAACGTCCGGGACCTTCGCCCGGGGGTTGTGCTCGATATGTGCGCCGGGCTGGGGACCAAGACGCGACAGCTCCGGGCAACGTTCCCGGAGGCGGAGATCCTCGCGACGGACGCGGACGCGTCGAAGCTGCCAATACTCGCGGGCGTGTTCGCGGGCGACGCGCGGGTGACGGTCGCCCCGATCGAGCGTGTGCGGGAGTTGGCCCTGGGGCGGGCGGACCTGATCCTGCTGGACGTGCCGTGCTCGAACACGGGCGTGCTGGCGCGCCGCGTGGAGGCGGCGTACCGGTGCGGGCCGAGCCGGATCGAGCGTCTGGCGGATCAGCAGCGGCAGATCGTGGCCGACGCAATCCCGTTGCTGGCCAGCGGGGGCGCGATTCTTTACGCGACGTGCAGCCTGGAGCCGGAGGAGAACGAGCAGATCGCGGCGTGGGCGGCGCAGTGGCACCGGTTCCGGATCGAACGGGCGAGATCGGCGATGCCGGCGGGCGGGGGCGCGGAACCGCCCTCGGCGTGGCGGGACGGTGCCTATAGCGTGCTCCTGCGTTGGGCCTGATGCCACCCCTAGGTGAGGGCCCGCAGCGGAGTGCTGCGGGACGGGAGCCTACACTCCACCCCGCGACGTGGTTCCCCGTCACCCCCGCGGCCGTTCGGGCGGGTCAGCATCGGCTTCTTTAGGAGCGGGACGCCTCGATGAACTTGCTGGACATCATCACGCCGGACTGTGTGCGCTCGCCTTTGCAAGCCTCTGACAAGCAGGGGGTGATCGGCGAGCTGGTGGATCTGCTGGGTCAGGCCGGCAAGGTCACTGAGACCGACAGCCTGAAGGAAGCGGTCTGGACGCGCGAGCAGACGCGAACGACCGGCATCGGGCACGGGCTGGCGATCCCGCACGGCAAGTGCGCCGGGATGACCGACCTGGCGATGGCGATCGGGCGTCCGGGCGAGCCGATGGACTTCCAGGCGATCGACGGGCAGCCCGTCCGCCTCGTGGTGCTGCTCGCGAGCCCGCCGGACCGGACCAGCGACCACATCCAGGCGCTCGCGCGGATCAGCCGCCTGATGACGATGGAAGCCTTCCGCGAAGAGATCTACGCGGCCGAGTCGCCCGAGCAGATCTACCAACTGCTCAAGGCTCAGGAAACCGTCGGCTGAGCGACGCCGCCTGATCGCTCCGGCCCGCCAGCCCCCACACCCGAAGCCTCGCCCTGCCCGGTCTGGTCGTCGTGCTCGATGACCAGAGCGGCGATCGTTTCCAACCGCCCGATGAGCCGGTCGGCCCTGGCGCGGAAGATCGCGTACGGAAAGAGCGTGCCGAGGGCGATGACCAGCCCGAAGGCGGTCGTGTAGAGGGCGGTCGCGATGCCGCCGGCGACGGCGGTCGGGTCGTCGATCGGCCCGCTCCCGCCGAGCAGGCGGAAGCTGGCGATGATCCCGACAACGGTGCCGAGGATCCCGAGCATCGGCGCGGCGGTGATGATCGTGGAGAGCGTCGGTGCGAAACGCTCAAAAGCGGGGCGGGCCCGCTCGAGCAACTCGTGGGCGGCGTTCTCGCTCGCGCCGGGCCCCGCGAGACGCGACGAGCGAGTGAGCATCTCCCGCGCGAACACCAATGCGACGTCGTTCCCGCGAGACGCGAGCTCCCGGGCGGACCGGAACTCGTGGTCGCGGACGCGGTCCAACACCTCATCGACCCGCGCTCGGGCCCGGGCCCGGTCGTTCTGGAACCAGAACCAGCACCGCTCCACGACCAGCGCCCCCGCGAGCAGGCTGAGCGCGAGGAGGAGCCCCATCACCCAGCCGCCGTCGATCAGGATGGTTCGTGCGGCTTCAAACATCGGGGCGATCCATCGTACACCCCGCAGCCCGAGCCGGTGTCCCGCGGGCTCGCCCTCGGCTCCCCCTTGAGCGCCGCCCGACGAGCGTGTGCCCGCCTCGTCCCGGGCTTCGGCCTGATCGCCCTCGATTACCCCGAGGAAGCGGCTGCTCGCTCGGCCCTGCTTCGGAAGCGTTCGTCGAACCACGCGACCGCCTGATCGGCCGCGACGTCGGCCTCGATCACGGGCACCGCCCCGAGCACCGCCAGTCGCTCCGCGTCCGCCGGGCTGAACAGACGCGTCAGCACCGGCACCCCCGCCTCCCAGACGTGGTGCAGCACGCGCTCGTGGTCCTCGATGCGGCGCATCGTCGAGATGATCGCTTTCGCCGACCGCGCTCCCACCGCTTCGAGGACTTCCATGTCGGCACCGTCGCCGCGGACCACCCGCACCCCGGCCGCGCGGAGGCGATCCACGACCGCCTGGTCGTCATCCACGACCAGCACGCGCTCGCCGCGTTCGCCGAGTTCGGTGATCAGACGCTCCCCGAGGCGCCCGCACCCGAGCATGAGCACGTGCCCCTCGTTCGGCGCCTCCCCCCCGAGCCCGGCCCCGCCGGGGCGCAGACGCATGAGGAACCAGGCGTGACGGTCCGTCGCGACGAAGGGCGTCAGGATCATTGTCACCACCGTCACGATCGCGATCAGGTTGAACACCTCAGAAGTCAGGTGCCCCTGGCTCAGCCCCAGCAACGCCACCACCAGCGAGAACTCGCTGCACTGGGCGAGGAAGAGCCCGCTCTCCACGCCGACGCGGCTCGAAAGCCCGATCCGGCGTGACGTCCACGCCACCAGCGGCGGCGTCACCACCAGCACCAGCACCGTCAGCCCGGCCGCGACCGCCAGCTCGCGCACGCTCGGCCACACCAGCAACGCCCCGAGCGTCACGAAGAAAACCGCGAGGAAGAAATCCGCCAGCGAGCTGACCTGCCCGCGCACCAGTCCCTGGACCGGGAAGCCCGAGAGCGCGATCCCCGCGAGCAGCGCGCCCACGACCAGCGGCAGCCCCATCCAGAACGAGAGCCCGATGAAGGCGAAAAGGATCGCGAGCGCCGTGAGCAGGAGGCTTTCTTCGTCGAGGTTGAGCCGCCCGATCGCCCAGGGCGCGACCCACTTGGACACGCTCCACGCGAGGATGATCAGCACGACCGTCGCGCCGAGCCCGTAGAGCACGCCCGCGGCCCCGTCGTCGAGCCCGGAGAGCCCACCGATCGCGATGATCACGAGCAGGTCCTGCAGCAGCAGCACGCCGAGCACGAGGCGTCCGAACGGCTCAAAAAACTGCTGACGCTGGCGGAGGATGGTGACCACGACGAGCGTCGAGCTGGCCGTCATCGCGAGCCCGACGTACAACGCGGCCTGCCAGCTCAGCCCGAGCCAGACCGCCGCCATCGCCCCCAGCCCCGCCATCGCGAGGAACTGCACCGTGCCGACGATCATCGCCGGTCGGCGCTGTCGCCCCGCGCGGGCGGGGTTCAGCTCCGTGCCGGCGACGAAGACGAGGAACGCGAGCCCGAGGATCAGGGCGTCGTTCAGGAACTCGGCGTCGGGCGAGAGCCCGGTCAGGCTCAGGCCGACGCCCGCGACGACCAGCAGCGGGACGACGGGCAGTCGCAGCCACTTGGCGAGGGTCATGCCGACCGTGGCCGCGAGCAGGATGGTGAGGATCGCCGTCACGACGCCCCGTCCCCCGTGAGCTTCGCCGGCCCGGCGGGCGCGGGGCGCAGGTTCGCCATCGCGAGCGCGTCGTCGAGGCGTTCACGGATCTGTCGATAGGCCTGCGTTCGGGATTCGATGAGCAGGTCGGCCCCCAGTCGGCGGAGCTCGCGTGCGACCGAGCCGTCGAAGGCGTGGGCCGCGACGGGCACGCCGAACTGCTTGCACCGGTAGACGAAGAGATTGTTGGTCTCCTCGATCTTGAGCGCGGTGATCGCGAATTTCGCGTCCGGCAGGAAGGCCTCTTCGAGCACCGAGAGCGTGTCCACGTGCCCCACCATGGTCCGGCAGGGCAAGCCGGCGAGCTTGCGCTGGTCCGTGTCGATCGCGAGGACCGTCTCGCCACGTTTGTGCAGGTCGCGTGCGATCTTCTGCCCGAGCGGATTCATACCGACGACGACGATGTGCCCCTTGAGTCCCGGCTCCACGCGGTCGGACTCCGCGCCGCCCTTCAGCCACCGGAGCCAGCCGCGCTTTTGCAGGGCTTCGTAGATCCACCCGTTGTACATGATGACGTACGACGAGATGGCGATGGTCAGCAGCCCGAGCATCGTGATCAGGCTGAGCACCTCGATCTCGATCAGCTGCGACATCACCCCCACCGCGGCGAAGACGAAGGAGAGCTCGCTGATCTGTCCCATCGACGACCCGACCATGAACGATGAGCGGTGTCCGTAGCCCATTCGAGCCGTGAGCCAGGCGGTAAATATCGGTACCACGATGACGATAAACGCGCCGAACACCAGCACCGAGGGCCACAGCGAGAGGGTCGCCCCCAGCTCCATCTGGGCCCCGATCGCAACGAAGAAGATCGCGAGAAAAAAGTTCATCAGGGGATGCACGCGCCGGCGGATGTCGTTCGCCATCGAGAGCTGCGCGAGGCTGATCCCCGCCAGAAACGCCCCGATCGCGGGCGAGAGCCCGAGCTTGTCGGCCGCGACCGCGAGCATGAAACACCAGGTCAAGCTCCAGACAAACAGCAGGCGCGGTGCGTTCATCGCCCAGTGAAACGCCCTCGCCAGCAGAAAGCGGGCGCAGAGGCCCGCGACCACCACGAGCAAACCGAGCCCAAGCATTGAGCCCAGGAGCTGCAACGCCACCCCGCCCAGCTCATCCGAGCCCACCATGCCGAGGCCGCCGAGAAGCGTGAGCACAATGATCAACGCCACGTCCTTGATCAGGTTTAGACCGATGACGATGTGCGCATAGGTGAGGCTTGTCTCTCGCTTCTGCTCAAGCAGCTTGACCACGAGGACTGTGCTGCTGTTGGTGAGCGCCGTGGCGATGAACATCGCCGGGATGAACGCGAAACCCAGCGCGAGCGCCGCCGCGATCGAACCGACACCGATAAACGCGATCTGAGCGATGCCGAGCAGCACCGCGACCTTCCCGACGTCGCGGATCTTGTCAAAACTGAGCTCGAGCCCGACCAAGAACATCAGCAAGACGATGCCAAGCCCGGTGATGACGTCCAGAGCCCGGTCCGGAACATCGGGGTCGTAGGTCGTGAGCGTCAGCATCCCCAGCACCGGACCGATCACCAGCCCCGCGAGGATGTACGCGACGATCGAGGGCATCTTGATCAGGCGCGCCAGCAGCACCAGCACGGCGGCGCTGACGATCATCACACCGATGTCGCGGATAAACCCGATCTCGCCCACGTCGCCTCCACCCACGTGCTCGCGCCGCCCCCCACCATCAAGCACGCCACTTTACGCCCACCTCCCCACCTACGCTCCACACGCATGACCAGCGAGCCCGAGCCGACCCACCCCGCCAACCCGACGCCGGCTGAGATCGCGGCCCCCGGCACAGGGAACGGGCGATGGTTCCCCGGCTACACCGTCGCCGGCGTCGGTGCCCTCGCGATGCTCGCCAGCGCACCCGGGCAGACCATGATCGTCGCCCTGCTCAACGCCCCCCTCCGCGAGATGCTCGGGCTCACCGAGGGCAACGCCTACAAGCTCAACATCGCCTACACCGTCGCGACCGTCGCCGCCGCGATCCCGCTCGTCCTGGTCGGGCGACTGACCGATGCGTATGGCCCACGCAAGACCCTCGCGTGGGTCGCCGGGCTGTTCGCGGCCTCGTGCCTCGTGCTCGCCGGCTCGTTCAACCTCCTCACCGTCTTCATCGGCTTCTTCCTCGTCCGCTTCCTCGGCGCCGGGGCGCTCGGGCTCGTCGCGCAGCACGCGATCGCGATGTGGTTCCACCGGCGCCTCGGCTCCATCAACGGCTTCAAACAGGTCGTCATCTTCGGGCTCTGGATCCCCGCCCCGGTCGCCAGCGCCTGGCTCATCGCCAACCTCGGGTGGCGATCGGCCTACGTCCTCTTCGCCGTGCTCGTCGCCGTCAGCGTTATCCCGCCCACGCTCCGCTTCCTCCGCGATCGCCCCGAAGACCTCGGCCTGCGCATGGACAACGACCCGGCCCCCGCGACCACCAGCACCCACGATCCCGAAGCCGGGACCTTCGTCGAGCGATTCGGCGAAGAACGACCCGACCCCACCGGCGCCGGCCCCTTCCCCGCCGACCGCGGCACGCCCGCGACCTCGGCGACCGAGCCCGCGTTCACCATGCGCGAAGCCCTCCGCACCCGCGCCTACTGGCTCATCGCGAGCGCGTTCCTGATCTCGCCGCTCATCGGCACCGCGCTCCTGTTCGATCTTCAGCCCATCGTCGCCAGCCTCGGCGTCGATCTGGTCGCGAGGCCGGAACTGGCCGCGTGGCCCGCCTCCGCCTGGCTTGCCGCGATGACCGTCATGGCCCTCCCGGCCGGGCTGCTCACCGACCGCCTCCGCCCCTCGCGGCTGCTCCCCGTCGGGATGGGCGCGATCGCGCTCTCGCCCGCCGTCTTCGCGGTCACGGTGCTGCTCCCCGACTCGGCCGGGCTCGCCGGCGCGATCGTCGCGATGATCGTCTTCGCGGTCGGGCAATCGATCGTCGCCGCATGCGGCTCGGCGGCCGTCGCCCGCTACTACGGGCGCGCCCACCACGGCGCGATCCGATCCTCTCTCACGCGCATCGGGCTCATCGGCACCGGGCTCGGGCCCGCCGTCGCCGCCGGGCCCGTCTGGCTCGCGGCCACGCTCGGTTCCACCCAGAGCACCGGCTATTTCTGGGTCATGCTCATCTTTATCGCGGTCGCCGTGCCCCCGACGCTCGCCCTCACACGCATCCGCGAGCCGGAAGCGCCCGTCGAGACGAACGCGTAGGGCACCCGGGCTTCAGCTCAGCCCGCCGTCCCCGCTGGGCTTGCGTTCGAGCGGCTGGACCGCCCAGTGCAGCTTGCGGATCAGCGTGCTCCAATAGCTCGCCCCGGCGTTGGTCACAAACCGGGCCGAGGTCGCGTGCCGTCGCACCCGCACCACGTCTCCTGCGTTCAGCAGTTTCGCGACCCGCCCGTCCAGCACGACCGCCGTCCCGCCCTCACACCCCGGCCCGTCACGATTCACGCGACCGACCCGCAGCTCGACCACGCTCTCCCCCGGCACGACGATCGGGCGAAAGCTCAGGCTGTGCGCCGCGATCGGCGTGATCGCCATCGCATAGACCGAGGGCGACAGGATCGGCCCGCCCGCCGACAGCGTGTAAGCCGTCGAGCCCACCGGCGTCGACACGATCATCCCGTCCCCCGCGACCGTCGGGCCCGGCTCGCCGTCGATGCGAAGCGAGAGCTCGATCATCCGGAACGGCGGCCCGGCCGTCACCACGCACTCGTTCATCGCCAGACCCACCGCCTCGCCGTTCACCGCGATCTCGAGGATCGCCACCTCGCGCAGCGGCAACGGCGCGCCCCCGCCGAACAGCGAAGCCGCCTGGTCGCTCAGGCTTTCCACGTCGAATTCGGCCGTGAACCCGACTTTCCCGATGTTCACCCCGAGCATCGGCAGGCCGAGCGACGCGCACCGGCGCGTCTGGCTCAGCATCGTCCCGTCGCCGCCCAGCACGGCGATCAGCTCGGCCCCGTTGGTCTCCGGCGACCCGTCCTCGGGCACCGCGTCGAGCTCGCCCGCGAGCAGACCGTGGGTCTCGATGATCGTGCGCACCGACGCGGCGACGTCCGCCGAATCCGGCTTGTCGCGGTTCACCAGCATCAAGACACGTCGGCGCATGGTGGAGTCTAGGAATCCCCGTGCCGAGCAACGCCGACACGGGTGGCGGTCAGCGCTCCCGAGCCGCACCGAGCGTCGCCGGCGCCTCATTCCCGCGCGTGGGCCGATCCCCCGCCGTGTCCGCCGCGCTCCGGATCGCCCGCGCGATGCCCGGCGCGTCGATCCCGGCCTCGGCGAGCTGCTTGGACCGGCTGTCCTGATATATCCACCCGTCCGGCAGGCCCAGACGCGTGACTTTCGCGTGCAGCCCCATCTCGGCGAGGGCTTCGAGCACCGCGGTACCGAAGCCGCCCTGCACGCCGTGGTCCTCGACGGTCACGATCGGCACGCCCGCCTCGGCGAGTTTCTTCAAAAGCCCCGCATCGACGGGCTTGGCGAACCGCGCGTCGTAGACCGCGACACGGTACTCGCCCGCGAGCGTATCGACGGCGTCCATCGCCGCGATCGCCGGCGTGCCGAAGGCCAGCACCGCGACGTCCGCCCCGCGGCCCTCGCCAGCCTTGGTCGGATCGACCTCGGGTGTCAGCAGACGCGCCTTGCCGAGCTCGAACGCCGGGCAGGGCTCGTGCGCAAAACGATCGCTAACGTTGTCCCGCGGGTAGCGGACGGCGCTGAGGCCCTCGTCGTAGGTGCGCATGAACTCCAGGGCCGCGAGAAGGCTCGCCTCGTCGATCGCGGCCGTCAGCGCCGCGCCCGGCAGCGTGCGCAGCAGCGCGACGTCGCAGAACCCGTGGTGCACCGCGCCGTCGCCGCCGACGAGCCCCGCGCGATCGAGGCACAGCCGCACCGCGAGCCCCTGGAGCGAGACCTCCTGGAACGCCTGATCGAACGCGCGCTGCACGAAGGTCGAATACACCGCGAAGAACGGCTTCAGCCCGCACTTGGCGAGCCCGGCCATCATGTCCATCGCGTGGCTTTCGCAGATGCCCGTGTCCCACGTCCGCTCCGGGAACTCGGCCATCGCCTTGTCGAGCCCCGTCCCGCCCGGCATCGCGGCCGTGCAAGCGACGGCCTTTTCATCCCGGCGCATCAGATCGGTCATCGCGTCGCCGAAGGCGGCCGTGAACGAGCGACCGGATTTCTTCAGCTCGACGCGGCACGAGTCCGGGTCGTAGGTGTGGGCGGCCGGGGAGTGGAACGTCGTCGCGTCCTCCTCCGCGTACGGCAGCCCCTTGCCCTTGATCGTCTTGACGTGCAGCACCATCGGGCGGTCGAACTCCTTCGCCTCGGCGAAGAACTCGATCAGCGTCGGGATGTCGTGCCCGTCGATCGGCCCCACCGTCAGCAGCCCGAAGTGCTCGAACCACCCGCCCTCGCTGATCGCCTGCTTGAACATCTCCGTCGAGCGGTGGTACGCGTCGCGGAGGATCGAGCCGCCGGGAATCTGACGGAGGACCTTGTCCCCCGCCTTCTTGAAATCGCCGTAGAGGTGGCTGAGGCGGACGCGGTCGAAGTACTGCGCCATCGCGCCCTGCGGCTTGGAGATGCTCATCCCGTTGTCGTTGAGCACGATGAGCATCTGGCGCTTGAGCGTCCCGGCGTTGTTGAGCCCCTCCATTGCAACGCCGTTGACGATCGAGGCGTCGCCGATGAGCGTCACGACGCGCCGCCCGTCGGGGTTTGCTTTGGGATCGAAGGCTTCGCCGGTGAGCGTGTCGCCGCGGGCCATGCCGACGGCCGTGGAGATGCCCGTCCCAGCGTGCCCGACGCTAAACAGGTCGGCCGGGTGCTCCCGCGGCTCCGGGAAGCCGGCCATCCCCTCGCGCGTGCGCAGCTTGGCGAGCATCGGCAAACGCCCGGTCAGCAGCTTGTGCGGGTAGCACTGGTGCCCGACGTCGAACAGCAGGCGGTCGTGCCCGAAGTCGAAGACGTAGTGCATCGCGATCGTGAGCTCGACCACGCCGAGGTTGGGCGCGAGGTGCCCGCCGGTGCGGGAGACCTGCGTGATGATGGACTCGCGGATTTCCGCGGCGAGTTCGGGGAGCCGGTCCATCGGCACCGCGCGGAGGTCGGCGTGGGAACGGATCGTCGGGAGCAGCGTCATGCCGGGCTCCATCGGGGCAGAGGTAGCGCCAGCGCGAACACGCCGCCGCGAGATGCAGGACGAGTGTATCCACCCGTGCCTCCAGATGTTGTGTTTCGAGCCCCGCTGGAGGGGGGATTCGCAAAGGCCCCCACCGCCCGGCAGCAGGATTCAGCTCGTCCGCCTCGCGAGGTCCCCCGCGATCGCCCGGAGCGGGTCGGCCGCGGGGCCCAGGGGCTCCAGAGCCGCCGACGCCAGCCCCGCGAGCCTCGCAACCTCCGCCCGAGAGCCCTCGACGCCCAGCACGCCGGGGTAGGTCAGCTTCCCGGCCTCCGCGTCCTTGCCCGTCCGCTTGCCCACCGCCTCGGGCGGCTGCTCGACGTCCAGCAGGTCGTCCACGACCTGGAACATGAGCCCGCACGCCTCGCCGAAGGCGGTGATCGCCGCCATCGTGCGCTCCGGGACGCCCCCGTCGCCGAAGGCAGAGATCGCGCCCATGCGGCAGGACGCCCGGATCAGCGCCCCGGTCTTGTTCGCGTGCACCAGGCGGACCCGGTCTTCGCCCGAGAGCCCGGCCGGCAGCCCGCCGATCGTGTCGTAGACCTGCCCGGCGATCATCCCGCTGGTCCCGATCGCCAGTTCCTCCACCAGCGCGGCCCCCACCCCGGACGAAGGAGCCCGCTGCACCAGCGCCTGGAACGCCCCGGCGAGCATCGCGTCGCCCGCGAGGATCGCCATCGCCTCCCCCGCGTGGCGATGGAGCGTCGGCTTGCCACGCCGGAGGTCGTCGTCGTCCATCGCCGGCAGGTCGTCGTGGACGAGGCTGAAGGCGTGGACGAGTTCGACCGCCGAGCCCGCGGCAAGGGCCGGCGAGCCGTCGCGGTCCGGGCGGGCCGCGGCGCAGCAGTGCCACGCGAGGAGTGGGCGGACGCGTTTGCCCCCGCCGAGCGCAGCGTAGCGGATCGCCTCGGCGAGGTTCGTGGGCAGGCGCAATGCTTCGATCGTGCGCGCCAGGTCGCTCTCGATCCAATCGATGGGGGACGACGGCGGTGCCTCCGCCGACTCGGTGCTCGCCGTGCTCCGCTCCTGCATAGACGCGAGTGTATCGGGGGCACTCTACCCGGGTGTGGTGGGAGACGGGGCAAACCCCCGGCGGCGTTTCACCGGGCTCGGACACGCGCACGACCGGTATCATGATCCCGCAAACGCCCACGCACCCGCTTCGAAAGATCACGATGCCACGACGGTTCGACCGCCCGCTGCCGATGCTCCGCCAAGCCGCGATCGTGATGCTGACGCTGCTCGGCGCGGCCGCCTCGGCCCCCGCCCAGGACGCCCCGAGCCCCGCCGCCGCGAATGCCAACGCCGATCACGGGATCACGCTCAGCGCGGCCCGCGAGGCCCTCGCCGCGCTCGAAGAACGGGCGGACCTCGACGACGCCCTCCGCCAGCAACTCACGGAGATCTATCAGCGGACGCTGGCGACGATCGAACTGGCGATCCAGCAGGAGCAGCGGGCCCTGCAGAGCGAGCAGCAGCGTCAAGCCGTCCCGAGCGAGCGAGAAGCGATCGATCGCGACCTCGCGCAGGGGTTCGAGGGTACGATCACGGTGCCCGATGGCGCAAGCTTGGAAGCGATCCGCCAGCTCCGGGACCAGGCCGAGGCCGCGGTCAACGACGCGACGGATCGGCTCGCACAGGTCACGCGGGATCAGGCCTCGCGAGCGGAGCGCCGGGCCTCGATCCCGAACGAGACGGCCGCCGCCCAAGGGCGGCTGGAAGAGGTCGAGGACCAGCTCAGCGCCGCCCCGCCCGCGGACCAGAACCCGGAACTGACCAACGCGCTCCGGGCCGAGGCGCTCGCGACGCGTCGTTTGCAGCTGGCGATCTTGGACGCGAATCGCGCAGAACTTGCAAACTATGACGCCCGTGCGGAGCTTCTCCCGCTCCGTCGCCAGCGTGCGAACCGTCGCCTGAACGCGCGGAACGATCAGTTGCAGCTCTGGGAGGCGACGCTGACCCAGGCCGAGGCGGTCGAGGGCCAGCGCGAAGCGGACGAAGCCCGTCGTCTGGCGGCCGAGGCCACGCCCGCCGTCCGCGCGATCGCCGAGCGAAACCTGGAACTTATCGTGTTGCGCACGGGGGAGGACGGGCTGGCGAGCCGCCTCGCGGAACGCCGGGCGCAGTACGAGCGACTGGAGGCGGGGCTCCGCCGCGTCGCGGCTCAGTACGAGCGCGACCGCCAGCGCGTCGAAGCGGCAACCGGCACCGGGCTGACCGACGCGCGCCTCCGCACGCAGCGGATGGAACTGACCGACCCGCGGGAATTGCGGGGGCACCTCCGGCGCCTGCGAGGCGAGCTGGCGGTGACCCAGCGCGAGCTGGCGGACCTGGAATACGAGCGGAGCAACTTTGCCCCGATCGGTCAGCAGATCGATGCCGTCGTCGCCGAGCAGCAGTGGGGCCCGGACGACCCGGCGACCGCCCGCCTCCGGCGCGAGCTGGGCGGTCTGCTCGCCGAGCAGCGATCGCAGTTCGACGCGCTGATCGAGGCGTACCGCGAGTACAACGACCAGCTCCTCCGGATGCAGGACCGCCTGGAGCCGTTGATTCTCCTCACGACGCGCTACATCGAGTTCATCGACGAGCGGATTCTCTGGATCCGCAGCATGGACGGCGTCGGTCTCCAGGAGCCGGCGCGGATCACACGCACCGTCGGCGACCTGATCTCCGCCTCGGGATGGGCCTCGTTCACCGGCGAGCTGTGGCGCGACGTCCAACGACGCCCGTACGCGCCATCGGCCGTGCTGCTTGCCGTCTCACTCGGGCTCTACTGGCGAGCCCGCTTCATCGTCAGGCTGAAGGCCATCGCCGAGCAGACGTCGAGCCTTGCGACCGACAAGATCGGGCTCAGCACCAGGGCGCTGCTGATCACGCTCTTCCACGCCTCGGTCTGGCCTGTGGCGCTCTGGCTCGGCGCGTGGTGGCTGAACACCATGCCCGAGCCGGGCCTCATCGCCCGGGCGCTCGGGGCGGGAGCCCTCGGCGCGGCCCCGCTCCTGCTCACCACCCGCGTGGTGCAGCAACTCGTGCGCGATCAGGGCCTCGCCGAAGCGCACTTCCGCTGGCGCCCGCAGACCCGGTCGCTCCTGCGGCGTCACGTCCGCTGGTTCGAGCTGACCGCGGTCCCGATCATCTTCGTAATGGGTGCCGCCGAGTGGGAGGCCCTCCAAGCGGGGGCCGACCCGCTCGCACGCGTCGCGTTCGTGCTGCTGATGGTGACGATCGCCGGGCTCTCGGCCCGCCTGCTCCGCCCGGGCAAGGGGATCGCCGAGGCGGTGGTCTCCCGGCACCGCGGCGAATGGGTGGAACGGGCCGAGTACATCTGGTACCCCGCGTCGATCATCGCCCCGCTCGCACTGGCGCTGATCGCGCTGCTCGGCTTTTTTTACACCGGGCTGCAGTTTGAGAGCCGCATCCTCGCGACCGTTCAGCTCCTGATCGGCGTCATCGTCGCGCAGGGGATCGTGCAGCGCGGGCTGCTGATCGCACGCCGGCGCCTCGCGATGGAGGAGGCCCGTCGCCGGCGCGAGGCGCAGGGCGAGATCGCCGAGAAGACCGGCTCTTTGAGCGCCGAGGGCGGCAGCATCAAGATCGAAGAGCCCAAGCTGGACCTGGTCTCCATCGACAGCCAAGCCCGCCAGCTCCTCCGCACCGGCGTCACGATCACCGTGGTCATCGGGCTCTGGCTCGTCTGGGCCCGGATGCTCCCCGCGCTCGGGATGCTCGAGCGCGTCGAGGTCTGGCCCAACTTCGGCAACATCCGAGAGACGGCGGTCTCCGTACCGGAAGCCGCCGAGATCCTCGGCCCGCAGCTCGCACGAGACGTCCTCGGTGCCGCACCCGCCCCGAGACCGACCTTCAACGGCTCCGCCACCCCGCCCCCGTTCAGCACCACCGCCGAGCCCTTCGCTCGCGAAGACATGGCGCGCCTCGCCGGCGCCGACCCGCCCACCCCGGACGGCGCGATCACGCTGATCAACATCATCGGCTTCATCATTTTCGCGCTCGTCGCCTACGTCCTGGCGCGAAACGCGCCGGGGTTGCTGGAGATCACGCTTCTCCAGCGCCTGCCCATGACCCCCAGCGGGCGCTACGCCGTCGTCACGCTGACGCGATACGTCATCGCGGTCGTCGGCGTCGTGATCGCGTTCAGCGCGATCGGCATCGGGTGGTCCCAGGTGCAGTGGCTCGTCGCCGCCATCACCCTCGGCATCGGCTTCGGCCTCCAAGAGATCGTCGCCAACTTCATCTCCGGCATCATCATCCTCATCGAGCGACCGATCCGCGTCGGCGACACCGTCACCGTCGACGGCGTCAGCGGGAACGTCACACGCATCCGCATGCGGGCCACCACGGTCACCGACTGGGACCGCAAGGAACTCATCATCCCCAACAAGACGTTTATCACCGCGAACGTCATCAACTGGACGCTGTCCGATCCCATTCTCCGCGTGGTGGTGCCCGTCGGCGTCGCGTACGGCTCCGACACCGTCGCGGCCGAAAGCATCCTGCTCCGGGTCGCGAACGAGCACGCCTGCGTGCTCAAAGACCCGGCGCCCTCGGTCGTCTTCAGCGAGTTTGGCGACAGCGCCCTCACCTTCAACCTCCGCGTGTTCATCCCAAATATCAGCGAAATCATCCGGGTCCGGCACGAGCTCCACCGCGCGATCGACGACGCCTTCCGAGAAGCGAAGATCGAGATCGCCTTCCCCCAGCGGGACATCCACATCCGAAGCATCAGCGGCCCGCTCACTCTTCAACGGGCCGAGCGGAAGCCCGACCCCACTGCGGATCTCGCCCAATCGTCACCGGAACCCGGCGAGAACGAACACAAGGCCTGACGTCCGAGTACGCTTGTCCGCCGATGACGTTCGAGATCGTTCTGGTGTTGTCGATCCTGTTGGGCGTGCTCACGCTCCTCGCCGCCACGCGCGTGCCGGCCGACGCGATCCTGGTCGCCGCCCTCACCGCCCTGCTCGCGATCCCCGTCCCGAATCCCGGCGGCGGGTGGCGGATGGGCATCCTGACCCCGGCCGAGGGCCTCGCGGGCTTCAGCAACACCGGCATGCTCACCGTCGGCGTCCTGTTCGTCGTGGTCGCGGGGCTCCGCGAGACCGGCGGGATCGACTGGATCGCCGACCGCTTCCTCGGTCGCCCGAAGTCCCAACAGGCCGCGATGGTCCGCGTGATGGGCCCCGTCGCCGGCATGAGCGCGTTCCTCAACAACACCCCCGTCGTCGCGATGATGATCCCCGCCGTGCGGGACATGGCGAAAAAGCTCGGCGTGGGCCCGGGCAAGCTCATGATCCCGCTGAGCTACGCCGCCATCCTCGGCGGCACCTGCTCGCTCATCGGCACCAGCACCAACCTCGTCGTCGCCGGGCTCGTCATCGCCTCCACCGACCTCCCGCCGCTCCGCATGTTCGACATCACCTGGGTCGGCCTGCCCGTCGCGCTGATCGGCTTCGCGTTCCTCCTCACCATCGGGCGCAAGCTCCTGCCCGACCGCGGCACCGCCGACCTCGCCCTCGCCGATCCCAAGCAGTACACCGTCGAGCTGATCATCCCCGAGAACAGCCCCCTCGCCGATCGCAGCATCGAAGAGGCCGGGCTCCGCAGCCTCCCCGGCTCGTTCCTCATCGAGATCCAGCGCGACGAGGAAATCCTCGCCGCCGTCGGGCCCGAGCAGGTCCTCCGCCGCGGCGACCGGCTCCTTTTCGCGGGCGTCGTCGACTCCATTAAGGATCTCGCCAACGCCCGCGGGCTCCAGCTCGCGACCGACCAGGTCTTCAAGCTCGACGCGCCGCGGCACCAGCGCCGTCTCTTCGAGACCGTCGTCGCCCCGGACTGCGCCCTCGCCGGGCGGACCGTCCGCCAGTCCCGCTTCCGCAACCGCTACAACGCGGCCGTCATCGCGGTGGCGCGCAACGGCGAACGCATCCGGGCCAAGATCGGCGACATCCGCCTCGCCGGGGGCGACCTGCTGCTGGTCGAGGCCGACCCCGGCTTCGCCGAGCGTGCCCGCAACTCGCGAGATTTCATGCTCGTCAGCGGGCTCGATGACTCGCGCCCGCGCCGGCGCAGCCACGCGCCGCTCGCCGCCGGCATCCTCGTCGCGATGGTCGCGCTCGCGACGTTTGAGATCTATCCGATGCTCATCGCCGCGATGCTCGCCGCGGGCGCGATGGTGCTGACCCGCTGCTGCACGCTCACCGACGCCCGGCGCAGCATCGACTGGCCGATCCTGATCGTCATCGGCGCCGCCCTCGGCCTCGGCGCCGCGATCGACAAGACCGGCGCGGGGCAACTCGTCGCCGGCGGGCTCCTCAACATCGTCGGCCCCAACCCCTGGCTCGCGCTCCTCGCCGTCTACGCCCTGACCTCGTTCCTCACCGAGATCGTCACCAATAACGCCGCCGTCGCGCTCATGTTCGGCTTCGCGATGGCGACCGCCGAATCCCTCGGCGTCAACGCCATGCCCTTCGTCATCGCCCTCATGATGGCCGGCTCCGCCTGCTTCGCCAGCCCGCTCGGGTATCAGACCAACCTCATGGTCCTGGGCCCCGGCGGCTACACCTTCTCCGACTTCCTCCGCATCGGCATCCCGATGAACATCCTCGTCGGCATCTCGGCCGTGCTCATCACGCCGCTCGTCTTCCCCTTCTAACAGCACAGAAAGCCGTGATGAGCCCGAGCACGCTCGAAAAAGTCCACGCTCAGCTCACCGGGGAAGACGACGGTCGTGTCTGCCGCGACATCCCGGAGGAAGCCTGTCGGCACCAGCCGAAGAACTTCTTCCTGCACGTCGCGAGCCTCGCGCTGACCAAGGGCGGCGACAGCCTGGTCGATCCCAAGCTGGTGCTGAGCTGGCTGCTCCCCGCACTCGGCGCACCGACCGCGATGGTCGGGCTGCTGGTCCCGATCCGCGAGGCGGGATCACTCTTGCCTCAACTCATCACCGCGGGGGCGATCCGGCGCTTGCCGCAACGCAAGTGGGCCTGGGCCGCGGGCAGCCTCGTGCAGGGCCTGGCGGCCGCGGGGATCGGGCTCGTCGCGATCCGTATGGAAGGAGCCGCCGCCGGCTGGGCGATCCTCGCCCTGCTCGCGGTCTTCGCCGTCGCGCGAAGCGTCTGCTCGGTCAGCTACAAGGACGTCCTCGGCAAGACCGTCTCCAAATCCACCCGCGGCACCACCACGGGCAGCGCCGCCACCGTCGGCGGGCTTGTCGCGCTCCTCTTCGGCCTCGCGCTGCTCACCGGCCTCCTCCCGCTCGAGGTTCCCGTGATCGCCGGTGCGCTCTTCGTCGCCGCCGGGTTCTGGCTCGCGGCCGCCACCATGTTCACCTCGATCGCCGAAACCGCCGGCGCGACCGAAGGCGGCGGCACGGCCCTCCGCGTCGCCATCCAGAATCTCAAGCTTCTCAAAACCGACGCCCAGCTCCGCCGCTTCATCTACACCCGCGCGCTGCTCACCGCGACCGCGCTCGCCCCACCGTTTCTGCTCATCACCAGCTTCACCCAGGGCGACGACCGCCTCGCCCGGCTCGGCCCGTTCGTGATCGCCTCGGCGCTGGCCGCGATGCTGAGCACCTACGTCTGGGGACGCCTCGCCGATCGCTCCAGCCGCGTCGTCCTCGCACGCGCCGGCCTCATCGGAGCGGTCGCGGTCGGTGCGGGCGCGATCGCCGGTTCCGTCGGTCTGCCCGAGGCCCTCGGCGTCTGGGTTTACCCCGCGCTGCTCTTCATCGTCATGATCGCCCACCAGGGCGTCCGGATCGGGCGCGCCACGCACCTGGTTGACATGGCGACCCCGGACACCCGCCTCGCCTACACCGCGATCTCCAACACCACCATCGGCCTGATCCTCGTGCTCGGGGGCGCTTTCGCGATCGTCGAATCCCTCGCCGGGCCCGCGCTCGTGCTCGCGATGTTCGCCGCGATGGCCCTCGCCGCCGCCTTCGCCGCGAGAGGGCTCGAGCAGGTGCAGTAGCCCCGCCGGGGCAAGCACCGGCCCGACACCTCGGGCTGGAAATGCACGATCAGATTCCGATATTTGCTGGCCGTTTCCCGGATCCGGGGCACATTGAGCTTGGGAAGTCGCTGCGCCGGCCGATCCGTGTCGGTGCCGGGCCGTCTTCGCCGCGCCCGCCGTTCGGCCCCCAAGAGCCGGATCGCACAGAGGAGAGCTCACATGCCCGCGTTACGCCGCGCCACGCTCGGATGCCTCGCTTCGGCCGCCTTCGTCGCCGCAGCAGGTGCCCAGTCCATCGACTTTGTGTCCACCTATACCGGCCAGATCAACGGGCAATCGCTCGACGCGGCCGGCGCCGGCACGCTCGACCTCGCCCAACAAGGCAACAGCAGCGGCCAGATCGATTTCAGCACACTCCCCACCGGCTTCGACCCCGAGGTGGTCTCGCTCCTCTCCAACCTCTGCTCCGCCACCTTCCGCACCGAGGGCAGCACCGAGAACCTCTGGACACTCGGCGCCCAGGACTACACCGTCCAACGCGTCTTCCAATGGGTCGGCGTCCCCGGCAGCTTCCTCACCTTCGACTCCACTGTCACCTCCGACGGCGAACTCGTCTCCGCCAGCAGCGTCCTCAACGGCAACTACAACGGGCCCACCGGCGTCGCCGGCGTCCAGAGCTACTCCGTCATCTGGATCCCCGGCTCCCTTCCCGGCGAGATCTTCGAGTCCGGCACCATGATCCTCGATATGGACAACGGCGACGAACTCGTCGTCGCCTTCGCCACCGTCTACCGCGGGCTCGAACGCAGCCTCCCCGGCATCCAGGTCGGCAACGGGCTCTTCAACACCGACTTCGACGGCTCACGCCTCACCTTCGGCTGGGACGGCAACTTCGCAGTCCCCACCCCGGGCACGGCCGCCGTCCTCGCGCTCGCCGGGCTCGCCGCAACACGACGCCGCCGCGCCTGAATGCATCCGAAGGAAAGCTTTGCGGGCTCAGGGTGTTTCGCCGAGCAAACGCTCGATGCGCCCGAGAAGCCGATGCTCGGGGCCATAGATCTTGAGCGCCAACTCACGAGCTTCCGCCCCGATCCGTTGGGCGGCTTCGGCATCCCCGCCGGCCCGCGCGATGCTCGCCTGCACAAACCGTGTCAGCGGGCGGTAAAGCGTGTGCTCCGGGTACGCCGACTCGATCGCCAACGCCTCGCCCAACGCCCACGACGCGATGCTCGCGTCGCCGCTCTCGATCGCAGCCACCGCCAAGAGCGCACGACCCCACATCCGGTCCGGATCGGGCGGGAAGCCCTGCCCGTCGTACCGCTCGATCGCGAGACGCGCCTGCGTCGCCGCATCGTCCGCTCGCCCGTGCTCCAGCAGCACGTCGGCGTAGTGCAAACGCGTGAAAATCTCGCGGAACGGCGTGCCACCCTCCCGACGCTCCTGCTCCAAAAGCGCCGCGAACATCGCTCCCGCACGTTCCGCGTCCCCGCTCCGCCCCACGGCCCACGCCAGCAGGCTCCCGCGCACGCTGTCGGCCGGCAGCCCGTTGAGCTGCGCGTCCCGGGACAGGTGCTCGATCGCCTCGCTGTACTTGCCTCGCAGCACCAGCACCCAGCCGAGCCGACGATCGAAATTCTCCCGCAGCCCCGCCTGTGATTCCGGCAGATTCGCCACGCGCGAACGGACCTGTCGCAGCGTCGCCTCCGCCTGCGCGAGGCGACCCTCGCTCGCGTACACGCTGACGCGATCGACCGTCGCCGCGAGCGTGATCGGATCGTCCAGGTCCAGCCCGTCCGCACGCTCCAGGACCGCGAGGTCGAAATAGCGAGCCGCGTCCTCGAACCGGTACCCGGAGCCGAACCACCGCGCCACCCACAGCGCCACCGCGCGCGTCCGCGACGCCCTCGCCCCGAAGACCCGCTCGTGACGCTGGTAAGCATCCCGCGCCATCGCGACGGCACGCTCGAACTGCCCCGCCTTGCTCGTCGCCTCCGCGAGCGGGAGCAACAACTCCAGCGTCTTCGGATCGTCCGCTCCGAGCAGTCGCTCCCGCGCCGCGAGCGCCTGGGCGAGTTGCGACCCCGCGTCCTCGAAGCGACCCGCCCGGAGCTGCGCCAGGCCGATGAGCTGGCGGATCGTGGACTCCAGCATCGGCTCTTCCGCGAACCGATCCCGGATCATCGGCTCGGCACGCGAGAGCGCGTCGCCGAGCGTCAGCGCGGGCTCATCGCGCCAGATCGCCGCCGCCGACTCCTGGCCCGAAGCGCCCGCGAGCGCTTCGGTAAAGAAATCGAGCGTGAACCGAAGCCGTGCGGACTCCTCGGCCTTTCGCGCCCACCCCACCGACGTCCCCACAAAGCCAGCGACAAACAGCACCGCGATCGCCGCCGCCGCCGTGACCTGCCACCGGTGCCGGCGCACAAACTTGGCGGTCATCGTCACCGGCGAGGGCGACCGCGCCACGATCGGGCGGGACTCCAGGTGACGCCCGAGATCGTCGCTCAGCTCGTTCGCCGTCGCGTACCGGTGCGAACGCGATTTATCCAGGCACCGCAGGCAGATCCAGTCCAGGTCCCCCGCGACCACCGCCCGCAGCTTCTTCGCCTCGGTCGATCGAGCACGCGCGACCTGCGCCCCGCGGTCTACGAGCTCGTCCAGCCTCGACGACGGACGCGTCGCTTCTTTTTCCGTGATCAGCCGCTGCAGGTCCGCGATGGACGATTCGCGCACGTCCTGATCCCGCAGCGGCGTCGAGCCCACCAGCAACTCATACAGCATCGCCCCGAGCGAGTAGATATCGCTCCGCGTATCCACGTCGAGCGCCGAACCCTTCGCCTGCTCGGGGCTCATGTAGGCCGGCGTGCCGAGCATCTGGTGCACCTGCGTGAAGACCGCCTCGTCCCCGCTGCGGTCCCGCGTCGCCTTCGCGATCCCGAAGTCGATCACCTTCGGGATCGCTCGCCCGTTATCGAGCGTCACCAGCACATTGCTCGGCTTCAGATCCCGGTGAATCACGCCCTTCTGGTGTGCGTGCTGCACCGCGTGGCAGACCTCGCGGAACAGCTTGATCCGCTCGCGGACGCCCAGCCGCGCCTCGTCGCAGTAGGCCGTGATGGGCAACCCACGCACGTACTCCATCACAAAGTACGGGCGCCCCAGCTTGGTCCGCCCCGCGTCCAGCACCGTCGCGATGCTCGGGTGGTCCATCATCGCCAGCGCCTGACGCTCGGCCTCGAACCGCGCGATCACGCGATCCGAGTCCATCCCGAGCTTCAGCACCTTGATCGCAACACGCCGACGCACCGGCTCAAGCTGGTCCGCCGCAAAAACCGCCCCGAAGCCTCCCTCACCAAGCCGCCCGAGCACGCGGTAATTCGCGATCTCGTCCCCCTCCAGCAACTCCCCCCCGCCGACCGCACCCCCCGACCCCGCCGAGCCGGAAAGAGGACCGCTCCACGGGATCTCACCCGAAGTTGCCGCCCCCGGCTCCACACTTCTCGTCACCGCCTCGTCCATACCTCACCATAGGGTAGCCGCCCCCCAAGACATCCCAACGCTCCGTCAAATGATGAACGCAGAAAAACCCATGACTCCATAGGAATCATGGGGAAACCGCCCGAAAACTCGATTCAAGAAGTGGGCGTAACTGGACTCGAACTACCCCCGTTTTCTCCGAGGAAATCGGGAGTGTCCGGGTGGGACGGCAACAAATCCGGCAACACCGGCGCACGGTTCGGTGATTCGGAGGGGGTGGCGAAGCCAACCGATCCCCGGCTCGCGGGCGTGGTCGCGGCGTGGGCCGACCTGCCCGAAGCCGTCCGGGCTGGCATCGTTGCGATGGTCGCGGCGTCGGCTAGTGGGAAGCCCGGGGAATGAGCCCGACCCCTTCCCATCCCGTATTTGTTCGGTATATTGTCGGCATGGTCGCCCCCGCCGAACTGCTGGTCCTGTTCCTGGATATGGACGCCTTTTTTGCGTCGGTGGAGCAAATGGACCACCCCGAGCTTCGCGGCCGCCCGGTCGGCGTGACGCCCGTTCCCGCCCCGTCCGGCTGTTGTATCGCTACGTCCTACGAAGCCCGAGCCTTCGGCGTCAAGACCGGGTGCCGGGTGGCGGACGCCCGCACGCTCTGCCCGGGCATCGCGATCGTTCAAGCTCGCCCCGATCGGTACATCCGGGTGCATCACGAATTGCTCGCGGCGATCGACACGGTGCTCCCGGTGTCGGTGGTCGAGTCGGTGGATGAATGCTGGTGCGAACTCATGGCGAATGAGCGCCCGCCCGACGTGGCCGAGCGGCTGGCGATGGGGATCAAGCGGGCGATTCGCGAGCGCGTGGGGTGCGTCACCTGCTCCGTCGGGATCGCGCCGAACCGGCTGCTGGCGAAAGTCGCGGCCGGCTCCCGCAAGCCCGACGGGCTGACGGTCTGGAAGCGCTCGGAGCTTCCCGGCCCGATGCTCGCGCTCCGCCTGACGGACCTACCGGGTATCTCCAAGGGGATCAACCGACGCCTACGGGCGGCGGGGATCGCCAGCGTGGAAGACCTGTACGCCCGGACGCCCGCACAACTCCGCGCGGCGTGGGGGAGCGTGCTCGGCGTCTACTGGTGGCACTGGCTCCGCGGCGATCAACACCCCGGCCCGCGGACCCACCGGCGGACGGTCGGGCATCAACACGTCCTGCCGCCGGCGCACCGATCGCCCGAGGCGGCGCGGGCGGTGAGCCTGCGCCTGCTGGCGAAGGCGGCCCAACGGATGCGCTCGCTCGGCTACCGGGCGTCGCGGCTCTCGCTGTCGATCCGCCCTGCTGACGGCGGCGGGTGGGGGGACTGGACGCCGGTACGCCCAACGGACGACACGGCGGCGTTGCACCGGGCGCTGCTGGCGCTGTGGGCCGACGCCCCGGGCGGGCGGGTGCTGCAAGTCGGCGTACGGCTGGAAGGGCTGGAGCGGGCCGACGCCCAACTCTCGCTGTTCGACGGCGAGCGGGCGCGGGCGTCGCTCATGCAAGCGGTGGACCGGATCAATCTGCGGTACGGCGCGGACGTGGTGTACCTGGGCGCGATGCACGACGCCCGCGGCACGGCCCCGCGCCGCATCCCCTTCGGCGCGCCCCCGGACCTGGACTTGCCCGACGTGGACGGGACGGGCCGAAGCGCCCGCCCTGGAAGGGATCGCCCATGACGACGCCCCCAACCCCCGCGAAGGGGTTTCCCGAATCGACGCCGGCGGCTCGCGGAGCGGGCGGCACCGACGCCGGCGACACGCCCCCCAAGTTTAGCATCCTGTTCGATGACCCCCGGCACTTCCGCGGTGACTGCCGGTTGATGGGCACGGCGATCCGGCGCGGGTGGCTGGACAACGCCCCGGCCGCCGACCGCGAGGCCCTGGTCGCCCGGTTCCTTGCGGCGCTGGCCGAGCGCCCGGAGAAGGCCCCGAACCAAAACGCCCGCGAGCTGCTCGCCTGGTGCGAAACGTCGCTCGCGATGACCGGGGCGGACGTGGCGGCTTCGGCCCGGGTGCTGCGGTACGCCTGGGGCGGTGAGCTGCCGGCGAAGCTGACGGGCCGCCCGCGGGCACGCTGGCGGGTGTCGGACTTCCCGGCTCGCATCGACGCGAACGCGATCCGGCGGCAGGCGCTCACCGAGGGGCTGGACCCGGCGCGGGTGGAAGCGATCGACGCCCGCCCGGCGGACGATCCCGACGCCCCCGGGGTGCGGGTGGTGGTGGTGGCCGAGCCGGACGCCCGCTATGGAACGCGGCTCTACCTGACCTGCCCGCGGTGCGGGGCGAAGCGGGTTCACCTGTACGCCCTGGCGTCGGGCGTGGCGTGCCGGGGGTGCGCCCGGATCGCGCATCGGTGAGGGGTGGCGACGCTGCGACGGCGACGAAACCCCGGCTGGCGGTATCGCGGCGGGGGGTTTCGTCGCATCGGTGAGCCGCCCCGCTGGTTAGTGCCTGCTATCCTTGGGCAGTGGGCACCGGGTTTGATCTCCCGGTGAACGGATCGGGCTGGGGCTTTGGGTTCACTCGTCCCAAAGCCCCGCCCGACCGGCCCGAGAAAGCGAGTGAATCAATGGCGAAGAAAGCCGCGCGGACGAAGGCAAAGAAGAACGCGCCGGCGAAGGCACCCGAAGCAAGCCCCGCCGTTTCCAGGACACAATCCAAAGCGTTTGAAGTGCGCGATGCGATCGAACTGCGCAATGCGCTTCAGCAACGTGTAATCGATCGGATCTTGGGGGCTCGGGATCGCTACCCCGAACCACCGATGGCACTGAACGGCGATCGGCTCCGCGAGGCGGCGGAAGACTATGGGTGCCTCGGGATCGCACTCAAGCACCTGATTGAGCTTATGCATATCGAACCGTTGGTGGATCGTGCGCTTGAAGCCGATCCCAACGATGACGAACTCCGGGGATTCAAAAAAGATATCGCTTGTTTTCAGATTCTTGCGGTCATTGGATCTATTTCCTTCGTGCCTTACTTGCAGCGCACCGCCATTGCGCACCGGTTGGACCCGTCGCCCTTCACCATCTGTAGTGAGCACTTGACCGCCGAATCGCTTGCGAAGGCGATCGCGCTCGCCGAGCATTTGGCGCTTCTTGCGGACATATCGGTGCCGGCGGCGGCGGGTGGGGGCGACGGTGACGGGGACAACGGCGAGTATCGGCCCGCGACGTATTTCAATAAGGGAATGGCAGATAAGCTGCGTCAGGCGGCATCGCCGAAACGGAAGACCAAGCGCGTGCGCACGCAGGTTATCGATGGCGTGGTGTGCTACTACGTTCCCGATGCACGGCGCTGGTGGCCGTCCGGCGTTCCGCGCTAAGCGTGAAAATCCATGAAAATCCGTGAGGGTGCGTGAGGCGCGATCCTGTCGCGTTTCATTCGAGTTTTCTCGCGTCAATGCTCGACGCATGAACGACGCAAAACTTCTGACGTTGCACTGTCTGGCGGAGCGCACGGGGCTACCTGTCGCGTGGTTGAAGCGAGAAGCGGACGCGGGGCGGTTGCCTTGCATCCGCGCGGGTCGGATGCGCATGTTCGACCTGGCGGCGGTGCTGAAAGCTCTGGCCGAGCGGCAGGAAAGCGGGGTGTCGCGTGACAGCTAACCCGAGCCACCCGACAACAACCGCCCCGCTGCTGGTGGATCGGCGGGAAGCTGCCCGCCTGCTGGGCGTGTCGCCCGGCACCATCGACAACCTGCGGGTACGCGGCGAACTGCCGAGCGTGAAGATCGCGGCGCGGCGTCTGTTCGACGTGGCCGACCTGCGGCGGCTGATCGAAGCGAGCAAGGGGGTCGCAGCATGAGCGACCCCGTAAACCGCATTCTCTCCGCCCTGCGCGAGCACGGACACACGCCCAAGCGATCCGGCGAAGGCTGGTCCTGCCGGTGCCCCGCCCACGATGACCGGAACCCTTCCCTGTCGATCGGCACCGGAGACAACGGGAAGGTGTTGGTGAAATGCCAGCGCGGATGCGACACGTCGGACGTGCTGCGCGCGATCGGCTTGAAGTGGTCCGACCTGTTCGCGGACGACCCGACGCGACGCAACGGGCACGCGCCGAAGCCCCGGCGACGCTGCGACGGCGACGAAACCCCTGCTAGCGGTATCGCGACGGCGGGTTTCGTCGCAAGCCGCCGGCCCGAACCCAAGCCCCGCACCTTTCCGACCGCCCGCGAAGCGATGGCGTATATCGAGGCTCGGCTCGGCCCGCGCTCGGAGAGTTGGACCTACCACAACGCCGGCGGCGAGCCGGTGGGCGTTGTTGCACGCTGGAACACGCCGACCGGGAAGACCATTCGCCCCGTGTCGCGGCTGCCGGACGGGTCGGGGTGGTGTATCGGCGGGATGCCGGAGCCGCGCCGGCTGTACGGCTTACCCGAGTTGCTGGCGACGCCGGCGGGCGCACGGGTCTGGGTGTGCGAAGGGGAGAAGGCGGCGGACGCGGCGCGAGCGGCTGGGCTGGTCGCGACGACAAGCCCCCACGGGGCGAAGTCTGCGAACAAAGCGGACTGGTCCCCGATGGCCGGGCGAGACGTGGTGATCCTCCCCGACCACGACGACGCCGGCGAGAAATACGCGGAGGACGTGGCGCGGCTCGCCAGCGCGGCGGGCGCGGTGTCGGTGCGGGTGGTTCGGCTGGTTGAACTCTGGGCAGGGATGCCCGAAGGCGGTGACATGGCTGACCTGGTGGAGCATCGCGCCGGCGACGCGGACGCGATCCGCGCGGAGATTGAAGCACTGGCTGACGCGAGTGAGCCCGAGGATTCGGCTGGATTGACTGTGCCGGCTCCGGCGCTCGCCCCGACGCTCGACCTGGCCGAAGTGTTCCCCGAGCGCCTGAGCGAGCTACGAGAGTTTCTCGCGGCACTGAGCGAGGCAACGCAAACCCCGCCCGAAATGGCGGCGATGCTTGCGCTGTCGATCGCGTCGGCGTGCTGCGCGGGCGTGGTTGAAATCGACGGCGGGGGATGGGTCGAGCCCGCCCCGCTGTGGACGCTGGTGCTCGCGCCGAGCGGGTCGCGGAAGTCGGCGGTGTTCCGGGCGTTGACCGCGCCGGTCAATGCTTGGGAGCGGGAAGAAGCCGAACGCCTCGCGCCGTTCATTGCCGACGCTGTGCGGGATCGGGCGTTCGCTGAGGATCGCTACGACGCGCTGCGGCGAAAGGCCGTTTCTGCGAAACCCGACCAATACAAAGCCGCAAAACACGACGCGGACGCGGCGGCGGCGGAGCTGGAAACGCTGCCCGACGTGCCCCAAGCCCCGCGCCTGGTCATTTCCGACGCGACGCCCGAGGCCCTGGTTCGGCACCTCGCGCGGCACGGCGGGCGGGCGTTGGTTGCTGATCCCGAGGCGGACGTGTTGCGCACGACCACGGGCCGGCGCTACGGCGAGTCTCCCGCCTGGGGAACACTGCTCAAGGCGCACGCGGGGGACGCGATCCACGAGGATCGGATGGGGCGCGAGAGCGTCCACGTTCCGCGCCCCGCGGCGGCGCTGGCGGTCGTCGCTCAACCCGAAGCGGTGGAAGAACTTTGGGCGAACGCGGACGCACGCACCAACGGCTTCCTCGCCCGGTTCCTGGTGTCGAGGCCGCCCGACAATTTGGGCTTCCGCAAGATCGAAACTCCACCCGTGCCCGAGCGGCTGGCCCGCGCGTGGGATCGGTTGATCCGCGGGCTGCTGGAGCACGCGCCCCGCGACACGCCGGCGACGGTACGGCTCGACCCCGAGGCGGGCACGCTGTTCGTCGCCTTCCGTCGCGAAGTTGAACCGGCGATGCGGCCGGGCGGGGAGCACTACGAACGCCGAGCATGGGCGAGCAAGTTTCCCGGCGCGGTGCTGCGGATCGCGGGCGTGCTGCACGCGCTGGCGACCTGGGCGGTGCGTGGCACGCCCGACGACGCCGGCCCGATCGACGGGGCGACGATGCGGGCGGCGCTGGCGTGGGGACGCTTCGCGGCGGACGCCGAGCGGCATGCGCGGGAAGGGCTGACCGCCTCGCCCGAAGACCGCGAGCGTGCGGCGCTGGTGGAGTGGATCGAATCGAAAGGCGGCACGGCGACGGTCCGCGACCTGACCCGCGGCCCGAGCGCGTTCCGCGGCGACCCTGAACGGGCCGCAAAGGCCCTGGGCGAACTGGTGGCGTCGAGCGTCGCGGCGTGGGTTCAGGATGGCGACGGCGCGAAGGGCGGGCGTCCGGCGAAGCGCGTCCGGCTGGTGTCTCAGCGCGGCGACGCTGCGCCATGCGACGAAACCCCTACTGGCGGTATCGCGGCGGGGGGTTTCGTCGCTGTCGCAAGTGAAGCGACCGCGGAGAATGGCGCGCTGCCCGCCGGCTGGAGTGGGCTGCTGTGATCCCGCACCGTCCCAACTTCAGAGGGATCGGCGAGCTTCCGCCGGTGGTCGCCGAACTGCTCCGCGGGCTCGGGTCGCGTGGGGTCGAGCTTGCCGCGGTCGGCTCGGATCGCGTCGCGTGGCGCGGCGAGCTGTTGCCCGGCGAAGTCGCCGAACTGCGACAACACAAGCTGGACGTGCTGTTCATGCTGACCGCGCCCGTCGCCGGCGAGGAAGGGCGCTACGTGTTGGCCGAACGGCTGGGCGTCGCGGAAGAACTCGGACTTCCAACGCACCCCGGCTCGCCGGCATGGCTGATCGCAACCGGCGAGGCGATCGACGCCGACCGGGCGACACCCGACCCCCTTCCCCCCTTGCCCGAACCGCCCGAGGGCGCGGATGCGTGGGGCGACGTGCCCTGTGTACCCCTTTTCCGAAGTGACCCGGAACACCCCGACCGTCGCGCGTCGCGAACGGGCTCGGGATGGCAACACACACGGGCTCGCCGGCGTGGCTGATCGGGGCCGGCGAAGCAATGCAAAGAATCTGAATAATGGAATAACTATTCGGTGAACCGAGCGGGAAGACCCACAAAACGGCTAGGCTGGAACGACAAACAAGCCGTGTTGTTCATCGCGGCGAAGAGGAGGAATTGCTGTGGAATCGTGTGATCGTCTGGAACGCGTAGAACGGGAGCTCTTAGCGATGCGACGAAGCTACGGCCGCCTCCGCGCAAGCGTTGTTGGACTGCTGGCATTACTCATCGTCGCCGGAACGATGGGAGCGACAAATCAGCGAGAGCGTGTGGTACGAGCGAATCGCGTGGTGCTGTTCGACGGGAACAACCGAGAGCGTGGCATACTGGAAATGGGCACTGCTGGACCACGGCTTGCGCTATATGACGAGGAAGGAAAGTTACGAGTCGAACTTGTCGGTGCGAACACTGCGCCGCGTATTCGGCTGCGACACGCGAACGGCGCAGATGCGGTTCAAGTCTTGGCAGGGGAAGACTCAGTTGAACTGCGGATGACGCCTACGGAGGGCGGTCCGGTATTGGCTGCAACCGTGAGTAATGATGGATCGGGCTTGCGACTTCAGGGAACTGAGACAGCACCAGAGCTAACGCTCGATAATCGCCGACCGACAAGGGGGTTGATGGTTCGGGATCGGGTTGCTCGATCATCTTCAACCGTGTTTGCCGGCGGAATCGCTCTGACGCATGACGACGGGCAACAAGCCATGATGCTGCTGCGTGAAGGCGGAAACGTGATGCTGGGCGTCGGCGATCCAGAGTTGGGGATGGTCATTCTACGTGGTACAAAAAACCGCCCTGGGCTTGCGGTGATAGATGCACGCGGACATACACGGGGCGAGTTGGTCCTGATCGACGGCCGGCCGTATCTGAGTTTATTCGATGAAGCCGGACGGACTCAATTTGCAGTACCTGAACCATAATCCCATAGCCAACTGTTACACGGAATGACGGTGGACACGATCGAACGGCTGGCGGACTACCTAGGGCTTCGAATTACAATCGAGCCCAAGGCGAGACCACGGAAGGGACGGTGAGCCCGTGAGAGCATTTATTGTTCACGGAGTTGATGACCAGAACGGCGCGTCTGTGCAACTTTCGGTGAAACTCGGCAGCGTCGAAGAAGTTGCGGAATTTGCCTCGCGTCGGGGCGTGAGCATTACGGCGATTCACTCCGAAAGCGGGCACATTTACTTTCCCACCGAGGGCGGCGGTTTCAGGCGCGACGATGAATCGACGCCCGCGACAAACCCGGATACCACATTGCTGGTATTCGCGTGCCTTGTCCCCGTGGTCGGGTTGGTAGCTGGGACAATCCGGCTGGCGAACCGCGATCGTTCGGGATCAAGAGTGCTGGTGTTGTCTGTCGCGTGGATGTTCGTTTGGGGCGTGTTGTTGGCGGCATTGACGAAGGGATTGTGACGCATGGCGAGCATCGGACGCGAAGGCGAGCGGGGCGAGTTGAAGCGGATCATGTTCCGTGATACGGCGGGGAAACAGAAAAGCCTGCGGCTGGGCAAGTGTTCTGAACGGAACGCGCTGCTGGCCCTGTCGGCGCTTGAGCACCTGCTGGAAGCCAAGCAACACGACACGGCCCCGCACTACGACGCTGTGCGGTGGCTGGAACGGATCGATGATCGAATCCATGCCCGGGTAGTCGCGCTGGAGCTGGCCCAACCACGGGACACGGCGGTAGTAACGGTGGGGATGCTGCTGGATCGGTTCTGCGCGGCGGCGTCGGTGAAGGCATCAACGATGGCGGCGTACAAGCAAACAACCGACAGTCTGCGGGCGCACCTGGGCGACGATACCCCGCTGGTGACAATTACCCCGGCATACGCGGATAGCTGGCGGAAGTCGATCGCCGAGCCGGTGAACGTGACCGACGAAGACGGGAACGAAACCACAAAGCAACTGGCACCGGCAACAGTGGCAAAGCGTGTTCACGTTGCGCGGGCGATCTTCAAGCGGGCGGTACGCTGGGGCTTGATGGACTCCAGCCCGTTTGCCGACCTGCGGGCCGGTTCGCAATCGAACCCCGATCGCGCGTTCTACGTCCCAGTCGAAACCATCCGGTCGATTCTGGCGGCGTGCCCCGATGACGAATGGCGCGCGATCGTCGCCCTGTCGCGGTTCGCCGGGCTCCGCTGCCCGTCCGAAGTCGTCGGCCTGCGGTGGGGTGACATTGTTTGGGACAAGGGCCGGATGACCGTTCGGAGCCCCAAAACAGCCAGCCATGAAGGGCACGCGGTTCGGGTGGTCCCGATTGCCCCCGAACTGCGCCCGATCCTGCAAGCCTTGTTCGACCGGGCCGAGCCGGGGGCGGAAGCCGTGGTGCCCCGCCTGCGGGATGGGCGGGTGAACCTTCGCACTCAGTTTGAACGGATCATCGCCCGGGCGGGTGTGAAGCCCTGGCCCCGGCTGTTCCACAACCTGCGGGCGTCGTGCGCGACGGATTGGGTGGAGCACTTCCCGGCCCACGTCGTCGCCGGCTGGCTCGGGCATAGCCCGATGATCGCGGCTCAGCACTACCTGCAAACCCGGGACGCACACTTTGACCTTGCGGCGGGGATCGGTAAGGCGGCAACAAATCCGGCAACAACTATGGCAACAAATCCGGCAACACAGGCGCGCCCACACAAACCCAAGGAACAACGAAGCCAACCGGAAAGCCATGAAAATCAAGGGCTTATGGTTGGCTGTGGTATCGTGTGTGATTCTGTGGAAAATAAGTTAATGGGCGTAACTGGACTCGAACCAGTGACCTCTGCTATGTGACAGCAGCGCTCTAGCCAACTGAGCTATACGCCCGGCATCAGCTTCTCGCGAAACCGGCGACCACTGTAGACCATTCCCCCGCGGCTGTCATCCCACAGACCGCCTCCATCGTGACCGCTTAACCGCCCGCCCCCAACTCCCACAGCTCCCACCGTCGCACGCTCGCCCCGACCCTTGCCCCACCCGTGCCCGACCGATGCCCTGGGTGGACCATGCCCCTCCCCGCTTGCCCCCGCCGAGCGGTGCCCTAGTATTCCACGCGGGCGGCTGATCGGGCCGGTTCGCCTTGGTGACCCGGCTCCTCGGGACGCCTTGTGATGTTTGCATTCCGGGCCTGCCCGTGCCGCGATCGTCGCGGACGATCCTGCCCAACTCGAAGCGCCCTTGCGCGGACGGCCTCTGTCGCCCCTCAGGCCACAGACCGATCGACCGCCCGCCGGTGACGCTGCCGACCGAAAGACCCCGACCCATGTCCGACACGAACCCCAATCTCACTAATGCTTCCGGCGACGATCCCAAAAGCCTCGTGCAGGACCTCATCGAGGCCGGCATCCACTTCGGCCAGCGTTCCAGCGTCTGGAACCCGAAGATGGGCCGCTTCATCTACGGCAAGCGCAACGGCATCCACATCATCGACATCAAGGAGACCGTCCGCGGCCTCCTGCTCGCCAAGAAGTTCCTCACCCGCGTCGTCGCCGGCGGCAAGGACGTCTGCTTCATCGGCACCAAGCGCCAGGCCGTCGACGTCCTCGTCAACCGCGTCGGCGACGCGAAGATGCACTACGTCACCGAGCGCTGGCTCGGCGGCACGCTCACCAACTTCCGCACCATCCGCGCCCGCCTGAAGCGCCTCGAGGAACTCGAGGCGATCGAGGCCGAGGACAACTTCCAGAGCTACTCCAAGAAGATGGAAAGCCAGCTCCGTCGCGAGATGCGCAAGATCAAGCGCAACCTCGACGGCATCCGGCGCATGGACAAGCTCCCGGGCGCGCTGGTCATCATCGACGTCCGTCGCGAGACCACCGCGATCAAGGAAGCCCGCAAGCTCGGCATCCCCACGATCGCCCTGATCGACACCGACGGCGACCCGGACATGGCCGACATCGCCATCCCCGGCAACGACGACTCCATGCGTTCGATCGACGTCGTGGTCCGCGAGCTGTGCAAGGCGATCGCCGAGGGGCGTCAGCAGCGCAGCGTCGCCAAGACCGATGACGGCTCGGGCGAAGGCGACGCCGACCGCCCCCGTCGCAGCCGCCGGGCCCAGTTCCGCGCCGACGAGGCCCCGGAGCGCCCGGGCGACGCCGAGGGCGCGACGGGCGACGCCCCCCCCGCCGGCGACGAGGCCTCCCCGAGCAACGCGGTCGCCGGACGGACCGAGTAAACAAATCCAGTGAAGCCAGACACCCCGCAGCGATCCAAGCCGCGGGCCCAGCGGAATTGAACCGAGCGGATCCGAGTCGAGCCACCGGGCTCGCCCCGGCCCGACCACACGAAGACCCGCGACGATCCCGCGTGGGGGCCCCTCCCCCGCGGCTGCGAGGATCGTCCCGAACCACCGGACCCACCCGGCGGGAGAGCCAACGATGCCCGAGATCAACGCCAAAGACGTGATGAAGCTCCGCAACAAGACCGGCCTGCCGATGATGGCCTGCAAGGCCGCCCTCGCCGAGGCCGACGGCGACGCCGAGAAGGCCGAGGACATCCTCCGCAAGCAGCTCAAGGGCAAGATGGAGACCAAGCTCGACCGCGCCGCGGGCGAGGGGCGCGTCGCGATCGCCGTCGACGCGGGCAACGCCGCGATCGTCGAGGTCCGCGCCGAGACCGACTTCACCGCCAAGAACGACCGCTTCATCAGCGCGACCGACCAGGTCGCCCAGCTCGCCCTTCAGGCCCCCGCCGGCGAGATCTCGCCCACCGACGAGATGAAGGCCCAGGTCGACGACGTCCGCATCTCCACCGGCGAGAACGCCTCGATCGCCCGTGCGCACAAGATCGAAGGCGGCTCCGGCGCCAAGTTCGGCAAATACGTCCACCACGACGGCAAGACCGGCGTGCTCATCCACGCCGAGGGCGACGTCTCCGACGAAACCCTCCGCCAGATCTGCATGCACGTCACCGCCGCCGTCCCGCGTCCGCTCGGCGTCTCGGCCGACGACATCCCCGCCGAGATGACCGAGCGCGAGCGTCGCTTTCGCATCGAGACCGCGATGGAGAGCGGCAAGCCGAAGGAGATCGCCGAGAAGATGGTCGAGGGCGGCATGAGCAAGTTCTTCGCCGAGGTCGCCCTGCTCGAGCAGAACTTCGTCATGGACCCCTCCAAGAAGGTCAAGGACCTCCTCGGCTCCGGCAAGATCCACGCCTTCTTCCGCTGGCAGGTCGGCGAAACCGACGCCTGATCCCACGATCAACCCCGCGGCGTCGGGGCGCCCTGCCCACATCTTGCCCTTCTTCTCCATTCTCGAGACCACAAGCTTCAATACGCCCCACCACCAACGGGGCCGACCGCGTGCAAACGCCGGTTGGCCCCGTTCTTTGGTGCGCCCCCACCCCGTCACCGCCCGTACCATCCCGCCGTGAGCGCACTGCCCCCACCCGCGTACACCGTGACTCCCGCGCCGCAGGTCACGGGCTACATCATCCGCGGCCTTAACGCCGAGCCCATCGCCGCGTGGCTCGAGCACCAGGGCGACGACGCGCGCCTCGGGCGCATCCTCTACGCCTGCGACGAGCACACCCTTGCCGCCCCGCTGCTCGAACTCCGCACCCCGATCTTCACCTCAACCGCCCGGGTCCACGAGCTCTCCCTGCCCGGCGAAGACACCGTCCTCGCGAGCATCGAGCGCACGCAGCGCCCGATGGCCGGCTCCCAGCACTGGATCGCCAGCGATGACAACGACGACACCTTCGCCACGCTCGACGAGCAGGCGCCCCTCGGGGCCTTCTTCCGCGCCAGCTTCAGCTATCTCGCGCCCGTGCCGAACCCGCAGGCCCAGCGCGTCTTCCTTTTGGACGCCCGCGACACCCCGCTCGCCGCGTTCCACAAGCGCCCCGATCGCGTCGAGGTCCGTCTCGCCCGCGAGCCCGAGCCCCCGGCCGACGAGCTCTTCCTCCTGACCATCGCCTGCCTCCTCGCCGAGATGCAGGACTGACGCCCGCCAACGCCGCGTCCGCACAGGAATACCCCGCACCCCTCACGCGATTGACCGGTACCCGATTGAACCGCGAACCGTGCGGCTCAGACACCCCGCACCCTTGCCCAAAAAGGAGGCCCGCGTGCCCACCACGCCCGATACCGCGCCACCACGCCCCGACACCACACCGCACGAAGCGGACACGCGTCTTTCCAGGCGAGCCGCGATCGCTGGCCTCGCGATCGGGGCGACCGGCGCCTCGGCGTTCGCAGCTCTCCAGCCCGACCGCATCACCCCGCAGACCGCACGCCCGCGGGGCGCCGCCGCCCCTGTGCAACTCCCGGGCTACAGCCGCGAGAAGGGCGAGTACGAGCTCCCCGACCTCCCGTACGCCCCCGACGCGCTCGAGCCGCATATCGACGCGGAGACCATGCGCATCCACCACGGACGCCACCACAACGCGTATGTCAACGGGCTCAACCGCGCTCTTGGCAAGCTCGCCGGGATCCGAGAGGGCGACGTCGATGCTGCCGAGGTCAAGTTCTGGAGCCGCGAGCTCAGCTTCCACGGCTCCGGGCACGTCAACCACACCCTCTTCTGGCACATGATGGCCCCCGAGTCCGACCGCCAGGACCAGCCCGGCGAGCGGCTCGCCGCCGCCATCCGACGCGACTTCGGCGGGACCGACGCCTTCCTCAAGCACTTCAAAGCCGCTGCCAACGCGGTCGAGGGCAACGGCTGGGGCTGGCTCGTCCACGAACCGCTCTCCGGGCGGCTGCTGGTTCTCCAGGGCGAGAGCCAACAGAACCTCATGCTCACCGGCGCCCGCCCACTTCTGGGCGTCGATGTCTGGGAGCACGCCTATTACATCAAGCACCAGAACCGCCGGGGCGACTACGTCGAGGCGTTTACCAGAGTCATCAACTGGGCTTTCGTTGATCGCCTCTATGCCGAGGCCGCGGGGGCAACGCCAGACCGCGAGCGCTGAACCCCACGAAACCGCCTATTTCCACATTTTGCGCTCGACGCAAGGCCAGTGTCTGCAATGACTTATCGATGGAGAGCCAGGAAACCGTCAGAAAAATCGACGCCGCGGCTTGCACGCCCGAGAAGCTGTGGCATCTTTCGACTGTCTTGTCTCTCTCTCCTCCTTTGACTCGGCTGCAGGATGAGTGACTTGTAGCCGGGTGTGACCGGGGCTGACCGAAAAGGTCGGCCCCGTGTCGTTTTCGGGCCGGACGGTTGTTCCCTTCCCAACCCCCCGGCCCAATCCGGACCGGATAGGGCCGTGCGAGCACGACACGCCCGATCGTCGATCGCCGCGATGATCCGCGCCGACTCGCAACCGCTCCACAGGCAGCGCCCTACGCTCCGCTGGGCGGGGCGGGCAAGCCATCGACCGATATCCCGGACATCAAAGCGAGAGCGCCAGCCGCACACGGTCTATCGGGCCCCGGCCCCCGCGGACAGCTTCTCCTGCTCGTCGACCTCGACCGCCCAGCAGGCGACCCGCTCCGTCTCCGCCTCCCCGTTCACCCCCGCCTCACGCGTCACCAGCGGCGGCATCTCCACCCGGCAACGGTCGTGCACGCGCGGGCAACGCGTCTGGAACGGGCACCCCGGCGGCGGGCTGAACGGGCTCGGCACGTCACCCTGCAAGACCGTCAGCGGGCGGCGATCGTCCGGGTCGTCGATCGGGTTGGCGCCCAGCAGCGCCCGCGTGTACGGGTGCTTCGCCCGCAGGTGCAGATCACGTGTCGGCAGCTCCTCCACGATGTGGCCGAGGTACATCACCAGCACGCGGTCGCAGAAGTGCTCCACGACCTTCAGGTCGTGGCTGATGAACACCAGCGTGAGCCCGAGCTTCTCTTTCAGGTCCATCATCAGGTTGAGCACCTGGGCCTGGATGGAGACGTCCAGCGCGCTCACCGGTTCGTCGGCGACGATGAACTCCGGCTTCACGCTCAGCGCCCGCGCGATGCCGAGGCGCTGGCGCTGCCCGCCCGAAAACTCGTGCGGGAACTTGTCGGCCGCGTCCGGGCGCATCCCCACCGTCCGGATCAGCTCGGTGATGTAGTCATCGACCTGGTTCGCCGGGACGACGTCGTGGAACTTAATCGCCTCCCGCAGCAGCCCGCGCACGGTCATCCGCGGGTTGAGCGATGAGTACGGGTCCTGGAAGATGATCTGCATCTTGCGTCGGATGCGCATCATCCCGCCGTGCCCGAGAGTCGTGATCTCCTTGTCGTCGTACTTGATGCTGCCCTCGGTCGGATCGATCAGGCGGATGATGGTCTTGCCCAGCGTGCTCTTGCCACACCCGGACTCGCCGACGATGCCGACGGTCTCCCCGCGCTGGACGTCGAAGCTGACGCCGTTGACGGCGTGCACCTTGCCGACCACGCGGTTGAGCACCCCGCCGCGGACGGGGAAGTGCTTGACGAGATTGCGAACTTCGATCAACGCCACGACGCCGCTCCCGTCTGCAACCGCTCCGGACCCGAGACTCGCCGCACCCCGTCGCCACTCACGAGCTGGCCCCCACCGTCAGCTTGGCCGACGTCCCCAGCGGGAAGTGGCACCGCCGCGCGTGCCCGTCGGGGTCCGTGACCAGATCCGGCTCGACGTCCACGCACTTCTGCTGCTTGTACCGGCACCGCTCCTGGAAGCGGCACCCGGGCGGGAGCTCCCACAGGCTCGGCACGATCCCGCCGATCGCCGGCAGCCGCGCCCCCTTCTGCTTGCCGCCCTGCTTGGGGATCGAATCGAGCAGCCCGCGCGTGTAGGGGTGGCGCGGGTTGTGGAAGACCTCGCGGGCCGAGGCCGACTCGATCACCCGCCCGGCGTACATCACCTGCACCCGGTCGCACACCTGCGCCACAACGCCCAGGTCGTGTGTGATCAGGATGATCGCGGTGTTCAGGCGGCTCTTCAGCTCGTTCATCAGGTCGAGGATCTGCGCCTGGATCGTCACGTCGAGAGCCGTCGTCGGCTCGTCGGCGATCAGCACGTCCGGCTCGCAGCACAGCGCGATCGCGATCATCACCCGCTGGCGCATCCCGCCCGAGAGCTGGTGCGGATACTCATCGATCCGCTTCTCCGGGTTCGGCATATCGACGAGCTTGAGCATCTCGATGATGCGGGCGCGCCGCTCGCGAGCTCTGAGCTTCGTGTGATACTTGAGGGCCTCGTTGAGCTGCCAGCCGACGGTGAAGACAGGGTTGAGACTGGTCATCGGCTCCTGGAAGATCATCGCGATGCCGTCGCCGCGGACCTTGCGCATCTCGCTCTCGCTGGCGCGGAGCAGGTTGTTGCCGCGGTAGATAACCTCGCTCTCGTCGCCGTAGCTGGCGACGTGATCCGGCAGCAGGCGCATGATGGACTTGCTGGTGACGGTCTTGCCGCACCCGGATTCGCCGACAATGCCGAGCGTCTCGCCCGGAGCGACATCGAAGGAGACATCATCGACCGCGGTGACGATGCCGCGGTCGGTGCGGAACCGGGTGGTCAGGCGCCGGACCGACAGCACCGGCCCCTCGGCGCCTGTTCGATTCGCCCGGTTTTGCTCGCTCCGTTGACCCACGCCGCGGCCTCCTCACAACAGCTCTGATCGATCGGGCTCCATCAGCCCGGAATCGGTCTTGCTCAGCTCACGTGCTTCGGATCGAACGCGTCCTGCAACGCGTCCGAAAGGATGTTGAACGCCAGCACCAGCCCGAACATCAGCACGCTCGCCGTGACGACCTCCCAGAAGAACATCACGCTGATGTCGTCCTTCGCCTGGCTGATCATGACGCCCCAGCTCGGCTGCCCCTTCACGCCGAGCCCGAGGAAGCTCAGAATGACCTCGCTCTTGATCGCCCCGATGAACAGCAGGCTCAGGTTGATGAACATCAGGTGAGCCGTGTTCGGGATCACGTGCTTGAACAGGATGTAGACCCGACCGAACCCGATCGACGTCGCGGCCTGCACGTACTCCAGGTTCTTGATCTTCATCACCTCGCCGCGGATCACGCGGCAGGTCGAGACCCAGAACGTCAGGCACATCGCGCAATACACCGGCACCAACGCCAGCCCCGGACGCTCGGCCGGGTTGTCAAACAGCGGGTGCCCGAAGAACATGTACACCAGCACACCCAGCAGCACCAGCGTCGGGATCGAGCTCAGCACGCTGACGAGGTACATGACGAAGTAATCGACCCACCCGCCGAAGAAACCGGCCGCGGCGCCGAGCACCGTCCCGATGATCACGCACACCACCGCGACAACCAACCCGACCTGGAACGCGATCCGGATGCTGTAGAACGCCTTCATCGAAATCGAACGCCCCTGAGCGTCCGACCCGAGGAACGTCCGCACCCCGTACCACAGCCCGCCGAGCCCGCCGGGGTACGGGTGGATCTCCAGGATCGTCGCCTCGACCGCGGCGATCCGCGTCTCGGCCGCCGCGTCCACGTCCGACACGCGGGCCAGCAACGCCTCCCGCTCGCTCCGCATCTCGCTCGCGAGCGCCGCGTCTTCCGCCGAATCGCCAAGGCGACGCAGCTCCAAGTCGATGAACAGGATCTCGTCCAGCACCTCGTCGCGGTCGTCCAGCGCGTCGTATAGGTCGTCCAGCTGCGATTCGGCACGCTCGATGAGCTCGGCCATCCGCTCCAGCGGCACGTCCGCCACCCGACGCTCCCGCAGCGCGAGCTCGCTCATCAACCGCTCGTACGACTCCGGGGCGAGCTCGGCCCGCTGCACCCGCAGACTGGTCCGCTCCACGAACCACTGCGCGTCGCGTGAACGTTTATCCAGGTCCGAGCTTTCTAGGAAGCCACGCGTCCGGTCCGGGAGCACCCGCACCTGCGTGTCCTCCAGCGTGATCACCCCCACGAAGCTCGCGACCGCCACCAGCAGATACGCCAGGATCACCCCGAGCGACACCACCGCGAAACGGTTCCGCGTGAACTTCCCCCAGCTCCGGCTCTGAAAGAGATTGCTCGCCATTACGACAGCCTCACCCGCGGGTCCACCACCGCGTACAGCACGTCGGTCAGGATCACGCTCGCGATGAAGATCAACGCGAAGACCGCCACGAACGCCTGAATCACCGGGAAGTCCTTGTTGATGATCGCCGTGATGATCTCGCGCCCCATCCCCGGGATCCCGAAATACATCTCAAGCAGGATCGAGCCGATCACCACGAACGGCAGCGTGCTCATGACACGCGTGATCACCGGGATCATCGCGTTCTTCAGCATGTGCACGAACATGATCTTGGGCTTGGTCGCCCCCTTCGCGACGGCCGTCGTGATGTAGTCGCGGCCCGTCTCCTCCACCATCACCGCACGATAAAAGCGTGTGTCATACCCCATCGACACGATCACGCTGATCATCACCGGCAGCATGCAATACGTCACCCATCGCCCAGGGTAGACCCCGCCGCCCTCACCGAAGACGATCCAAGGCTCGTACCCCTGCACCGCGAACGGCCACCACCCCAGCCCCGCCTCGCGGGGCACCGCCGCGAAGAAGAACTGACCGAAGATGATGTACACCAGGAAGCTGATGCTCATCCCCAGCACCGCGGCGATCATCAGGATCCGGTCCGGCGCTCGCCCCCGGAAATACGCCGCAATGAGCGAGATGAACACCCCGATCACCGTCGACAGCACCAGCGCCGGCACCGTGAGCGACAGGCTCGGCACGATCGACCGCTTCAGGATCTCGCCGACCTCGGTCCCGCGCTGGTTCCAGCTTTGCGCCTCAAAGTTGAACGTCACCACTTCCCGCAGATAGATCCCGAACTGGACCGGGAGCGGGCGGTCGAGACCCATGCTCCGCCGGAGCTGGTCGATCTGCTCCTGCCCGGCCTCCTGCCCGAGGTACTGATACACCGGGTCCTGCACGCGCAGCGCCAGGAAGACCAGCACCAGCACGCCCACGTAGACCGGGACGTTGTACAGAATCTTGCGGATAATGAACGCCCACACGGGTCAGAGCTCCACGTTGCCAAGGCCAGGCACCCGCGCACAAGCCGCCGGATGCCGCGAACCGATCGGGCCCGAACGCACGGGCCCGCCCCCCATCCACCGGCCCACCACTGGCCTCAACGCGGACGCCGAGGGTGGCTCATGTCGATATCGAGGTACTTGAAATAGTTGTAGAAGTCCTCGGTCGCCTTGAAGTTCTTCATCCACGGGTGCACCAGGTACTGACGCACACGCGCCTGCGACCCGATGAACACGCAGTACTCGTTCACGATCTCCTGCATCCGGCGGTAGACCGCCGTCCGCTCCTCGCTCGGCTCCATCGTCCGGATCTTCAAATACAGCTCGTCGTACTCGTCGTTCTGGAAGTTGAACGCGTTCGGACGCGGCGCCGCGTTCGGCCCGTAGAACAGCTGCAGGTTGTACTCCGCGTCCGGGTACGCCATCCCCCACGCCAGACTGAACATCGGCGCACGCCCGTCGTTCAACGCCTCCGAGAGCTGCGCAAAGTCCACGTACCGCGGGTTCATCCGGATTCCGACCTGCGCCATGTTCCGGTTGAACATCTCCACGATCTGCTCGCTCTCCGCGCCGCGGCTCGTGTACATATCGATCGGCGGCAGGTCCGTCACGCGACCGCTCTGATCCACCGTGTACCCCGCTTCACGCAGCAACGCGCGGGCACGCTCGAAGTCCGGACCGCGGTTCGGCGGCTGCAGCGAGCCCGCCGGCAGGTGCCCGTCCACGCCCGGGGGCACCACGCCGTCGTAGATCACCGGCAGGTTGTTGTACCGGCTCCGGTTGATCTCCTCCAGATCCATGCACATCGCGATCGCGCGCCGGAGCGCGATCTTCTCGGGCGTGTACCCGCCCACCAGCGGGTCGTTCATGTTGAAGCCGCGGTAGATAAAGTCCGCCAGCGCGATCGGCTGGTAATCGATCTCTCGGCGCAACCAGTCCCGGTTCAGCAGCACACGCCCGCGGCGCTCGTAGAACGCCTCCTCGAAGCCCGTCGTCGGCACCGTCGTGTGATCGAGCTGTCCCGCCTTGAACTCCAGCCACATCGGCGTCGCCTCGACGAAGAACTTGATCTCTACGCGATCCACGATCGGCAGTCGCTCACCCACCGAGTGATGGAACCCGCGACGACGATCCTCCGCGTCGAAATCCACATCCGGGTAGTACACCTCCCGGAACGTCGGGTTCCGCTCGAACACGATCTGCGTCCCCGGTAGCCACTCCACCATGCGGAACGGGCCCGTGCCGACCATGTGGCTGTTCATCCGGTCGGTGCCGTAGTGCTCGACCGCCTCCCGCGGCACGATCGCCATCTGGAACGTCGCGATCTTGAACAGGAACTGCCGGTTCGCGTCGGGGAGCACGATCTCGAACTCGCGGTCGTTGATCTTGACCATGCCCTCCACGGGGGCCTCGTAGTCGAACGGTTCGCCGCGGTTCACACGCTCGTTCTGCTCGTCCTTGTACGCGTCGAACCCGACGATCATGCCGTCCACACGAGCCCAGTTCTCGAGGCGATAGGCCGGGTCGGCGAGGCGCTTCCACGAGTAAAACACGTCGTCGGTCACGAGCCGCCGCCCCTGGCCGCCCGGGAAGCACGGATCATCCTGAAAGTACACGTCGTCGCGAAGCTTGAAGCGGTACCGAGTCCCGCCGTCGAGTTCCTGAGGCATCTCCGCGAGCAGCAGCGGCTCAAGCTGGAGCGGACGCTCAAAGTAGGAATACTCCAAGAGCGTCTCGTACACCTGCACGACCGCGCGGTTGTCGTAGGTCGAGCTTCCCACCGCCGGGTCCAGCGTGCGGGGCCCGCTCGTCGGAATCGGCACGCGGACCACCCGACGCTCCCCAGCCGGACGCATCGGACGGGGCGTCGGGCGGCTCGAGGCCTCCGCCTCACCCAGCGAAGCCGAAGATCCGCCCGCCACCGCCCCCGTCGGCGTCAGCCCGACCAGCGCCAGGCCCGCCATGAGAACGCACGCCCAACGACCCATCCCACGAATCCCGTTTGCTGCCACGTCGCCTCCCGTGCATGAACCGGGTCGAAGCGGGACCAAAACCCGCCACCAACACTCGCCAGACCGTCGATCCGTCCTGAACAGCGCTGATCGTCGCCCATCAGCCCACCTGATTACCGGTCGTCGCCCCATGGGCCGCAGAGGGGGCCGATCCTACCCGAACCACACGCCGCGCTCAAACAGCCCGGCATCGCCTCGTCGCCTCCTCTCAACCGACACCCCCCACGTCGAAAGGAGAAATCGACAGATCGGACCGGGCCGAAAACCCTAATTTAAGGATGAAAACCCTTGATAATGCTCGGATTCTTTGGATCGAGACGTCCCCGGGTTGTGGCGGTGGGCGAAATCCGTATATTCGCTATTGCCCGGGCCGAGAGTTCTTGACGGGGGCATTCGGTGCCTCGCACTCGGTTCACAGGTGCAAGTCGGCAGGCGTCCAGCAAATCTCTGGAGGGCCGCGCTGTCGGCGACAACCGCTCGGGGCGGTGCTCGTGGGGGCGAGCCCGGGACCGGTTCACGGTTCGTCACCCGGCTCAGGTCAAGCGCCATTCCAATTCCGGATGGCCATCTCGCAGAAGAGGAGCACGCTGATGCAGTTCACTCGCACCGGGTCGGCAGCCGCCGCCCTGTTCATGATCGCAGGCTTCGCCGTCGGCACGACGCAGGCCCAGGATCTCATCCAGTGGCGTTCCGGCGACCCCGCCGAGATCGCCCAGCTCGAGGGGCGCGCCCCCCTCCGGACGCTCACCGACGCGTCCCGGAACCCCGACGCCTCCCGCGTGGTGCTGCAGTTCAGCCGCCCGCTCCTCCCCGCGGAGCGAGCACAGCTTGAGGCCGCGGGCGTGACCCTGCTCGCCTCGCTCGGGCCCAACGGGTTCTTCGCGAACGTCGCCCCGCACGCCGACGCTCAGGCCGCGATCAACGCCGCCCCGCTGACCGTCGCCACCCCAGTCGTGACCGACTGGAAGCTTCACCCGACGCTCGCCCGCGGCGAGACCCCCTCCTGGTCCGTGACCGCCGTCGCCGACGCGTTCAACCCGGAGATCACCCTCGACAACCCGATGGTCGCCGTCAACGCGCAGTTCCATCGCGACGTGGACATCACCGATCCCGCGCTGATCGAGGACCTCCTCGCCCAGGGCATCGAGATCGAGGACACGGTCCACGCGATCAACACCCTCGTGCTCCAGATGCCCCGGCGCATGATCGACCGCGTCGCCGCCGACGACCGCGTCCAGTGGCTCGAGCCCCCCATCCCGGCGCTGAGCGAGCTCAACGACGACAACCGCGTCCGCACCCAGTCCAACGAGGCTCAGTCCAACCCCTACAGCCTCTCCGGCGAGGGTGTCACCGTCTTCGTCTTCGACGGCGGCCGCGCCCGCGAAACCCACACCGACTTTGCCGGACGCGTCAGCATCTTCGGCTCCAGCGGCATCAGCAACCACGCCACGCACGTCGCGGGCACCGTCCTCGGCTCCGGTGCCGCCAGCGCCAATAACTTCCGCAGGGGCATGGCCCCGGCCGCCACGCTGGTCTCCTCCGGCTTCCAGTCCGGCGGCGGCGGCGTCTTCCTCTACACCAACCCCGGCAACCTCGTCACCGACTACAACCAGGCGATCAACAACTTCAACGCCGATATCTCCAACAACTCCATCGGCACCAACACCTCCGCCAACGGCTTCCCCTGCGAGATCACCGGTGAATACGGCCTCACCGCCGCCACCATCGACGCCATCGCCAGAGGCTCGCTCGGCAAGCCCATCGTCATCTTCTGGGCCGCCGGCAACGAACGAGGCGTCACCCGGTGCGGGACGAGCTACGGCTCCACAGCGCCCCCCGGCAACCACAAGAACGGCATCTCCGTCGGCGCGCTCAACTCCAACAACGACACCATGACCAACTTCAGCTCATGGGGGCCCTCCAACGACGGACGCATCCGACCCACCATCTCCGCACCCGGGTGCCAGTCCAACGGCGACGGCGGCGTCACCAGCGCCAGTTCCAATAGCAACACCGCCTACACCACCCTGTGCGGCACCTCCATGGCCAGCCCCACAGCCGCGGGCGTCGGCGCACTCATCTACGAAGACTTCCGCAACCTCCACGGCTCCGAAGCCGTCATCTCCAACCAGCTCATGAAGGTCTTCCTCATCATGGGCGCCGTCGATCTCGGCAACCGCGGGCCCGACAACCAGTTCGGCTACGGCTCCATCCGAACCGTCGAATCCATCGACTTCCTCCGCTCCGGCAACTGGGATGAGGACGAGATCGCCGGCACAGGCTCCGTCGTTGTCTACGGCACCGAAGTCCCCGCCGGGCAGAACGAGCTCACCATCACACTCGCTTGGGACGACGCGCCCGGCACCGCCAACGTCAACCCCTCCCTCGTCAACGATCTCGACCTCGTCGTCATCGACCCCGCCGGCAACCGGCACTACCCCTGGACTGTCAACCCCGCCAGCCCGGGCAGCCCCGCCGTGCGCAACACCGTGGACCGCCTCAACAACATCGAGCAGGTCACCGTCGATAACCCGATCCCCGGCACGTGGCGTGTCGAGGTCCTCGGGCACGCCGTCCCCGAAGGCCCCCAGACCTTCGCCATCGGCGCCACCAACGCTCTCGCCAGCGACTTCCTCGCCCTCAGCAGCACCACCGCCCTTCCCGCACTCAGCGCCCCCGGCGAGCCGATCACCGTTTCCGCTGCCGTCACGCTCGGCAACGACACCCGGCTCGGGCCCGTCACCGCCTTCTTCCGCACCGACGGCGGCAGCTTCAACAGCATCGAGATGAACAACCTCGGCGACGAGAACTTCGAGATCACGCTCCCCGGCGCACTCTGCGACAGCACGCTCGACTTCTTCCTCGAAGTCGAGGGCGAGAACGCAGGCATCGTCCGCAGCCCCGCCCTCGGCGCGGCCCAGCCCTTCAGCATCCCCGTCGGGGAGATCCTCACCTGGGCGCACGAAACCTTCGAAGACAACGACGGCGGCTGGATCGGCGGCCTCCCCACCGACACCGCCGTCCGCGGGCAGTGGGAATGGGGCATCCCCGAGCAGACCAACGTCGGCGGCGAGATCGTTCAGCCCGGCACGGTCGTCACACCGGGCGGTCAGCGCTGCTGGGTCACGGGCGCTGCCGCCGGTCCCAACGCGGGTGCCTGGGACGTTGACGAAGGTGAAACCACGCTCGTCACCAGGGTCTACGACCTCAACGGCAGCACCGACGCGGTCCTGAGCTACTACCGCTGGTACTCCAACCACGCCGGCGCCTCACCATTCAACGACATCTTCGTGATCGACATCTCGAACGACGCCGGCGCGACATGGCAGAACCTCGAGACCATCGGGCCGAGCGGGGCCGAAGTCCGCGGCGGCTGGATCTACGCCGAGTTCAACCTCGCCAACGTCTTCCCGGGCCAGTCGCTCGACCGCGTCCAACTCCGCTTCATCGCTTCCGACTACGACCCCCAAGCCCTCGTCGAAGCCGCGATCGATGAGTTCATGATCGTCGAGTTCACCTGCAACAACCCCGAAGGCTGCGCCAGCGATCTCACCGGCCCCGCCCTCGACGGCGTCCCCGACGGCGCGGTCACCATCGCCGACCTCAACTACTTCCTCGCCGCCTGGGTCGACGGTGACGCCACCATCGCCGACGTCACCGGCCCCACCCTCGACGGCATCCCCGACGGCGCGGTCACCATCGCCGACCTCAACTACTTCGCGGGGCTCTGGCTCACCGAGTCCGCCGAAGGCTGCGCCGGCAACTAAACCTGCCCGGCTCGATACATCACCACAACGCCAAGCGGCCCTCCACACGGAGGGCCGCTTTTCTTTGCGCATACCAGCCTTGAGATAACACGGAACAGAGACAGTCAAGCCCGCTCTGACACCAGCCGTGAGCGAGCCGCGCCCGCCGCCTCGCGCACACGCACCGGCGACGTCCCACCGAGCGCCCCGCGACGCTCCAGCATCCGCGCCACCGTCAGCCACGCCGCCGCATCATCGCCCACCCGCGGCTCCACCTCACGGATGACCGCGAGCGATTCCAAACCCACGCCCTTGCTCATCGCGTGCCGAACGCAGCGCCCCACCGCATCGTGCGCATCGCGGAACGCCACGCCCTTGCTCACCAGATAATCCGCGAGCTCCGTCGCGTTCAAAAACCCAGTCTCGGCCGCACGTGCGCACCGCTCGCGATCGAACACCAGCCCCGCCACCACGCGCTCCGCGAGCACCAAACACGCCCGCGTCCGGTCCACCGCGTCGAACACGGCCTCCTTGTCTTCCTGCAAGTCCTTGTTGTACGCCGTGGGCAGCCCCTTGAGCGTCGCGGCAAACCCCGCGTACCGCCCGAGCACACGCCCCGCCGAGCCGCGGAGCAGCTCGCACGCATCCGGGTTCTTCTTCTGCGGCATCAGACTCGACCCGCTCGTCACGCCGTCCGCCATGCGCACAAACGCGAACTCCGCGCTCGCGTAGATAATCAGATCCTCACCGAGCCGCGAAAGATGCGTCGCGCACTGCACGCACGCGTGGATCAGGTCCAGCACGAAATCGCGATCGCTCACCGCGTCGATGCTGTTCTCCGCCGCCCGCATAAAGCCGAGGTCGCGCGCGATCGCCTCGCGATCGACCGCCAGCGTTGTCCCCGCGAGCGCCGCACACCCGAGCGGGCACGCGTCCGCCGACTCCCGCGCGAGCACGAGCCGGCGCGCATCCCGCGCCAGCATCGCCTCGTACGCCAGCGCCCAGTGCCCAGCCGTGATCGGCTGCGCCCGCTGCAGATGCGTGTACGCCGGCATCGCGGTCTCCGCCTCGCGCTCCGCGACATCGATCAACGCCCCGCGCACCAGCGCCACCGCCTCGATCAGCGTCCCGCACGCCGACTTCGCCCACAGCCGCAGATCCGTCGCAACCTGATCGTTCCGGCTCCGCCCCGTGTGCAGCCTCTTGCCAAGCTCGCCGGCACGCGCGATCAGCCGCTGCTCCACCCACGTGTGCACGTCCTCCGCCCCGCTCTCGACCGGCGGCCCGCCCAACCCCGCCGCCTCCTCACCGATCGCCCCCAGCGCGCGCACGACCTCCGCAAGCTCCGCCTCAGAAAACACGCCCGCCGACGCGATCGCCCGCCCCCACGCGATCGAGCCGCGAACGTCCTCCTGCACAAGGCGCCAGTCGAACGGGAGCGAGTCGTTCAGCGCGCGAAACACCGCCTCCGCCCCGCCCTCGAACATGCCGCCCCACATCGCGCCACCCATCGCGCCGGCGCTGCCACCCTCGCCACCCGCCATCACGCCCGCCCGCCCGCCGGCGTCGGCAGCGACTCGGTCCCGATCCCCTTCGCACCCGCGATCCGCTCCGGCAGCGTGAACAGCCGAATAAACCCCTCGGCGTGCTTCTGGTCGTACACCGTGTCCTCGCCGAACGTCGCGTAATCCTCGGCGTACAAGCTCATCGCGCTCTTCCGCTTGATCGCCGTCGCCGTCCCCTTGTACAGGCGCACGACCACCTCGCCCGACACGCGCGACATGATCGAGTCCGCCGCCGCCTGCAGCGCCACCCGCGTCGGCGTGAACCAGCGCCCGTCGTACACGAGCCGCGCAAACTTCAGCCCGATCTCACGCCGGAGCTGCGCCGCCTCGCGGTCCAGCGTCAGCTCCTCGAGCCCCGCGAGTCCCTCCACGATCACCGCGCCGCCCGGCGTCTCGTACAGCCCGCGGCTCTTCATCCCCACGCAACGGTTCTCGACCAGGTCAACCCGCCCCACACCGTGCGGCCCCGCGATCGCGTTCAGCCTCAGCACCAGTTCATCGCCCGCCATCGCCTCGCCGTTCACCGCGACCGGGCGACCGTGCTCGAACGTCAGCGACACGTCCACCGGCGCATCGGGCGCTTCACGCGGGTCGGCCGTCAGCATCCACGCGTCCGCCGGCGGCTCGTTCCACGGGTTCTCGATCGCCCCGCCCTCGTGGCTGATGTGCCAGAGGTTCCGGTCGCGCGAATAGATCTTCTCGGCCGTGCTCGTCACCGGCACGTTCTTGCTCTTGCAGTACGCGATCAGCTCCTCGCGGCTGCGCATCGCCCACTCCCGCCACGGCGCGATCACCTTCAGCTCCGGCGCCAGCGCCGAGAACGTCGCCTCGAACCGAACCTGGTCGTTCCCCTTGCCCGTGCACCCGTGCGCGACGGCCGTCGCGCCGACCTCCCGCGCCATCGCCGCCTGCGCGCGAGCGATGATCGGGCGAGCCATCGACGTCCCGAGCAGATACCGCCCCTCGTACACCGCGCCGGCCGCCATCGTCGGGTAGACGAACTCCTCCACAAACGCACGCTTCAGGTCCACCACACGACAGTCCACCGCGCCGCTGTTCTTCGCCTTCTTTTCCACCCCAGCGAGCTCGTCATCGCCCTGCCCGACGTCCGCGACAAACGCGATCACCTCGCACCCGTGCGTCTCCACAAGCCACGGCACGATCGCCGACGTGTCCAACCCACCCGAGTACGCCAGCACCACACGCTCCGCCATCGCGCCACTCCTTCTTCACCATCTCGGTGGGACGGGCGTCCCGCCCGCCACTCCAATCCCTCAGTGCCTTGCTCCACGCTACAGATCCAACTCAATCCATCCCGAACAGCATCAGCATCACCGCGTTCTGCACGTGCAGCCGGTTCTCCGCCTGGTCATAAATCAGCGACCGATCCCCGTCGATCACGCCCGCGGTCACTTCCTCGCCCCGGTGCGCCGGCAGGCAGTGCATGAAGACCGCCGCCTCGTCGAGCCCCTCGCTCGCGAGCGCCATCAGCTTCTCCGACACGCGGTACGCGCCCATCACGCTCTCCCGCTGCGCCCGCTGATGGTCCTGCCCCATCGACACCCACGTGTCCGTGTACACCGCGTGGTGCCCGCGGATCGCTTTCGGATCGCGGCTCACCGTCACTTTCGAGCCCGTTCCCTTCGCGATCGCCGCCGCCTGCTTCAGCACCGCAAACTGCGGCTCAAACCCCGTCGGCGTCACCACCGTCACGTCCACACCCAGCGACGCGCACGCCAGCACCAGCGAGTGCGCGACGTTGTTCCCGTCGCCCACATACGCGAGCTTCAAGCCCTCCAGCGACCCGTACGCCTCGCGCAGCGTGAACAGATCCGCCAGCGCCTGGCACGGGTGCTCCAGATCGCTCAGCGCGTTCACCACCGGCACGCGCGACCACGCCGCCATCTCCGCGAGCACGTCGTGGCTGAACGTGCGCGCCACGATCAGATCAACCCACCGCTCCAGGTTCTTCGCGTAGTCCTTGACGATCTCGCGCTGCCCGATGCGCTGGGCCGAGTGGTCATGAAACACCACCGTCGCGCCCAGCTTCGCCAGCCCGATCTCGAAGCTCATCCGCGTCCGCAGGCTCGGCTTCTCAAAGATCAGCACCGCGCTCTTGCCCGCGAGCTTCCCGCTGTATGCCCCCGGGTTCGCCTTCACCGAAGCCGCCAGATCCATCACTTTCGCGATCTGCGCCGGCGAGAAATCGCCCACACCCAGCAGGTCCGCCGGCAGCTTGTCCGCCTGCGCCGTCTTCACGTCCACCACCTCATGCACCGTCGTCGTCATGACGCCCAACCTTTCCGCACACGGCCCGCAAGCCGCGATGAATCAGCAAACGAAAGCCAAGAACCACCGACCCAAACCCCGTGGCACGGGCGTCCCGCCCGTGTCTTTCCATTACCCCACCACCATCCCCGGCCTTCGCCTGCCAACCCCACCCACGCCATGCAACGCGTGCACCACCGTCCCCCGCGAGCCATCCGAAAGCGCCCCCGCATCCCGCCACGACGCGATCCGCACCGGCACGCCCGAAGCCGCCGCCGCGCTCGCCGCCGACCGACACTTCACGGCCATCCCACCCACGATCACACCATCAGCGATCAGGCGCTCGATCTCGGCAAGATCAAGCACCCCGATCGTTGAGCCATCCGCCCCCCGCACACCCTCAACGTCCGTCAAGAGCACAAGCGACGCGGCCGCCACCGCCTTCGCAACCCAAGCCGCCGCCTCGTCCGCGTTGACGTTCAACGCACCGTCCGCCTCCGCCCCGATCGAGCTCAGCACCGGCACAAACCCATCACGCACCAGCCCGAGCCACAGCGCGCCCTCGCCGCCGACCACCTCACCCACACGCCCGAGCCCCGCCGGCATGGTCTTCCGCGCGCACACGCACGCCCCGCCGTCGGTCAGCGTCAGACCCACCGCGTTCGCCCCCGCCGACTGCAGAGCCGCGACGAGCGCGTGGTTCACCACCCCCGCCAGCGCCGCGACAACCTCCGCCATCGCCTCGCTCGGCGTCACGCGCACGCCCTCGATCTTCTCGCTCACGATCCCCGCCGCCGCGAGGCGACGATCGACCTCCGCCCCGCCGCCGTGGACGACGATCACCGGGCCCTCGAACGCCGCGATCGTGCGCGCGATCATCGCCAGCGCCGCCGCATCGTCCAGCAGCGCCCCGCCGAGCTTCACGACCGTGATCCCCTCCGTCGCGTTCACGCCCCACCCCCGACCGCCTGCGCCGAACCCGGCGTCGGGAGCAGCCCGAGCGTCTCATCGAGCCCGAACGCCGCGTTCATCGCCTGCACCGCTTGCCCGCTCGCGCCCTTGACCAGGTTGTCGATCGCGCTGAACACCCGCACGCGCCCGCTCGCCTCGTCCACGAGCCACGCGAGGTCGCAGAAGTTCGTGCGCACGACCGCGCCCACGCTCGGCCACTCGCCCTTCGGCAACAGCCGCACGAACGCCTGGCCCGCGAACGCGTCCTCGTACGCACGATCCACCGCCGCCGCGTCCACGCCCGCGTCCAGTTCCACATGGATCGTCGCGAGGATCCCGCGATCGAACGGCCCCACGTGCGGCGTAAACACCACCGCAGTCCCCGCGTGCTCCGCGATCTCCGGCTCGTGCCGGTGCACCGGCAGCCCGTACGCCCGCAGCGACACCTCACAGAACAGGTTGCTCACCTTCGCTGCACGACCCGCACCGCTCACGCCGCTCACCGCATCCACGATCGGCGTCGAGCCCGCGCGCACAAGCCCGGCGTTCACCAGTGGCCACAACGCCAGGATCGAAGCCGTCGGATAACACCCCGGCAGCGCGATCAGCGACGCACCCGCCAGCCGTTCGCGGTGCAGCTCCGGCATCCCGTACACCGCGGAGGCGAGCACCGACGCGTCCCCGTGTGCGAACCCATAGTGGCGCGGGTAGGCCGACGCGTCGGACAGACGGAACGCGCCGGAAAGGTCCAGCACGCGCAGACCTTCGCGCGTCAGCGGCGGCGCGAGCGACGCGCTGACCTCGTGCGGCGTCGCCAGGAAGACCGCGTCCGCGCCGCTCTCCGCGATCGCGTCGACCGAAGCCGTGCGGATCGGCAGGTCGAGGCGACCGCGCAGCCGCGGGTGCTCGCTCGAGAGCGTGCGCGCCGTCTCGCCCCCGCGCCCAGAGCCGAACACCGCGACAACTTTCGCCTGCGGGTGCCCCGCGAGGCACTCGAGCAGTTCGAGGCCCGTGTAGCCCGCCGCTCCCACGACCGCGACACGGATCGGGCCCGAGGTGTGCGCACCACTCGCGCTCACGCCAGGCCCGCCAGTTCGAGCAAGTAGCCCGCGAGCGATCCCGCCGCCTCGTCGCTCGGCGTCGCAAGAAAGATCGTGTCATCCCCGCCGACCGTGCCGACCAGCCCCTCCGGCGGGTGGCGATCGAGCTCCACCGCGACCGCCATCGCCCCGCCGGGGCTCGTCTTGCAGACCACCAGCGTCCCGGCTGGCTCGGCCGACAGCAGGTACGCCGACAGCACGCGGCGGAGCATGACTTCCGGATCCGCCGTCCCCGTCCCCACCGCCCCCATCCCGGGCGCGACCGACGCGGCCTCGGGCGAGAGATACCCCCGCGGGCTCTTCACGATGCCCAGGTCCCGCAAGTCACGGCTCAGCGTCGCCTGCGTCGTCCGCACCCCGCGACGACGCAACGCCGCCATCAGCCCCTGCTGACTCGGCACGGGCCCCTCTGCGAGCACCTCCACAATGAGCCGACGCCGGCGATCGCGTGAATCCATGCATGAGTATTCACATGACGCATAAAACAGTCAACCTGTCGCACGCAAAAACCTCCTCTTTCGGGGAGGGTACATCGGCCGCCATCGATCAACACATCGCGGGGCCCGCTCAGGCGTTCGACGCGCTCACCGCATCGGGAGCGACCCAGCCGATCACCGACGCGATCGCCGCCTCGCTCGTGTGACTCAGCGACAACGCCCACCCCGCGACACCCAGCGAGCCCGCGACCCGGGCCGCCTCGGCGTGCAGACGCACCGACGGACGCCCGCTCGCTTCCCGCACCACCTCGACGTCCGTCCACGCGATCCCGTGCCGCCACCCGGTCCCGAGCGCCTTGAGCACCGCTTCCTTCGCAGCGAAACGAGCGGCCAAGTGCTCGATCCGGCGTTTGGCCGAGGCGTCCGCGTACGCGCGTTCGTCGGGCGTGAACACACGCTCCAGGAACCGATCCCCGAAGCGGTCCACACTCCGCGACAGACGCGCGCACGACACTAAATCCACCCCATGCACCAGCGGCACGAGCGGCGCCAGCGACTCCCCCGCCTCGCGCATCGCTCAGGCCCCGCCCGAAGAGGCCGCCTTCGGCTTGCCGCCCTCGGGCTTCGGCTTCGTCGGGCCCTTCTCCGCCTTGCTCTCCTTCGCGGGCTTCGAATCCGAAGGCTTCGCCTCGCTTGTCCTGGCATCGCCCGAGCCAGAACCCGAGCCTGAACCCGACGACGACTTCTGCTCCGCCTCGGCCGCCTTCTTGTACGACGCCGAGCGGTAGTCCGTCTCGTAGAACCCGCCGCCCTTGAACAGCACGGCCGCACCCGTCCCGATCAGCCGCTCCAGCTTCGCCTGCCCGCACGACGGGCACTTCCGCTTCACCGGCGCGGACATCGATTGAAACAGTTCAAACGCGTGCTCACACCCGCGGCACACATAGTCATACGTCGGCACCGATCAGCCCTCCCCGCCCATATCCCCCGCGTCGCTCTCGTCCGCCGGCGCCACCGCCACCTTCGCCGGGCGCAGCACCCGATCCCCGATCGCGTACCCCGCCTGCATCACCATCGACACCCCGCCCCCCGCCACGCCCTCCGCCGCGTGCTGCATCACCGCCTCGTGACGCCCCGGCGTGAACGCCTCGCCGATCTCCGGTTGGATCACCGACACCCCGTGCGACTGCAACACCTTGAACAGCTCGTCACGGATCACCCGCACCCCGCCGAGCACCTGTTCGGCGCTCGTCTTCTCCGGGTCGAGCTGCAGCGCCAGGTCGAAGTGATCCACCACGTGCACCACCGGCTCCACCACCGACCGCACGCCCGACAGGCGCGCCTCTCGCTCGTTCTGCGTCGCGCGGCGTTGATAGTTCTGGAAATCCGCCAGCGCACGCCGGTACTTGCTGTCCAGCTCGTCCCGCTCGCGCTGCAACGCCTCCAGCGGATCCTCGATCTCCAGCGCCTCGTCACCCGGCGTGTGCCCCGCACCCTCAGCGCCCTCGCCCGCCGCCGCCCGAGCCTCGGCTTCCGCCTCCGCACGCCCCTGCTTGTCGCGTCGACCCATCATGATGCGTCCCCGTGGCACGGGCATCCCGCTCGTGCTTCTTCCATCTCAACCAACCCCACCACCAACCCGCCCCGACGCCCCTTCCGGGCCTCCGATGACCGGGAAACGCGCAGCTTTTCCCGGCTCCCCCTTCTCGATCTCTCCCTCACCCCCCGAGCTTTTCCTTCATCCGCTTCCAGAACCCGTGGCTCACCGGGTTCACCTCGTGGTTTTCCGTCTTGGCAAACTCCCGGAGCAGCCTCTCCTGCTCCCCCGTCAGCTTCTTCGGCGTCTCGATCCGCGTCACCACCACCAAATCCCCCCGACGCCCCCCGCGCAGGTTCGGCAGCCCCTCCCCGTTCAAACGGAACAGCGCCCCGTACTGCGTCGCACGAGGGATCGACAGCTTCTCCTTCCCCTCCAGCGTCGGCACCTCGACATCCGCCCCCAGCGTCGCCTGCGTGAAGCTGATCGGCATCTCCATCAGCAAATTGTCCCCGTCACGCTCAAACAGTTGGTGACGCTTCACCCGCACCACCACGTGCAGGTCCCCGCGCACGCCCTCGCCCGTCGGGCTCTGGTCCGGCCCCGGCGGCTCGCCCTCCCCCTGCACGCGCACCGCCTGACCGTCGTGGATCCCCGCCGGGATCTTCACGCTCAGCGTCCGCTTCCGCGGCACGCGCCCCTTCCCCTTGCAATCCACACAATGATCTTTCACCAGCGTCCCGCGCCCCTTGCACTGCGGGCAGGCCGTCACCATCCGGAACATCCCCCCGAGCCCCGTCTGCTGCACCTTCCCGTTCCCGCGGCACATCGAGCACTCCACCGGCGTGCTCCCCGGCTTCGCCCCGGACCCCTTGCACGACTCGCACACATCCAGCCGCGTGAAGTCCACCTCCCGAGCCGCGCCGCTCAGCACGTCCTCCAGCGTCAGCACGACCTCCGTCTCCAGGTCGTACCCGCGCGCGACACCCCGCGGGCGACCGCGCGCCGCCCCGCCGCCGGCACCGCCGAACCCGCCGCCGGCCCCGCCGAAGATGTCCTGGAACATCGAGAAGATGTCCGAGACGTCCATGCGCGAGAAATCGTGCGTCGCCGCCCCGCCGCCGCGGAGCCCGGCGTGCCCGAACTGGTCGTACCGCTGGCGCTTCTCCGGATCGCTCAGCACCTCGTACGCCTCGGAGGCTTCCTTGAACTTCGCCTCCGCCTCGGCGTCCCCCGGGTTCCGGTCCGGGTGGTACTTCATCGCAAGCCGGCGATACGCCCGCTTCACCTCGTCCGCATCGGCCGCCTTCTCGACGCCGAGGACCTCGTAGTAATCACGTGTCGTCGGCATGCGTGCCTCGCGATCGTCCAATGCTCGCAGAAAGAATCAAAACCCGGCCCACGAGCTCTCACCCGCGGGCCGGCATCTCTCAAACCGGCGGGCGGCTCCCCTCCAGGCCGCACCGCCTGAATCTCACTCAGCTCGACGCGCCGACTTCCACCTTCGCGTCATCCTTCAGGTCCGTCAGCAGCACGTCGGTCGTCAGCATCAGCCCGCTCACGCTCGCCGCGTTGATGATCGCCTGCTTCGCGACCAGCGCCGGGTCGATGATCCCGGCCTTCACCAGGTCCTCGTAGTCACCCGTCGCCGCGTTCAGCCCGACGTTCCCGCCCTCTTCGCGGATCGTCTCCACCGCGAGGTCCCCGTCGAAGCCCGCGTTGCTCGCGATCTGCGCCGCCGGGTACGCCAGTGCCCGCGCGAGGATGTCGAAGCCCAGCTTCTCGTCACCCTTCGCCTTCTTCTGAGCCGCGAGCACGCCATCGATCGCACGCACGTACACCACGCCGCCGCCGGGGACGTACCCCTCCTTCGCGGCCGCCCGCGTCGCGTGCAGCGCGTCGTCCACGAGGTCCTTCCGCGACTTCTGCTCCTGCTCGCTCGACCCGCCGACGTGGATGATCGCCACGCCGCCGGTCAGCTTCGCGTGACGCTCCATCAGCTTCTCGCGGTCGTAATCGCTCGTCGACTTCTCGTGCTGCGCGAGGATCTGCTCGGCCCGCGCCTTGATCTCGCTCTTCTTCCCGGCACCCTCGATGATCGTCGTATCGTTCTTGGTCAGCGTGATCTTCTTCGCGCTGCCCAGCTCCTTCAGCTCGATCGACTCCAGGCTCCGCCCGAGGTCCTCGCTGAAGAACGACCCGCCCGTCAGCACCGCGATGTCGCTCAGCATCGCCTTCCGCCGATCACCGAACCCCGGCGCCTTGACCGCCGCGATCTTCAGCGTCCCGCGAAGGCGGTTCACCACCAGCGCCGCCAGCGCCTCGTTCTCCACGTCCTCGGCGATGATCAGCAGCGGCTTGCCCGACTGCGCGATCTTGTTCAGCAGCGGCAGCAGGTCCGTCAGGTTCGCGATCTTCTTCTCGTGGATCAGCACCAGCGCGTCCTCGAGCACGCACTCGGCCGTCTTCGGGTCCGTCATGAAGTACGCCGACAGGTACCCCTTGTCGAACTGCATCCCCTCGACGTACTCCAGCGTCGTCTCGGCCGTCTTCCCGTCCTCGACCTCCACCACGCCGTCCGCACCGACCCGCTCGATCGCCTCCGCGATCAGCTCACCCACGCTCGCGTCGTGGTTCGAGCTCACCGTCGCGATCTTCTTGTAATCCGCCTTGCCCTTGCACGGCGTCGCGATCGCGTCCACCGCCTCCGCCGCCGCCTCCGCCGCCTTGTTGATCCCGCGCTGCAGGTGCACGGGGTTCGCACCCGCCGCCACGTGGCGCAGGCCCTCGGTGAAGATCGCCTGGGCGAGCACCGTCGCGGTCGTGGTCCCGTCGCCGGCCTTGTCGGCCGTCTTCTTCGCCACCTGGTGCACCATCTTCGCGCCCATCGACTGGAACGCCTCCGGCAGCTCGATCTCCTTCGCGACGCTCACGCCGTCCTTGGTCACCGTCGGACCGCCGAACGACTTCTGAATCACGACATGCCGACCGCTCGGCCCCATCGTGCACTTCACCGCCTCCGCGAGACGGTCCACGCCCTTCTTCATCTCCAAAAGGGCGGCATCGTCGAACATGATCTGTTTGGCGGACATGGCAACTCCTTCGGAGTTGAGGCCTCGGGCACCGGGAACCGGGCACCAGGGCTTCAGGATTCAATACTTCGGATCAAGCCGGCGAGCACACGCCCCGCCTCGGCGTACTGGTTTCGAACCTCGCGGTACATCTCATCACTCAGGTACCCCAGCCGAACCGCGATGATCAGCTGAGTCTCCACTTCGTTCATCGATCCACGCGCCACGCGAAGGAAACGGGCGTAATCCTGTCGGCTGCCACGCCCGTACCCCTCCGCGATGTTGCTCGGCACCGACACCGCCGCACGCCGAACCTGCGACACCAGACCGAACCGCTCGTCGCTCGGGAACGACTCCGAAGCCTTGTAAACCCCGACGCAGCACGCCATCGACAACTGCCACGCCGTCAGATCTTCAAAACTCCGAATCACACCCGCCACAACAGCCCCCCCTGGTGCCCGGTGCCCGGCTCCCGGTGCCTGTGACCGCGGGCCTCAGCCCGCGATCACCCCCAGCAACTCCGTCTCCTTCATAATCAAGTGCTTCGCACCCTTGATCTCCACCTCGGTCCCGGCCCACTTGCTGTAGACCACCGTGTCACCCTTCTTCACCGACATCTGCGCACGCTGACCGTTGTCCAGACGCTTGCCCGGACCCACGGCCACCACCTTCCCCTGCACAGGCTTCTCCTTCGCCGCCTCCGGCAGGTACAGCCCCGAAGCCGTCTTCGACTCGGCTTCCACAGGCGTGATCACGACACGATCTTCGAGAGGTTTGATGGTCATAATTCATACTCCAAAGGATTTTGTTCTTACGGCAAAAAACCGAATCTTCTGAGCGCCGCAATCCCCGCTTCGCCAGCCGTCTTTAGCCAGCTTCCAGACGCCTTTTCTAAATTGTGCCTGATTTCATTGTTATCACCTATCACGATGCTGCTATTAGTGGCGTTAATAGACATGCTTTGAATGTCATGGCCGCTTGGAATCGGGGATGGAAGGTTATTAAAACCTTCTACGGCATCGAGCCCATTAGGCGTTAAAAATGCACTATCATCAAAGGTCAACCCTTCAATGTAGCCGCGTCTTGCGAATTCTGTCGCGAAGTTCTTAGATTCATGGATATCAAAACCAAGGCTTGTTCCAACTCGAACGCAATTGAATGGAGTTCCGACCATTCCGCTGGCAGCCTCATAGCAGCCATTTAGGAAAATCACGCGTTGAGCTGCGCGTTGCTCAGCCAGATTTCGATTAGGCGGTGTAGATGACATTCTTTAGAACCCCATCCCACCCATCCCCGGCATGCCACCCATGCCGCCCATCCCACCCATGTCCGGCATGCCGCCGCCGCCACCGCCGCCGGCGTCCTTCTCTTCCGGGTTCTCCGTCACGATGCAGTCGGCCGCCAGCAGGATCGCCGCCACGCTCGCCGCGTTCTGCAGCGCGCTCCGGTCCACCTTCGCCGGCGTAATGACACCCTGCGCGATCAGGTCCCCGTACTCGCCCGTCAGCGCGTTGTACCCGAACGTGTCGCTGTCGGCCTCGGCCACCTTGTGGATGACCACGCTCCCCTTCGCCCCCGCGTTCTCCGCGATCGTCCGCATCGGCACCGCGAGCGCCTGACGCACCACGTCCATCCCGGCCGCCAGGTCGTACGCGTGACGCCCGATGTCGTCGGCCGTCACTTCCTTCGTCTTCCCAAACACGGCCTTCCAGGGCTTCAGCCCCTCGACCGCCGCCCGGGCGCGGATGAAGCTGACCCCGCCGCCGGGGACGATGCCCTCTTCGAGCGCCGCGCGCGTCGCGTGGAGCGCGTCCTCGACGCGGGCCTTCTTCTCTTTCAGCTCCGCCTCGCTCGCCGCGCCGACGTTGACCTGCGCGATCCCGCCGGTCAGCTTCGCGAGCCGCTCCTGCAGCTTCTCGCGGTCGTAGTCGCTGGTCGCGTTCTCGATCTCGCGCCGGATCTGCTCGATCCGGGCCTGGATGTCCTTGCTGCTCCCCGCGCCCTCGGTGATCGTCGTGTTGTCGCTGGTGATCTCGACCTTCTTCGCCAGCCCGAGCTGGCTCAGCGTCAGCTTGTCCAGTTCCGTCCCGAGGTCCTTCATCACCGGCTCGGCCCCGGTCAGCACCGCGATGTCCTGCAGCATCGCCTTGCGCCGGTCGCCGTACCCCGGCGCCTTGACCGCCGCGACCTGCAGCGTGCCCCGAAGCTTGTTGATCACCAGCGTGCTCAGCGCCTCGCCCGTGATGTCCTCGGCGATGATCAAGAGCGGCTTCTTCGCCTCCATCACCTTCTCAAGCAGCGGCACCAGCTTGCTCACGCTCTCGATCTTGTCCTCGTGCACCAGCACCAGGCACTTGTCCAGCACGGCCTTCATGTTCTCCGTGTCGGTTACGAAGTTCGCCGACAAGTACCCGCGATCGAACTGCATCCCCTCCACGACCTTCACCTCGGTCTCGAGCCCCTTGCCCTCCTCGACCGTGATGACGCCGTCCTTGCCGACCTTCTCAAAAGCGTCGGCCATGATCTTGCCCGTCTCCGGGTCGTTGTTGGCGCTGATCGTCGCGACGTTGCGGATGTCGTCCTTGCCCTTGACGGGGACGGCCATGCCGTCGATGTGCTTGCACGCCGCCTCGACCGCGAGTTTCATCCCGCGGACGAGGGCGTTCGCGTCCACCCCGGCCGTGATCTGCTGCAGACCCGCCCGGAACAGCGCCTCGGCGAGCACCGTCGCCGTCGTGGTGCCGTCGCCCGCGTCGTCGGAGGTCTTGCTCGCAGCCTCCTTGACGAGCCGAGCGCCCATGTTCTCCGCCTTGTTGCGGAGTTCGATCTCCTCGGCGACGGTCACGCCGTCCTTGGTCACGGTCGGCCCGCCCCAGCTCTTGTCGATGATCGCGTTCCGCCCGCGCGGGCCGA
>RECY01000025.1 GCA_007693785.1 Phycisphaerales bacterium | reverse complement strand
CTAGCCGCCTCAGCCCAAATTGCCAAATCTATTGCGGTATCGACTGGGGCGCCTGCTCTCTCAAGTTCGTCTGCCTTGAACGATCGATCATGCGTATATGGCGGAAAGCGGATTTGTGCCTTGCTTAGGAGTGATAAGAAACGAGCCCGCCCAATTGTGGTGGTATTTTTGTGACTCCACGCAAAAAGCATCCCCCGCGAGCGTCGCGATTGGGGATCGGGACGCTTGCGGGGATGTGCTGGGGGACGGTGTTCCGGGCTTTGGGCCGGATGCTTGGCTGGCCGTGGCTTTAGCGCGTCCAGCCGTTGGTTTCGTCGAGGCCGATACGGATGTTGTTGCGGTCTTCTTTGCCGTTGAAGTCGAAGCCGGCGAGGCCGCCGACGGTCCATCGGTAAAGGGGCCAGACGCTTTCGCGGGTTTCGCCGTTGCGTGTGGGTGTTTCCCAGGGTCGGGGCTCGTAGATGGTTCGCCATCCCCAGCGGTAGCCGTAGTTGGCGTCGCCGGTCATGCGGACGCTGACCGAGCCGTCGTACATGCCGACGGGGACGCGGGCGTCGAGGTAACCGAAGTAGAAGTCGCGCGGGCCGAAGTGTCGGACCTGGGAGTCGTGGAGCATGACCTTCATCGCGGGGAAGGCGGCCTGCGTGAACCGGAGGCCGCCGAGGCGGGCGGCGTCTTCGCCGCGTCCGGTGTTGTAGGTTCGGTGGGAGCTGCCGGGCTGGACGCGTCGCGCGTCGGCGGCTCGTCCGCCGCGGACGGACTGGTAGTAGCAGTAACTCGCGGGCGTGAACTGGAAGGAGGCGCTGTAGGGCCATCGCCAGGAGCGATCATCGGGGTCGGGCCCGGCGAGGCCGAGGTCGAGGAAGTTGATCGGGTCTTCCTGCCAGAGGAGGCGTGTGCGGTCGGCGGAAGAGACGACGGCCCGCTCCGGCAATCGAGCGGCGAGGTAGTCCTGGAGCACGAGGTGACCGTAGCTGACGTGCGGGATCCAGCTCGCGGGGACGTCGATGTCCTCGCGCCCGGTTCGGCTGCGGACGATGGCGGTTGCTTGGGCGGCCGCGGCTCGCACGTCACGGTCCTCGGTCTGGTACGTCTCGGTCCGTCCGCTGTTGTTGACGTAGTAGGTGCGGTTGGGACGCCAGCTGAACGTGGGGATGAGGTCGTCGAAATCAGCCGCGTACGTGTTGGTGGAGATCGAGAGCTGGCGAACGTTGGACAGGTCGATCGAGAGCCTCGCGCTCCGGCGTGCCTCGCCGAGTGCGGGCAGCAGGATGCCGATCAGCAGCGCGATGATCGCGATCACGACGAGGAGTTCGATGAGAGTGAACCCGCGGGGGCGGCGACGGTGTCGGTTCTTCATGAGGCGTGCTCCGTTGCGTATCGGTTCAGGGGCTCGGATCGAAACCCGCCGCGCGGCTGTCGCCGGGCGGCGGTGTGGGTGTCTTCGGGACGAGTGATCAGTTGCAGGCGCCCTGGCTGTTCAGCCAGCCGTCCAGGAAGAAGTTGAGGTCGGCGATGGTGACCGCGCCGTCGGGGATGCCGTCGAGCGCCGGCCCGGTGAAGTCGGCGGCGATATCGCCGGCGAGCCAGAGCGAGATGTAGAAGTTGAGGTCGGCGATGGTGACGAGGCCGTCGGGGATGCCGTCGAGCGCGGGGCCGGTGATGTCGAAGGGGCAGGGGGCCGGGGCGCCGACCTGGAACTCGTAGGCGCCGATATCGATGATCGGGGCGGTGCCGACGCCGGTGTCGGCGGTGTCCGGGTCATCGACGAAGCGCGTGTTGCCCGCGAGGTCGAGCGTGAAGCCCTCGGCGGCGAAGTTGTCGCCCGCGTCGATCGCGGGGGAGTTGCTGGCGAGGGTGAAGTCGCCCGCGGCGGCATCGCTGAACTGGGGGTTGACGTCGAGGACGCCGGGGCCGCTCATGCCGCCCTCGATGATCGAGTAGCTGACATTGGAGAAGAGGAAGGGGCTGACCGAGTCGAAGCCGTCGTTGTCCCAGATGATGCAGTTGGTGATGTTGACCTCGCCGGCGCCGTCGATCGCGGAGTCGGCGGTGATGTTACGGTTGCCGACGATGGTGCAGTTGACGAGGTTGGCGATGCCGCTGCCGCTGGAGATCAGCAGGGCGGAGCCGCCGAGGAAGTCGTTGGTGCGGTTGTCGGCGATGAGCGAGTTGGAGATGTTGGCGACGCTGTTGGTGATGGTGATGGCGCCGGAGTCGAAGAAGGTGGCCTCGTTGTCGCGGACGATCATGCGGTCGGCGTTGAGGACGCTGGTGCTGCCGGCGAAGCCGATCGCGCCGCCGAACTCGCTGGCGGTGTTGCCCACGAATTCGGAGTTGACGATGTTGAGGAACGCGCCGCCGGAGCCGCTGGAGCGGGCGTCGATCGCGCCGCCGGTGAGGCCGCTGTTGTTTGAGAAGACCGAGTCGGTGATGTTGACCTCGCCGCGGAAGAGGTAGATCGCACCGCCGCGCTCGCCCGCGGTGCTGGCATCGATCGTGGAGGCGACGATGTTGAAGACGCCGCCGCTGGCGACGTAGAACGCGCCGCCGCGCTGATCGGAGGTGCTGTTGGTGACGGTGGTGTCCTCGATGGTGAGGACGCCGCCGGAGATGTAGCCGGCCGCGCCGCGCTGGGTGGCGCTGTGGTTGTCGATGGTCGAGCCGACCACGCGGATCACGCCGGGGCCCGAGCTGCTGGAGGTCGCGTAGAGCGCGCCGCCTCGCCCGTTGGAGCCGCCGGCGTCGTTGGCGATGAACGTGCAGTTCTCGAAGAGGGCTTCGGCGTCGGGGTCGCTGAAGTTGGTGGCGATGGCGTAGATCGCGGCGCCTCGGCTGCCGCTGCCGGGGGTGGTGTTGCCCTCGAAGGTGCTCCCGCGGACGACGCCGACGCCGTCGCGGTTGAAGTGGAACGCGCCGCCGCGAACCGAGCGGTTGTTCGTGAAGGTGCTGTCGTCGACGGTGACGTTCCCGGTGAGAACGAAGACCGCACCCCCGCTGCCAGCGGCCTCATTATCGGTGAACACAGAGTCATTGATCGTGACGGTGCCGCCGGCGTTGATCGCGCCGCCGGAGTTGCTGGCAGAGTTGCCGGTAAAAGTGCAGCTGTCGAAGTCGGCGAAACTGGTGCTGCTGACGGAGACCGCGCCGCCGCGCCCGACGTTGACGCCGTTGGTGCCGGTGTCGTCGGTGCTGTTGTTGATGAACTCGACGTTGGTGAACTGGACGTTGGAGGCGGTGAAGAGGGCCGCGCCACCGCCGCTGCCGGTGGTGGCGCCGTCGCGGATAACGCTGTCGCTGACGGTCAGGAAGGTGTCGGTGGTGAACAGCGAGCCGCCGTAGGTGACGCTGCCGAGGGTCGGGTCTTCGTCATCGACGAGGAAGTCGGTGCCCTCGCCGGCGATGATCGTGAAGCCTTCGATGCTCGCGCCGATGACCGCGTTGGTCACGGTCACGGTCGAGGCGGAGAAGCCCGAGCCGTCGATCGTGGTCACGCCCGCGCCGTTGGCGCTGCGGAGCGTGATGTTGCGCCCGCCGAAGTCGATCGCCTCCGCGTAGGTGCCGGGGGCGACAACGATCACGTCGCTATCGACGGCGGCATCGATCGCGGCCTGGATCGTGGGGAACTGACTCGGCACGCTGAGCGTCGCGGCGAGCGCGGCAGGGCTAAGCAGGCAGCCCGCGGCGGCCGCGAGCAGCCACGCGCGAGCGGGCATCGACTTGAACTTCGGCATATCTCACTCCTCAAAGGAAAAACGATGGCACGCGAACCGGAATCGGGACGCGACACCAGAGCAGACGCGAACACGAGCGCCCGCTTCCGGGAATTGCGCCCATTCGTAGCGTGCGAAATCGCGAATGAGAAGTCGGCTCTGATGAGATTTGCAAGATCTTCACGCCGTGCAGACATTATGACGACAAAAGCGTCTGGGAACATTGCCTCAGGTCAACACCTGGGTGTGGGGAGCGTGATAGATAAAATTTTCGGCTTCTGCCGTGTAAATGCGTGTATGCGTGCAGCAAAGCCCCGCGCCCGCAGGATCTGGCTGCGCGGGGAGAGCGCATCTGCTATCTGTAAGTATCTGAGCCTAAGTCTTTGCGAGATACGCGATATTATGATAAAATTATTGCGGGCAAGCGCCCTGGGTGTTGATCCAGAGCCCGAGGTAATAGTTCAGATCCGCGGTGTTGACGAGCCCGTCGGGCAGGCCGTCGAACGCGGGGCCGGTCACGTCGGCGTCGGGGTGTCCGGCGAGCCATCGCCCGATGTAGTAGTTGAGGTCGGTGATATTGATGTTCCCGTCGGGGACGCCGTCAAACGTCGGGCCGGTGACGTCCGCGGGGCACTCGCAGCGGTCGAGGATCCCGCTCCCGTTGCTGTCGCCCTCGCCGATGGACTCGAAGCGGACGCGCACGCTGATGGCGTTCCACTCGCACGTCGGCGTTGCGTTCGGCGAGACGCGGAGCTGCACCGGGATGTCGGGCAGGCTCGAGATCACGTCGGACATCGGTACGGTGACGGTCCGCTGGTCCCCGTCGCGGCTGCAACTGCTGGAGGTGTTCAGGGGCACGTGCACGATGACCTCGTGCCCGGGCTCGCCGACGACCAGTTCGACGAACCGGCTGGTCCCGGAGAAGTTCCCCGCGCCGCCAACGGTGAAGACGAGGTCGCTGTCCAGTTCCAGCGGAGCCGGGACGGTGAAGTGCCTCGGGCTGCCGGGCGCGACGTTCAGGAACGGGCCGAAGCGGGCGACGGTGATCGGGCGGAGCTGGACGCTGTCGAGCACGCCGTCGCGGTCGCAATCGAGCGAGGGATCGGCGGCGATCTGGCAGGCGTCGATCTGCCCGTCGAAGTCGAGATCGAGGGACGGATCGAGCAGGATCTGGAGGAAGTCGTCGGTGCCGCTGCCGTCGCAGTCGGTAAAGGGCTCGCCCTGGCCGGTGCGCGCGCTGGCGAGGAAGCGTGCGGTGATATTGTGAACTCGGGCGTTGTCGCGTTGGTTCACGATGCCGGTCGCGCCGCCGGCGTAGGTGATGTTGGGGTTGGAGAAGTGGGGGACGCGTGAGCCGGGGGAGTAGGCCATGACCGACCGGAACTGGTTGTTGTTCCATCGGTGCCCGAAGCCGTAGGGCGCCCAGGAGGAGCCGGCGTTGTCCGGATCGTGCGCGGCTCCGAAGTTGTGCCCGACTTCGTGCGCGAAGGTCAGGTTGCCGATCGCGCAGTCCGGATCGGTGACCGAGAGCAGGCGATTCGGGTTGGTCGGGGAGACGTACGCTCGCCCGCAGGCGCCGGTCATGTCCACGATCCAGGCGACCGCGTCGGCGGCGAGGTGCTCGCGCAGGACCATCGCCTCGTCCGCGACGCCGTCGTATGGGCAGGTCAGCGCTCGGAGGAGCTGGGCCGAGGTCCGTACCGGCGGGAGATCGGGCAGGTCGATGAAGCCCGCGAGTTCCAGACGCATCGGCCCGATCTCGCTGTTGGCGTAGGCGTTGTTGGTTGAGTCGATCGCGGCTGCTGCGAAGCTCGGGAGGTTGAACCGGTTTTTGACGTCCGGCGCGAAGGCGATCAGCACGCGGACGTTCACGTCCGGCTCATCGCCGACTTCGCGCGTCGATCGCTCCATCGCCTCGTCCCACGGCGGGGTGTCGGAGGGGATCACGGGCCCGTCGCACTCGGGCAGGTCCCGCGGGACGGGGCGCACCTCGAACACGGGCGTCCCGTGCTCATCGGTCTCGCCCATGTTAATCAGGTCGTAAGCGCCGCTCGCGGTCCAGATCGCGCCGGTCGCGCCGGTTTCGCTCTGGCTGATGAGGAACGAGCCGCCGCCCTCGGTTGCGCCGAACACGGTTTCCACGCCGACGGCGGGGTGTGTGCGCACGCGGTCGGCGGTGAGCGTGACGCCGCGCCGCCCGATCGGGAGCGTGACGGCGTGCGCCGGATTGCGGAGCCCGTCGGGCGCACGCCCGGCCAACCGCAGCGAGGCGACGTCGATCGACACCCGGTCCGCCTGGGTCACGACTTGCACGTGGTGGTCGGCGATTCCGCGCTGGTGCGGGTCGTGCGCCGGAGCGCCGGCGTGCGCAGCCGCGACGAGCCCGGCGATGGTGCCCGTGTGCATGAGCGCTTTGACGTGTCGTTTTGTCATCATCGGTCCCCAGGAGCGGCTGAAAAGCCGAGGAAAGCGTGGCGCGTGCATGGTGATGCGGCCCAGCAGTGAACACAGGCTAGCCCCCCGCGCGATGGGGGGACGAACCGCCTGGCGGACTTCACAAGCTTCTCACAAATGAACAAAGCATTCAAGAGAATTTGATGATTGCTCGCTCGCAATCGTCGGCTTGATCGCGGTGATCTTCGTGCGTTTCTGTTGGGCAAGTCCTGCTTGTGCAGCGATGACCGGCCTGTCATTCTCGATACGCAACGCGTCACACGCGCGCCGAAGGCGGAATGGTCGGGTGTTGGTCGTTTTTCAAGCGACAGTGATGCGATGGCTCGCCTGCGGAAAGCCCACGCGCAGATCCGTTGGCGTGGTGCTCAGTCGGCGTCGATCACGACGTGGTCGATCAGCCCGCCGTGCTCGTTGATCGCCTTGAGGTCGAGTCGCTCGCCCGCGATCGTGAGGAGAATAAAGTGGCGTTGCGACTCGGCCCGCTCGAGGTACCACGTCTCGGCGACGTTGTGCGTCTCGCGCACCCCGACGCCCCAAGAGCCGTCGCCGACGTATGTGATCCCGCGCGCGTCGGGCTTTCCTTCGCGGATCGGCACGGTGCGTTTGTAGGTGTGATCGTGCTGCTCGAAGGCGACGCGTACGCCGGCCGCTTCGAACAGGGGCACCCAGTGCTCACGCACTCTTGTGGACACGCCGCCCTGAAGCGAGCGGACCGAGGGATAGGCCGGGACGTGATAGACCGGGAGGATGTGCGTGAATCCTTCGCGTTCGGCGAGTCGCTCGCGGAGCCACTCGGTCTGCACGCCCTCCACGGGTCCGGAGTGGTCGGTGTCGAGCATGAGGATGCTGAGGTATCGCCCGAAGTCGAGCACGCCGTAGCCGGGGTGCCCGGGGAAGGCGAACATGGTATAGAAGTAGGGCGCGACACGCTCACGGAACGCGTCGGTGTTCTCGTAGTTCTCCCGCCCGCGTCCCTGGCCCCAGTAGTAGCCGCCGAGGACTTCGTGGTTACCGATGCCGACCACGATCGGCACCATGCGCCCGTCCTCGGTGACGAGCGTGTTGAGGCACGCGTCGAAGAACTCGTCCCACCGGTCGAGCCGGTCTTCCCGCCCGTCGGCGTAGGCGAGGTCGCCACCCCAGACGATGAAGTCCGGATCGAACCGCACGGCTTCTCGGTTCGTCCGCTCCATCCATTCCTGACGGTGGCGCACGTCCCCGCCGATCGCGATCCGGACCGGGCGGGACGCCTCGGCCCGCTTTGGCATCGTGCGGAAGGTGTAGGACGCACTCCGCCCGCGTCCCTCGGCGTGGCGGATGCGGAACGCGTTCGTCGAGCCCGGCTCCAGCCCGGTGAGTTCCGCGGCGTAGACCGGGCGGCCCGTGTACGCCATCGCACGCACGGTCGGCGCGGCCGATCGCCACCGCTCCGAGTCGCTCACGCGATACTCGAGGCGTGTGCCCCGCTCGCTCTCCGGCTCGGGCTCGCCCTCGTCCCCGTGCCACTGCACCGTCATCGTCGTCGTCGGGTCGCGCTGCCAGGTCAGGTACAGCGCGTTCGGGCGGACTTCGGCCTCTGTGACGCGCAGGCGCACGCCGAGGCAGATGTCCGAGCTCCGCTCCGATTGATTGTGCACCGAAACCGCGAGCACGTTCCGCCCGCGCCGGAGGGCGTCGGATGGCGCGACGATCGCGTCCCCTTCAAGCGAAGGGTTGGTCCATGTGGTCGCGCGGGTGCGGAACGTGACCTCGCCGTCGGGCATCAGCTCGCTGCGGCCGATCTCGTGCCCGTTGAGGTAGTAGACGGCCGCGTCGTCGATGATCTGGTCGAGGCGGAGCGTAACGCCCTCGAGCGGGCCGTCGTACCGGAATTCGGTTCGGAAATAATAAGTTATGTGATTGGACTGAAGCTCTGTTTGCAGCCCCGGCTCGGGCCAGCGGTCGCGACGGTCGGCGGTGTCGTACCCGAGCAGGCCCGGTCCGATCGCCCATTCGCGGTCGTCATAGCCCGGCTCCCGCCACGCATCCCCGAGATCGGTGCCCAGGTCGTGATATCGCCAGCGATCGGCGAAATCGATCACGACGAGCCCGTCATCGGGGAGTTCGCTGGAGTTGCCGGTGGTGCCGTTCGCGGGAACGCCGGACAGCGTGCAGCTCACGATCACGGCCAGGAGGCACCGGGAGAGAAGAGAACGAATCGGCATGAGAGGGCCTCCTGCGGTTGGTTTCGCGCGTGTTCGCCCATGAAGGGCGCGGGTTCGACCCTATTCAGCGAGCCATCCCCCGGTCCCCGTGCTCGCGTGAAGATCGTGTCAATCCGAGGTGGTCATCGCCAAAACCCGCCCGGCACGCGTGATGCGTCGCGTCTGGTGTGAAATTGCCCGGAGCGTGTTCCGAACAGGGTGCCGACGGCTGCCGCGCGTCTCGGGGGCGTGATCCGCTATAAAAAGAATGGCAATCCCGGTCCGCCAGTGTCTCGCCGTTCAGCGGGGCTGCGGCCGAGGTCTTTGGGGGCCCCTTGCGGGCATGAGGAGCTTGTTCCGATGGCCAAACGTTCGATCGGCATGTCCGGTCCGCAGGATCCCCTCTCGTTCCGGTTCGATCCGGATCAGTTCGATCCGAAAAAGACCATCCTCGCGGTCGCGGGCGTGCTCTTGCTGCTGCTGGTGGTCTCCGGCGTGTGGACCAGCGTTTACACCGTGCAGCCGGAGGGCGAATCGGTCGTCAAGCGGTTCGGGCGGGTGACCGGCGTGCAGCAGCCGGGGTTGCACTTCAAGCTTCCCTACGGGATCGACCGGGCGTATTTTGTGCCGACGCGCCGGGTGCTGAAAGAAGAGTTCGGCTTCCGCACCGTCGCTCAGCGCAACCGCGGGCAGTATCAGAAGGACGCCCAGCACCTGGGCGAGTCGCTGATGCTGACCGGCGACCTGAAGGTGATCGACGTGGAGTGGGTGGTGCAGTACCGGATCGAGGATCCGGAGAAGTATCTGCACCGTGTGCGGGAGCCGTCGAAGACGCTGCGGGACGTGTCCGAATCGGTGATGCGCCGGATCGTGGGGAACAACCTGGGCAGCGACGTGCTGACGGAGAAGCGCGTGGCCGTGTCGACGCAGGCGCGGGACGAGCTGCAGGAGATCCTGAACAGTTTTGATTCGGGGATCGCGATCAGCACGGTGGAGCTGCAGGACGTGACGCCGCCGGACCCGGTGAAGCCGGCGTTCAACGAGGTGAACCAGGCGGAGCAGGAGCGGGAGCGGATGATTAATGAGGCCGAGAAGCGTCGGAACCAGGTGATCCCGCGTGCCGAGGGCGAGGCGCGCCAGATGATCGAGTCGGCTCAGGGCTACGCCGCCGAGCGTGTGAACCGTGCGCTCGGCGAGGCGGCGCGTTTCTCGGCGATCCTGGCTGAATACGCGAACTCGCCGGACGTGACGCGCCAGCGTTTGTATCTCGAAATGATCGATCAGGTGATGCCGAAGCTCGGGCGGGTGATCGTGACCGAGGAGGGGGCGATGTCGCCGATCCCGCTGTTGAACCTGGACGAGGCCCGTCCGGCGGCGGCTCCGGCTCGCCCGGCGGGAGGTGCGCGATGAGCGGTCTGGCTGCGAAATTTGCGGTGGCTGCCGGTGTGCTGCTGGTGATCGTGGCGATCGTCGCCTCGGCGTCGTTCTACACGCTGGACGAGACCGAGCAGGCGATCGTCGTGCAATTCGGTGCGCCGGTGGGGGAGCCGGTGGTGGAGCCTGGGTTCCACTTCAAACTCCCATTCATTCAGGAGATCCGCCGGTTCGACAAACGCCTGCTCTCCTGGGACGGCGACCCGAACCAGATCCCGACCCGCGGCGAGCAGTTCATCTCCGTCGACACCACCGCCCGCTGGCGCATCGTCGACCCGTTGAAGTTTCTCCAGAGCGTCGGCGACGAGCGGGGCGCTCAGCTCCGGCTCAACGACATCCTCGATTCGGTCGTCCGCGACCAGATCTCGGCGAGCGACCTCGTGGAGATCGTGCGGTCCAAGGATTGGGCGATCTCCGAGGAAGACCTCCAGCGCGCGCAGATCGTGGGCGAGGGGGACGAGGAGATCCTGCTGCAGGAGGTCACGCGCGGGCGGTCGGAGATCTTCGCGTCGGTGTTGGCGCAGGCGCAGACGCAGATGCCGCAGTACGGCATCGAACTGGTGGACATCCGCATGAAGCGGGTGGACTACGTCCGCGAGGTGCAGCAGCGCGTGTTCGAGCGGATGATCGCGGAACGCCAGCGGATCGCCGAGCAGTTCCGGGCCGAGGGCGAAGGGCGGGCGAGCGAGATCGACGGGCAGACCGAGCGGATGCGCGCCGAGATCCGCTCGGAGGCCCGGCGTCAGGCGGAGGTCATCCGCGGCGACGCCGACGCCGAGGCGACGCGGATCTACAACGAGGCGTTCGGGGCCGACCCGGAGTTCTACGTCTTCTTCCGCACGCTGGAGAGCTACACGCAGACGCTGGGGCGAGACGTGACGCTGATCCTGAACACGGACTCGGAATACTTCCGGTTCCTGAAAGAGATCGGGCGTGCGGGCCCGGGCGGGCCCTAACTGACCGCATCGGCCCGCAGGCCAGGAGTGCCCGTGCCCGCGGACATGTCCTCGGCGGGCACGGGCGTTTGCATGGGGATCAATGCCGGAGGGGGGAGTCGAACCCCCACGCCCTTTCGGGCAGCGGATTTTGAATCCGCCGCGTCTGCCATTCCGCCACTCCGGCTTTGGGCGAAGATCGTAGCCGGCTTGTGCCTGCCGTCGCCGGGCGATGACGCCGCACAGACCCCCGGGTGGAACCGACTGTTTTACGAATCTTTAACCGCTATGGGGCTCATTATGCGGTCTTTTTTGGTATATTGCCCGCTCTTGCCCGCTCTTGCCCGCTCTTGCCCACGACGGACGTGGTGCGAATCGGGTGACGGTACGGATTGGCGGGGCCCGGGGATGGGCCGCGTCCGCAGAGGAGATGTCACATGCCAAGGGTGTGGACACCGAGCCGCTGGCTCGCGATCTTGTTTGCTGTCGTCGCGATGTCGAGTTTCGCGATCGGACAGACGTATCCGCCGGACTATCCGTTCGGCGAGCCGGGCACGCCGGAGCATCCTAACGGGTACGACGGCCGCCCGGGCGATGCGAACAACCCGGACGGCGGACGCGGCGGCGACGGCTGGGGCCCCGGTGCAGGCGGCAAGGGCGGGGACGGGTTCGACGGTGGGAACGGCGGCGATGGCGGCAACGGCGGTGACGCCGGCGGCAACGGTGGGGACGGTGGGGACGGGAGCGGTTCCGGGAACGGGGGGAATGGCGGTAAGGGCGGAAATAGCCCGGATAGCAACGGTGGCAATGGGGGTGACGGTGGAGACGGAGGGTCCTCGGGCAACGGAGGTGATGGAGGCGACGGTGGCCATGGAGGGGGGGACTCTGGCAATGGCGGCGATGGGGGCGATGGTGGCAAAGGTCGAGATGGCGGCGATGGCGGTGATGGCGGCAACTCGACGCCTGATGGCAACGGCAATGGTGGTGATGGTGGCGACGGCGGCGATGGACGGCGCGACGGCGGCGATGGGGGCAATGGGGGCAATGGGGGAGCCCGAGGTGGCGACGGCGGCGACGGTGGTGATTCCCGGGATCGTCGTGGCGGCGATGGCGGCCATGGCGGTGAAGGGCGTTCCGGTGGTGGTGGTGGCCGAGGCGGTGATGGCGGCGCCGCGCCACACGGTGTAGATGGCGAAGACGGCGACGATGGTCGAAGCACCGGGGCCCCGATCCCCGCTTTTCAGGATGCGATCATCGATTTTCTGTGGTCATGGCAAGTGCTCGCCCTGCAACTGCGCGATCCCGCGGGCCTGGCGGACGGCTGGGCGCCCCTCGACGGCACCAACATCGATACTCGCGTCCACTTCGTCGAGCCAAACACCACCGGCGGCTACGACTGTGAGATCGTGCTGCACCCGGAATCCCTCGATGCCGAACACATCATGGCGATCGTCGAGTTCCAAATGCTCGGTCAAGACTCAGAACTCACGATGCAACTTGGTAACGGCGTGATCCGCACGGCCGCCGAGGCGTTGATCCTTCCGGACGGCTGGCGGGCGCTGCCGGTCTTCGCGGTCCGCGACAACCCGGGCGAGCCGGTGAACGCCGGGATCGCGGACCTGCTCTTCATGACCTATCGCAACGTCGAGGTTCGCCTGATCGGTGCGAGCGATGCCGGGATGGTCGGCGACCTGAATTTCGATGGCACGATCGATTGGGCAGACCTTGACATCGTGATCCAGAACCTCGGCACTGTCGGCGCGTTGGCGCCGTACGAGGGCGATGTCAACCAGGACGGCGTTGTTGATATTGAAGACGTCAACCAGACGATCGAAGCAATCCTCGAAAATCTCTAATAGCAGCCTTGCAGCACCCGGTGGCGAACAGCCGCCGGGGCTGATTTTCAGAGTCCCGATCAGGGTGGGCCACGCCTCTCCTAGGAAAGGCGTGGCTCCACTTGCCTCGGGAGTGCGGTGGTCTTGTGGGGTTGGTGATCCTCATCCCCGATGTGTATGCGGCGTCTAGACTACTCCTCGCGATTCTTTGATCGCGGTTGGTTCGGGGTGGACCCCGCCGGCGTGTGGCCGAGCGGGCGGGCCCCGCTCGACGGAGTTTTTGCCATGGCTGACGCCGACACGAAGACCAGTATCACCAGCGACATCAAGGTCGAGGACGCGGGCGCGTGCCTCAAGAAGATCACGATCGAGATCACCCCCGAAGCCGTCGATGCCCACATCGGCGAGTCGATCGACACCGTCGCGGCCGAGGCGAACATGCCCGGCTTCCGCAAGGGGCGGGCCCCGCGTCGCCTGGTCGAGAAGAAGTTCGGCCCGGCCGTCCGCGAGGAGACCAAGAACCGCCTCGTCGCCCAGGCCTACCAGGAAGCGATCGAGAAGCACGAGCTCAAGGTTGTCGGCGACCCGCAGGCAAACGAGCTCGCCGACCTCGAGGTCGTCGCGGGCCAGCCCATCTCCTTCACCGTTGAAGTCGAGGTGATGCCCGAGTTCGAGATGCCGGGCCTGGACGACATCAAGGTCCAGAAGCCGCTGTTCGAGGTGGACGACGAGCTCGTCGGGCGCGAGCTGGACAAGCTCTGCGTGAACGAGGGCGAGCTCGAGGAACGCGACGCCGCCGAGCCCGGCGATTACCTGACCGGGCACGGCATCATGCTGGACAGCAAGGGCGCCGAGCACCACAACATCCCGGGCGCCGTCGTGCAGGTGCCCACGCCCGACAAGGACGGCAAGGGCATGGTCCTCGGCGTGCTCGTCGAGGACTTCGCCAAGCAGCTCGGCCTGCCCAAGCCCGGCGAGAAGGTGACCATTAAGACCAAGGGCCCCGAGAACCACGAGATCGAGGCCGTCCGCGGCGAGGACCTCACGATCACCTTCGAGGTCGAAACCGTCCAGCGTATCATCAAGGCCGACGCGAACGAGCTTGCCGGACGCTACGGCTTCGAGGACCTGGACGGGTTCAAGGGCGCGATCCGCGGTCGCCTTGAGCAGCGGGCCGCGATCGATCAGCAATCCGCGATGCGTCAGCAGATCGCCCAGCACATGCTCAATGGCGCGGATTTCCAGCTGCCGGAGCGCCTGAGCGCCCAGCAGGCCCAGCGCACCTTCGAGCGCCGGCGCATGGAGCTGATGTACCGCGGGGCCGACCCGGCGCAGATCGAGGAGCACATCGCCGAGCTGCGGGCCGCGAGCACCGACGCCAGCCAGCGCGAGCTCAAGCTGTTCTTCATTCTCAACAAGGCCGCCGAGCAGCTCGAGGTGCAGGTGAGCGAGAGCGAGCTGAACGGGCAGATCGCGCGTCTGGCGATCGAGCGCGGGCAGCGCCCGGAGCAGTTCCGCCAGGAGCTGATCCAGAACAACCGCATCGCGAGCCTCTACCAGCAGCTCCGCGAGCACAAGACGATGGACGCGATCCTGAGCAAGGCCGACATCACCGACGTCAAGCCGGAGGATTACAAGCCCGCCGACGAGACGTCCGCCTGAGTCGTTCGCTCTCGGCGATCAGAGAAACACACACACGGCCCCGAGCTTCCCGCTCGGGGCCGTGCTGTTTTTGTGGTTCCTTCTCCGGATCAGCGGGACGGCTCGGCGGGTGTCAGGCGTGGCGTTCCTGCTCGTCGGCGTCCTCGGTATCGTCGTCATGGATGAACGCGAGCTGCTCGCCGGCGTGATCGCCGTAGCGCTGGTTGATGGTCCCGCAGTCCGGGCAGGCGACGCCGTAGGTCCCGGCAGGGAGCCCGGCGAGGTCCCGCCCGCACCCCAGGCAGGTGGAGTGCGCCAGGCGGGATCCGATGGTGTTGACGGCAACGGCGACGGCGGCGACGGCGACGCCGATGACCGGCCAGGCCGGGAGACTCGCCCACCCCACCAGGGCGAACGCGGCGAGCGCCACGCCCGTTGCGACCGCCAGCACACGGAGACGGATGCGACGGAACCAGATCTTCCCGTCCTCGATCGTCTGTTGTGTGCGTGTCATGAGTTCGCGATCGGTGTTCTGCATGGGCCGCCTTGCCGGGGTGAGAACGGGTGCCGTGCCTCGGCGATCGGTACGTGTCGCAAAGGGGGCCGGATTCAAGCCCCCCGGGTGATCGTGGTCCAGTCGTCAGTAATCGGAATAGAACCGAACAAACAACGCTCATCGGCGAGAGTTGAACTATCCGAGCGAGCGGTAGACGTCGATGATGCGTCGGACGCGGTCGGGATCGGGGACGCCTTCCATCTCGATTTCGAGCCCGCCGTGCCCGGCGCTGGCGATGCCCAGCTTGCCGACTCGGAAGATGCGTTCGTAGAAGCTCTGATCAACGCGGATGTTGCGGATGTTGTCGTGCAGCACCTCGCTGGAGTTTCGGCTGATGATGCCGACGCGTTGAACGGTGCGCTTGTTGGTGATATCCAGGGCGTGGGCGAAGCAGCGGAGCCACCAGACGAAGAGGGAGCCGAGGACAGCGACCGCCCCGAGAGCCATCAGCCACGCGAGCCCGTCGTAGCCGGTGCGGATGGGCCCGTAATATACCGCGCCCCCGAGCAGCCCGAGGATCGCGAGCACGTGGGCCGTGTAGAGCATCGGGCGTGTCCGGAACATTGATCGACGGACGAGGATCACGCGGATCTCCGGCCCGGTGTCCGGCGGGAGTCCGGCCTCCTTCGCCCGGTTCGCGACGCCCTCTTCGGCGGCCCTGGGCTTGTTCTGCTCCGCTTCATCTGGTGGCATCGGTTGCTCTCCATCCCCTCGTCGGCTCGGGCGAGATCCGCCCACCATGAGTTTATCAGCGCCTTTTTTGGATCGGGTGTCGCCGGATTCCGCCGCCAGTCTCTGGATCGGTGGGAGAGAACCGACCGACGCCCGCACGCCTCGCTCCTACGCTCTGGGCGGTATGCGCATCGCGTTTCTCAACTGGGCCCGCCCGTGGGACGGGGCCGCTCGCGGGGGCGGGGTCAACGGCTACGCCGCCGCCCTCGCACTTGAACTCCGCGAACGCGGGCACGAGCTGACCTGGCTCTGCGCCGGGAGCGAGTACGCCCCCAGCCCGGACGACCCCTCCCGCCCCGGCGAGCCCTACCTCGCCCGTCACCCCGATTGGCTCGGCGTCCGCGTGCTCGAGGTCGTCAACAGCCCGGTGCTCGCCCCCAGCATGGCCCAATTCGAAGATCCGCTGAGCGAGGTCGAGGCCCCAGCCCTGGAAGCGCTGTGCCGACGGGTGTTCGGGGCGATCCGTCCGGACGTTTTGCATGTGCAGACCTTGGAAGGGTGGAGCCTGGGCTGCCTGGACGTGGCGCGAGAGCTGGGATCGCGCGTCGTCTTCAGCCTGCACAATTACCACACCATCTGCCCGCAGGTCTACTTGACCCAAGGGCACCGCGTCCCGTGCCACGACAACCGGCGTGGGCACGCGTGCGCCGGGTGTATCCCTACGACACCGAAGCGCACCGAGCTTCGGCGTCGCCTGCCCGTGCCAAAGGCCGCGACCGTCGGACCGGGCGTGCTGAAGCGTCTCGCAACTTCCGAGACCACTGCCGACGCCGCGCGGTGCGTGCCGTCGCCGTCGGGTGAGGGGGGGGAAGCGATCCCGATGGCGGTCCCGGTCTCGGACTTCGCCGCGCTCGCTCGCGCCACGCCCCGGGTCCCCGACGACCCGCGCGGCGAGACGCCGCGACTGCTCGCCGAGCGAGAGCCGTGCGAGACAACGCCTCCGGGCGACCCGGCCCTGATGCCGATCACCAACGAGATCATCTCGGAGCCGGAGCACGAAGGCCTGGAGGCGAACGCGTACGGGCGTCGGCGGGAGGCCATGCTGCGCACGCTCAACGCCTGCGACGCGGTGCTGGCGGTGAGCGAGTACGTGCGCGCGCGGTACGCCTCGCTGGGCGTGGCGTCGCCGCCGATGCGGGTGATGGGGATCGGCACGCGGATGACGAGGATCGCCGCCTGGCAGCGCGAGCTGCTCTTCGATCCGCCGGCGTTCGTCGAAGGGCTGAGCTGGCGCGAGCAACGACCCGTGCGCGCAGTCTTCATGGGATACAACAACTGGCAGAAGGGGCTGCCGATGCTGTGCGACGCGCTTGAGATGCTCTCACCGGAGGAGCTTGCGCAGATTGATCTGAGCGTGTACGCGTTCGAGGGTCGCGTGATCGAGTGGCGGTTCCGTCGCCTGGAGCCGCGGCTGGCGAGGCTGCACTTTCACGACGTGTACAAGCCGCACGACGTGCCGTGGATGTGCGGCGGGAAAGACTTCGGGCTCGTGCCGAGCGTGTGGTGGGACAACGGGCCGCAGACGGTGATGGAGTTTCTCGCGTGCGGTTTGCCGGTGGTGGGGGCCGAGCTCGGCGGGATCCCGGACCTCGTGCGTCACGGCGAGAACGGGCTGCTCTTCCGGGGCAACGACCGGGAAGATTTGGCGCGGACGCTGCGAGAAATCGTGCGCACGCCAACGGTGCTGAACGAACTCAGGCGCGGCGGGCGCCCGCCGAAGTCGATCGAGGGGCACGCGGCGGAGATCGAAGACCTGTACGGGTTGCTGGTGGAAGGCGAGCCTGCAGCGGCCGCCGACCCCCGTGCGACGGGGGAGCGATATGCCTGAGTCGGCCGAGGTCCAGCACGAGGCCGCGCAAGGCAGAGCACGGGCTTCACCCGATGGCGTGCGCACGCCCCGTGTGGCTGCGGTCATCGTGACGTGGAACCGGCGCGAGATGGTCGCGTCTGTGCTCGAAGCAATCGCGAAGCAGGACGTGCCGCTCGCCTCGCTCGACGTGTTCGTCATCGACAACGCCTCGACCGACGGCACGCTCGAGCATCTCATCGAGCGATTCGCACCGGAAGCGGTCTATGACAACCCGACCGAGCGGGCCGAGGCTCCGGCGTTCGAGCGTCGGGAAAACCCTGGAAAACAAGCCCGAAACTCGCTCGGCGTGCGCACGCTCTCGGTCGTCCGCAACACGCACAACCTCGGCGGGTGCGGCGGGTTCAACACCGGGTTCAATATCGTCGCCCACGCGGTCGGCGAGCCGGGCGAAGCGGGTGCGCCGGACTACGTCTGGCTCGTGGACGACGACGTGGACCTGGAACCCGATGTGTGCGCACAGCTCGTGCGCGTCGCGGAGAGCGACCGGGCGATCGGGCTCGTCGGCTCGCGGACGGTCGATATCCGCGACCGGGAGACGACGATCGAGACGACGATCTATCACCACCCGACACTCGGCATCATGGGCGATGAGCCGGAAGCGGGCGACCCGAGGCTCGAGGAGCACCGGCGCTGGGCCGAGGCGTTCGGCGGGGCGAAGTACGGGCACGGCTACCACGGCACGCGCGACGTGGACGTCGTCAGCGCTTGCTCTATGCTCGCGCGGTGGAGCGACACCGAAGCCGTCGGGCTCTGGGACGCTCGGTACTTCATCTATTGCGATGACGCGGACTGGTGCCTGCGGTTCAAGCGTGCCGGGCGGCGGGTGGTGCTGAATCTGGACGCGGTGGTCTTCCACACGCCGTGGCACCACAAACTCACGCCCGCGCGGATCTATTACGCCGAGCGGAACCTGATCTGGATGAACCAGAAAGCGCTCGATGGCAGATCGCTCCGGTGCACGGTGCGCGCACGCCTGCGGCACCTGCTCCGTGAAAGCCTGCACGCTGGGCTGTGCCGGCGTGGGTTCCATGCGGAGGTTTACCTGCGGGCGGCACGCGACGCGATGCGCGGGCGTGGTGGGAAACTGGACATGGAGCCCTCGCCCTCTGAGGCAACATCGGCGTGTCTGCAGCGGATCGGCGCGTCCGGTCGAACGCTGGTGCTGGTGATTCCGACGCCTGATTCGATGGCCGCTGCGGACGCTTTTCGTGCGCACGTTTTGAAGGCGATCCCCGAGACCGAGCGGCCGCGGCTGATCGATTTTGTGCGCAATGACGTGCCGGGCGTACACGACCGGGCCTCGGACGACCGGATTGTGTACGCGCCGCACCTTCGCAGCCGCCTGTTCCGCCAGTTCGGCTTGCTCAAGCACCGCCCGGCGGGCGTGGTTGTCTTTGATCATGCGTGCGATGTGCCGATGGTCAGCGGGCGATGGACGCTGCACGTCGGCAGCGCCGGGCCCGATCGCATCACGACCGAGGCGTGCGGCTTGTTTGCTCGGCTCGGCATCATGGCCCGCTGGCTGGGCACGCTGGGGCGGGGCTTGGTCTTTGGATTCGCGGTTCGCCCGCACCGCTCGCGGACCCGCTACGGTTGAGCCCATATGTTTGCCGAGCACGCCGAGCCGCAGGAGATCGAGCACTGGCCGAAGACGGACCAGCCGTTACGTATCGCGCTGCTCGGCTGGGCGCGGCTCAGCCTGCAGCAACGCGAGGGGAGCGGGTACAACCTGAACGCGTCGGAGTTGGCGGCTGGGCTGGCGCGGTCGGGGCACAAGGCGCTGTACGTGCGCTCGGGGATGGACTATTCGGTGCGCCCAGGTATACGCATCGGCTTCGTCGAGCGATGGCGCGGGGTGGACTGCCACCACGTCGTCAATAGCCCGAACGTTGCCCCGGCGTCGGCGAACTTTCGCAACATGGCGTGCGAGATCAAGTCGCCCGAGCATTCGCGGCTTGTGGTGGACTTTTTGCGCGCGCAGCGCGTGCAGGTCGCGCATATCCATTCGATGGAGGGGTACGGGCTCGACCTGATCACGGCGTTGCGTGCGGCCGGGTTGCGCGTCGTGGTGACGCCGCATAATTACTGGTATGCGTGCCCGCAGGTGGACCTGTTGCACGCGGAGCGGGAGATCTGCTTCGATTACGACGGCGGGCGTCGGTGCGAGGGGTGTCTGAGCGCGCGCACGCCGGTGTTTCATCGGCGTCTGCGGAAAGCCGAGCAGTCCGCGCAGCGTCGTTTCGGGACGTTCGCCGTCGGGCTGGGTTGGCACGCGGCGCGGGCCGTGCAGCGCCGTCTGCACGGGATGGACCCGAAGGACGTGCCGTTTTCGGGAGATGTCGCGCAGACGGATCCGGAGGCTGGGGCTGGGTTCGATGTCGGCGATCGCAGGGAGACGGTGATCGAGCCGGGATTCGACTTGCGCGAGATTGAAGCGCCGAAGGTGCCGGGCATCGCGCCCATGGATGCGAACGAGCGGATGCTCGCGAATCGTGACGTGCATCTGCGTGTGCTGAAAGGCAACATCTATGCGCGGCGTCGTTTGGCGGGGATCGCGGCGCTGAACGCGGCCGACGCGGTGACGCCGCCGAGCGCGTTTGTGCTGAAGACGTACGAGGCGATGGGGCTCGACCCGTCGCGCGGCGGGGTGGTTCGTCTCGGGCAGCCGCACTTTGACGTGATTCATCGGCGAACGAGGCGCGGGCCGCATTATGCGACACGCTCTTGGTACGCCCGCACCGCGACGCGACCGCTGCGCCTCGCGTTTCTCGGCACCGTGCGTCCGAACAAGGGGCTGGAGGTGTTCGCGAGCGCGATCGAGCGGATGCCCGCGGGCGTGCGCGCGGGGTGCCACTTCATCGTGCGCGCGTTCGGGAACGACTGGGCGTTTCGGAAGAGGCTCTCGCGGTTCCCCGAGGTCTCGTTCGCGGGCGGGTTTGAGCCGTGGGCGATCGCGTCGATCGCGGGGGAGTACGACGTCGGGGTCCTGCCGCACGTGTGGTTCGAGAACTCGCCGCTGGTGCTGCTGGAGCACCTGCACGCGGGAAAGATGGTGATCGCGAGCCGTCTGGGGGGGCCGGTCGAGTGGGCGGTGGAGGCGGGGGATGGGCGCGCCGGGAACATGCTGATGTGCGAGGGGGGCGATCCGGATTCGCTCGCGTCGGCGATCGGTCGCGTGGTGTCGGGCGAAGTTCCAGTGCCGAGCGGGGCCGAGGTCCATGCGATGACGCCGCACTTGTGCGATTATCCGTCGCACGTGGCGAACGTGGAGACGGTGTACCGCTCTGTGCTGGCCGGGGAGGGCGTGCCGGAAGCGTTCACCACGAACGACACAACGAAAAACCCCCAGCCGGCGCTGGGGGCTCGCTAAGTTCAACAGGCTCGGCACCACAATCCGCTCTGCCTAGTGCCTTATGCCCATTGCATTCCTCACCCGTTCCACTGGCGCGGGCCTGGCCCGGTGTACTGCGCGATCGGGCGGATCAGGCGGTTGTTGTCGTGCTGCTCGATGATGTGGGCGGCCCAGCCGGTGATGCGGCTCGCCACAAAAATCGGCGTGTACTGCGGCACCGGGATGCCCATCGTGTAGTACGTCAAGCCGCACGGGAAGTCGACGTTCGGGTGGATCTGCTTGTCTTTCAGCATGATCTGCTGGACCTCTTCGCCGATCTCGAACCACTTGACGGCGTCGGCCCCCTTCGCCTCGGCCATCTTGCGCCCGAGCTTGTGCAGGATGGGGGCGCGGTGGTCGCCGTTCTTGTAGACGCGGTGCCCGAAGCCCATGAGCTTGCGCTTGGTGGCGAAGGCGTTGTCCATGAAGTCGCGGACGGTGCCGCCCTTGTCCAGGTGCTCGCGGATTTCTTTGAGCATCTCCATCGCGGCCTCGTTGGCGCCGCCGTGGAGCGGGCCCTTGAGGGCGGCGATCGCGCCGGTGACGGCGCCGTGCATGTCGCTGAGCGTGCCCGCGATGACGCGGCTAGCGAACGTGCTCGCGTTGTAGTCGTGCTCGGCGTAGAGGATCAGGCTGACGTCCATGACCTTCTCGGCCTCGGGCGAGGGCTTCTCGCCGGTCATCAGGTACATCAGGTTCGCCGCGTGGGAGAGGGCCGGGTCCCCGCCGCGTTCGGGCTCGACGAGGTCCTTCCCGTCGATGATCCGCTGCATGTGCCCGATGATGGTCGGGATCTTCGCGAGCAGGCGTTCAGCCTTGCGCAGGTTGGCGTCGTGGTCGATCGACTGGCTCTCCGCGTCGAGGTTGGCGAGGATGCTCACGCAGGTGCGGAGCACGTCCATCGGGACGGCCGAGCCCTCGGCGAGCGGGCCCTTGCTCGCACGCAGGTAGTCGATCACCGGCGCGGGCACGGGTCGCTCGGCGGCGACGCGCTCGCGGAAGGTCTTGAGCTGCGCGTCGCTCGGCTTCTCGCCGTGGAGCAGCAGGTGGGCGACGCCCTCGAACGTGGCGTGCTCGGCGAGGTCGTGGATCTCGTACCCGCGGTAGATCAGGGCCCCCTGCTCGACCGAGCAGATGGCGGTTTCACCGGCGATGACGCCCTCGAGGCCGCGGGCGTGGGGTTTGTCAGGCATATGATCGCTCCGTGCGTGTGAACTGCAGATGCCAAGGTGACTCGGGAAAGGGTCGAATGATATGCCAGTTACCATTGACGACCAAGCGAATGCTTCCGGAAAAGCCTTTCGTGCCATTTCAGACAGTGTGCGTGGATTCTACCGGGAGGCAGTTCAAAATTCATTTTATCTAAAGAGTGAGCTATTTGCAAAAGTAAAAGATCGCGAACGCGATCGAGTCAGAATGGCAATTGGTCAGTATCTTTCAAACCATTGCAATTGGATTGCGGCGTGTGCCGAAGCGTCATCGGCTGTGTGCAGGTCAGGAAATATAGTTTGTTTATCGATGATTGCAAGACCTGCGGTAGAGTCTGCGACAAAGTTTGTGCATGCGGCAAACATAGATCGAGGATTTTTATCGCTTATTAGACGTGAGGCAAATGATATTCTCGAAGCATCCAAGGCGATGGCTGGTGCGGGTGCAAGTGAGCCGGCGAGTGCAATGCGAAATTTGGCAAACGAATCGCTGCTCGGACTCGAAGATATCCAGATGTATCATGAAGATGGTAGCATTAAACAGGCTATTGAGTATTGTGTAAAAATAATGTCTAGTAGCGAGAAAAATGCAAATTATATTTCAAAATATATTAATGCTGTTCATTCGGTAAATTATCACCGAATTATACACGGAAATATTAAAATCATATCGATGATTAGACCAGAAGTCGTTTTACACAATGCACTGCTTGGCATGGATTTTTCACGCATATTGTACATGCGAGGGTTTTCGCGAGTGGCGACATTTGAAGACGGGGATGCGTGGATGGGCAAGTACGATGAAAGACTAAAAGAATTCTCACGCGCGATGTCTCTGCTTGGGGTGGAGTTTCAATAGCTAGTTGTCGGCATCTCCCACGGCTTGCTCGGCGTGTACTCCAGCAGTCGGTACAACTCCTGCCGCGTCTGCATCCGATCCAGCAGCCCTTCGGCCGTGCCGGTGTCGTGGAGTTCTTTCAGAGCCTCGGTCACGGCGTGCATCGCGATGCGGAGGGTGGTGACCGGGAAGATCACCGCGTCGTAGCCGAGCTCGGCGAAGCGGGCGACGGGGAGCATCGGGGTTTTGCCGAACTCGGTCATGTTGGCGAGCAGGTAGGGGCGCGTGCCGACGTGGGTGCGGAGCGTGCGGACGGCTTCGGCGACGCGGGCGAAGTCCTGCTCGGTGCGGAGGCCTTCGGGGAAGATCATGTCCGCCCCGGCTTGGACGTAGGCGGCGGCTCGCTCGATCGCGGCTTCGACGCTCTCGACGCCGGCGGCGTCGGTCCTGGCGCAGATGATGAACGCGCCCCCGGAGCAGTCGTCGCTCGCTTTGCGGGCCCAGGCGACTTTTTCGGTCATGTGGTCGGTGGGGACGAGGGCCTTGCCGTCGAGGTGCCCGCAGCGTTTGGGGAAGACCTGGTCCTCGATGTGGAGCCCGGCGGCGCCGGCGCGGTGGTAGGTGATGACGGTGCGCCGGGTCATCTCGGCTTCGCCGAAGCCGGTGTCGGCGTCGGCGAGGACGGGGAGGCGCGAGCCGTCGACGACCTCGCGGATCGCCTGGGCGAAGCGGTCGAGCGTGAGCAGCCCGACGTCGGGGACGCCGGCGGCGGCGCTGGTCGCGCCGCCGGAGAGGTAGGCGGCCTGGAAGCCGGCGTCTCGGACGGCGCGGGCGACGAGCCCGTTGAACGCGCCGGGGATGGGGACGCAGGCGGCGTCCATGAGGCGGCGGAGCTGGGTGCCGGGGTGGGGGAGGGCGTCTGGCATGGGGGATGCTAGGGGAGAAGGCATCGGGAGCCAGGCACCGGGCACCGGTCGGATGGAGCCATACTGGTGCCTGGTCACCGGCTCCTGGTGCCTGTTTACTCGAACTTGCCGTGGTTGTGGATGTGGAAGTCGGTCAGGCTCGCGATGTCGGCGGCGGATTTTTGTTCGATGTTGCTGAGCTTGGCGACGATCGCGTCGGCGTCGCCGGAGATCGCGCCGAGGACGCGGAACTTGTTGTTCAGGATGTCGCGCAGGTCGGCGCTGATGTTTCTCGCGTGCCCGGCGGGGTACATGACCAGCCCGGAGTCGTGCGTCGAGCCGTCGGCGGCGGTGATGACCATGCCGGTGGGGATGCCGTCGGGGTACTTGGCGTCGTAGTCGGGGCCGCCGTGGGTGAAGTCGATCTTCGCCATGAGCTTGCGGGTGAGCGGGTGGAAGATGGCGCTCTCGTTGTAGTCGTGCGGCTCGAGGATGAGGGCCTTCCACCACGAATCGTTGCTCTCGCCGCTGGGGGCGGGGAGCTTGGCGCGCTGCTCGATCGCTTTGCGGAGGAGCGTGGCGACGATGTACGCCATGGAGTGGTCGGCGGACTGGCGTGTGCGCGGGTCTTTCTTCGCCGGGTCGCCGATGATGCCGAACGCGGGCTCGTAGGCGACGATCTTGATGTTCTTGATGTTCTCGCCGTTGTTGTCGAGCAGGGCGGGGCTCTTGGCGGCGAGGTCGATCGCGGCCTGGAGCGCGCCGGCCGACTGGTGCTCGTAGAGCCCGAGCTTGAAGTGCATGCCCATGACGGCGAAGTCGTCGCCGGCGCGGCTCAGGACCAGCTCGAACGGGCTCGCGTCGCGCTTCTCCGTGTTGGCATTCACCGCATTGACGGCTTTGAACATCTGCCCGGGGCCTTCGAAGATGCGGAAGATCGCCTCGGGGTTGCGGAAGATGTCGCGCGGGCCCATGAAGCCGGCCATCGAGCGCTGCACGCTCAGGACCGCGGCCTCGGTGCTGATCGCGGCGCTGGCGCCCTTGCTGTCGGAGAGCTGCTTGCCGGCGCGGATCGCGCGGAAGGGGATGTAGTGGGCGATCGCCATGCCGATGGCGCTCTCGATCTGCTCGGCGGTCGCGCCGAGCATCGCGCCGTAGGTCGCGGCGCTCGCGACGGCGCCGTGGACGACGTGGTCGATCTTGTAGGTCTTGAGGCTGAAGACCTCGGCGAGGCGACCGCGGATCTCGTCGAGCAGGACCATGCCGCGGAGGGCGGCCGCCCCGTCGAGCCCGGCGACCTGGGCCGCAGCGATCGCGACGGGGTAGAAGTCGTTGTGCCCGAACTCGCCGGCGGTGTGCCCGAGCTCGGGGCGGAAGCCGAAGTTGGTGCCGTTGCTGTCCCACTCGCGGACGGCGGAGCTGTTGGCGACGATCGCCTTCTCGGGCTTAACGCGTTCGGCGCTGCCGAAGACGGTCGCGCCGGTCTCGCCCTTGGCGAGCGGGTAGCGGAGGGCTTCGTCGCGGAGGATGGTGGGGGCGTTGGTGCCGAGGGCGAGCGCGCTGACGCCGCAGAGGCAGGCGTCGGTGTGGAAGAGGTTGGTGCGTTCGAGGACGGCCGCGCCGGGGTCGCCCTGTTTCGCGTGATCGCTCGACATGAAATCGACCGCGAACTGTGCGATGCCGAGGGCCTGATTGGTGTCGGCGGGCAGGGTCACGCGCGTCGCGTCGCTCATGTCGGACCTTTCGTCAACTTGTTTGGGCGCTGCCCGGTGGAATAGGCGGGCGGCGGGCATTGTTTGCTTGAAAAGCAAGGGTTTCGACCCCGGCTCGGCGGTCGCCGCGAACCGGGGGCGAAGCGTACGCAGGCCCGGGCCGCCCGGGCGACGCGGAGGGTTGGCGGGTGTTGTTCGTCGGTCGCCCCACGCGGTTCGGGGGCGGCTCCCCGAGGAAGGACACGCCATGACCCGCTCCCCTCACCAGACCACCGGCACCTCCGACGACGCCCCGCTCTTGAGCCCGGGCGAAGATGCGCATCGCATGCACCGCGCGCCGCCCGACACACGCCCCATGGCCCAAGCGCACGCGCACGGCGCGCCCGAGCACGAGGAGCACCCGGAAGACGATCCCGCCGTCCGTCACGGCATGGAGGCGGAGTCCCCCGACGGCGCGCCGCCGGAGCCGAGCAACCGGCGCGCAAGCAAAATGGTGCTGACTGTCGTGATCATCGCGGCGTCCGTGCTGCTGATGGTCCCGCTGTTCATCATCGGCGGCCCGCTGGCGGTGATCATCGGTGCGGCGATTGTGGTCGGCTTCTTCCTGCTCGGGCAGGCCCCGGCCTGGGTTGCGGGGCTCAACCGCAAGGAAGACCGGGATCAGGTCGAAAAGCGGCTCGGGCACGACCCGAAGCACCCGACGGGGCGGCGTTAACCCTTCCTTTGAGCGACCGTCTTTCAGCTGCGCACTTCAGCCGGCGGGGAGTGTCTCACCGGGTGAGCCTTCCGTCGGGACGGGCACGAAGCCATCGGGCCCCGCACCTTCGAGGCGGACGCGCGACTTGGGCAGGCAGTTCGGGTGATGCTGCTGAAGATGCGTGATGAGCGCTTCGCGGACCTCGCACCGCAGGTCCCACGCCTTGCCCGCGTCGACCGCGCTGACCAGCGCCCGCAGTCCCATGGTCTGCTCGCTCGCCTCGGTGACCTGAAGCCCGCAGACACGCTTGTCCCAGTGGGCACTCTTCTCGCAGACGTCCTGCAGCACACGGCGCAGCTCGTCGACGGGCGCGGTGTAGTCGGTGTAGATCATCGCCCAGCCGAGGATCTGGCTGCTGGAGCGGGTCCAGTTGGTGAACGACTCTCCGATGATGCGGCTGAAGGGCACGATCTGGCGGCGTTCGTCCCAGATGCGCACGACAACGTACGTCGCGGTGATCTCCTCGACGCGTCCCCATTCGCCGTCGATCACGACCACGTCGTCGATGCGGATCGGCTGGGCGAGCGAGATCTGGAGCCCGCTGATGATGTTCTCGACCGCCGGCTTGGCGGCCAGCCCGATGACCAGCCCCGCGACGCCGGCGCTGGCGAGCAGGCTGGTGCCGATCTGGCGGACGCCGTCGAAGGTCATGAGGGCGGCCGACGCGCCGAGCACGATGACGAGCAGCCCGAGCGTGCGGGTGATGAAGCGGAGCTGGGTGTGCATCCGGCGCGCTTCAAGGTTGTCGGCGACGTCAACACGGTGCTTGCTGAGCATGAACTTCTCGGCCGCGTTCATCGCGACCAGCAGCGTCCACGCGAGCGAAGCGATCAGCAGCAGGCTGACCAGGTGTCGTGCAAACCCGACGAGCGAGGGCGCGAGCGTCTGCAAGCTCGGGAGCACGATCAGCAGGAGAATGAGCGGGCCGACGGGGCGGATCGGCCCGCGCAGGCGGTCGACGACACGCCCGACCCGCCGATCCCCGGCCCGCTTGACCAGCGCCCGCAGCCCGCGGCTCAGCAGCCACGACAGGATGAGCCCGGCGAGGATCGTCGTGACCAGCACGACGAGCCCGAGGGCGTAGGTCTGCCAGTCGCTGACAATGGGGGCTGTGATGGCCTGGAACGCACCGACCGGGTCGTCGAGCACCTCGGCCGCGTCGATCGCCGGGGCGTCGCCCTCGGGGCGGGCGGGCTCATTGGCGGGGGCCGCCGGTGCATCGGTGGGGGGAACGGGCGCCATCGGGCGATGCTAGGGCTCGGGGAAGGGCGGGCGGCTCGTGCGGGCGGTATCGGGCTATCGTTTTAACCCCGACCCGGCGACGCGGCCGAGCACGGGTATCTCAGATCGATCCGCCCGGCGCGACGCGTACCGGGCGTTGTTGGGAGCCAGCTATATGTCGAATCAGCCCGTCATCGTCGCCGCGAAACGCACCCCGATCGGGAGGTTCTTCGGCGGTCTCGCCGGCGTGCCCGCGCCGCAGCTCGGCGCGATCGCGATCCAGGCGGTTCTCGAAGCCGCGTCCGGCGCGAAGGATCACGTCGACGAGTGCGTGATGGGGTGCGTGCTCCAGGCGGGGCTGGGCCAGAACCCGGCCCGTCAGGCGGGGCTGAAGGCCGGGCTCCCCTCGACGCTCAGCGCCAAGACCATCAACAAGGTCTGCGGGTCGGGTCTTGAGGCGGTCATGATGGCGGCCCAGTCGATCAAGGCTGGGGACAACGAGTGCGTCATCGCGGGCGGGTTCGAGAACATGACCGGCTCGCCGCACTTCGCGCACGTGCGCGCCGGGGTGAAGTACGGACCGACGGAGTTCAAGGACGTGATGGCCCACGACGGGCTGACGTGCGCGTTTGAGCACTGGGCGATGGGCAACGCGGCCGACCACATCGCGCAGAAGTACAACATCTCCCGCGAGGAGCAGGACCGCTTCGCCGCGCAGAGCCACCAGCGTGCGGCCGAGGCGACCAGCAAGGGTTACTTCAAGAACGAGATGGTCACGCTGACGGGCGAGCAGGTGGGCAACCGCAAGAACCCCGGCCCCGACGGCGGCGTGCAGGCCGACGAGGGTATCCGCGCGGACTCGACCGCCGAGGGGCTTGCGAAGCTGCGAGCCGCGTTCACGAAGGACGGCACGGTGACGGCCGGCAACGCGAGCCAGATCAACGACGGCGCGGCCGCCGTCATCGTGATGAGCGAGAGCAAGGCGAACAGCCTCGGGCTGAAGCCGCTCGCGAAAATCCTCGCCTACGGCACCAGCGGCGTCGAGCCCAAGGACATCTTCGCCGCCCCGATCTCCGGCGTGCAGCAGACGCTGAAGAAGGCCGGCATGAGCGTCGACGACATCGACCTCTACGAGCTCAACGAGGCGTTCGCCGCCCAGGTCCTGTGCAACATCCAGGAACTCGGCATCGGCGAGGACAAGCTCAACCTCTGCGGCGGCGGCATCGCCCTCGGGCACCCCATCGGCGCCAGCGGCGCCCGCGTCCTCACCACCCTCGTCCACCAGATGCATCGTCTCAACAAGAAGACCGGCCTCGCCGGGCTCTGCCTCGGCGGCGGCAACTCGGTCGCGATGGTCATCGAGGCGGTCTGACGTCGATCACACGCACCTCGCCCGCCGGGGCGTCAGTCCTTGACGCCCTCGACCCGTCCGGGCTCTGTGTACTTCGCGAGCGCCTCGGCCAGGTCGACGCCATGGATGTTCGCCAGCGTCGCCAGCCAGGCGATCACGTCGGCGAACTCCTCCCCGAGGTTCGCCCGTTGAGCCTCGGTCGGGCTTTTGCCCGGGCGGTTGTCGTGCAGGGCCGTCGCGAGCTCGCCGACTTCCTCCATGAGCAGGAGGAACGTCCCCGCCGGGCCGCGGGCGGCGTCGGTCTCGAAATACCGCTCCCGGATCAGCGTCTGAAAGGTCCGGAAGGAGAGGTCCGGGGTCTTCGGCGTGCCGGTCTCGGGCGTCGTGGGGGGGCTGGGGGTGTCGGGCATGGGCGGAGGGTACGCCCGCCAAGCAGACTTGATGCCCCGTCGCGACTTGCCCCGGGGGCTTAGGACGCTAGCATTGGGGCCCAGAACAGGACGAGGACCGAACCCGCATGCCGACGATCAATCAACTCATCCGCAAGCCCCGACGCTCCCCGGTCGCCAAGTCCAAGGTCCGCGACCTGGACTCCTGCCCGCAGCGTCGCGGCGTCTGCCTCAACGTCCGCACCACGACCCCGAAGAAGCCGAACTCGGCCCTCCGGAAGATCGCCCGCGTGCGGCTCAGCAACGGACGCGAGATCACCGCCTACATCGGCGGCGAGGGGCACAACCTCCAGGAGCACTCGATCGTCCTCGTCCGGGGCGGGCGTGTGCGAGACCTCCCCGGCGTGCGCTACCACATCGTCCGCGGGTCGCTCGACACCCTCGGCGTCGACGGTCGCAAGCAGGCCCGCTCCAAGTACGGCGCCAAAAAGGCCAGCAAGTAAACGATTCTGTTTGTCCGCATGGACGGGCCGCGGAACGTCCGCGGCCCGCGTGCTTTCCCGAATGTGTCTGAGGCAAGTAACCCGTCGCCCGCTCGGCGTCGAGGTGAACAGCGTCGCGGCGGCTCCAATCGCCCGCGACAGATGAGCCGAAAGGAACGGAACGATGGCCGGTCGGATCACGATGAGCGAGGACCAGTTGCGGGCCGACCCGCGTCACGGGGACCTCGTGCTCGCCAAATTCATCAACTGCGTCATGCGCGACGGCAAGAAGAGCGTCGCGATCCGCGTCGTGTACGACGCCCTGGACCTGATCCAGGAGAAGCTCGGCGAGGAAACCGACCCCGATGCCCCCAAGGAGGCGATCGAGGTCTTCCGTCGCGCGATCGAGAACCTCAAGCCCTACGTCGAGGTCCGCAGCAAGCGGATCGGCGGCGCGAACTACCAGGTCCCCATGCCCGTCAACAAGCGCCGCCAGCAGTCGCTGGCGTTCCGCTGGCTGATCACCTCGGCCCGCAGCGAGTCCGGGCGACCCATGCACCGGCGACTGGCCGAAGAGCTCTGGAACGCCGCCCGCAACGAGGGCAAGGCGATGCAGACCCGCGAGCAGGTCCACCGCATGGCCGAGGCGAACAAGGCCTTCGCTCACTTCGCCTGAGCCGGCGTACAAGCCCCGCTCATCGGGGCCGCGACCAACCCAGCAACCACCCGCACCCGGCCCACGCGGCCGGGTGTTTGCTTACCCCGGCACCAACTCCACCAGCACCACCTCCGGCGGCACACCGAACCGCACCGGCAGGATCGACATCCCCACACCCGCCGAGATCACCACCGGGCACGCCGGCCCGGGCACAAGGCCGTGCGCGTACTTCTGCCCGTAGCGGCTCCGCACGCCGGGGCGTCCAAGCAGCGGGAGCGCGATATGCCCGCCGTGCGTGTGCCCGGACAGCATCAGATCGACCCGTGCCGAGCCCGGGGCGGTCAGGTTCCGGTGCTCGGCGACGTCGGGGTTGTGGCTGAGCAGCAGACGCGGCGTCTCCGGTGAGACGCCCCCGAGCGCCCGGGCGAGGTCCACGCGATCCGTCTCCAGGTCGCCGACGCCCGCGAGACAGATCGCCCCGGATTCACGCCCCGGTTCAGGGCTCAGACGTCCGCCGGGGTGGAGAAACGTTCTCGTGTTGTCGAGCATCCGGACGCCGGCACGCTCCATCGCGCGGCGCACGGCCCGCGGGTTGCCGCTGTAGTGATCATGGTTCCCGAGCACCCCCGCGACAGGCAGACCCGCGCTCGCGAGCGGCGCGAGCAGTTCGCCCGCTTCGCCAATCCGTGCCCCGCCCTGGTGAACGTAATCCCCTGTGAGGACGACCAGGCCGGGGCGCAGGGCGATCGCTCGCTCGACCGCCGCCCGGATGTGCCAAGCCGGCACGCGCGGGCCGAGGTGCGTGTCGGTGAGCTGCACGACCCGCAGCCCGTGCCACGCCGCCCCAAGGCCGCGGATCGGCACGCGGTACCGACGCACGCGGAGGTCGAACGGCTCCGCGAGCGTCGAGTACATCAGGCCGACCGCAGGGGCCGCGCAGACAACCGCGATGCCCCCGAACGCCAGGCGGCGTCGCGTCGGGTCCGGCTCGGGTGTTGCGTTTTCAGTCTTGGTCGCGCGGGGGCGCACGAGCCGCCGGCGTTGGATGGTGCGGGCGCCCCAGAAGGCCGCGCCGATCCCGACCGTGTAGCACACGCAGGAGATCAGCGTCACCATCAGCAGGAGCGAGAACGGGTAGCGGGAGGGGAGCCCGATCGTCGCGAGCGTCACCCCCCACCCGGGAGCGTTCATCGCGTGGAGCAGATTCGTGACCGGCTCGATCCACCCCCGCCCCCAGATGTTTGTGGGCTGCCACGCGAGGGACTGCACCATCGACGCGCCGAGCACGAACGCGCTCAGTGCCAGAGCCCCCGCGGCCCACGCCCGGAGCCGCCTCCAGAGCCGCCCCCGGGGTCGGTCGCGACGCGGGTTCACCGGGGCCTTGCCGAGCATCCTCGGCATACGGGCCCTCGCGGGAGAGGTTCGCCTCGGGGATGGTTTCGACTCGCTCGGCATCGGTACCCTGTGCATCGACCCGGGGCGACGTGGCCTTGGGTCTGATGTGGAGTTTCAGCCATGCGCGTGCGGCACCCAGAGCTCGGCCCGGCACCCGTGGCGCTGGAATCCACCCTCCTCGCCCACGGCGTCCCTCGCGGGGCTGCCCGCCCCCTCGCCGACCAACTCGACGCGATCGTGCGCACGAAAGGCGCGACCCCCGCGGTCTGCGCCGTCCTCGCCGGCGTGCCCACGGTCGGGCTCAGCCCATCGCAACTCGCCGAACTGCTCGACGCCAACCCGGTCAAGACCAACACCGCGACGCTCGGGCTCGCGATCGCCGCCGGGCGACACGCGGCGACGACGGTCAGCACGACGATGGAACTCGCGGCGGGCGCGGGCGTGCGCACGTTCGCCACCGGTGGGCTCGGCGGCGTCCACCGGGGCTATGCCGACCGACTCGATATCTCAGCCGACCTTGCCGCTTTCACCCGATTCCCCGTCGCCGTCGTCGCGAGCGGGGTCAAGAGCATCCTCGACGTCGAAGCGACACGCGAAGCCCTCGAAACGCTCGGCGTGCCCGTGGTCGGCTTCCGGTGCGACCGTTTCCCTGCGTTCTACAGGCGCGAGAGCGAAGCCACGGTGGATGAACGGTTCGACGATGTGCGCACGCTCGCGTCCTACGTCTCGATGGAACTCGATCGCACGGGCCGCGGCGTGCTCATCTGCAACCCGATCCCGGAACGCGAGGAACTGGACGCGGGGGCGTGGTCGCTCTGGCTCGCGGAGGCCGAGCGGAGGGCGAGCGACGCGGGCGCCACCGGGCGAGCCGTCACCCCCGCGGTGCTCGGCGCCCTGCACGAAGCGTCCGGCGGGCGGACGCTGGAAGCCAACCTCGCGCTCGTTCGCGCCAACGCGGCCCTCGCGGGCGAGCTGGCGGTCGCGATGTCGCCCATTACGCCGGGTTGAAGGGCAGCGTCAACGGGTGGGCCTGGGGCACACACGGATTGCGCGGCGCAGTGCGCCCCGGGGCGACGGGCGGCCAACGATGCCCGCATGGCAGTTTTTCTCCGTGGCGCCGGGGGCGATTTCGTTTGGAACAACCGCGGGTGGGCCATGCTGGTGCACCTCGCGTGGGACCATGGGTGGCGTCCCGTGGGGACGCTCCCGCCCACGCACTGGGGGATGCACGAGCCGGGCGCGGTCCCGGGCGATTGGCCGCGTGCCGACTATGTGACCGGGCGGGGGCAGCGGGTTCGCGAGGACGACGCCCGGAACCTCGCCGAGGCTCTCGAGCGGTGCGTGGACGACCTGCCGAACCACGACGCGTTGGCGGAGAAGGGGATCCCGCCGCTTCAGGCGCCGGCGTTCCCGGTTTGGCGTCACATGGAGTCGGGCGCGTCAATCAGCCCGTTCGAGGTCTTCGGCGGGCCGAACAAGGACGGGTTCCGCCGGTTCATCGCGTTCTGCCGGGCCGGCGGGTTCACGATCTGGTAAGCCGCTGGCGTTGCTTCGGGCAGGATCCGGTACCGGGAGTGGCGGATGGATTCTCCAAATTGCCCGGAGTGTGCAAACCAGCCAGTTTGCTCGGTTTCCCGCGGTCATTGAACACAAACTTCACACTCACAACACCGGGGCGGAGCGCACCGGCGCGGGGGGGTCGTCTAGCATGGATTGCTCCGTCGCGGTGGGCGTTCTTCAGCGTCGGAGCTGATCGATTCTGATGTGTGCAGGCGCGGGCCTGATCGCGGGAAAGCCTTGGTCTTGACCGCGAGTGTTTGACCTCTCGGCCTCTGTCGAGTGTGCGTTGAAGGTCTCGATTGCCCGGTTCCACCCCCGCGGTCGTGGGGGTGGGGGCAGCGAGCGGCAACCGTTGGAGAGATCCGTTTTCCCGCAACAGGAACACGCCGACCGTGGTGTCGGCATCATCCGAACCCGAATCGGAACAAGGAGAAGCAGATGCAGATCATGACCCGTGCAGCGGTCGTCCTCGCGACCGCAGGCCTCGCGTTCAGCGCAGCCGCCCAAGACAGCGTGAGCTCGCTCAACACCGGCCTGCCCGGTGACGCGCTCAGCCCCTTCGCCGCGAACCAGCAGACCCAGGCGTACACGCTGGACCTGACCCGTCGTTTCGGCTCCTGGCCGAACACCCGCTTCGGCATCGCGCCGATCCTCAAGACCACCGCCGCCCAGCCCGGGCAGTTCTTCAACAACCTCAACAGCAGTTCGAGCATCAGCCCCGACCTGCTCCGCAACGTCCCCGGCCCGAGCGTGGACTTCCCCGTCTGGTACGCCCCCGGCGTCGGCATCAACCCGAACAACAACACCGCCCCGACCCGCTTCAAGAACATCGAAGGCGTCCCGACCAACCAGTTCGCCGTCGGCATCAGCGAGTTCGCCACCGTCTCGACCGGGCAGTACAACGGGCTCGTCACCGGCATCGTGAACCAGGATCCCACCAACGCCCGTCAGCTCTTCGTCCGGCGCACCCTGGCGATCAGCACCACCAACAACGTCACCAACAACACCGGCTCGATCGGCTTCGGCACCATCGACGCCCACGGCAACGCCTACGTCCGGGCTGACAGCTTCAACGGCTCCGCGGGCGTCGTCCCCGCGCTCGCAGGCAACAACATCTTCCGCATCCGCACCGCCGACCGGACCAACGCGTTCAACCTCGCCAGCCCCGACGCCGCCTTCCGTGATGCGAGCGACCACATCGTCGTGAACAGCACGGTCACGCTTATCACCCCCAGCAACCTCCCGCAGTCGCTCGCCAGCGCCCCCAACGGGCTCTACTGGGGCGCTAACTTCGACGGCGAAGGCGTCTACGGCGACGTCGGCAGCGTCGTCAACGTCGGCAGCGCCCACCGCCCCGGCGCGGGTGATCAGCGCGGGCTCATCGGCTCCAGCACGCTGACGTTCCCGGGCCTCGACCCGATGAACTCCGCCGTCATGACCTACGGCATCATCAGCCGCGATAGCGAGGGCGGGACCGACTCGCTCAGCATCTGGAGCGCTGATAGCACCGGCGCCGTCACCGGCACCGCGACCTTCTTCCTTCCCGGTCAGGGCGCCCCCCAGACCACCCCCTTCCTCCAGCACCCCTGCTACCCCCAACTCAGCACCTATCCCACCGCCAACGACCCGGTCAACCCCATCGGTGACCCGGCCTTCGCCGGCTACCGCGGCGCGATCGCCTTCCGTGGCGGCAACGGGCACGTCGCGATCGGGCGTGACAACGAGACCGGCGAGGGCCTCCTCGCCGCCACCCTCTACCTCTTCGACCTCGACCTGGACTTCACCCAGGCGATCGTCGTCTGCCGCTTCGATCCGAACAACCCCAGCGACTACACCTGGGAAGTCGCCGCTCAGGTCGATCCGTTCGGCCTCGCCGGCGACCAGAGCACCTGGCAGCCCATCCACGGCGACTTCGGCAACGACGGCGCCGCCTTCAGCGGCGCGCCCGGCGAGTTCGACGGCGTGCTCGACCTCAACCCCGCCAGCCCCACCTACGACGCCCCCATCGGCACCGTCATCGAGCTCCGCCAGGTCACCGGCGGCAGCCCCGCCGGCCCGAGCCTCAGCCCGCCCGCCTTCGACGCCGCCGGCAACCTCTACTTCATCGCCGCCGTCGAGCTCAACAAGTGGGATTCCCAGACCGAGTCCGTCTTCGTCGATCCCGACTCGGCCCTGCTCAAGGCCCACCGCGTGAGCTGCGGGAGCACCACCGGCTACCGCCTCGAGCTGATCACCGAGCTCGGCGACACCTTCCTCGGGCGCAACAGCCGCACCCCCTGGCAGATCCAGTTCATGGGCATCGCCAGCGGCGGCGGCGGGCTGAACCCCGGCGCGTTCTTCAGCAACTACGTCCTGCCCCAGAACTTCAACGGCATCGCCTACAACAACCTCGGCGTCCAGAGCAACGCCAGCCCCAGCGTCGCCTTCACCCGCGCCAAGGACAACCGCGCCTTCGGCGGGCTCGTCGTCAACGCCAGCATCGTCTACGACGCGGAAGGCAACGGCACCTTCAGCAACCCGACCAGCGCCAACGGCGATCCCGCTAGCCTCGACGAGGGCTACAACGCCCTGCTCTACATCGGCTACATCCCCTGCGTCGCCGACGTCACCGGCCCCGCGCTCGACGGCATCCCCGACGAGGTCGTCAGCGTCGCTGACCTTAACTTCTTCATCTCTCGCTGGCTCGACGGCGACATCGTCGCCGACATCACCGGCCCGGCCCTCGACGGGGTTCCCGACGGCGTGGTCACCGTCGCCGACCTCAACTTCTTCATCTCCGCCTGGCTCAACGGGTGCGAGTGATCCGCAGGATCGGATAGTCTGATCATCATCCGTGCCGCCGGGGAAACCCGGCGGCACGCCTTGCATTTCGCGGCGTGGCTCACAACCCGCCGCTGGGAAAACCGCGCCGGTCCCATACCGGCCGAAGATCACGCACGAGGCCCGCGCTCGCGAAGGGATTGAAGAAATGATGCGAATGAACCGCGTTCAAGCCGTCCTGCTCGCGATCGGGCTCGGTGTGGCGCCCGCCGCCGCGTTCGATCCCGCGAACGGGCAGTGGGGCAAGACCGAGCCGACCGACGTCCGCGTGATGACCTGGAACGTCGCCGACGGGATCTGCTCTTCCAACTTCAAAAACTCGAATTTCAACAACTGGGGCGCGATCGTGCGCACGATCGCCGCAATCAAGCCGGACGTCATCATCTTCCAGGAGACCGCGGACAACTCCGGTAACGGCACCGGCTCCGGGATGGACTCCGTCGCCGTTCTGACCACGACGTTCGAATTGCTGATCGGCGGCGGGCCCGACCCCTTCCGCCCGGGCGACACCGTCTCACAATACATTCAGGCGTACGACCCGGACTTGGATTATCCCTACATCTTCATCGGCGGCAGTGCCGGGGACGGGTTCAACCGCAACGCGATCCTCAGCCGATTCCCTTTCGCCGACATCAACGGTGACGGCAAGTCGACCTACATCACCATGCCGACCATCCGTTTTCAGGACGGGCCGTACCCCGCGGGCGATGGCGGCATCCGCGGGTTCGTCCACGCCGAGATCGACCTGCCCGACGACGTGTACGCCGGGGATATGGTGATCGGCAACAGCCACCTGAAATGCTGCGGCTCGCAGAGCGACCGGAACCAGCGCCTCGTGGCCGCGCAGAACATCGCGTACTACATCTACTACATGTACGCCGGCGCCGGCACCGGCACGCCCGACCCCACGCCGACGATGTTCCCAAACCCGCCCGTCACGAACATCCTCGATGAGAACACCGTCGTGATCTGGGGCGGCGACATTAATGAGGACGAACTGACCAATGGGCGACGCGGCCCGGTCGCCTGGATGACCGAAGGTCCTTCCGCCGGCGGGAACAACGGCACCGACCGAGATAACTCCGACAGCGCCCACGACGACGCCCGCTGCCCCTTCACCAACAACCGCGCCACCTTCGGCAGCGGCAGCACCAAGCTTGATTATCTCATGTGGTGGGACTCGGTCGCCGACGTCCGCAACCAGTTCATCTTCCGGAGCGACACCATCCCCAGCGGGCTGTACCCGCCCGAGATCCTCGGCTTCCTCAGCAACCGCCCCGAACTGCTCACCGGCATTGCTTCGGACCACCGCCCGGTGGTCGTGGACTACATCCTCCCCCTGGTCAGCATCGGCGAGCCCCCGGCCGTGTTCGACATCACCGCTCCCGCGCCCGGCGCTCAGGCGGCCGACCCCGCGTCGGTCGCGGTGACCTGGACCGCCGCCGACGACGCGGAGACCTACGACGTCGTGATCGCGACCGATGCCGACCTGCTCGACACGGTCGTGACCGTGGGCGAACTCGCGGGCACCAGCTACGACGTCCCCGCGGGCACGCTCGCGTTCTGCACGACGTATTACGTCGGCGTGACCGCCGTCAACGACGCCGGCGAAACAATGGCCGCCAACCAGCCCGTCGCCTTCACCACCCGGGCCCTGGCCGATCTGACCGGCCCGGCGCTCGACGGCGTGCCCGACGGCGTTGTCTCCGTCGCGGACCTCAACTTCTATCTCGGCCTCTGGCTCGATACCGACCCCGCGGCCGACCTGACCGGCCCGGCCCTCGACGGCATCCCTGATGGCGTCGTCTCCGTGGTCGATCTCAACTTCTTCATCGCCGAGTGGCTCAGCAGCCCCTCGACCTGCCCGTAACCCGCGATCCCGCACCACTCGCACGCCTCAACCGCCCCGCTCGCTCGCGGGGCGGTTCTTTTTCCGCGGCACCATCCAGATGGCGCAGCAATAGACGGCATCGCCTGCAAGCGCCCGGACAATCGTTCTTTATCTGTCGAACGCAGGGGGTCACTCGTCGCGAAGGCGACGGACCTCATCCTGAGCCGCGTCCAGGTCGGTCTGCAGGCGGCTGACTTTCATCAGCGAGCGGACGCGCGTCAGCAACTCAAGGCGATTCACGGGCTTGGTCAGGAAATCATCCGCCCCGGCCTCGACGCCCCGCTCCTGATCGGCGACCTCGTTCAGAGCCGTGACCAGGATCACCGGGACGTCCCGCGTCGCCTCGTTCTTTTTCAGGCGCTCGCACGCCTGGAAGCCGCTCATCCGCGGCATCATCACGTCCAGCAGCACGACCGCCGGCTTGTGCTTCGCCGCCAGATCGAGGGCCTGCTGCCCGTCGGTCGCGGTGACAATCGGGACGCCCAGGTCCTCGAGATAGGCCTCGAGAAGTTCGAGGTTCTGCTCGTTGTCATCGACGATCAGCACGGGTGCCGAGGCGGCGGCGTTCGGGTTGGCGTTGTTCGGGTCGGCCATGAGGTCCTGATGCTAGCCGGTTCGCTCCACGTCCGCGCCGGCGGTGGAAAACCGTCGCCCGAGACGCTAGGAATCGCTCGGCGTGCCCCGGGTGCGTGCTCGCCGAGCCCGAGGGAGCCGCCGATGTCCAGCCCTGACCCCGAACGCTCGATCTGGAGCGATCGGTTCCGCGAGCCGAGCACCGAAGAACTGCTCCTCGGCCTGCCCAAGGCCGACGCCGAGCCCTTTCACATGACCCGGTCCGGCCTGCTCGCGATCGACCGCTGCGAGGAACGCCTCGGATGGGAAGGCATCCCCTGGCGGTGGTGCCTGAGCTACCGGATCGTCCCCCCCGAGCCCGAAGGGGGCGTCACGCCGGGCGCACCCCAGCCCTCGCCGCCTCCGTTCGCGTATCTCGTGCCGGAGCCGGCGCAGCCCAAGCTCTGCGTCCCGCTCCCCACCGAGATCATCGCCGCCCTCAAGCCCCGTCAGGTCGCGAAAACCGTCCGCGAAGGCATCCTCGCGTCGAGCCCGGTCGACGGGGTCTTCTGGCCCACCTGGCACCTCCAGACCAAGACCGGGGCGGAGGAATTGCTCGCGTTGATCCGCTTCCGCCTCGAAGCCGGCGATGAGCTTTCCGCGCGCTGAGCCCCCGCGATGGTGTTTCAGGCTGAGGCTGGAGGCGACGGGCCCCGGATGCCGATCCGTTGCACGAGCGTCGCCGGTTTGCCGGCGTGCACGCCCGTGCCCGGTGGCTTGGGAACAAGTGACCCGACACGGCCCGCCCGATGTTGATAACCCGACGACTTGCGAGGTGCCGATGACCCCGACCGCCAGCCACCGAGCCGCCACTCTCCGACGACCCGACCTGTGGGCGGTGCTGACGGCCGCGATCGCGATCCTCGTGGCCCCCGCCTTCGCGAGCAGCGGGGCTCTTGACAAACGGGCGCAGGACCTGATCGGCGAGCACCACCTGCTCGGCTCCACGATCGGCGTCTCCGCGATCGACGTTCAGACCGGGCGCACGCTCATCAGCCTCGACGCCCACCAACCCATGATCCCCGCGAGCAACCAGAAGCTCCTCAGCTCCGGCGTCGCGCTCGCCCTCCTCGGGCCGGATCACGTCTTCCGCACCGAGGTCCTCCTCTGGGGCGACCGCCTCGTCGTCCGAGGCTCCGGCGATCCCGCCTTCGGCGACCCCGCCCTGCTCGGCACCGCCGATCCGCAGATGAGCGTCGAAGACCTGCTCGAACGCATCATCACCGCCGTCGAACGCAGCGGCGTCCGGCGGTTCACCGAACTCGTCATCGACGACCGCGTCTTCGACCGCGACCTCGCCCACCCCTCCTGGCCCGACGAGCAGCTCAACCGCTGGTACTGCGCCGAGGTCAGCGGGCTCAACTTCCACACCAACGTCCTTTCGATCTACCCGCGCCCCGCCCCCGATGGGCCCGGCACGCCGCCGACGTTCAGCCTCGAGCCCCGCGCCGACTGGATCGAGGTCCGGAACCGCGCTCGCACCGTCGGCGCCGGGCAGAACACGCCCTGGGTCGCACGCCGACCCGCCTCCAATGACTTCACCCTCTTCGGCGACGTGCGCACGCCCGCGCAGGTCCCCGTCCGGGTCTCGATCCACAACCCCTCGATGTTCTTCGGCTCCCTCCTCGCCGAGCGCCTCCGCGCCCGCGGGATCGTCATCGGCCCGGATCGACCCCTGACCCATGACGCGAGCGTCCGCCTCGCCGAGCGCGACGAGCCGATCCAGCCCGATCGCGTGCTGGTCGTCGTCACGACACTCCTGCACGACGTGCTCCGCCGGTGCAACGCCGACAGCTACAACCTCTACGCTGAAGCGCTGATCAAGCTCGCCGGGCACGCGCTCACGGGCGACAGCGGGAGTTGGGAGTCCGGGGCGGCGGCCGTGCGCATGGTCCTGGGCGATCGCCTCGGGCCGGACCACGCCTCGAGCGTGAGCATCGCCGACGGCTCGGGCATGAGCCGCGACAACGCGATCTCGCCCGCGACGATGGCGGCCTGGCTCCGCGTGGTTCGCCAGGATCAGCGCCTCGCCCCGCACTTCATCGCCTCGCTCCCCATGCCGAGCGAGGGCACGCTCCGCTCCCGCTTCCGCGACGCGGAGCTCCGCAACGTCGTCCTCGCCAAGAGCGGCACGCTCCGCGGCGTTCGCTGTCTCAGCGGGTACATCGTCCATCCCGAGACCGGGCGCACCGTCGCCTTCAGCATCCTCTGCAACGACCTCCGCGACAGCAACCAGGAACGCAACGCGCGCCACTACCACGAGTCGATCGTGCTCCGTCTCGATCGCTGGCTGAGTGAAAACCCGGGGGAGCTCCGCACGCGCGCGCACGCCGATGAACCCGCGATGGGCGGGTGATCACGATCATCCGATCCCGTAGCTCGACCACTTGCGATCGACGAGCTCGCGCGTTGCGACATCCATCTCGATAATCGGCGGCCACGCCCGCACCGCCTGCCCCGCGTGCGCATCCCCCGCGTCCTTGCCCGTCGCGTCGAAGCCGAGGCGACCGCGCTCGCGGTCCACCACCGCGTCCCGCCCGGCGTCGCTGTTGGCGCACCAGTGAAAGAGCACGCGGTCGAAATCCGCGACGTCCACGTTGCGGTCCACGACCACGACAAACGCCGGCGGCTCGCCCTCGCACGCGACACGCCAGACCGCCTCCAGCACCTCGCGCCCCTGCCCGGGGCGGGTTTTCTCGATCGAAACCAGCAGCCAGCCGCCGAGTTCGACCGGTAGCGCCGTCTCGCGCACGCCCTCGATCGTGCGCACGCCCGCGAGGTAACGCTCCCGCGCATCGCCGGAAAGCGCTGGGCGGGGCGGGGCGATCGGCTCGCCGTCGATGTCCTCGCCGGTCCATCGCGGCGTGCCGTCGAAGCCGAGCTTGGTGCCGCTCCCGAGTCGCGGTGCGGCGTGGTCGAGGATGTCCAGCGGGCCGAGGACGCGCTCGACGTCGCGCACCGGGTGGCAGTTGGCGGCGGCCGCTCGCAGCACGGCCGTCGTGTCGTGCACATCGACCGATTCGTCGACCACGAAGATCGTCTTCGTCCAAGCCATCTGCCCCGCGCCCCAGATCGCGTGCATCACACGGCGTGCCTGCATCGGGTAGTGCTTCTTGATCCGAATAAACGCGCAGTTGTGGAACGCGCCGAACATCGGCAGGTCGTAGTCCTCAATATCTGGCACCAGCACCTTCAGCAGCGGCAGGAACAGACGCTCGGTCGCTTTGCCGAGGTAGTAATCCTCCTGCGGCGGCAGCCCCACGACCGTCGTCGGATACACCGCGTCCGTGCGCCGCGTGACGGCGCTGACGCGCACGACCGGGTAGCGGTCCGGCATCGAGTAGAACCCGGTGTGGTCGCCGAATGGGCCCTCGAAGACCGCGCCTTCGCCGAGCGGCTCGTCGGTCTCGCGCGGGTCCCATCCGATCACCCCGGCCTCGTGGCTCACCCACCCTTCGATCACCATCTCCGCGTCCGCCGGCACCCAGAGCGGGACCGTCTTCGCGCGCACGAGCCGGATCCCCTTGCCGTTCAGGAACCCCGCCATCAGCAGTTCGCTGATCCCCGGCGGGAGGGGCGCTGTCGCGCCGTAGGGGAGCACGCTGGGCCCGCCCAGCACGATCGCGACGGGCATCGGCTGCCCGAGTTTCTTCCAGCTCCGCCAGTGGGCCGCCCCGTCGTGGTGGACGTGCCAGTGCATCGCCACGCGGTCTTTGCCGAGCAGCTGCACGCGGTACATCCCGATGTTGTGGCTCGCGGGCTTGGGCGAATCCCGATCGTCGGCGTGGACCGTGTGGATCCCCGCGAGGGTGATGTACCGCCCGCGAACATCGCGCTCCCACGTCTCCGCATTAATCGAGGGGTGCCCGAGGCCCGGCACACCGTCGTTGATGCCGCCCGGGTAGCCGACCGAGGCGAAGTCGCCGTCTAAGGGCCAGCACCGCAGGATCGGGAGGCGGGTCAGGTCGATCGCGTCGCCGGTCTCGACGACCTGTTGGCACGGGCCAAGCCCGCGGAGGCGTTTGGGCCCGATCTTGAGCAGCGGGGCGAACTGCTTCGCCTTCGCGAGAGCCTCGCCGAACGACCGCGGGGGCTGCGGCTTGACCAGTTCCCCGATGATCGCGCCGATCGCGTCGAACCCGCCCTTGCCGTCCGGACCCGACCGGGCTTGACCCTCGGCGCACCCGAGGGCCATCTCCATCCGCCGGTAGCTGCCGAAGGCGTTGATGAGCACGGGCGTGTCGCTGCCGCGGACGTTTTCGAACAGCAGCGCGGGGCCGCCGAGGCGGTGGAAGCGGGGGTCGTTGCGTTGCGCCGAGGCGCTGGGCGGGTTGGGGGCAGGTGATTTGCTGGCGCGGTCGGCGATTTCGGTGATCTCGAGCACTGGGGAGACGGGCTCGCGGACGCGGACGAGCTCCCCGCTCGCTTCGAACGCCGCCACCATCGTGCGCAGGTCTTTGTACATATCGTCCTTAGCCTATGACCAACCCCGCGACCAACCCCGCCCGCACCGATCCCGCCGCCCCTGCATCCTCATCATCCGCCCCCGCCTTCCGGGCGGCCTGGACGCGGGACTGGCCCGCTTATTTCGACGCCGTCGCCGGAAAGCCCCCGCGCGAGACGCTCGTCCGGGCGCTCGACCTGTTCGACGCCGACCTCTCGTTCGATGCTCAAACCGCCCAGGCGGTCGACATCGGGTGCGGCGAGGGGCGGGACACGATGGAACTCCTCCGGCGCGGCTGGTCGGTCCTCGCGATCGACGGACACCCGGACGCGATCCGGCGATTGGTCCTCCGCCAGGACCTCGCCCCGACGCCACGTCTGCGGATGCAGCTCGCGGAACTCGAAGCCCTTGAGCTTCCCCGGGTTCGCCTGGTGAACGCCAGCTTCACGCTCCCGTTCTGCCGACCGGACGCGTTCGACCGCCTCTGGCGCACGATCGTGGACGCGATCGAGCCCGGCGGGCGGTTCGCGGGGCAGCTTTTTGGCGACCGGGACACGTGGGCGAGCCTGCCCGACCGCTCGCACCAGACGGGCGAGGAGGCCGAGCGGTTGCTGAAGGGCTTCGAGCTGGAGCGTTTCGACGAGGACGAGCACGACGCGGCCGACGCCGAGGGGCAGGACAAGCACTGGCACGTCTTCCACGTCGTCGCCCGCAAATGCGCCTGAGCCGGATCGCCACGCCGGGGTGAAAGTTCGTCTAGCCTCCACCCAATAGGGACGGTGCCGAGCAGGTTTTGACGGGGGGAACAAGCCGTGGTCGCCACAAGCAAGCCAGACAGCGACAACGCGATCGATATCCGCGACGCCGCCAAGACGTACAAGGGCAAGGTCCAAGCCCTCCGCGGCATCGAGATGCGCGTCCACCGGGGCGAGGTCTTCGGGTTGCTCGGGCCCAACGGGGCCGGAAAATCGACGCTGGTCAAGATCCTGATGACCGTCATCCGCCCGACCCGCGTCGAGGGGACCGTCCTCGGGCGGCGCGTGGGGGAGAAGAGCACCCTCGCGAACGTCGGCTACCTGCCCGAGCACCACAAGTTCCCTGATTACCTCACCGGCGGGCAGGCGCTCGACTACTACGGCGCCCTCGCCGGCGTGCCGCGTGCGGCGCGTCAGAAACGCTCGGCCGAACTCCTTGAGCTCGTCGGCATGACCGATTGGCGCAAGAAAAAGGTCGGCGGCTACTCCAAGGGGATGCGCCAACGCCTCGGCATCGCCCAGGCCCTCATGAACGACCCGGACCTCGTCCTTCTCGACGAGCCCACCGACGGCGTGGACCCCGTCGGACGGCGCGACATCCGCAACGTCCTCACCGAGCTCAAATCCCGCGGCAAGACCGTCTTCGTCAACAGCCACCTGCTGAGCGAACTGGAGATGGTCTGCGACCGCGTCGCGATTCTCGTGCAGGGCGTCGTCGCTTCGCAGGGGACCATCGACGAGCTGACCACGCAGGACCGGCGCTACGACATCGAGCTGACCGACGCGATCCCCCCCGACGCGGTCGCCCGCCTGCGGGCGGTGCTCCCGGCGGATGTCGAGGATCGCCTCGCCGAGGCGAAGCACAAGGGGCTGCCCGCGCCGGAGGCGATCGTGCTGGAGGGGCGGACGCTGCGGGTCGCGACGAGCCAGGCCGACGACGTGCAGGCGGTGCTGCGGGAGCTGCTACAGCGGGGCGCGGTGATCGCGAGCGTGCGCCCCGTGCGCCCGAGCCTGGAGGACCTGTTCATGCGGGCGGTGACGGACCCGGCGACGGGCGAGGCGTTCAAGCCGGGCGCGAGCCGCGAGACGGGCAAGAAGGGGGGCGCGCAATGATCCTCACCCAGACGACCGCGATCTTCCTCGACGCGTACCGCGAGCTGAACGCGAAGAAGCTGTTCTGGATCACAATGCTCCTGAGCGGGCTGGTGGTCGCCTTCTTTGCGCTGCTCGGGATCAACGAACGCGGCGTCTCCATCGCGACCTACACGATGGAGATCCCGGGCGTCAACACCAGTTTTGTCAGCCAAGAGGGATTTTACAAGACCTTGTTCTCCAGCTTCGGCGTCGGGATCTGGCTGACGTGGATCGCGACGATTCTCGGGCTGGTCTCCACGGCGCCGCTGATCCCGGATTTTGTCGCCAGCGGCTCGGTCGAGCTCACGCTCAGCAAGCCGATCAGCCGGGCCCGCATCTTTCTGACCAAGCTGCTCACGGGCCTGCTGTTCATGGCGTTGCAGGTGAGCGTCTTCACCGGGGCCTCGTTCCTCGTGATCGGGCTCCGCGCGGGGGTGTGGGAGCTCGGGCTGTTCTGGGCGATCCCGATTGTCGTCGCGTTCTTCAGCTATCTCTACTGCGTGTGCGCACTGGTGGGGTTGCTGACGCGCTCGACGATCGCGGCGTTGCTCGTGACGATCCTGTTCTGGTTTTTTCTCTTCCTGCTGAACGCGGGCGACGGGGCGCTGCTGGCGATCAAGACGCAGGCGGAGGTCGAGGCCGAACGCGGCTCGGCCCGCGTCGAGCGCATGGTCCAGGGCACCTCGCGAGAGCTCGTCGCGCTCCGGCGCTCCCAATTGCCGGAAGACGAGCGCGAGACGGCCGAGATCCCGGAGCCCACGCTCGAGGAGATCGAAGCGGGTAACCTCCGGATCACGCAGACCCGCGAGGAAGTCGCCCGCAACGAGCGTCTGGCGCGATCGCTCGCCCCGTGGCACCGCGGCGTGCTGATCGCCAAGACCGCGCTGCCGAAGACCAGCGAGACGACCGAGTTCCTCAACCGCGTGCTCATCAGCCAGGCGGAGCTCGATCAGGCGATGGACAACCAAGCGAAAGCGATCCAGGAGCGGATGAGCGAGCGCGACACGGGCGCGGAGGCCGAGGCGCAAAGGCGCACGCAGCAGGCGGTCCGCGACCGCTCGACGTTCTGGGTGCTCGGCACCAGCCTCACCTTCGTCTTCGTCGTCACCGCGTTCGCGACGTGGCGGTTCACCCGGCGCGACTTCTAAACCCAAAACTGGTCGCACAGCTCTCCGAGCTGTGTCTCCCCTGCCCCATCACCCCTGCCCCAACTCCCGCCCCCGATCCCGCGCCGCCAGGATCGCGCGGACGAACGCGTCCCGCACGCCGTCGCGGTCGAGGGATTCGGTCGCGGCGAACGTGGTCCCGTTCTTGCTCGTCACGCTCGCACGAAGCGCCTCGGCTGATTCGTCCGGTGAAGCCTCCAGCAAGCGTGCGGCCCCGATCACCGTCGCCCGCGCGATCCGCGCCGCATCCGCCGGCTCGATGCCCGTCGCGATCGCACCCGCCGTCATCGCTTCGACGAGGTAGAACACGTACGCGGGCCCCGAGCCGGCGACGCCCGTAAAGGCGTCCATGAGCTCTTCCTCAAGCCGCACGACCTCGCCCACCGCGCCGAACAGGCGCTCCACGAACGCGAGGTCCTCCTCGGTCGCCCCCGGCCCGGCGCAGACCGCCGACATCCCGCGACCGACCCGCGCCGGCGTGTTCGGCATCACCCGCACCACGCGGCAGCCCCCGCCGAACGCCCGTTGCACGCCCTCGCCCGTCGTCCCCGCGAGAATCGAGATGACCAGCCGCCCGTCCATCGCCCCCGCAGGCAGCTCCTCCGCGACGCCCGCGAGCATCTGCGGCTTCACCGCGAGCAGCACCGCGGCGTCCGGCGGGCAGGACGCGACCGCGACCGCCGCCGTCTCGGCCGTGCGCGCGCCGACGGCTTCGAACACCGCCCGCTGCGGCGGGTTCGGGTCGGCCGCGGTGACCAGCCCGGGCTCGATCACGCCCCGCTCCACCGCGCCCAGCAGGATCGCTCGCGCCATGTTCCCCGCGCCGATCGAGACGACCGAACGATCGATCTGTGCCCCGTCGGGGCGTGCTGGTGGGTGCTCGGGCATGCGGGAGGCTAGGACCGCGTACACTTTGGGCGAACATTCTGGAGGTCCGCGAGCCGTGTTTTATCAGCTTGAATTCGAGAAGCCGCTGACGGAAATCGACGACCGTATCCGCGAGATGGAGCGGAAGCTGGATCGCGGGGGTGTGGCGGGCGCGCCTCCAGGCGTGACGCCAGAGGCCGTCGCGCTCGCGCCGGACGCCTCGTCGGTGCGCACGGAGCTGGACCGCCTGCAGGCCGAGCGGACGGAGACGCTGACACGGATCTACGCGAACCTGCGCCCGTGGGAAGTGGTGCGTGTGGCGCGTCACCCGAACCGCCCGCAGACGCGGGACTACATCGGCGCGATCTGCCGCGACTTCTGCGAGTTGCACGGGGACCGTCGTTACGGTGACGACCCGGCGATCGTGACCGGGTTCGGGCGGATCGGGCCGCACAAGTGCCTGGTCGTCGGGCACCAGAAGGGCAAGGACACGACTGAGAAGATCCGGTGCCACTTCGGGTGTGCGCACCCGGAGGGCTACCGCAAAGCGCTGGCGAAGATGCGCCTGGCGGCGAAGTACCGCGTGCCGATCGTGACGCTGGTGGACACGCCGGGGGCTTATCCCGGGCTCGGCGCCGAGCAGCGGGGGCAGGCCGAGGCGATCGCGGTCAACCTGATGGAGATGAGCCGCTTGGAGACGCCGATCGTGAGCATCGTGATCGGCGAGGGGGGCTCGGGCGGGGCGCTCGGTCTGGCGGTCGCGGACCGCGTCGCGATGCTGCGGAACTCGTGGTACTCGGTGATCAGCCCGGAGGGGTGTGCGGCGATCCTGTGGAAGCAGGCGAACGAGCAGACCAACGCTCAGGCCGCCGACGCGCTGAAGCTGACCGCGAGCGACAACCTCGAGCTGGGCATCGTGGACGCGGTGATCGAGGAGCCGGCCGGGGCGGCTCATCGCGATCCAAAGGGTGCGGCCAGCGCGATCGAGCGCTGGGTGGTCGCGCAGCTCGACGAACTCGTGGGCAAGTCGAACGAGACGCTGCTTCAGGAGCGCTACGACCGGTTCCGCAAGCTCGGGGCGTACGAAGAACTCGCCGCGGAGGCGGGGGAGGACACCCCGTCGCCCTCGGTCGGCTGAACCGCGCGGGCCGCCCTGTCGCCGGGGCGGATCCTGGAAGGGCGGATCGTTTGGGCTTCGTTTTGTGGGGTGGGGCCTTTGACCGGTGGCGTCAAGATGGATAGCCTCTGCGTCCCGTCCGGGGCCGTGAGGGTGTGGATGGTCTGCGCCCCCGGGCGATCCCTGGGCCTTTCTCCGAGGCAACCGGCGTGGCGAAGAAGACTCGGAGCTCGAAAAAGACGACCGCGACGCGTGCCACCCCGGCCAAAAAAGCCGGTGTGAAGAAGCCCGCGTCGTCGAAGTCGCCGACCTCGAAGAAGAAGCCCGCGACCAAGAAGAAACCCGCGTCGGGAACGAAGAAGGCGACCGGGGCGAAGGCGTCCGCGAAGAAGACGTCCCCTGCGTCGCGCGCCAAAGCCCCGGCGAAGAAGACGCCGACCAAGAAAACCGGGGCGAAAAAACCCGCGTCCGCAAAGAAATCATCGGCTCAGGGCGCTTCCAAGCCCGCGAAGAAGACCACCCGCGCGACGACGAAAAAGGCCGCGCCCCCTCCGGCGGGCGAGGCGTCCAAGCCCGAGGCCGCCAAGGCGGAAGACGAGACGGCCGACGATAAGAAGAACGCGCGCAAGGGCATCACGATCGTCAACAAAAAGACGACGCGACGCGCCCCGGTGAAGAAGAGCGTGAGCTTCCCGGCGGCCGCCGGCGGCGGTCTGCTCGGCCCGAACGCCCCGAAGCGCAAGCCCCTGATCCCCTCCGGGCCCAGCGTGAACGCGACGGGCGACCTGACGACGGACACGAGCGGCAAGCCGCGGAAGAGCCCGTTCAAGAAGCCGGAACTGAAGAAGTTCCGCGAGCTTCTGGTCGCGAAGGCGGGCGAGCTGATCGGCGACGTTTCGGGGCTCGAGGAGGGGGCGCTCCGGGGGCAGTCCGGCGGGCTCAGCCACCTTCCCCAGCACATGGCCGAGTTTGGCTCCGAGACGTATGAGCAGACGCTGAGCCTCGACTTGGCTGCGGCCGATCGTCGCTTGCTCAAGGAGATCGACGACGCGATCGGGCGCATCGAGGCCGGGACGTTCGGCATCTGCGAACGCACGGGCAAGCCGATCGGCAAGGCGCGTCTGAACGAGCTGCCCTGGGCGCGATACTCGATCGAGGCCGCCCGAGATCTCGAGCGTCGGTCCGACCCGCGGTGAGCCCCGCAAACGATCCCAAGCCCGTGTCCCGCACGCCCGGGCCGCCCGCAGACGCGCGTGGCTCCGCGACCCTGCGCTCCCGCCGCGCCTGGGTGGTCTTCGCCGGGGTGTTCATCGTCGCGCTCTTCGCGGACCTGGCGACCAAGTCGTGGGCGTTCCATTCGATCGCGCCGGTGCCGGTGTCGGTCGATCGCCGGGAGGTCATCGAGCTGACGCGAGCCGGGCGATCCCTGGGAGAGCTGATCCCGCCGCACCGGCCGGTGGAGGTCGCCCCGAGCGTGCTGGAGCTGACGCTGGTGCTGAACCGCGGCGCGGTCTTCGGGCTCGGGGCGGGCGGGCGCTGGTTCTTCGTCGCGTTCACCCTGGTCGCGATCGCGTTCGGGCTCTACGTGTTTGCGCGGTGGACGAGCCCGCGGGACTGGTGGGCGCACGGCGCGTTGGCGATGATTCTCTCGGGCGGCGTGGGAAATCTGTACGACCGCGTGGTGTTCGCGTGCGTGCGTGATTTCCTGCACCCGCTCCCAGGCGTGCAATGGCCGTTCGGCGTCTCGACGCCCTGGTCGGGGCGTGATGTGTGGCCGTACGTGAGCAACGTCGCCGACGCGTTCCTGCTCGTCGGGATCGTGGTGCTGCTGGTTTTTCTGATGCGGGAGCCGGGCGTCGGCGAACGCGAGCCCGCGTCGCCCTCGGCGTAAGCCCCGTGCCACGCTCGGCGTGTCGGTTGCCCCGCGCGAGGGCGCTGGCTACTCGTCGGGCGTGCTCTCGGGCTCGCCCGTTTGGCTCGCGAGCCAGGCGATCATCGGCACCAGTGGCTGCGGGTCGTAGCTGCGCCACAGCTCCCCCGTGCGGACGATGACGCTTGATTCCGTGACATACACCGTCGCCACCCCGATCGCGAGCCCGTCGCTCCCCGCAAGCTCAACGCCGACGAGCGGGGCGGCTCCGACGATGGGCGAGGCCGAGACGCGATCGGCTTCGGACGCGGTCAGCAGCCGCACCAGCGCGTTGATCGCGGCTCGCGTGTCGGCGTCGCCCGGGGCGTCGTTCGGCGCGACGCCGATCCGCCAGGCGTCCATCGCCCGCGTCAGCGTCAGGTCGGCGGCTCGGTTCGGGTCTGCCCCGCGCCCTGCATCAGGGCCTTCAGTGGGCTCGGTCGGCATGCCGTTGCCCGTTGCGAGCCACCGCAGGCGGAGTGTGCGCACGTCCGCGCTGGCGGCCTCGGTCGCGCGTCGGTCGGCGTACGCACCGGGATCGAGCGGGAGTCGCTCGAGCCCCTCGCGGGGCGCTTCGACCAGCAGGTCGCCGCCCTCGCGCTCGAGACGCACGAAGACGGTCCCCCGTCCCGGAACCGCCGAGCCGACCACGGCCCGGCGCGTCCCGCCGCCCGGCGCGGTCATGGTGAGCACGGCGGTGGGGCGGTCGAGCCCGGCCTCGGAGGCCTCCACGCCGACCGCGACGCGGGTCCATTCGAGTTGCTGCACCGCCCGCAGGGCCTCGCCGACACGCTCGCTGCTGGCGGGGGCGACGAGCGGTTCGAGGATGGACCAACCCCGAGGGCCGCGCATCAGCGCGAGGCGGGCGCGTCCCGCGCCCGTCTCGGCTTCGAAGGTCAGCCGCTGGATGCCGCCGCGCCCGGGCGTCTCGGGGTCCGCCGGGATCGGGGGTAGAAGCCGGCGATCGAGCCAGGCGGTCAGCGACTGACGCCCGAAGGCGTCGCTGGTGTCGCTCGTGACCATGCGCGGGCGCCCGTCCACCCAGACGCGGGCGCGGCCGCCGAGCGAGCCCGGCTCGAACACCAGCTCGCGCTCTGCATCGTTCGAGACCAACACCAGACGCGGCCACGCCGGATCCGGGGGTGCGTCCGTCCGCGCGGTCCCGGTTTCGCCCGTGGTGGTGGAGAGGACGCGGAGGGCGGCGCGGACGCGATCGGTGGCGACGGGCCAGAGATGCGTGCGGCCTGTAGCGTCTGCCCATTCAAGCACCCAGATCGGGCGGGCCGGGTCGCCGGTGCGCCGGAGCACCTCCTCGTGTCCATCGGCACGGCGGCGCATCGCGGTGACACCACCGATTTCGGTGTGCAAGAGGGGCGTATTCCCATCTGTTTCGGGGGGTGGTGGCGCGAGGAGGGTGACCGCAGCGACGATGCCGAGGGTCAGCCCGAGGGTGCCGGCGATAAGCAAGGTTCGAGTGCGCACGTCGTGAGAGTAGGGGATGGCGGGCGGGTTGTGGGGGAAGCTTCAGGCGGGGTGGGGGGCCGCCGATAGGGGATGTGCGGGCAAGGACGCCCGCGATGCGCACGATCGCGGCGGCGCCGGGGCGTTTCGGGGCCTCGTCGGCGCGGGTCGAACCCTTGGTTCGCAGAAGGCATTTTGCCGGGAGCGACGCCGATGCCAGCCGGATCCTGGCCGCCCAGCGGCTCCATCTTGAAGTCGGACACACGGTTCATCGGGCCCGGCGTGCTGGTCGCGGCCGCCTCGCTCGGGGTCGGGGCGATCGTCGGGGCATGGATGCACTACGGGAACGTGTCGGCCCCCGCGTGGGCGCCGCCGGTGATCGTGGGCGCGTTGGCGGCGACGGCGGCGGTGCTGGGCTGGTCGTGGGCGAAGCCGGCGATCGTTTCGATGGTCGCGCTGCGGGACGCGGTGCGCGCCTCGCGGAGCGGGCTGCAGGAGCCGGAGAGCGTCCTGCTCGACGCGGGCCTTTCGCCGGAGGCGGCCGCTTGGAACACGCTGGTGACCCAGGCGGCGGCCGCGATCCGGTCGGACCTGGAACGCCGGGACCGCACGGACGTGGGCGAGACGGGGGGCTCGTCGCGCCCGAGCAAGGCGAAGCAGACGGGGCGCGGCGATCCGGGCGTCGTGGAATCACTCTGGATGGGTGTTCTGGTCGTGGGCTCGTCGGGCAAGGTCGAGCTGGCGAACCCGTCGGCGGGCGTGCTGCTCGGCAAGGGCGGCGCGGAAGTCGTGGGGCAGGCTCTGGAGTCGCTGATCACCGAGGACGGCGTCGCGTCGGCGGTGATGGAACTCGCGGTCGAGGGCGGGCGTCGGCGCTGGTCGGAAACGGTGAGCCGCGACCGGGCGGGCGTGCGGTCGAGCCTCCGGATTTCGGCGCGGGGCATGGGGGACGGGCCGAACGGTCGCCGGGCGCTTGTCCTGCTCGAAGACGTGACGCGGCAGGTCGTCGCGGACGAGGCGCGGACGAAGTTTGTCGAGCACGCGACGCACGAGCTGCGGACCCCGCTGACCAATGTGCGGCTGTACGTCGAGGAGTTGATCGATCTGGAGAGCGACGGCGGGAGCGCGGACGCGAGCGAGCGCGGGCGGGCGATCAACGTCATCAGCCAGGAGGTGACGCGTCTGGAGCGGATCGTGAGCGACATGCTGAGCGCGAGCGAGATCGAGAGCGGGGCGATGTCGCTGACGATGGCGGAATTGAACGCCGAGCACCTGATCGAGGAGTTGAAGCAGGAGTTCGCGGTGCAGGCCGAGGGCAAGGGCCTGACGCTGGCGTTCGAGCTGCCGCCGAAGTTCCCGTTGGTGCGTGGCGATCGGGACAAGCTGAAGCTGGCGCTGCACAACCTGGTGGGCAACGCGATCAAGTACACGCCGAGCGGCGGCTCGGTGCGCATCCGTGTGAACTCCGACGGCACGATGCTGACCGTCGCGGTGAGCGACACGGGGGTAGGGATCTCGCCGGAAGACGCGGAGCGTATTTTTGACCGGTTCTACAGAGCGAAGAACGAGGCGACGAGCGAGATCGTCGGCACGGGGCTCGGCCTGACGCTGGCACGCGAAGTCGTGCGCCTGCACGGCGGCGACGTGACCGTGGAAAGCCAGCTCGGGCGCGGGAGCACGTTCACGATGACCATCCCCACGCGGATGCAGCAGGAGGAGCGGGCGGCGGCCTGAGTCGCGCACGCGGATCGATCATGGAAGTCACTTCTCGACAGCACGGCGCGGTGACGGTGCTGAAGCCCGAGGGCTCGCTGGACGCGGCGGCCGCGCCGGCGCTGCTGTCCCGCGTGCGGGGCGAGCTTGAGCGTGCGCTGGGTCGCGTCGTGCTGGACGCGAGCGCGCTGCCGTTTATGGACTCGGTCGGGCTGGAATCGCTGGTCGATCTCGCGGACGAGTTCGAAAAAGTCGGCCTGACGCTGAAGGTGTGCGCGGCGAACGAAACCATCCGCGAGGTGCTGGACCTGACGGGCGTGGGCCCGCGGTTCGAGCATTTCGAGGACGTGTCGAGCGCGGTGAGGAGTTTCGGATGAGCCCCGGTGCCGACAACAACCCGCGCGAGCCGCGGCGCGAAGGCGGCGCGCCGGAGACGCCCGCGCCGACGCCGCCCGAGGCGGGCGCGACGCCTGTGACGAAAGCGGAGCACGGTCGTCCGCGGTTCGGCGAGGCGCTGGTGTCGGACGGTCACCTGACGGCTGAGCAGCTCAGCCGTGCGCTCGCGGAGCAGCGTTCGACCAACGCGATGCTGGGCGAGATGCTTGTGCAGCAGGGCGTGATCTCGCAGCGCGTGCTTGTGCGCACGCTCGCAAAGGTGCTGGGTGTTCGCGGCGTGCAGCTCCGCCACGGCCTGATCGATCCGGCGCTGCTGAAGCTCATCGGCAAAGACGAGTGCGAGCGGCTTCGCGCGATCCCGCTGTTCAAGGTGCGCGACGAGCTGACGGTGGCGATGGCCGAGCCGCAGAGTCTGCCCGTGGTCGATCGGCTGCGTCGTCTGACGGGGCTGCGGATCCGCCCGGTGCTGGCCTTGCCGGTGGAGATCAAGGAGTTCATCGAGAAGTACGCCGAGGGCGAGGTCAACATCGACTCGTTCCTGACCTCGCTCGCGGTGAGCGACGTGGAGGTGATCGACAAGGAGAACGTCGAGGAAGACCTGAGCGCGAACCTCGACAAGATGATCGAGGGCAGCCCGATCGTCAACCTGGTGAACGTCGCGTTCCTGACGGCCGTGCGTGATCGGGCGAGCGATATCCACATCGAGCCGAGCCGTCGCGGGACACGGATCCGCTACCGCATCGACGGGGTGCTGCGCGACCTGATGACCCCGCCGCCGGGCCTGCACCAGTCGATCACGAGCCGGGTGAAGGTGATCGGGAAGATGGATATCGCCGAGCGGCGCTTGCCGCAGGAAGGCCGCGTACGGATCGTCGCCGAGGGGCGTGAGATCGACCTTCGCGTGAGCTCGATCCCGACGCTGCTGGGTGAGAAGATGGTGGTGCGCATCCTGGACAAGGCGAATCTGCGGGCGCGGCTGAGCGACCTGGGGTTGCGAGCCGAGTGCGAGCAGACGTTCCGGCGCGTGCTGAGCGCGTCGCACGGGCTCGTGCTGGTGACGGGGCCGACGGGGAGCGGCAAGACGACGACGCTCTACTCGGCGCTCGATCTCTTGCGCAGCCCGGAGCGCAATCTGGTCACCGTCGAAGACCCGGTCGAGTATCAGCTGGATCTGGTGAACCAGATCCAGGTGCGGGACCAGATCGGGATGACGTTCGCGCGGGCGCTGCGGTCGATTCTGCGTCAGGATCCGGACGTGATCATGGTGGGGGAGATCCGCGACGAGGAGACGGCACGCGTCGGCGTGCAGGCGGCGCTGACCGGGCACCTCGTGCTCGCGACGCTGCACACCAACGACGCGCCGGGGGCGGTGGCGCGCCTGCTGGATATGGGGATCGAGCCGTACTTGCTGAGCAGCGCGCTCAACGGGGCGGCCGCGCAGCGCTTGGCGCGCACGATCTGCCCGAGCTGCCGCACGCGGTACTACCCGAGCGAGGAAGTGCTGCGCGACGCTGGGCTGAGCGATCACGCGGGTCGTCCGTTTGCGAAGGGCGCTGGCTGCCAGCAGTGCCACGACTCGGGGTACCACGGGCGGACGGGGATTTATGAGGTGATGGAAGTGACACCGGAGGTGCGCCGGATGGTGCACCGCGGGGCGGCGAGCCACGAGATCCGCGACGAGCTCCGGCGGCACGGTCACGCGGACCTGCGTCGGGAGGGCGTGCTGCTGGCGCTGGATGGGCGGAGCACGCTCGAAGAGGTGCTGCGCGTGACGCGTGACGACACGCCGGATCTCGAGGAGGAACTGCCGCCGAAGCGGTTGGTCGGCTCGCCGGATGAGCCCTCGGACGGGAGGGCCGCGGCGTGAGCAAGTGGCGATACGACGGCTACGACATGTCCGGGGCGCGCGTGCGCGGGCTAGCGGAGGGGGAGAGCAAGTCCGAAGCGGAGGCGAAGCTCCGCGATCAGGGCGTGTTCGTCACGCAGCTGCGCGAGACGAGCACGGACGCCGAGGACCGCGCCCCGCGCACGATGGGCACGCCGCAGGTGCGCACTGGTGATCCGCGCCGCACGGCCGGCTTTTTGAAGCAGATGGCGCTGCTTGTGAACGCGGGCACGCCGCTGGCCGACGCGCTCGCCGCGGTGGAGCGGCAATGTGCGGATATCAAGCTGAAGCCGACGCTGACCGACATCCGGCGTCGCGTGGAAGAGGGCGCGTCCTTCAGCGAGAGTCTCGCGGCCCACCCGCGTCGGTTCGACGCGGTGGTCTGCACGCTGATCGAAGCGGGTGAGAACGGCGCGGACATGCGCGACATCCTTGTCCGCGTCTCGGCGATGATCGACCGTCAAGCGCAGCTCCGCGCGGCGATGGTCGGGGCGATGATCTACCCGCTCACGCTCGTGACGGTGTGCCTCGCGGTGCTGGTGATGGTGATCGTCGTCGTGCTGCCGCGGTTCGGCGAGCTGTTCGGGAGTCTGAGTGTGCCGCTGCCGGCCTCGACGCAGGTGCTGCTGGACATGAGCGCGTTTCTGCAGGCGTACTGGTGGGGTGTGAGCCTCGCGTTGATCGTGAGCGTGGGCTCGGCGGCGTGGTGGCTGCGGACGCCGAGCGGGCGTCGGTGGACGGACATGGCCGTCGTGCGCGCCCCGCGGTTCGGGCCTATAAACCAGGCGTTTATGACGGCGAAGGTGGCGCGCGTGCTCGGCTTGCTGGTGGAAAACCGTGTCCCGCTGAGCGACGCGCTCTCGCTGGTGCGCTCGGCGGCGGGGAACACACTGTACACCGAGCTGGTCGCGCGTGTCGAGGAGGCGGTGGAGCGGGGCGAGCCGATGAACCGCGTGATGATCGAGAGCGAGCTGATGCCGCCGAGCTTCTGCGAGCTCGTGCAGACCGGCGAGGAGTCGGGGCGTCTCGGGGAGGTGCTGACCAGCGCGGCGGACTTCATGGAGATCGAGAACGAGGCGCTCGCGAAACAGATGACCAAGATGCTCGAGCCGATGATCCTGACGGTGATGGGCCTGCTGGTGGGCGGGGTGGCGATCAGCATGTTCCTGCCGTTGTTCGACCTGACCGCGAGCGCCGGGGGTGGGCCATGAAGCGGGCGATCGCGCCGATCGGGCTGGACGTGGGGCGTCGGGTGCTCAAGGCTGCGCAGTGCCTGCCGGACGGGCGTGTGCTGACGGCCCTGGTGACGCGGAGCGAGCTGGGTCTGGCAGAAGACCTGGAACGCGTGGGATCCACGCTCTGGCGGCGGGGTTTCCGCGGGCGCACCGTGGTCGCGAGCGCGTCGGAACACACCGCTTTGCAGGCGACGGTGGAACTGCCCCGCCCGGAAACCGGCGCGCCCGTGCGAACGATCGCGGCGGCCGAACTGGCGCGACTGCACGGTCGGGAGGCGAAGGGGCTCGAGACGACGGTGGTCTACCGCGATGCGCCCGCGGACACACGCCCCGGGCGCGGTGCGCCGGCGTACGTGTTCGCGGTCGAGGGCGACGATGTGATGGCGGACGTCGCGGCGCTCGAGCACGGCACGGGCTCGCTCCGCGTCGTGCGTGTGGAGGCCGGGCCTGTCGCGATGGCGCGGGCGCTCGCGTTCGCGTGGGGCCCGGGGGCGGCTTGCGCGATCGAGTTCGGCTGGTCACGCCTGACGGTCTCTGCCAGCGTCGGCGGCGTGCCGATCTTCGTTCGTGTGCTTGAAGAACTCGGGCTCTCCCGCCTCGACGAGGCGAGGGGCGGGGCGTCGTCGGTCGGCGCGTTCTTTGACCGATTGAGCGAGGAGTTGGAGCGTTCAGCGGTCTACGGCGTGCGCGAAGCCGGCGGCGCGGGACCCGTGCCGACGCTGCTCGCGACGCCGCCGAGGGCCCTGGGCCCGTTGATCGAGATGGTTTCCCGCCTGGGCGAGTCGGGCACGGCCGCGCTGGCGGTGCGTCCCACGCTCCGCCTCGGGCAGGGGGAGTGCTCGGGTCGCTTCGCGCGGGCCGTCGGGTTGTCGCTGGGGGCACGCCGATCGTTCGCCCTGCGCGGGGCGTCGATCCGGGAAGCGCTGACGCGTTCAAGCGGGGAGGGCGTCGCGGCATGAGCGCGATCGGCACACACACAAGCGACGGCCCAGGGCCGACCGTGCTCGGCTTGGACCTGCTCCCGGGTCCGATCCTCGCCAAGCGTGCGACCCGCGCGCGGGTGATGATCTGGCTCCGCGTGATCGTCGCGGCGGGCGCTCTGCTCACGATCCTGAGCCTGCTGGCGCCGGACCATGGGCGCGTCATCGCGGCGACGACCATCGAGCGCGACGAGGCCGCGAAGGAGTTGCGCGAGCTCGAGCAACGCCACGCCGCGTTGGTCGCTGAGCAGCGGCGGCTGGAGGCTTCGCTGACGGCGTGGGACCGGGCGGCCGGTCGTCTGGACTGGAGCGGGCTGCTGCACGCGGTGGCGAACGCCTGCACGCCAAAGACCGCGCTGAGCGCGCTCGACCTGGTGCCGCCGGAGCGGGATGGGCAGTTTCACAGGCTGACGATCAGCGGCTCGGAAGAGTCGCACGCGACGGTTTCGGCGTTGACGCTGGGCTTGGAGCGGATCCCGGCGATGCGTTCGGTCGCGTTGCGTCGAGCCGACCGTGTTGAAGAGCGCGGCGAGGCCCGTGTGCGGTTCGTGCTGGTCTGCGAGGTCGGGATGCCGGAGGGCGCACGATGAAGCGGATCAATCCCCGTTGGCGCGATCACGGGATCGGCGTCGTCGTGTTGCTGGCGGTGATCGCGATCGGGTGGAGCATGCGCCTCTCGCCCGCGATGAGCGGGGCGGCGACGGTGGCGAGCCTTCAACGGGAGGCGAGCGAGCGTCAGTTCGCCGTTCAGCAGCAGAACGCGGAGATCGCGGCTCAGACCGCGACCGTCGCCCGCCTCCGGGCGGAACTGGAGCGCAGCGAGCAGAGTGAAGCGACGAGCAAATCTCTGAACGAGCGGATCGCGAGCCTCGGACGCCAGGCCGAGGGACACGGGCTGCGTCTGACCCGCATGGATGCGGCGGCGGCCGATCCGCGGGCGGGCGGCGGCTCCCGACGCGTCATCGAGCTTGAAGGCGAGGGGACTTTCCCCGGCCTGACACAGTTCCTCGCGGAGGTCCACGACCGCTCGCCGGACTGCGTGATCGAGCGGTTCAGCATCCAGCGCGGGCAGAGCGGTGGGGCGCGCTTCAGCGTGCGGGTCCTGTGGAATGCGCCGGCTGGACAAGGCGGCTGAACCCGCAAACCCGCGGATCGCTGGTCAACGCACGCGACGAATGCAACGCTGGGTTCTATGGGGATGTCTACGAGTCGTAAGGTGGCGTTGGGCGTGCTCGGCGTGGCGGTTGCGGCACTCGTGCTGGACAATCTGCCCGGTCCGCAGTCCGCATCGGCCAATGGCGCGAAACTGCAGTCCTCGGCCGAAGTGGTGCCGGAGCGGGCGGCCACACCGGGCGAATCTGCAACGCAAGCACGCGCATCGGGCGGCCAGCAGCGCGCGCTGGCGCAGCTCATGAGCGAGCTCCGCGTTTCGCACGAGGGGCCCGTGCGGGACGTGTTCGTCTCCCGGGAGCCGGAGACGGATCCGCAGCGTGTGGAGGAGGTGTCGCGCGGCACGACCGATGTGGACCCGCGAAAGGAACTCGCCGGGGTGCGCATCTCCGCGGTGGCTGCCGAGCGCCGGGGCTCACGGGGCGGGCGAGCGTTGATCGATGGGCGGGTCGTGCGCCCGGGGGATGAGGTCCGGGGGTGGCGCGTGGTCGAGATCCGTCTCGACGGCGTGCTGCTGCGGCGGGAGGACGGGGCCGAGGCGTTGCTCGGGTTCTCGGTCGTCGGGCGCGAGTGATCGGACGCTCATCGTCGGTGGTGTGGAGTATCGCCGGGTACCCAATCGGTACAGAATGCCCGACGAACGGGTGAAGCACCGTACACCATCGAGTTCGAGTCTTGGGTGGCCGATGCACACGCGGACGGGGCCGGGCGGCCTCGCGGAACGGACCTTCATTGTTTCTGGAGTACCGCGTCATGGTGTTGAAGCGTGCCCGAGCCTTCACGCTCGTTGAACTGGTGATCGTGGTCGTGATCCTGGGGATCATCGCGGCGATCGCGATCCCGCGTATGAGCCGCGGCGCCCGCGGTGCGGTGGACTCCAAGCTCAAGGCCGACCTGGCTGTCCTGCGTGCGGCGATCAACATGTTCGCCGCCGAGCACAACGGGAACTATCCCTCCGCGACGGACTTTGTGGACCAGATGACGCTCTACAGCGACCTGGGCGGCGATACCAACGCGACCCGGACGGCGCCGTTCATCTACGGCCCGTATCTCGAGGCGATCCCCGTGCTCCAGATCGGGGAAGAGGCCGGGAGCAACGGGGTCGGGACTGCCGCCGGCGCGGGCATCGCCTGGATCTACAACGCGACGAGCGGGCGGATCTCGGCGAACACCGGCACGCTGACCGACGACGCGGGCGTGCTGTACAGCGACTATTGACCCGAGAGGTGGGGGGGGGGGGGGGCGCCCCCGCCCCGCGACCTTCTCGCCGAGCACCGACGCGATGTCAAGCCACGTCCGATGCAGGGGTCTTGAACGTTCCGGGCGAGCCGCCGCGATTGCGGCGGCTCGTTGCCATCGCGCCTTCAGCATGATCGAGGTCGTGATCGTGATCACGATCTTGGGATTGATGGCGGTCCTCGCGATGCCGAAGATGGCCGGAGCCGCGGAACGCTCGCGGCTGAGCGCCGGCGAGCGCCAGATCCACGCGGCGATGGCGTCGGCCGAGCAGCGGGCCTTCCGACGCGGCGAGACCATCACCGTCACCTTCCGCCCGACGCAGAACCAGATTCATTTCGACGCCGGGAGCGAGCAGTGGGTGCTCGATCTCAGCCAGCCGCCGTTCGAGATCGAGATCGCCAGCGTGAGCGTCGGCCCGGAAAACAAGTACGAGATCGCCCCGAACACCCGTGCCAACGCCGGCGGGATCGTCACGCTTGAGCGTCGCGGGCAGGTGCGGACGGTCACGTTCGGCCCGATGTTCACCGCGAGCCCGGTCCCGCTCAACGCCGCGCTCAGCCCGGGGTTCGCCGGCGAACTCAGCAAGTCCCGCCTGGCCGCTGCCGACGGCACCGAGCCACCGCCACGAAACGGTGACGGCGGGGCCGGCATGGGCGCCGGCGCGTTCGGCGCCGGAGGGATGTAACACGATGGCACGCGCGCGCGAGGGCTTCACCGTCTATGAACTGGTCGTCAGCCTGGCGCTGCTGGTGATCGTGATGCTTGCCGCGACGGGGCTCTCGGCGGCTGCGACCCGCGCCACGCCCGTCGAAGGCGATCGCCTGACCGCGGTCGCCGAGGTGAACGACGCGATCGATCGCATGTGTGCCGAGCTCCAGGTCGCGATCGGCTTCCGGCGTGCGCGCGCCGATCTTGTGGTGTTTGCCGTCGCGTCCGATACGAGCGGGAGCTCGGCCCGGCTTGTGCAATACGCATGGTCGGGTGTCGCGGGGGATCCGCTGGTCCGCACGACGCACGACGGGTCGTCGCGCTACGTCGAGGGCGTGCGATCCTGGCGGTTCGAGTACATGCCCTTCGGCACCGACCTCGGGCAGATCGCGCGCGTCAGCGTGGAATACGAGATCGACGCGATGCCCGGCGTCACGTTCCGGCGCGGCGTCGGCATCACCAGCCGACCGGAGTTCGGGTCGTGAACAAGAGACGCGCGCTCACCCTGATCGAGACGGTCCTCGCGCTCGCGATGGTCGCGGGGATGGGCGTTGCGGTGCTCTCGGCGATCGGCGCGGCCGCACGCACCGACGCCGGCGCCCGCGAGCGACGACTCGCCCAGACGCTCGTTGAGGACATGATCGCGGAAATCTCGGCCGTGCCCGTCGCACGCCAGACCATCTCCGGCAGCGACGCGATTCTCGGTATCCCGATCACGGGCACCGGCGAGAGCACCAGCGCCCCGGCGGTCATGGAGCCCGCCGCGATCGATCCGGCGGTGCAAAGCCTGATCACCGGCTCGTCGATCCCGTCCGAGGGGCGCTTGCGGTTCGCGAGCGTGCGCGACTACGCCGACTGGGTCGAGAACCCGCCCCGGCATCGCAACGGCGAGCCGATGGAGGGCTTCCCCGCGGCGTGGCGACGCGCAGTCAGCGTGCAAGGCATTCATCCGCTGAACTTGAGTCCGACCGGGAGTTCTAACCCGCGCGCCTATTTCGTCCGCGTTGAGGTGACCAGCCACGGACGCCTGCTCGCGAGCAGGGAGATCATCCGCACCGACGCCTGGGATCAGATCACAAGCCGGGAGGAAGACCGATGAACGCGCCCGCGAAGCCTCACGCCCGGCGCGGCACGGCCTACCTGCTCACGATCAGCGTGACCTCGCTCGCCGCGGGCGTCGCGCTCACCAGCGTCGTCCTCCGCGGCGCCCAGCTCGAGGATGCGCTCGATGCGGCCGACGCGGCCGACGCGAGAGCGCTCGCGCAAACCGGGCTCGAGATCGCGGCCGCCCGCATCGTTGAGAACAGCAACTGGCGGAACACCATCACCGCCGGTGCGCTGCTCCCGGCCCACACGCACGCACGCGGCACGCTCGCCGTGACCGTCGAAGACCCGATGGACGACGACCCCGCCGTCGGCGACGGCGATCCGATTATCCTCACCGCAACCGCCCGGGTCGGTGAGGCGACCTTCGCTGTCCAGGCGCCCATCGTTTTCCGCTACATCCCCCACGAGGCCCTCTCGCACTCGGTGTACACCGAGAGCGAGTTCCGTATCGACAGCGCAACCTCCCTGATCACGAACAGGCCGATCAAAGCCAACAGCTACGCCGCCCACAGCTCCTCAACCATCGACGGCCCGACACCCGACGGCGGGAATTACGCCGACTCCACGAGCGGGGGCGGCGGCGGTGGGGGCGGCCTCATCGGCGGTTCGCTCGGTGGGATCATCGGAGGCATCGGCAGCATCCTCGGCGGCTTACAAAACCTGCTCAACGCTCTCCTCAGCTCCCAAGACACTCCGGCCTGGCTGCCCACCGACATCATCAGCACCTACCGAACCCTCGGCCCGCGATTCACGCCCAGCGATTTCGGGCAATTCGAGTTCGAGATCCGGCGCACCGTGCTCGCACCCGGCGTGGGCTGGCTCACCGCCTATCCCGACGAGACCGTGATCGTCCTGGACGCCCAGGGCGGCGATGTGCTCATTGAAGACGCCCGCATCGTCGGCACGCTCGTGATCATCAACGCCGATGAAGTTGAGATCAAAGGAGCCGTGCTGATGGAGCCGATCACGCCGGACTGGCCGGCGTTGCTTGTGCAGGGCGAACTGGAGATCGAACTCCACGGCGGGCCGCTGAGCGAGAGCGCAACGAGCACGAACTTCAACCCACCCGACGCGCCCTTCGAGGGGGTGAGCAACCACACGATGCTCGATAGCTATGCCTCCCGCATCGGCGGGCTCGTCTACGCGACACGGGAAATCGAGCTCGAGAACGTGCGGGTCGACGGCCCCGTGCTCTCGCACCGTCGCATCCGCCTGACCAACGGGGCCACGCGGATCACGGTGTCCGACACCATCGCCGAGTTCCCCCCGCCGGCCTTCCGCGTCGGCATCCAGGCCTCCCTTGATCAGCTCGGCGTCGCCCGAGTGATCCAGGACTGACGCCGAGGGCGAGCAATCAAGCGCTGAGCGCATACGAAAACGGCACGAGCGATCCGCCCGCGCCGCGTTGTGTGGTCGATCCTGATTCAGGCTGCCAGGTTGCGCTCGAGGCTCTCGTGGGTGATCTGCTCAACCCCGTCGGCGACCATCGCGTCGTAGACGTCGAAGTCTTGGCTAAGGAACGCCGGCACCATGTCCGGGTCGAACTGCTTGCCCGTGCAATCGCGGATTTCCTTCAGCACCACGTCCCGCTCCAGCTTCTTGCGATAGGCACGGCTCGAACTCATCGCGTCGAACGTGTCGGCGATCGCCAGGACGCGCCCGATCGCGGGGATGTTTTCGCCGCCCAGCTTGTGTGGGTAGCCGCGTCCGTCCCAGCGTTCGTGGTGGTGCAGCACGCCGGGCAGGGCGGCCTCGAGCCCGGGGATCCCTTCCAGGATCCGGTGGCCGATCTCGGGGTGCTTTTTCATCATCTCGAACTCTTCATCCGTCAGCCCGCTGCTCTTGAGCAGCACGCGTTCGGGCACGCCGATCTTGCCTACGTCGTGCACAACGCCCGCGAGGTGCACGGTCTCGACCGCGTCCTCGGGCCAGCCCAGGCGTCGGGCCGTTTCGGCCGCCAGGTGCGCCACGCGGTCGGAGTGGCCGCGGGTGTACGGGTCCTTCGCATCAATCGCGCTGGTGAGGCTGCGGACCGTGCCGAGGAACAATTCCCGCTGCCCGCTGACGAACTCCGCCGCTCGGAGCATCGGCCCCAGTTGTGCCGCGGCCGCCGCGAGCATCCGGCAGTCGAACGTCCGCACCGGCGGCTCGCCCGGCGCGAGGTCCCCCGCCAGCAGCACGCCCACCGGCTCGCCCTCGACCATCACGGGCTCGACGATCGTTTGTGCGCCGAAGATCGACCATCGCTCGCTCAAATCCACCACCGAGCCCGCGATCGGCAGCTCGTCCTGCTCGCGCCAGACGCGCACCGCCTGGTCGGCCGCACGCGAAATCGACGTGTCGTGCGAGCGGATGAACACCGAATCGTTGAGGCCCGTCGCGAGCGCGCGGTCCACGTGGAAGACCGCCGCCAGCCAGCGGAACCGCATCCCCGCGAGCAGCTCATCGAGCACCATCATCAGAAATTTGTTCGGCTCGTGCGGTCGCCCGGTCGCCTGCCCGAGCGTGTAGAGCAGGTCGATCGTGTCGTAGCTCTGTTCGAGAGCCTCGGAGCAATCCGAGAGCGCGTTCTCGGCCTCGTACGCCGCGACCAGGTCGCGCACGGTCAGGCGGAACAGCTCGCCCGCGGCTTCGAGCCCCATCGGGGACGTCTCGCCCCGGAGCGTCGGCACGCCGGCGATCGGCACGTTCGCCCGGGCACACGCGTCGCGTAGAGCCGCCGAGTCGTGCGCGATGTGCAACGCGTGGAACTGCACGCTCGGCATCCGCCCGCACGTCACCGCGATCATCGCGGCCCCCTCGGCGATCGGCGTGAAGCCCGCCTGACGCTCGTTGGGCACGTGCGAGCAGCCGGCCCACCCGAGCGCCGTCGCGAGAACACGCCCCTGCGCATCCTCGCCGGTCGCGGGCAACATGCCAAGTAGGGTCGCCCGCCGATCGGCGGCCGACGCCACGGTGCTCGGGATCCGACTCATGCCGCCGCCTTCCCTTGCAGACCGAGCTGTGACAACGCCGCCTCGACCACCTTGCGCGCGCTGAACGGCTTCTCGATCACGCGCTGAATGTTCCCCTGCGCGAGCTGGGCCGGGGAGATCGTGAACCCGCGGGCGCTCAGAAGAATGATCGGCGTCCCGCTCAGTCCCTTGTCGCCCTGGACGGCGCACGCGAACTCAAACCCGGTCATCCGCGGCATGTCCAGGTCCGTGATAATCAACGCCGGCTGGCACCGGGCCGCCGCTTCAAGCCCCGCCTGACCGTCGCACGCCGTCTGCACGTGGCAGCCCGCTGCCGTCAGACGCCGGCCCACGATCTCCGTCACGTGACGCTCGTCGTCCACGAGCAGCACCGTCGGCGCATTCAACATCGATTCCGTGTCCATTCGGGCGTCCTCCACCGCGTCGCGCAGCCAGAGGGGTATCGGTTCCTGCACCACGCGGCATCACACCGCCTCGGTGCATCGCCCGTCCGCACCCTCGCTCGGCCCGTCTGTGCGGCCCGCGTCCGATAGCATCCCCACCGCCATGACCACCCCACACCCACATCGACCGCGCGTCGGCATCACCTGCGACCTCATCCCGCACAACAACCTCCAACGGTCCGCCGCTCCCACGCCCTACGTCCACGCCGTCGCCCGAGCCGGGGGTGTCCCCGTCCTCCTCCCCCCCGTGCCGGCCCTCGCCCGAGAACTGCTCGACGCCTGCGACGCCCTCGTCCTCACCGGCGGCGACGACCCGCGCACCGAGCCCTTCGGCGTCCCCACCCACCCCAAGGCCGTCCCGATTCACCCGGACCGCCAGGCCTTCGAACTCGAGCTCATCGACATCCTGAAGAACGAACGCCCCGAAACGCCCGTTCTCGGTGTCTGCCTCGGTATGCAGCTCATGGCCCTCGCCGCCGGCGGCTCGCTTGACCAGCACATGCCGGACACCATCCCCCGCACCGCGAAAGATCACTGGGAGCAGCCGCACCAGATCCAACCCGAGCCCCGCGTCGAGCCCAACCCCATCCCCACGGGCGAGGTCCAGAGCAAGCACCGCCAACGCGTCGAACACCCCGGCTCGCTCCGAGTCCTCGCGCGCGCACATGACGGCGTCATCGAAGCGATCGACGACCCCGCCCGCGCGTTCTATCTCGGCGTCCAATGGCACCCCGAGCGCACACCCTCCGCCCCGCTGGGCGACGAGCTTTTTCAGAAATTAGTCCAGGCCGCGATCAGCTGAATTGGCTCGAATCCCGCACGCCCAGCGTCGCGTAGATCTCGCGTGTTGCGTTGGACTTGTTCAGCGTGTACAAATGGATCCCGTCCACGTTGTGATCCAGCAAGTCGCGGCACTGCTCGGTCGCCCAGTGGCAACCCACGCGCCGCACGGCCGCGTCGTCGTCGCCCGCACGCGCGATCGAACGCAGCAGCGGCGCCGGGTAGCGGGCGCCGAGCGCCAGCTCCGCCATCTTCCGCATCCCCTTCCCGCTCGTGATTGGCATCACGCCCGCGATGATCGGCACCTGGATCCCCGCCAGGCGGCAGCGGTCGCGGAAGTCGTAAAAATCGCGGTTGTCAAAGAACAACTGCGTGACGATGTAGTCCGCCCCCGCGTCCACCTTCGCCTTGAGGTGCTCCATCTCCACGAGCCGGTTCGGCGTCCCCGGGTGCCCCTCGGGGAAGCCGGCGATGCCGATCCCGAAGCCGCGCGGGTCCGGGTGGGCCCCGCGCTCGTCGTTGAACCGGCGGATCAGGCGCACCAGGTCGGCCGCCTGGGCAAACCCGGCGTACGGGTCGCCCCCGTTGAAGTCCCGCGGCGGGTCACCCCGCAACGCCAGCAGGTTGCTGATCCCGTGCTCGGCGTACTTCTCCAAAATGCTGCGGATGTCCCGCTCGTCGTGGCAGACGCAGGTCAGGTGCGGGATCGGGTCCAGCGGCGTCTGGTCCTTCAGACGCACGACCAGGTCGCGGGTGAGTTCCCGCGTTCCGCCGCCGGCGCCGTAGGTCACGCTGACAAAGCTTGGGCGCAGCGGCTCCAGGTCCGCGATCGAGCCGAAGAGCGATTCGGATGACTCCGGGTTTTTCGGCGGGAAGAACTCGAACGAAGCCGTCGTCCCGTCGCGTCGGATGATGTCGGCGATGTGCATCTGCTGGCGTCCTGTACCCGCGTCCCGAGGCGGGCCGTCCGGGGCCCCGCCGTTGACCTAGAGAATATCACTCTATCCGGATAAACGGATGAATGCGAGCCGTGAATCGGCTCTGCGCGCGAAAACCCGGCTGCGGGCATCGCAGCCGGGTTTGTAGGTGAAGGCAAGCGGATACCCGGGCGAAGTGAAGCGGGTTGACTCAGCGCCGACCGGTCGCGCGAAGCTCAACCTTCTGGCTCACAGGTGGGGCATGGTCATGGCGGCCTGCTCGAGGTGCGCCGTCCTAGAGACCAACGCACGGGACAAAAATTAGGGGAGAACCCCCTCGTCACTCGCCCCTGACCTCGCCCGGGGCCGCAAGCCGATGAACAATCCGCTGGTTCAAACAGGCCCCTCGCAACGGTTTGGGCCGATCTCGGTAGCCACCGGTGGCATCCACGCGTGAGCGTGCAGCGAAATGCGGAGCCTCATCACGGCAAAATCACTTCATCATCCAGCGCCCGCCCGGCGTTGCAGGGCGTGTGCATCCGCCGCCTTCATCATGGCTTGCGCGGGTTTGCTGCTTTCCGGGTGTGGGGGTGACGAGTCGGACGGGGCGAGCGTGTCGCAGGCATCGACGCCCGCGCTGGTCGAGGTCGGCGTCGTACAGGCGTGGCAGAGCCCGGTGGACCGGACTGTCCGGCTCATCGGCTCCACACGCGCGACGGACACCGTCGAGGTCACGGCTCAGGTCACCGGCACGGTCTCCTGGGTCGGCTTCGAAGACGAGGCGTTCGTCGAAGAAGGAGAACTGCTGGTCCGCCTCGACGAGCGCCGGGCGGCGGCCGATTTGCGGGCTTTTGAGGCCCGTCTCGACCGCCTCACGCTCCGTCTGACGCGGACGGAGGAAGCCTACAACCGCGGGGCTGGGAACCAGACGGAACTGGACGACGTGCGGACCGCGGTGACCGAAGCCGAGGCCGAGGCCGAGCGGTTCCGGGTGATCCTCTCCGACCACCAAGTGCGGGCCCCGTTCACGGGTCGGGTGACCCGCCGTCTGGTGAGCCTGGGGGCGCTGGTCAGCCCGGGCGACGCGGTCGCGGTGCTGAACACGGTGGATCCGATCGAGGTCGCGTTCGGCGTGCCCGAGGGGCTGCTGTCGCGTCTGCGGACGGGGCTGCCCGTTCGGGCGACCAGCGTGGCGTTCGGGGACCGCGAGTTCGAGGGCGAACTGGCGGCGATCGGTGCTGAGGTCGACGTCGCCTCCCGCTCGGCGGAGGTTTTCGCTCGTCTCGACAACGCCGACGGGCTGCTCCGCCCGGGCCTGTTTATGACGGTCATGCTCGTGCTCGATTCGGCGAGCGACGCGCTGCTCGTGCCCGAGTCGGCGCTGGTCACCGAGGGCAACCGGGTCGAGGTGTTCGTCGTGGAAGACGGCAAAATCGAGCGCCGGCGCGTCCGCATCGGCTCCCGGTTCCCCGGCCTGGTCGAGATCGTCGAGGGCGTGGCGCCGGGCGAGACGGTGGTCACCAGCGGGCTCCAGAAGATCCGCACCGGAACGCTGGTCACGACGATTCCGGATCCGGACCTGGAGTCGCTGGGCGTGATCGCGGGCGCGCCGCTCTCGGCTCAGCCGGCGGTGCTCGCCGCCGACGTCACCCCGCGTGCCCGAGGCAAGCGCGACGCGACGCTGGACGTCGCCCCGGCCCAGGGCGGCGGCGGCTGATGCTGATCTCCACGCTCTCGGTCCGCAGGCCCGTGGTCGCGGCGGTGTGCAGCACCGTCATCCTCGTTTTCGGGCTGATCTCCTTTCTGCGACTCGAGGTCCGCCAATACCCGGACGTCGACGCGCCCGTGGTCTCGATCAGCACGAGCTACCGCGGTGCGTCGGCGGCCGTCGTTGACGCGGAGGTCACCAAGCGGTTGCTCGATCGCCTGAGCGGGATCGAGGGGATCCGCACGATCGAGTCCAATAGCAGCGACGGCAACAGCCGGATCAACATCGAGTTTGTGCTGAGCCGCGACCTGGACCTCGCCGCGGCGGACGTGCGCGACGAGGTGAACCGGGCCAGGGACGATCTCCCGCTCGACGCCGACGAGCCGATCGTGCGTAAAGCGAGCAGCGATTCCTCGCCGATCATGTGGTTGAGCCTGACGAGCGACCGGCTCAACAGCCTCGAATTGACCGATTTCGCGAGCCGCCGGCTGGAGGAGCGTTTGTCGCTGCTCGACGGGGTCTCGCGCGTGCGCATCGGCGGGGAGCGTCGGTACGCGATGCGGATCTGGCTCGACCCGGACGCGATGGCGGCCCGCGGGCTGACGGTTGCGGATATCGAGTCCCGTCTGGAGGCCGAGAATATCGAGCTGCCCTCGGGGCGTCTGGAGTCGCGTCTCCGGGAGCTTTCGGTGCGTTCGGTGACGCGTCTGCAGGACGCGGACGAGTTCCGCCAGTTGATTATCCGTCGGACGCCGACGGGCCCGATCCGCCTGGGCGACGTGGCGCGGGTCGACATCGAGGCCGAGGACGACCGGAGCGCGTTCAGCGTCAACAGCCAGACGTCAGTCTCGCTCGGCATCATCCGCCAGTCCAACGCGAACACGGTGGACGTGACCCGCGCGGTGCGCGCGGAAGTGGAGGTCGTGCGGGCGACGCTCCCGGACGGGGTCGATATCCGCATCGCCTCGGACGACTCGATCTTCATCCGCGCCTCGATCCGCGAGGTGGGCAAGACGCTGGCGATCGCGATGGGCCTGGTCGTGCTGGTGATCATCGGGTTCCTGCGGTCGGTGCGGGCGACGCTGGTCCCGGCGCTGGCGATCCCGGTTTCGGTGCTCGGCACGGTGACGATGCTCTACGCCGCCGGGTTCTCGATCAACGTGCTCACGCTCCTCGCGGCGGTGCTCGCGATCGGGCTGGTGGTCGACGACTCGATCGTGGTGCTGGAGAACATCGAGCGCCGGATCAGCAACGGTGAGCCGCGACTGGCGGCGGCCGCCCGCGGGGCGAGCGAGGTCGGCTTTGCGGTCATCGCGACGACGATCGTGCTGGTCGCGGTGTTCGTCCCCCTCGCGTTCCTGACCGGGCGCGTCGGGCGGCTGTTCACCGAGTTCGGGCTCACGCTCGCCGGCGCGGTGGTGATCTCCAGCTTCACCGCGCTCACGCTCGGCGTCATGCTCAGCAGCCAGGTCATCCGCCCCCGTAGAAAGAAGGCCCCAAAGCCCGCGAAGCCTGTCAAGCAGCGCAAGGGGCACAAAGGCAAGCCCGAGGCCCGAGTGCCCGCGCGCCCCCGGCGCACCGCACTGGATCTCTACGGCGCGGCCGTCGGCGTCGCGATCCGGTTCCGGTGGGCGAGCGTCATCGTCGCGATCGCGATCACCCTCGCGGCCTCGTTCTTCTACAACCGCCTCCCACGCGAGCTCACCCCCGTCGAGGACCAGGGGCGGTTCATCGTCGCCCTCGAAGCGCCCGAGGGGTCCTCGCTGCAGTACACGAAACGACAAACCGAGCGCGTGGAAGAGATCCTCGCCGAATTCCGAGGCGAAGGTCAGCCGATCGATCGTGTCATCTCGATCGTCGCCCCCGGCTTCGGCGGCGCGAACCAGGTCAATACCGCACGCATCATCGTGCGCCTCGTCGACTGGTCCGAACGCGATATCACGCAGCAGGATCTGGTCGCCAAGGTTGGGCCCCGCCTCCGCGCCATCCCGGGCGCCCGCATCATTCCCATCAACCCCGCCGGCTTCGGGATCCGCGGCGCGGGCGAGCCGATCAACTACGCGATCGGCGGCCCCGACTTCGAGTCCGCGCTCCAGTGGGCCCAGATCGTCGCCGATCGCGCCGGTGCGGACCCCATCTTCGAGGGTCTACGCCTCGACTTTGCGCAGACGCAGCCCCAACTGTCCATCAAGATCGACCGCGAACGCGCTATCGACCTCGGCATCGATGTCCGCACCATCGGGCGCACGCTCCAGACCTTCCTCGGCGGGCGCGAGGTCACCGAGTTCTTCGATCGCGGCGAACTTTACAAAGTCCTGCTCCAGGCACGCCCCGAGGCCCGCGTCGGCCCGACGGATCTTTCCAACATCTACATCCGCTCGGATTCCGGATCGCTCATCCTCCTCTCTACGCTGGTCCGACTCGAAGAGTCCGGCACCGTCCGCGACCTGACACGCATCAACCGCGTCCCCTCGGTCGTGCTCACCGGCTCGGTCGCCCCCGGCTCCTCCCTCGGCGCGGCTCTCGACCGGCTCGACGAGATCGTCCGCGATGACCTGCCCCCGGGCGCGTCGGTCAACTACCTCGGAGAGTCTCTGGAGTATCGCGACGCGTCGATGCAGCTGTTCATCACCTTTGGGCTCGCGCTCCTGCTGGTGTATCTCGCGCTCGCGGCTCAGTTCGAGAGCCTCGTCCACCCGTTCACGATCCTCGTCGCCGTGCCGCTCGCGGTCACGGGCGGGCTCGCGACGCTCTGGATCACGGGCAACAGCCTGAACATCTACAGCCAGATCGGGCTGATCCTGCTCATCGGGCTGATGGCGAAGAACGGCATCCTGATGGTCGAGTTCGCCAATCAGCTCCGCGGGCGCGGGCGGAGCTTGCAGGAAGCAGCGAGAGAGGCCGCCATGCTCCGCTTCCGCCCGATCATGATGACGGTCATCTCGACCGTGCTGGGCGCGATCCCGCTTGTGCTGGCGAGCGGCGCTGGAGCCGAGGGGCGGCGTGCGATCGGGCTGGTCATCGTCGGGGGCATGAGCTTCGCGACGCTGCTGACGCTCTTCCTGATCCCCTCGCTCTACACGCTGCTCGGGATGCTCACCCAGCCGACGGGCGCGACCGAGCGCAAGCTGCGCGAGCAGCTCGCGATAGAGGGGCACGCCGACGACAAGAGCGTCCCCGCCGGGCTCGCGACGTCGTAACGACGCCCCTTGCCGCAGGCGGGCTCATCCCTCGCAGAGGCGGAGATCGACCAGCACCGGCTCGACGGCCGGGCGACCCGTCCACGTGCTGAGCTTGGGCTCCACGACCGCCTCGACCAGCCCGCTGCGCGGGAGCGACGCGAGTTTCTCGGCCCACCGCCACCCGACGACGCGGACCGCCCGGTCGGACGTCCCGAGGCGGAGGTCCAGGTGGTCGCCGCGCTGCCCGAAGGTCTTCGCCGGGGCGATGAGACGCGCGGGCGCGAGGCGGAGGCGCACCGGCGGGTTTTCGCGCCCGAACGGCGCGAGACGCGCCAGGTCTCCGACTTCCCCGGGCGAGAGCTCCTCCACGCGCGCCACGCAGTCGTAGGTCAGGCTCGGCACGAGACGCTCCGGCGTGAGGCGCCGGTTGCACGCCTCGGTGAACCGTTCGGTGAAGGCGTCGAGCCGGTCGAGGCGGAGCTTGAGCCCCGCGGCCATGTCGTGCCCTCCAAACGTCTCGAGCAGGTCCGCGCACTCGCACAGCGCCTCGTGCACGCTGAGCCCGGGAACGGAGCGGGCCGAGCCCGAGGCGAGCCCGTCCTCCCGCCTCTGGAGCAGGATCGTCGGGCGCGAGAACCGCTCGACCAGGCGTGAGCAGACGATCCCGACCACCCCGGGGTGCCAGGACGCGTCGGCGAGCACGATCGCGCGTCGGTCGGTCCCGGTCATGCCCGCGTCGCTCGCGAGCTCGCTCGCCCGCTCGGCGATCGACCGCTCGACGCGACGACGCTCGTCGTTCTGGTGGCTCAGGCGTGCGGCGATCTCGTGCGCGCGGGCGGCGCTCGCGGTCGTGAGCAGCTCGACGGCCTCGTCGGCGTGACCGAGCCGACCGGCCGCGTTGAGCCGCGGCGCCAGGCGGAAGCCGACGTCCTCTTCGTTGATCTTGTCCGAGGCGAGCGAGCTCGCCTCGATCAGCGCGTTGAGCCCGATGAGCCGCGTCGAGCGCACCCGTCGCAGCCCGTGGCGGGCGATGACGCGGTTTTCGCCGACAAGCGGGACGATGTCGGCGATCGTGCCGAGTGCCGCGAGGGCGAGCGCGTCCAGCAGGAGGGCCCGAAGCTCGGGGGACACGCGCCGCTCGCCGGTTCGCATGGTGCACAGCCGCCACGCGAGCTTGTACGCAACGCCCGCGCCGCAGAGCTCCGCGAACGGGTAGACGCTCCCGGGCGCCCGCGGGTGGACCACGCTGAACGCGTCGGGCCAGGGGCTCCCGGGCGGGGGCGGGTTGTGATGGTCGGTGATGATCAGGTCGAGGCCTTGTTCGCGTGCGGCGGCGGCTTCGGCGACCGCCGTCACCCCGCAGTCCACGCTCACCACCACGCGGGCACCCTCGCGTGCGAGCTGCCCGAGCGCCTCGGCGTTCAGCCCGTATCCCTCGTCGATGCGATGGGGCACGTATGTGCGCACCTGGGCGGCCCGATCACGCGCCAGCGCGGTGAGCGTGTGGTAGAGGATCGCCGAAGCCGTGATCCCGTCGACGTCGTAGTCGCCGTAGATCACGATCGGCTCGCCCGCGTCTAAAGCCGCGAGCAGGCGCTCGGCGGCCCGCTCCAGCCCCGGGAGGAGCCCCGGATCGTGCAGGTCGCGCAGCGTGGGCTCCAGAAACGCGTCGGCCTCGCTCGCCACCCCGAGCCCGCGCGCCGCAAGCACGCGGTCGAGCAGACGGTGCGAACGCTCGCTCAATCCCGCCTCGCACCGGGCCCGCCACCGGCGCGTCAGGCCGAGGGTTTCGTGTGGCTCCTGCGACCCCTGCGCTCCAAGCTGGCGCACCGCCGTCGTGCTCGCATGGGGCGCGTCCGAAGCGGCGACAGGGGGAGCGGTGTCGGGCATCCGTGCCTCGTCTGGTTTGTCGGCCCGCCTCCGGGCGAGTCGGTCGCGGGCGGATCGCCCGGGCTCGGGGTGGTCCCGATCCCCCGGGCGGGGCACAATCCGGCGGCACAACGCCGAGGAGGCCCGATGGTCAAGATCAACAAGGTATACACAAAATCCGGCGACGACGGCACCACCGCGCTCGGCTTCGGCGGACGCACCAGCAAGACCAGCCCCCGCGTCGAGGCCTACGGCACCGTCGATGAGGCGAACGCCACGCTCGGCCTGGCCGTCATCGAATCCGATCGAGTGCCGAACGCCGAGGTCGGGAACCTGCTCCGACGCATCCAGAACGACCTTTTCGACGTCGGCGCGGATCTCTGCGTGCCCGTGGGCGAGGCCGACCGGGGCGAGCACCCGCCTCTCCGCGTGCAACCCTCGCAGACCGAGCACCTCGAACACGCGATCGATCGCTACAACGAGCGCCAGGAACCGCTGACGAGCTTTGTGCTGCCCGGGGGCTCTCCGCTCGCGGCGGCTCTCCACGTGGCGCGGACCACCGTGCGACGCGCCGAGCGTCGAACGGTCTCTCTCATGGAGGCTGAGCCCGCGGCAACGAGCCCGGAGACCGTTCGGTATCTGAACCGCCTGAGCGACCTGCTGTTCGTGCTCGGGCGGGCGGCGAACGACGACGGGCGGCAAGACGTGCTGTGGAAACCCGGCGCCAACCGATAGGCTCCGCAAAGATCGGCCCCTCGCCGGGGCGGGAACGGGACGGATGAGCCGACGCGCCGAGGCGTCGGCGGAGGATCGGGGCGTGCCGCGGAAACCCAAGCCAGCCAGAAGCCTTCGCCCGGAGTCCAGCCCGTTCACGGCCGACTTTCGCGCGGGCTTCGAGGTCGAGACCGGGCACCTCTTGCGACGACGTTTTTTGTGGTTCGCCGGCGTCCTGCTCCTCTTCTCGATCGTCAGCTATGGCATCATCCTTATCGCGATGCTCTTGATGTGGCGCGGCGGTCTGCTCGCGAGCGATGACGAGGCGATCCACATCGGGCAGGCCTTCTCGCGGTTCCTGGCCCGGCAAGGGCACGACGCGGCGAGCGAGATCGTGTTGCTGACTGGGGCGATGACCTCAACCCTGGTCTACATCGCGAGCTTCGCTTACGTCTGGTTCCGAAAACCGACCAGCGGCGTCCTGCTCCGCATCACGATGGCGGTGGTCATTGTCGACGGCTTTATCGCGATCTTTTTCCGCCAGCAAGGCGTGCCCAATCAGATCGGCCTCGGGCAGTTCCTGATCAGTCACTTTCTCGCGAGCCTGTTCCTGCCCTGGTCGGCTCGTCAGGCGATCATCCCCGTGGTCATCGTGCTCACCGCGAGCGCGCTCAGCCGCTTGATGCTGGAAGGGCACACGCTCTTCAACGGCGGGCACGCCCTGACGTTCACCCGCGATTTCGACCACGTCTGGATCCTGCTGAGCCCGATCGTCGGGCTCCCCGGCATCGCCTTCTGCTGGATCCGGCAGTCCAGGCGTTTTCAGCGGTACTCGCTCCGCTACTTCCGTGACCGCTACGGCGAGATGCGCCGCGAGTTGGTCGACGCTCGCCGACTGCACGAGTCCCTCTTCCCGCCGCCGATCGAATCCGGGCCCGTCCGGGTCGCGTATGCCTACGAGCCGATGCGTCAGATCGGCGGCGACTTCCTCTACACCCACCAGTCCGACTCGGGGCGCACCTCCGTGGTGCTCATCGATGTCACCGGGCACGGCATCCCCGCCGCCCTCACCGTGAACCGCCTCCACGGCGAGCTCGAACGCGTTTTCGGCGAGAACCCCGACGCCACGCCGGGCGAGGTTCTCAAGCTTCTCAACCGCTACGTCCACCTTACGCTCAGCTCTCACTCGGTCTATGTCACAGCGATCTGCCTCCGGGCCGACCCGGCGCGAGACGAACTCGTGTACGCCTCGGGCGGGCACCCGCCGGCGTTCCTCCGCGCGGTGGACGGGAGCATCGAGCAGCTCGATTCGACGACGTTCGTGCTCGGGGCGGTGCCGGACAGCGGGTTTGACCCGGAGCCGCGGACGCTGCGCTTCGGCGCGGGCGACACACTGATCGCCTACACCGACGGCGCGACCGAGTGCCGCGACGAGTCGGGGCGGATGTTCAACGTCGCGGGGATCCAGCGCCTCGTCGCGACGGTGGACGCCGAATCGGGCTCGTGGCCCGAGCGGATCCGGGGGGCGGTCGAGTCGCACCGCTTCGGCCCGATCGCCGACGACACGCTGGTGGTGGAGCTCGGCCGCGCCCTGGCCAGCGTCGCGGGCGAGGCTTCCACCCCGACTGGTGCCCGCCGGCGGGTGCGGGGGCGTTCGCCGGTCCAGCCCTGATCCGGGCGTTACTCGGGCTCGGCGTTCGCGTCGATGGGGTTGACGCGGTGGGCCGCGAGCGTGAGCGCGAGGTGCGCCTCGATCTCGCGCCTGTGGTCCGGGCGTTCCGGCGGCGTGAGGTTGATTGCGCGCTGGTAGGCGGTGATCGCCTCGGCGTAGCGGGCCTGCGCGTGCCGAAGCTGCCCGAGTGAATCGAGGAAAAAATAGAGATCCGGGTCAGCGTGCGCTTCCGCATCGGATACGAGCGCGACCAGCAGCAGCTCGGCGAGGTCCATGTCCCGCAGCCTCGCCGGCTCGACGGTGCAGAGCACCAGCGCGAGGTCGTTGCGGTGCGAGGGCGCGAGTGCGTGCAGCGGCGCGTCCCGCACGGTCGCGACCAGCCGCTCGGCGGTCGCCTCGCCGAGCAACGCCCACCCGGCGTGCATCCCGACGACGCCGAGCATGTTCATCGCGCCGAGCGAGACCGGGTGCTCGTGCGGGAGCCGCCCCGGGACGCACGCGAGCACACGGGCGAGCAGGCCCGCCGCCTCGGCGTGCTCCCCGAGCCTGTAGTGCGCTAACGCGAGGTTGTACGCGGTGTGGAGCGAGCGCGGGTGTTCGGGCCCGAGCGTCGCCTCGCGGCTGGCGAGCGTCTGGCGAAGCAGGTGCTTCGCCGACGCCGGGTCGCGGACCAGCTCCAGCGAGCCGAGCTCGCCCACCACCAGCACCCGCTCGGGCGATTCGGGCGCGAGGGCCCGCTCGGCCCGCGCGACCGCCTCCAGCAGCAGCTCGCGGGCCTCGTCGTGACGTCCAGCCGCGTCGAGGCGGACGGCCAGGTTGTGCATCGCCCCGATCGTGCGCGCCGCGTCGGGCCCGTCCACCCGCTCGCGCGCGCTCAGCACGCGCCGCTCGATATCGAGCGCGCGTTCCGGCTCGCCCGCGGCGCCCGTCATCAACGCCAGGTTGCCGAGAAAGCCGAGCGTGCGGTCGCTCTCCGGGCCGAAGACGCGTCGGAACCCCGGCTCGGCCTCTCGCATCAGCCGCAGCGCCGCCGACGGGTCGCCACGCTCGTACACCAGGCTCGCGAGGTTCATCATCGTCTGGAGCTGCAGCGGCGTCAGCTCGCGTCCGAGCTGCTCGGCGATCGAGGCCGAGCGGCGCAGGTGGTGCTCGGCGCTGCGCCAATCGCCGAGCTCCCAGTACGAGATCCCGAGCACGCCGTGCAAGCGAGCCTGGGCCGCCAGAGAGACCGACGCCCCGAACGCGTCCCCCCGGTCGAGCTGCGACGAGGCCTGACGCAGGACGTCGGCGAGGCGCAGCTCCGCCCCCGCCCCCTCGGCGTCGATCGATGTGAACGTCTGCGCGAGAAAATCCGTCACCGCCTGCGCCTCGGCAAGGGCGGCCCGCGTCGCCCGCCCCTCCGCCTGCACCCGGCGCAGCGTCCGGAACTCCGTCCCCGCGACTGCCAGTACTGAGAGCGCGATCACGCACGCCACGCCCACGCTCACGCGGTTTCGGCGTACAAACTTCTGAGCGCGGTAGAGCCGGTCCGGCGGGCGGGCGTCGATCGTCTCGTGCGCGAGCGAGCGCTCCACATCACGCGCCAACGCGAACGCCGTCGGGTAGCGACGGGACGGGTCGGGCTCGAGCGCGCGCAGCGCGATGCAGTCCAGGTCGCCGCTGATCGCGCGCCGGAGCCGCTCCGCGGTCGTCCCGCGACGCTCGGCGATCTGCTCGGCCCGCGCCCGCGCCGCCCCACGCAGACGCGAGGAAGGGGGCGGAAACACGGTGTGGCGGAGCCGCTCCGCGAGGCCCGTCCAGTCCGACCCCGGCAGGTCCGCGTCCGTCAGCGGCGTGGTCCCGGTCAGCAACTCGTACAGCAGCACGCCCAGGCTGTACACGTCCGAACGGCTGTCCACGTCCGCGTTGCCCACCTCCGCCTGCTCGGGCGACATGTACCGCGGCGTCCCGATCACCTGGCGCGCCAGCGTGATCGCGCCGTCGGACGTCAGCGGCTCGTCCAGCGCCTTCGCGATCCCGAAGTCGATGATCTTCGGCTGCGGCTTCCCGTCCACCGTGGTCACCAGCACGTTCGACGGCTTCAGATCCCGGTGCACCACGCCCTTCTGATGCGCGTGCTGCACGCCCAGGCAGACCGCGCGAAACAGCTCCAGACGCGCCGCGACCGGCAGCTTCAGGCGGTCGCACTCGGCCGTGATCGGCACGCCGTCCACAAGCTCCATCGCGAAATACGGGCGCCCGCCCGGCGTCGTCCCGGCGTCATGGATCCGCGCCACCGCCGGGTGGTTCAGACGCGCCAACGCCTGACGCTCGGCGTCGAACCGGCGCAGCACGGCCTCGGAATCCATCCCCGGCTTCAGCAGCTTGATCGCCAGCTCCCGGCGCACCGGCGAGGCTTGCGTCGCGCGGTACACACGCCCGAACCCCCCTCGCCAAGACACGGGCCGAGTGTGTAGGGGCCGAGCCGATCCCCCGGGCCCTCCGGGGACGGCGTCGGCGACTCCGCCGATCCTTCCCGCGATTCGCTCGGGCGCCACGAGCCGGTCGAGGCGTCGTCGAACGCCTGAGCGAGGGTTTCCAGACGCGCCCGCGTGTCGGGATCCCCGCCCGCAGCCTCGGCGAGCAAGCGCGAACGCTCCGCACCGGAATGCTGCAGCGCACGGAGCACCACGGATCGGTTGTCACCAAGGGTCATCGCAAGGTCTCTCGCCGGGTAAGCGTCCGCACGACCGGCCGACGCCACGCCCGCTTGCCAACAAGATGATCATCACTCGAACCCGGGCCGCGTGCAAGGGGGCCCCCGCCATCCGGCGGGGCTGCTGCCCGGGCTCGCCCCCTTGGCGTCAGGGCCTCGGACGGTTCCGGAGCGCCCCCCGGAGCCCCTGCATCTGCTCGCGGACGTGCTCGAGCTGGCGTTCGATCCGCTCGAGCTGGGCGTCGGCGTCGGTGGGGGCGGCCGAGGCGAGCGCCCGGTCAGCCGCGGCCTTCTGCTCTTCGGTCAACGCGCCGATCACCACGCCGATGAACAGGTTCAGGACCACCATCGTCCCGACCAGCACGAAGCTGCCGAAGTACAGCACCGCCAGGATCGGCATCGCCCTGGGCTCCGGCTCGGTCGGTGGCGGGAGGTGCCCCGGGTACGCCTCCGAGCCGACCATCTGCGTGTACATCAGGTCGGTCCAGTCCTCGAGTGTGACGGCTCGCAGGAGGCTGATCGCCGCGTCGTGCAGCGTCCCGAAATGGGCCGGGTCGTTCCGTCCGAACAGCGTCGTCCCGATCACCGCGTACACGTAAAACAGCAGGACGAGCAGCATCCCGACATATCCGATGCTCGGCAGGCTCCGGAGCAACGCCCCGATCACGATCTGGAGCTGCGGGATCGACGTCAGAAGGCGGAGCGCCCGGAGGACGCGAACGAGGCGGAACGCCGCCGCCGCCTGGCTGCCGACCGGGATCAGGCAGACCGCGACGATGACAAAGTCGAAGACGTTCCATGGGTCGAGAAAGAATCGGGGCCATCGGCGTCCGTAGGCGACCATGCGGAGCACGATCTCGACGACGAAGAGCCCGATGATGACCGTATCGAGCGTCCGCAGGAGGCCGCCGATCCGGTCGTCCACCGCCGGATAGGTCTCGAGGCCGACGATCACGCTCGCGAGGAGAATCAGCACGAGCACGGCGCGCCGGAAGAGGCGGAGGCGGACGATCGCCAGGGCTCGGGCGGCCAGCGGGCCGAGCTCGGATTCGGGCGGGCGGTGCTTGCTCTCGGGCACGGGCTCGGCCTCCAGTCTGGTGCGAGGGTGGGATCGGGCCGATGGTATGGCTCCGATACCCCCTCACCCCGCACGCCAGCGCACCGGGCAAAGGACGCCGGGCGAAGGGCGACGGGGCGAAGGGCAACGGGGCGAAGGGCAACGGGGCGATGCCGGGGCTTGTACCATGCGGACCCGGGCGGACCCGTCCGGCGTGGCAGTGGGGGCTTATGCGATCCGTCTACACGCAGATCCTAACGCTCACCCGCGAGCGGAGCACCAAGCGAAACCTCGTCGTCCTCGCGCGGTTCTTCATGTTCCTCGTCGGGATGATCGCTTTCTACAGCGTCCTCTTCCATGTCATTATGGGGTGGGAAGGTCAGGAGCATTCCTGGGTGAGCGGCCTCTACTGGACGCTCACCACCATGTCCACCCTTGGCTACGGCGACATCACCTTCCACAGCGACCTCGGGCGCGTCTTCTCCATCCTCGTCATCCTCTCCGGCACGCTCTTTCTCCTGGTCCTGCTCCCGTTCACGTTCATCCAGTTCTTCTACGCGCCGTGGATCGAGGCCCAGGCCGCCGCCCGCACGCCGCGGTCGTTGCCAAAGGACCTTGCCGGGCACGTGCTGTTGACCAGGTACGACGCGGTCGCGGACTCGATGATCCGTCGTCTGAAGCGTTTCGATATTCCTTACACGGTGCTGACGCCGGACATCGAAGAAGCCCAGCGCCTCAGCGACCGCGACGTCCACATCATGGTCGGCGAGCTGGACGACCCGGAGACGTACTCCCGCGCCGGGGTCAGCCGTGCGGCGATGGTCGTCGCGACGCGATCCGACGCCGAGAACACGATGATCGCCTTTACCGTGGGGGAGGTGTCCAAGAGCACGCCGGTCGTCGCGACGGCCGAGGACCCCGCCTCGGCCCGGATCCTCGAGAGCGCGGGCGCGACCACCGTCGTGAGCTTCACCCAGGTCATGGGCCAGGCCCTCGCCCGGTGCATCACCGGGAGCGACGCCGTCACCCACGTGGTGGGGGAGTTCGACGAGCTGCTCATCGCCGAGGCCAACGCCGGCGGCACCCCCCTGGTCGGCAAGACCCTCCGCGAGAACCGTCTCAGCGACCTCGACGTCAGCGTCATCGGCGTCTGGGACCGGGGCGACTTCCAGCACGCCACACCCGACACCATCGTCGGGCAGAACACCGTCCTGCTCCTGGTCGGCTCGGCCGCCCAGCTCCAGAACTACGACGAGCACTTCGCGATCTACAACGTCTCCACCGAGCCCGTGCTCATCCTCGGCGGTGGACGCATCGGGCGCGCCACCGCCGTCGCGCTCACCGAACGCGGCGTCCAGTGGCGCATGGTCGAGCTCCGCCCCGAACGCGTCTTCGATGCAGAACGCACGATCGTCGGCAACGCCGCCGAGCCCGACGTGCTCGAACAGGCCGGCATCGAGCGCGCGCCCACGGTCATCATCACGACCCACGACGACAACGTGAACCTCTACCTGACTCTGCTCTGCCGGAAACTCCGCCCGAACATGGAGATCATCTGCCGCTCGACACTGGAGCGCCACGTCCCCGCGTTGCACCACGCCGGGGCCGACTTCGTGCAGTCCCACGCCTCGATCGCCTCCGGCGCGCTCCTGACAATGATCCGCGGCAGCCGCGTCGTCACCGTCGCCGAGGGGCTCGACGTCTTCCGCGTCAAGGTCTCGCAGACGCTCAGCGGCAAGACGCTCGGCGGGAGCGGCATCCGCGAGCACACCGGCTGCACCGTCGTCGCTTATCGGACGGCGTCGCAGAGCCTCATCAACCCGCCCGCCGATACGAAACTCGAGTCCGGCAACGAGCTTGTGCTCGTCGGCACGTGGGAGTCCCGCGACAAGTTCACCGCCCGTTTCGGGCAAGGGTGAATCAAGCCCGCCCGACGCCCCGACAGAGCGGGTGAAGCCCCGTCCGAGTTCGACCGATATCCGGGTGCGGGCCGGGGTCTGGCCCGTGGGACGAGTGCGCGGCCTCTTGGCGCGCCGCGGGGGGCGTGGCTGTGAGCATCTCGCCGAAGGCAATCCACGCGATGCGCATCAGCGAAGGGGGCGTGCCCCGCGCGGTCGTCGCGTCGGCGCTCGTGATCGTGCTGGGATTTGTCGCCGCCCTGTCCACCACGCTCGTCGCCTCTCGTCTCGCGTTCCGTCAAGAGGCGGCGAACATCACCGCCGACATCGCCCGCGAGGTCCACATGCTCGACCTGGCGGCGCGGACCACCGCCGGCTTCGTCGACGCCAGCGAGTGGGTCACCCCCGCGGAGTTCAGCAGCTTCGCAGCCGCGATCTGCGACGGCTCCGCCCTCGACCTCCGCATCGCGATGCGCCCGAAACGCGAGATCGACGCGATGGGTGTCGATCCCGACCTGCTCGCCGCCCTCCGCGCCGGGGAGCGAGCGGCCGTCGTCGACGTCATCAAGCACGACGGGCGGGCGAGCGAGTTGGTCGCCCTCGCCCGCGTCGCCGACCCGCGCCGCCCGGACCGAAACGAGTTCGTCAGCGTCGTCATCGCGACCGAGGATTTCCTCCCGCGGCTTTTGAACGACCACAACACGCGGACGATCCGCTTCCGGCGCCCCGCCGCGGGCTTCGCGCCGCCCGACGCGGGACAAACCTCAACGATGCTCGCGAGCCACCTCTGGCGCTCGCGTGTCGGGCAGGGGCGGAAGAACGTCGCCGTCGAAGCCGAGGCGCCGGTCGCCTACTTCGGGACGCCCGGGCTGCTGGGCGGGCTGGTTCTGCTCTCATCGACGCTGCTCGCGGGGCTGATGCTGAGCCTCGCCTGCCGCGCCCGCTCGGGCGAGACGGCGCTGCGCGAGGAGAACGGACGCGTCTGGGCGCAGGTCCGCCGCTACACCGACGAGATGGCGACCCGCACACGCGAGCTCGCGCGATTTCAGCGCATCCTCGACGCGGCCCGCGACTGCGTCTTCATCTTCGACGCCGAGACCCTCCGCTACACCTATGTCAACCAGGGCGCCGCCGACCAGATCCGCGTCCGACGCGAGGACCTGCTCGGGCGCACCCCGACGGACATCATGCCCTTCATCACCGAGGACATGCTCCGCGTGCTGCTAGAGGATCTTGTTCGCGGCGAGCGCGAGTGGACCACCTACGAGACCATCCACCGGACCTCGAAGGGCGAGGACGTGCCGGTCGAGATCCTGTTCCAGCACGTCGCTGAAGCGGGCGGCGAGGGGCACTTCGTCGCGATCGTGCGCGACGTCGCCGAGCGTCAGAATCTCGAGCGTGAGCTCCGGGACCTGGCGTGGCGCCTGGAGATCGCCGCCGAGGCCGCCTCGATCGGCATCTGGGAGCTCGATCTCGAACGGAATGCGCTGACCTGGAACCGCCCGATGCGCGAGTTCTACGGGTTCGACCCCGCTGAGTGCGAGAACCCCGTCGAGGCCTGGCAGTCGGCGATCCACCCCGACGACGCGCCCCGCGTGCGAGAAACCTTCGACAACGCCCTCCGCGTCGGCGGCGACTTCCAGAACACGTTCCGCATCCGCAACACCGCCACCGGCGAGGAACGCTACATTGACGCCCGGGCGACCATCGAGCGCAGCTACGACGGCAAGGCCCGGCGCGTCATCGGCGTCAACATCGACAACACGGAGCGCCAACTCGCCGCGGAGATCACCAGCCGGCACCAGGCCGAACTGCAGCGCATCCTCGACGCCCTGCCGGCGCTGGTCTTCTACAAGGACGACAAGAACAACATCCTCCGCCTGAACAAGGCGGCCGCCGACTCGATCGGGAAACCGATCGAGGAGATCGAGGGCCGATCGACCGATGAGTTCTTCCCGCCCGATCACGCCGCGGGCTACCTCGCCGACGACCTGGAGGTCATCCGTTCCGGCAAGCCGCGTCTGGGCATCACCGAGCCGTACGAGTTCCGGCCAGGTGAGCGGCGCGTCATCCGCACCGACAAGATCCCGCTCTGCGACGAGCAGGGGCGCGTCACCGCGCTCGTCGCGGTCTGCAGCGACATCACCGAGCAGCTCGACACCCAGGCCCGCCTCGAGATGGCCCTCTCCGCCGCCAACCTCGGTCTGTGGGACTGGAACATCGACAACGGCGAGATCTTCCTCAACGAGAACTACTTCGGCATGCTCGGCTTCACCGGGCGGAACAGATCGATCGGCAGCTACGAGCAGTGGCGCGACCTCATTCACCCCGACGACCTCCCCGGCGCGGTCGCCACGCTCGAACGACACTTCCGAAACCCCGCCGAGGCCTATCACGTCGAGTTCCGGATGCGGACCAGCACCGGGCGATGGATGTGGGTGCTCTCGATTGGCAAGGTCATCGAGCGGAGCGAAGAGGCCAAGCCGCGACGAATGCTCGGCGTCCATATCGACATCGACGAGCAGAAGCGCACGCAGAAAGCGCTCGCACAGGCCCACGACGCCGCCGAGGAAGCCAACCGAGCCAAGAGCGCTTTCCTCGCCAACATGAGCCATGAGATCCGAACCCCGATGACCGCGATCCTCGGCTACGCCGATGTTCTCTCCGAAGAAGCCCGCCAGCACCGGCAGCTCCGCGAGCACATCGAAACGATCCGTCGCAACGGCGAGCACCTCCTGGCGATCATCAACGACGTCCTGGACATCTCCAAGATCGAGGCCGGGCAGATGCGCGTCGAGCGCATCGAGACCAACCTCCCGCAGATCCTCCAGCAGGTCGCCTCACTGCTCCGCGTCCGCTCCATCGGCAAGTCCATCGATTTCCGCCTCGACTACGTGACGCCGGTCCCCGCGACCGTCCGCACCGACCCGGTCCGCCTCAGACAGATCCTGATGAACCTGATCGGCAACGCGATCAAGTTCACCGAGATCGGTTCGGTCACCGTCCGCATCGGTGTGGAACACCTCGGCAAGGGCACGCCGGACGCGCAGCCCAGGCTCTGCATCGCCGTCGTGGATACGGGCGTCGGCATGAGCGAGGAACAGATCGGACGGCTGTTCAACGCCTTCTCGCAGGCCGACGACTCGGTCACCCGCCGCTACGGCGGCTCCGGCATGGGCCTGCACATCTCCAAGCGGCTCGCCGCCATGATCGGCGGCGACATCACCGTCGCCAGCCGGCTCGACCTCGGCAGCACCTTCGAGCTCACCATCCCTATCACCGAGCAGGACCTCGAGCACGTTGTTCAACCGGGCGAAGGCGGCGTCATGGACGACCAGCCCGAGCACGAAGCCCCGAAACCCAAGCCTGCGCTCCCTCCCCTCGACGGCGTCCGCGTCCTCCTCGCCGAAGACGGCATCGACAACCAACGCCTCATCGGACACCTGCTCCGCAAAGCCGGCGCAACGGTCGAAGTCGCCAACCACGGCGCCGACGCGCTCGAGGCCTTCGAACGCGCGCGCGACGAGCACGCCGAGCCCCACGTCATCCTCATGGACATGCAGATGCCCGAGATGGACGGCTACGCCGCGACCAACGCGCTCCGCCTCGCCGGACGCCTCGGCCCCATCATCGCGCTCACCGCCCACGCGATGGCCGGCGACCGCGAGCGGTGCCTCGCCGCGGGGTGCGACGACTACCTCACCAAACCCGTCGATCGACGCACGCTCGTCGAGACCGTCGCCCGCTACAGCCCCGCCAACGCCGCTCGCGACGCCGCCTGAACAGACCCGGCTCAGCGCTCACGATCCCCCTCTGGTCGGCGTGCCGGGATCGGGCTCCCGTGCGGGTCCGCCCCGCCCGCGACCTCCGGCGGGCTCGGCTGATCCAGGTGCTCGAGCCGCTCGGCCGTCGCGTGGACGTGGTCCGCCCGCGCTTGCGCCGACCGCACGAGCCACGCTTCCCAGCGCCGGTGACGCCCGATCAACTCCGCCGCGCGTTCCAGCCCCGGGCGGGTCAGACGCAGCGCGCCAGACGACTCCACGACAATGGACCCGGCGCGTTCCGCACCGCGGATCGCCGCGCGCAACGAGCCCGCGGCCTCGCCCCAAACCTCGCCGATCCGGGACGCGCTCGCCTCGTACTCGCCCCGCTCGTGCAGGCGGTAGAGCAGCCCGAGCAGGTCCTCACTCTGCACCGTCCGCGACAAACGCCGGCGTCGCGCCGCCCGTGCCACCACGCCCTGGCCCGGCCCCAGCACGCACGCCACCACAAGCAGCCCGCCGCTCACGACTGTCATCATCCCCGCCGCGTTCACAGGCCCCCGCAGCCCCATCGCCTGCACACCCCACGCCGCGAGCGCATACCCGCCCGCGCCCGCGAGCACCGCCAGCCCCACGCTCACCCAGACCTGCGACGCCAGGCGATCGGTCAGCACCCGAGCCGTCGCCGCGGGACAGATCAGCATCGCGATCACCAGGATCGAGCCGACGGCTTCAAAACTCGCCACCGCCGCGATCGCGACAAACGTCATCAGCACCGCGTGCATCACGCCCGCGTGCACGCCCTGGCTCGTCGCGAGCCCCGGGTCGAACGACGAGATCCGGAGCTCTTTAAAGCACAGCACGACAAAGAGCGCCGTCGCCGCGCACGCCGCGACGAGCGTCCACACCTGACGCGGCACGCCGGGATCCTCAAAAAACGTCCGCACGCTCCAGAACTCGCCCCACGTCTCCGGCGGGAACCAGTACAGCGTCTCCAGCGAGCCGTGCAGCACGCAGTCCGGGTCCAGGTCCACCTGCTGCGTCGCGGCCCGCTCAATCAAAAGCACCCCGAGCGCAAAGAGCACGCTGAACACCACGCCCATCGCCGCCCCCGGCTCCACCCGCCCGAGCCGACGGACCAGTTCCACCAGCCCGACCGTCACCAGCCCGGCAACCGCCGCACCGAGAAACATCGCCGACGCCGACCGCGTCCCCGCCAACAGAAACGCGACCACCAGCCCCGGCAGCACCGCGTGCGAGATCGCGTCGCCCATCAGGCTCATCCGGCGCAGCACGAGAAAATTGCCCAGCAGCGCGCACGTCACCGCCGCCAGCACACCCGCGAGCAGCGGCAACGCGTCGATCGAAACAAACTCGTGGACGCCCGGGCTCACGCGTTCGCCCCCGTTGTGGTCGCGCTGTCTTCCGTCGGCAGCGCGACCCCGCGGCGCGCCAGCGACGCCTCCAGCCGCTCCCGCAACTCGGGGCTCAGCACGTGCTCCACGCGATCCACCGACCAGTCCACGTGCGTCGGCGCCACGTCCGCCGCGTGGACGAGATACTCGGCCCACAACAGGTGGTTCCGCCGCACCCGCCGCCCGCGGGCCGCCCCGCGCTCGGTCGCGACGAGCGACTCGCCCTCGCGTCGCACCAGCCCCGCGCCGCGGGCGCTCCGCTCGACAATCCACGCGCCCGCGGGCGACCACCCGCGCTCGCGCCGCAGACGCGCCAGTTCCAGCGCGCCCGCCGAGCCGCCGAGCTCGTGCAGCGTTTCGAGCAAGTGGTCCGCCGCGTACCGAGCCCGCGCCCGGGCCCGTCGGATCAGCACCGCGATCACCCCGCGCCGCGGCGCGACCAGCAGCCCGACGCCGAACAGCACGCCGCTGGTCAGCACGATCGTCGCCCCCGTCGGCGTGTCCTCAAAGACCGCCGACGCCCCGGCCCCGAGATACCCCGCCAACGCGCCGAACGCGCCCGCGACCGGCACGAGCGTGCGCACGCGGTCGCTCCACAGCCGCGCCGCCGCCGCCGGCACCACCAGCATCGCGACTACCAGGATCAGCCCGACCGCCTGCAACCCCGCGACGGTGACCAGCACGATCAGCCCGAGCAGCACACCGTCGATCAGATTGGTCGCCCACCCCGTAGCCCGCGCAAACGGCGCGTCGAACGCCGCGAGCGACATCTCCTTTGCCAAAAGCAACGCGGCGATCACGCTCGCGATCGCGAGCACGCCCATGAGCGCCGCGTCCTCGCCGCGCATCGCGGCCGCCTGCCCGTAGATCAGCCCGCCCAGCCCGGCCCGGTTGCCCCCTTCGCCCTGCTGCACCACGCTCATCAGCACGACGCCGACGCCGAAGAACACGCTGAGCACGATCCCGATCGCCGCGTCCTCTTTAATCCGGGGGTGCTTGCTCAGCAACTGGATCCCCGCCACGCCGAGCACGCCGGTCACCGCCGCCCCGATGAGCAGCAGGACGCGCGACCGCCCGTCGCTCCCAAAGGCCGAAGCGAGCAGGAACGCCGCCGCGATCCCCGGCAGCGTCGCGTGGCTCAACGCGTCGGCCGTCAGCGACCGCCGACGAAGCAACGCGAACAACCCCACGATCCCGGCCGCCGCGCCCAGCAGCGCCGTGCCCAGCAGCACGACCCGCGTGTTGTACGGCGCCTGCCACAGCAGCACCTCCGCCGCGCGCGACCACACCCCGCCCTCGGTCACGACCGGCGCGAACGCCCCCTCGCTCCCGGGCGCCGGCGTCCTCATCCGCCCCGCTCCAGACGCGCCACCGCCTCCGCGGCCTCCGCCAGCAGCGTCAGACGCCCGCCATAAGTCGCGTGCAGGTTCGCATCCGTGAACACCTCGCCCACCGGCCCCGCCGCGACCACCCGCATGTTCAGCAGCAGCGCATCGTCAAAATACTCCGGCACCGTTTGCAAGTCGTGGTGCACGCAGATCACGGTCTTTCCAGCCGAACGCAGCTCCCGAAGCACTTCCACGATCGCCCGCTCCGTCGCGGCGTCCACCCCCGCGAACGGCTCGTCCATGAAGTACAGGTCCGCCTCCTGCGCCAGCGCTCGCGCCAGAAACACTCTCTGCTGCTGCCCGCCGGAGAGCCGGCTGATCTGCCGGTGCGCATAAGCCGCCAGCCCGACACGGTCCAGCATCGCCATCGCCGCTCGCTTGTGCGAACGCGTCACCGGGCGGCACCACCCGATCCGCCGGTACCGACCCATGCACACCACGTCCAGCGCCGACACCGGGAACTCCCAGTCCACGCTCTCCCGCTGCGGGACATACCCCACACGCGACCGCACACGACGGAACGACTCGCCCCAGAACTCCACCCGCCCGCTCGAGACCGGCAGCAAGCCGAGGCACGCCTTGATCAGCGTGCTCTTCCCCGCCCCGTTGGGGCCGACGATCGCCACCAGGCGCCCCGGCGCCGCGTCGTAATCCACGTCCCACAGCACCGGCTTCCGCTCGTACGCGACCGTCACCGCGTGCACGCTCAGCGGGTTCTCCGCCGAGTGCTCCGGGCGCTCGTCCAGCATCGACGCGTGTTTCCGATCCACGCGGCTCAACGCCCACCACCCCCCGAGCCCGCACGATCGCGCACCCAACGCGCAAACCCGCCGCTCGGCGACGAACCACCCAGACCGCGTGCGATCGTCTCGATGTTGTGCTCGAACATCCCGAAATACGTCTCCCCGGGCGAGCCGACCTCGCCCAACGCGTCGCTGTAGAGCTCCCCGCCGATCGTCAGCGTCCGCCCGCGACGCTCCACGCCCGCCACCAGCGCGCGCACGTTCCGGTCCGTCACCGTGGTCTCAATAAACACCGCCGGCACCTCACGCTCCACGATCAGCGACACCATCCGCTCGATCCGGCGCACGCCCGCCTCGCTCTCGGTGCTCAGGCCCTGGATCCCGACGACCTCGAGCCCGTACGCCGCCCCGAGATACCCGAACGCGTCGTGCGCCGTCACCAGCACGCGCCGCTTCTCCGGGATCGTCCCCAGCACCTCGCTCGCGTACGCGTCGAGCGCACGCAGCCGCTCGAGGTACTCGCCCGCGTTCGCCTCGAACACCTCCCGCGAACTCGGCTCCGCCTCGATCAGCACGCTCGCCACGCGTTCCACGGCGTGCGCCCACACCCGCGGCGACATCCACACGTGCGGGTCCGTCGCCGCCCCCTCGTCCTCAAGCAAGAGCGCCTCCGCAGGGAGCCCCTCCGCCACAGCCACCACGCGCCGCCCGGCCCGGGCCGCTCGCTCGAACGACTCCCCCATCCGTCCCTCGAGCATGAAGCCGTTCTTCAGGATCACATCCGCCCGCACGATCGCCCGCGCGTCCTCCCGTGTCGGGCGGTAGAGGTGGGGGTCCACGCCCGGGCCCATCAGCGTCGTCACCCGCACCCGATCGCCCCCGATCGCCGATGCTGCGTCCGCGATGATGCCCGTCGTCGCCAGCACCCGGATCGGCTCGCGCGCATCATCGCGCCCCGAGCCCGACGCCGAAGCGCCGAGACACCCGACCAGCGCAAGCGCCGCCGCGATCCACGTGCCGACCCGTCCCGTGCGCGATTTTGTAGCCATGGCTACATTGTGCCCCGCCCGATCCAGAAGTCAACCCGCCCGCCGCATCCTCGGCTCATCCCAGCCCCATCCAGGCCGCTCAGCCCGGGCTCAGCCCGGATACGTTGCGCTCGTCCGGTCCGTCTCCCAGACCCGAACCGACCGCAGGCGAGCCCCCCGCCCGCCCTCGTCCGACGCCATCGCCGACCGCAGCCGCTCGAAGAACACCCGCGCCATGTGCTCCACCGACGGGTTCACACCCCCGGGCCCAAAATCCTCGGTGTCCCGATTAAGGTGCGTGTGGTCGAACGGCTCGATCACAGCCGCCTCGGTCAGCCGCTCCAGGTTCGCCAGCGTAAACCCCACCCCCTCGCCCGTCTCCCGGACCGACACCTCAACCGCCGGCTCCACCTGATAGTTGTGACCGTGCCCGCTCGGGTTGTTGCACTTGCCGAAGAGGGCCCGGTTTGCCTCGTCGCTCTGCGCCGGGTCGTGCAGGCGGTGTGCGGCCGCGAAATCGAACCGCTGCCGCAGCACCACCACATCGCCCGTCTCGCGATCGCTGTCCATCTCGATCTCCACGCTATAGGTCGGTGTCACCCGCCACCGCAGCCGCGCCAGCCGCACCGGCAGCGCCGACGCCAGCGACTCGGCCAGCCCCGGCAGCATCGACGCCGGCTCCGTCCAGGGCTCGTCCCGGCACGCCTCGAACACCCGCGGCCCGACCGTCGCACGCACCGCCCGGTCCACGTCCTTAATATTGATCAGATACCCCGTCGCCGCGTCCGCTTCGCCCCGGCACGTCACCTCAAACTCGTAATACCGGGCCAGCCCCCGCGCCGGCGGCGTCCCCCCGAACCCGTTCGACCCCGAAAAATCCGGCGCACCCGCATCACCGCCCGCCCCCGGCGGGTTGATCACGAGTCGGACGCAACGTCGAAGCTCGATCATGCCACGAATCCTACCGAACCCAAACCGACGAACACGTCCCCCGCCTCGCAAGCCGCCCGTTTCGCGTACCGTGAACCCAAGGATGCACCTGCCGCATCGCCCACACCACCCGGAGCCGGAGACCACGCCATGCCATGCTGCTCAATCGACACCCGGGCCCCGGCCGCCCTCGCCGCCGCCCTGCTCGCGACCGGCGCGATCGCCGCGACGCTTCACCTCACCGCTTCCACCCCCGGCGCCCGCGCCGCCGAGCAGCCGGCCGCCCTCCAACCCGTCGGCGATCGTCACCCCGCCGACGTCCTGCACTACACCATCGACAACATCGAAGGCGAACCCGTCCAGCTTGAACGCTTCCGCGGGCGCGTCGTCATGATCGTCAACGTCGCCAGCCGGTGCGGGCTCACGCCGCAGTACGCCCAGCTCCAGGCCCTCCGCGAGAAATACCACGAGGTCGGCTTCGAAATCCTCGCCTTCCCCGCCAACGACTTCGGCAACCAGGAGCCCGGCTCCAACCGCCAGATCGCCGAGTTCTGCGAAACCACCTACGGCGTCGAGTTCCCCCTCTTCACCAAGATCACCGTTACCGGCGACGACGCCCACCCGCTCTACAAGCAGCTCGCCGCCCTCGACGAACCACTCGGCGGCCAGCCCCGCTGGAACTTCACCAAGTTCCTCGTCAACCGCCAAGGGCACGCCGTCGCCCGCTACGAACCCCGCACCCGCCCCGACGCCCCCGAACTGATCGAAAAACTCGAAGCCCTCCTCGCCGAGTAACGCTCCCTCCCCAAAGGTGGCACAGCTCTCCGAGTTGTGTTGCCCTCTTCCCCCCCTCCCCATCCTCGTGGGACGGGCGTCCCGCCCGTCTCTCCAAAGCTCCTTATTTCCTTTTCCTCTCTCTCTCTCTCTCTCAAATCTCCGGTGCCCCGGAAACGCGAAGCCGCCCCGGCGCAGCTTTTCCGGGCTCCCCATCCTCCCTCCCCCTTCCGATACACTCTCCAAAGCATGCCCAACTTCGAGTACGTCGCCATCAACCCCGCCGGTACCCGGGACACCGGCGCGATCGCCGCCCCCTCCGAGGCCGTCGCCCTCGCCGAACTCGAAGCCCGCAAGCTCTCGCCCATCACCGTCCGGCTCAAAAAAGAGCGCCCGCGTCTTCGCTCCGGCCTCCCCGCCCGACGCCTCGCGATGAACTACACCCAACTCGCCGACCTCATCCGCGTCGGCGTCCCCATCCTCCGCTCCCTCAAGCTCCTCGGCGGCAAAACCAGCCGCCCGCGCGAGGCCGAGGTCTTCCGAGAGCTCGCCGACCGCGTCGCCGAGGGCGAAGAACTCGCCGTCGCGATGGAGCGACGCCCGGAGGTCTTCCCCGCGATCCATGTCGCGATGGTCCGCGCCGGCGAGAAGGGGGGCTTCCTCGAGCAGGTCCTCGCCCGCCTCGGCACCTTCGTCGAGCAGCAGGCCGAGATGCGCGCCAAAATCGTCGGCAACCTTTTCTACCCCGCGATCCTCATCGTCTTCGGCGGGCTCATCCTCATGGGCGTCTTCTGGTTCTTCGTCCCCATGTTCCGGCCTCTCTTCGAGTCCCTCGACCGCATCCCGCCCATCACCAGCTTCGTCTTCGGCCTCTCCGACGCCTTCGGCGCCTACGGCCCCGTCACCATCACCGTCGTCGCCCTCCTCGCGATCGCCTGGTGGCGCCTCCGCAAGCGTGCGGACGTCCGGCGCGCCCTCGCGATCGCCCGCACCCGCGCCCCCATCGTCGGCCCGATCACCCGCTCCCTCGCCGCCGCCCGCTTCTGCCGCATGCTCGGAACCCTCCTCGCCAACGGCGTCCCCATGCTCCAGGCGATGAAGATCGCCAAGCAGGCCGCCGGCAACCTGCTGATGGAAGACGCGATCGACGCCGCGACCGAAGCCGTCCGCCAGGGCGACCGCCTCGCCGTCCCCCTCGCCGAGAGCGGGCTTTTCGAGGCCGAGATCGTCGAGATGATCAGCGTCGCCGAGGACGCCAACACGCTCGACCAGGTCTTGGTCACCATCGCCGAGACGATCGAACGCCGCGTCGACCGCCTGCTCTCCACCGCGGTCAAGCTGATCGAGCCGGCGATGCTCCTCGCGATCGCCGGGGTGGTCGCCGTTGTCGCAATCGGGCTCATCCTGCCGATGACCCAACTGCAGGCCTGACCCATACGCAACCCGCCGCGAGACCGAGTGGTAGCCCCGGAGAGCCGAGCAGCGAGCCTTCTGCATCGATGTTCGGAGAAAAACCGGGCTTCCCGAATCGCGGGGTTGTGCCCGTTCGCGTCTTTTGCTAGTGTGAACTAGCCTTTGCCAGTTCGAGCAGGCCGGCGACCGCCTCTGTCTTCGCGGCCCGCCGCCCGAGCCACCACGAGTCACGGAAGACCAGACCCGTCACGGAGAGCACACCCGATGGACCCGACCCAGCAGACCGCCTGCCGCACACGCCGCATCGCGCCCCGCGTCGCCCTCCGCGGGCGACGGGGCTTCACCCTCATCGAGGTCATGATCGTCATCGCCCTGGTCGTCGCTCTCACCGGGCTCGTGGGCATCGCCCTTCTCGGGCGGCGAGACGACGCCAAGGTCGACCTCACCCGCGTCGATATGAACACCCTCCGCCAGGCCCTCGACCAGTTCCGCTTCGACATGGACCGTTGGCCCACCGACGAGGAGGGCCTCGCCGTCCTCTGGGACCGCAACGCTCTCCAGGTCGACGACGAGGCGCAGGAAAACCGCTGGCGCGCCTACCTCAACGACCCCATGCCCACCGACCGCTGGGGCAACGAATGGGGCTACCGCGAAGTCTCCGAGTTCGCCGATGAATCCCGTTACGACCTCTGGTCCAACGGCCCCGACGGTCAGGAAGGCACCGAGGACGACATCACCAACTGGTCCGACGAGCAGAACGGCATGGGCGGCGGCGGGTTCGGCGATGTGCTCGGCGGCAACTGACCCCGCACGCCGACGCTGACCCTCGCTCGCCCCAAAACCCGGACCACCCGATGCACGCTCGCCCGACCGCCCCTAAAGCGACCCCGGGCGGGCGTGCCGCCGTCCAAGAGAGGGCCGCGATTTCCCAAATGCCCGGACGCCCTGCCACACCCCGGCGCACAGGCTTCACCCTTCTCGAGGTGCTCGTTGCCGTCGCGCTCCTCGCGGCGCTCTCGGCCGCCGCCCTCCCCCCCATGCTCGCGCTGGCGCGCCAGCGGGCCGCCGACGAAAGCGCCGCCCAGTTCCAGGCCGCCGCGACCCACGCCCGGCTCGACGCGCAGCGCACCGGGCGACCGGTGCTCCTGGTCATCCGCGAAACCCACAACCGCCTCCAGCAACTCGTTGCGATTCCTCTCGAGACCGACGAGGGCCGCGACGACCCCGGCCTTCAGCCCGATTTCGAACCGCTCGCCAGCACCCGTCCCGACCCCCGGTCGAGCGCTCCGCAGAACGCCGAGCCGGACACCCAGGCCGCCCTCGCCCAGGTCGGGCGCGTCCTGCTGACCCTCCCACGCGATGTGTCTTTCGCCCCGGGCGAAACCGACGACCGGCGATCCGCACCGCCGGGCAGCGGCATGAGCACGGCTCCGGGCCCCGGCGATGACCCACGAGCCGACCTCCTCGGCACCGACGCTCCGCTCCCGCGCGGTGACCGCGCCGACGCCGCCCGCCCCCGCCCGCGCGAGCCCCTGCCGCCCGGCGGGCTCCCGATCGCGGTCGTCATGCCCGACGGCTCGTTCCGCGCTCTCACGCCCGCGGTCGCCCGCGGCCCGGGCGGGCGCGAAGCGGAGATCCGGGTCGCCCGCTGGCCCGGCGCCATCCGCCTCGCGTGGGCCGGCACGCCCTCGCCGCCCGATGAGCCGAGCCCGCCGACGCTCGACCCGAGGAGTGTCGACGACCCCCGTTTCGCGCCCGCCCCGGGCGGTGCGCCGTGAACGTGCGCACGCCGCGACCGTCCCGCGCGCGCCGAGCGGCCGCGCTCCTGGAACTGATCGCCGCGATCACGATCTTCGTCGCCGCCGGGCTCGCGATCCTCGCGTCGACGCGTCGGGCGCTCGACACCGCCGTGCGCACGCGTGAAGCCGCGGTCGCGACCGACCTCGCGGCGTCCACGCTCGCCAAGCTCCGCGCCGGGATCGCCTCTCCCGAATCGCTGATCGGCCCGGCCGACCCGAGGGCCCTCGCCGCGGGCGACGACGCCGCCGGGGCCGCCTTCGACAACGCCCCGCCCGAAGAGACCGGGTGGGAAATCGAGATCGACACCGAGCCGACCGCCTTCGGCGGGCTCACGCTCGCGCGCATCACCGCCCGACGCGCCGATCCGCAAGGGCGCACCCTCGCCGAGGCGACCGCCGCCGGGCTCTTCCGCCTCGCCGGGCCGGAGGGCGCGCCGTGAGCACACCCGCCGTCACCAGCACGCGCAACCCACGCCGCGCCTTCACGTTGCTCGAGGTCATGCTCGCGATCGCGCTGCTGGTGATCCTCTCCGGCGGCGTCGCGGCCTTCGCCTGGAACATCATCGACGCCCGCGCCCGCGTCCTGCACGCCGCGGACCGCGAGCGCGCCGCCGGCGCGGTGTTCGAGGCGCTCGAGCGTGCCCTCGCCGTCGCGACGCTCGCGGGCGAAGGCTTTACCGCCGAGACCGCGTCCATCCGCCTCGCGATGCGCGACACGCGCGCCGGGCTCGACGACGGGCTCCCCGAACTCGCCCGACGAGCGTTCGAACTCCGCTTCAACGAGCCCGATCAGCAGCTCACGCTGACCCTCGGGCGCGAGGCCGACCACCTCCCCGCGGCCTTCGAGCGCCTCCGGATCCGCTGCTTCGACGGGCGCGAGTGGCTCGACCGCTTCGATGCCGCCGAGCTCGACCGCCTCCCGGCCGCCGTCGAGGTCGCGCTCTGGTACGCCCCCTCCCCGCGTGACGCCGCGCGCGCGCAAAACGGGGCACGCCCCGGTCTGGAAATGAACCCGCAAAACCGCGACCCCGAAGAATCTCGATTCGAGGACGACCCGTTCGGCGTCGCCGCCGCCGTCCGTGTTCCGATGGACGAACTCGGCGCGGGGGTGACGCGCCCGCCCGACCGGGTGCGCGTCTTCGCCCTGCTCGACCCCGGTTCGCCCGAGTCCGGCTTGTCCGAGTCCGGCTTGTCCGAGCCCGGCTTGTCCGAGCCCGCTCCCGGGGGCGCACCATGACGCGTACTCCGCGCACACCACACGCCCGCTCAGGGCTCGCGCTCTTTGCGGTGCTCGTGGTCGTCACGATCGGCGCGCTCGCGGGCACAACTGCGCTGGTCGTCTCCGGCGCCGAGCGAGCCAGGGCGGCCCACGCCCACCGGGCGCAGCTCGCCCGCGCCGCCGCCGAGAGCGGCATCGACGCCGTCCTCGCCGAGCTCGCCACCCAGCGTGAAGCCGTGCTCCGCGGGCAGACGCCCGAGGTCGGGCGCGGGCTCACGCTCCGCGTCCTGCCCGACGGCTCCCGCCTGGTCTTCCGCGTCGTCGATCTCAACCCCGACGAGCCGACACGCCTCGCGAGCGAGAACGCACGCCTCGACGTGAACAGCGTCACGCGCGAGATCCTGAGCACGATCGCGGACCTCTCGCCTGAAGCCGCCGACGCAATCCTCAGCGCCCGCGGGCGCGCCCCGATCGAGGACGTCGCCGACCTCGCCTCGATCGCCGGCCTCCCGCTCGATGACCTGATCCTCCCCGGCGAACGCGCCTCCGGCGGCTCACTCGCCCGTTTGCTGACGACCACCGCGTTCGATCCGAACACCCAGGTGGGCGCGGGCCCGGGCGGCGAGGCCCACGCGGGGCTCGAACGCATCAGCATCCATCAGGATCCCGACGCGCTCCGCAGCGCGCTCGCCGAGCGGTGCGAGCCGGACGTGGTCGAGTTCGTGCTCGAGCGCCTCGCGGACGCGCGCCCCCCGACGATGCGAGAACTGGTCGAACGCCTCGGGATCGCCAACGCCCCGGACGACCGCCTGCGCGCGCTCGCCGACGTCCTCACGACGCAGCCCGAGGCGATCGAGACCGGTCGCGTGGATCTGAACCGCGCGCCGGCGTCTGTGCTCGCGTCGATCCCGGGCCTCGGGGCCGCCGAGGCCGAGGCGATCGTCGCCGCACGCGACGGGCTCGACGAGCAAACCCGCCTCGACCTGTTCTGGCCCGTCCGCCAGGGGCTCGTCGGTGCGGACGCGTACCCGCGCGCGACCGATTGGCTCGCCGTCCGCTCCATGCAGTGGCGCGTGCGTGTCGAGGGCGGCATCGTGCCCGGGGAGGACGACCGCTTCGACGACATCATCGGCGGGCCCGGTGCCATGGACAGCGCCGCCGCTCGGATCGCCGGGGCCGTCGGTGAAGGCGGCGTTCCAGACGGGACGCTCCGCCCGCGCGTCGTGCTCGAAGCCGTCATCGATCTCAGCGGCCCGCGCCCGCGCCTCGCGACCATCACGGATCTCACCGAGCTCGCTCTGGCGCGCACGCTCCGCGCGATCTCAAGCGAGCGTGAGCCCGACGTCGAGACCCGGTTCGAAACCCCGCCCGCGCCGGGCCCCGCGCCGTTCGCGTCGCCCGCACCCGCGCAGGCGACGGCGCCGGAGCCCCAGGCCGCCGGCGCGGCTCGCGGCGCTCGCCACGGTCGATGGGCCGCACCACAACGCAACGATGAACGATCGGGCGAAAGACCGGAGGGCGAGCGTTGAGCGGAAGCAGCGTGCTGGTGTTGTGCCTGGAACCGACGGGGCTGAGCGCCGTGGAGCTCTCGGTCCGTGCCGGCGTCGCGCGGGTCGCGCGCACTGTCGCGGTCCAGAGGCCGGGCGACGTCGATCCCGCCGAGTCCGGCGAGCTCGGGCGATGGGTGCGCGTGGCGCTCGACGACGCGGGCGTGCGGACGAAGCGCACCGTGCTCGCGCTCCCGCGTGGGAACGTTGTGCTCAAGCGCGTGCCGGTGCCGGCGGCGCTGCTCCCGAACGAGACGCCGGGCGCGGCTCGCCTGGCCCTGCTCCGCGCCCAGGCGGTGCCCGTGCAAGACGTCGTCTTTGACTGCGTGATCCCGCGCGACCAGGGCGAGGCCCGTCACGAGACCGATCATGAGGACGACGCGAACACGCCAGCAAACGCCGAGCGGACCATCCTCGCGGCGGCGCTCCCGGAGGACCGCCTCTCGTTCGTGCGTGAGGTGGCGTCGTCGGCGGGTCTGCGTCTGGCGGGCGTGCGTCTGCGGGCCGAGGGCACGGGCGAGCTCGTGCGTCGCGCGTCGATCGACGGGCCGACGCTCGCGGTCGCGACAGGCCCGGGCTGGGCGGAGTTTGTCACGGTGGACCGCGGCGAGCTGCTGCTGGCGCGCGAGACCGAGCTGGCGCCGGGCGCGACACTGGAGCGCACGGTCGCGGTGGAGGCGGCGCGGACGGCGTTGCTCCAGGCCGCGGGCGGCGCGTCGGTGACGGTCGCGGTGGTGGGGGCCGAGCGAGCGGTCGCGGAGATCGCCGAGCGGTGTGCCGAAACGACCGAGCGTCCGTCGGTGGTGCTCGATCCGGCGGACGCGGTCTGGCCCGAGTCGTGCGACCCGGGCACGATCGCCCGCCTCGCCCCGCTCGTCGGGCTCGCGTTGGCGCAGAGCGTCGGGCGTCAGGGACTGGACTTCCTGCACCCGAGCAAGCCGCCGGATCCGAACGCCGCGGTCCGTGTGCGCGCGATGATGGTCGTGGCGCTGGTCGGGATCCTTGCCGCCGGCGGGTGGCTGCTCGCGCAGCGCGAGCTGGACGCGTTGTCGGCCCGCGTCGCAACGGTCCGCGCGCAGAAGGACGATCTTTCCGGTCAGGTCGTCGAGTTCTTCCGGACCGACGCGCGCCTCAACCACGTCGAGCGGTGGGCCGAGGGCGATCCGGACTGGATCGCCCACCTCGCGAGCCTCCGCGAAAAGCTCCCGCCCGGGGACCAAGCGGTCCTGGACTCGATCGGCGGGAGCGTCGAGGCGTCGCCGGTCTACCGACCGACACGACGGGACACCTATTACGAGGGGCGTTGGACGGTCGACCGTGCTGTGCGGCTCGATCTGGAAGGGCGCGTCCGCGAGCGTTCGGTCGCCAACGCGCTCCGTCAGCGCCTCATCGATGCGGGGGTCTACCGCGTGACCACGCAGGGCGCGGACGTGCCCGATCGGTTCTCGTTCGTCCTTTCAACGCCCGCCGCCGCCCCGCCGGCGACGGCCAGCGAGGTGGGCACGCGATGAGTCCCGCGATCCGAACCCGTTTGGTTCTCCTCGCCGGTGCGGCGGTCCTGATTGGGCTTCTCGGCGCGGGGTGGCTGTTCGTCTACGCGCGTCCCGCGGCCGCGCTCCGGGCGGAGCTGCAATCCGAGCTCGCCGCGGTCCAGGAACGCCAGCAGATCGTCGCGACCGCCGCTCGCGTCCGCGCTCGGCTCGACGAGATCGGCAAGACGACCCTCGCACGCGACGGGGACGCGGCGGTCCACCGCTTCCGAACGCGCCTGAGCGAGCTCGCCGCCGATGCGTCCCTGACCGACATTGTCGTGACCACGAGCTCGCCTCGCGGGATGGAGAACCCCGCGGCCCGCCAGCGCGTGGGGCGCGGGATGCAGCGGATCCTGCGCGAACGCCCGGACTTTGTGGTCATCCAGGGCCAGCTCAGCGCCAAGGGCACGCTGGACGCCTGCCTGGCGGCCCTCGCCGGCGTCCAGGCGCAAGCCTGGGCCCACCGGGTCGATCGGTTTTCGATCCGTCCGGAAGGTCGTGACCGGTCGGTCTACACGCTGACAGTTCAAGTCGCCTCAGCGTTCATGCCGGATCTCGCCGGGCCCGAGGCCCCGCCTCCGGTCGCGGCGTCAGAGGCCGCGGGCGAGCGTTGGCAAGCGTTTGCGCGCCCGAACCCGTTCCTCCCGCCCCCGCCGGAGCCGGAGCCCGAGCCGATACGGGTCGCCGAGGCTCCGCCGCCCCCGCCTCCTCCGCCGCCACCCCCTCCGCCCCCGGCGTACGACCGATGGCGGGTGGTTGGGATCATCGAAACGGTCCCGCCCGCGGGCCACCGGTCGCCCTCGGAAGGGGAAGACGGTGTGGAGGTGTGGTTCGAGCACACGGGCAACCGACAAACCCGCGTGCTGGCGGTGGGTGACGGGCTTCTGGGGTTCGCGCTGGTCTCGGCTTCGGGCGAGCGGGCGGTCTTCGAAGCGGGCGGCGTTCGGTACGAGCTTTCTGCCGGGCAGACCCTGGCCGATCGACGATCGCTCGGGCGTGTAGACTCGCGGTGACGGTTCTGGAAGGAGCGTACATGCGACACAGGAAGTTGTCGTCGGGGGTCGTGGCTGCGGCATTGATCGCAGCCTCGGGGTTCGCGGTCTCGGTGGAAGCCGAGCCCGAACCGGCAGCCGAGCGTGTCGAGGGCGGTGACGCGCCCGCGATCGATTCGGTGCGTCTGCGGTTCAATTTTCAGGACGCGACGTTCGAGCAGGTGCTGGATTTCTTCAGCCGCAGGACGGGCCTGCCCATCATCCGCGAGGCCCCAGCGCCCAACGGGCGGATGAGTTTCGTCAGCGGGCAGGACTACGCCTTCGACGAGGCGATGACGATCCTGAACCTGAACCTGGCGGCCTTCGACCGGCGCCTCCGCCACGACGGCGGCTTCCTTTATCTGGCGAACCTCAAGGACGCGGCGCGCAAGCCGACGCGGGTCGCGGAGCTCGACGCGCTCGATGGGCTCCCGCCCGACGAGATGGTGACGGTGACGATCCCGCTGAGCAACGCGACGGCCGAGCAGGTCGCCGAGCGGATCCAGCCGCTGGTGGGCGAGCACGGGCGGGTGACGCCGCTCCCGGTGCAGAACATGGTGCTCGTGGTCGAGACGGCGGCCCAGGCGCGCCGGATCCGCGACATCGTGCAGGCGGTGGACGCGGTGCGTCCGGTGGACAGCGAGTTCAAGCTCTTCCCGCTGGAGCACGCCGACGCGCGGGCGGTGGTCGAGGCGCTGCGCGGGTTGGTGGGGCAGCGGATCCAGCGGATCATCATCGACCGCGACGGGCAGCAGCGGACGGTGGAAGAGGTCGACATCGGCGGGATCAGCATCCAGCCGGACCGGCGGACCAACAGCGTGATCGCGGTGGGGCCCAAGAGCCGCATCGACACCGTTGCCGAGCTGGTCGCATTGCTCGACCGCCCCGAGGGCGGCCTGGGCGGCGAGCATCAGATGATGACCTTCGCGCTCGAGACCATCACTGCCGACCGGGCGGCGGAGGCGTTGAACGGGCTCTTCGGCGCGGTGGCATCGGGGCGACGCCCGACCGTGCTGCCGCTGGCGGACGTGAACAAAGTGACGGTCGTCGGCCCGGCGCCGATGCTCGCGCAGGCCGCGGCGTTGATCGGGGAGATCGACCCGACCACAGGCGGCGAGCCTCGTCAGGCTTCGGCCGAGACGGTCGCGCAGACGCTGCGTCTGTCGCACGTGGAGGCGGGGCGCGCCGAGCAGATCGCGCGCCGACTGCTGACGCCGCGTCAGACCCAGGCGCTCCGAACGGCGGTCGCGCCGGACGGCCGCGGGCTCATCGTCGCCGGCCCCTCTCGCGACGTGGACGCGCTCGCGGACCTGCTCCGCGGGCTCGACGTGCCCGCGGACGTCGACCGCGAGGTCCGCACGCTCCGCCTCGATCCCGCCCGGGCGGCCCGGTTGCTCGAGCGTGCAAGAGAGCTTGACACGCTCGCCGGCGACGCCGAGCGTGATCCGGTGACGGCCCAGCTCGATGAAGACTCCGGCTCGCTCACGCTCGTCGCCTCGCGCGCCGGGCTGGAGCGGTTCGAGCGGCTGATCCGCTCGGCCGGGGACGCGGTGATCGTGGAGCGCGAGACGCGCCGGTACGAGCCGGAGCGCCTGCGCCCCAGCGTGCTCGCCGAGCAGCTCGCGCGCCTCGCGAAGCCGCTCCTCGACGGGCCCGAGGGCGTGGCGTATCGCGCGCCGGAGATGGACGCGGTCGACGACCTCGGCGTGCTGATCGTGCGCGCGCAGCCGGAACAGTTCGCGATTCTTGAAGAGCTGATCGAGCGTCTGGACGCCTCCGAGCGTGTGGCGCGGGAGTTCCGCGTGGTGCGTCTGACGACGGGCGACCCCGCGCGGACGGTGGCGCGCGCGCAGGAGCTGTACCGGGCGAGGGCCGCGGGCGTGCCCGAGGGCGAGGCGGGCGAGGTGGAGGCGACGATCGACCCGGCGAGCGGGTCGCTGCTGCTCCGCGGGACGGCCCGCGGGCTGGGGATGTTCCAGGAAGCGCTCGAGGCGTCGCAGCGCCTGATGCCGCCGGACCGGACGACACGTTTGCTGGATATCTCGCAGGCGAACGCGGGTGACATCGCGGGCCCCTTGCGGGAGTTGCTGTCGGAGGCGGACCCGATCGACCCGGCCCGGGCCGTGCCGGAGCCGACGATCCGCGTGATCGAGCGGACCAACGGCCTGCTGGTGACGGCCGAGGAAGCGCAGCACCGCCTGATCGCGGACTTCGTGCGCCGCCTGGACACGATCGAGCCGGCGACGCAGCCGCCTTTGCGGATGCTGCAGCTGCGCACGGCCGATTCTGCGGCGATCGCTCGGATGCTGAGCGAGCAGTACAGCCGTCGCCCGCAGGCCGAGCGGGCCGCGAAGCCCGTCGACGTGCGAGCTGACGCGGGGACGAACACGCTGATCGTGAGCGCGCACGCGGACCTGTTCGACGAGATCCGCACGTTCGTGGAGGACCTGAACCGGGGCGACCGCGACGGGCCGGCGCGCGAGACGGTGCTCTTCCCGCTGAAGGTGGCGCGCGCGGAGGCGGTCGCGACGGCGATGGACCGCCTGTACGCCGAGCCCCCGATCCCGATGGACCGTTTCGGTCGCCCGATGCCGTGGCTACGCGAGCCGAAGGAGGTGACGGTCTCGGCAGACCCGTCGAGCAACAGCCTGATCATCGACGCGCCGGCCGAGCGGATCGAGAGCCTGCGCGAGCTGGCCGCGAAGCTTGACGTTGTGCAGCTCCCGCCCGTCGCGGAGCTGCGGACCTACCGCGTGACCGGGGGCGACCTGAACGCGATCGTGCGCACGCTGACGGCACTGGCGCGACAGGGGAACCTGGCGGCGCCTGGCGAGCCCGGTCGCCAGCCGGTGCAGGTCGTGGTGGAGAGCGAGCCGCGTTCGGGCACGCTGATCGTCGCTGGCGACGACACGACGTTTGCGCGCGTGGAGGAGATCCTGCGGGACCTGTCGGCCGTGCCGGTCGAGCGCGGGCTGCGGGTCTTCCCGATCGCGAGCACGGACGCGGGCGAGGTGCGCGACCTGGCGATGACGCTGTACGAGGCGCAGGTTTCGGGCGTGCCGGGGGCCGAGCCGATCGACGTGACGGTGGACCAGTCGGCGAATGCGCTGCTGGTGGTTGCGGACGCGGAGGGGATGGCGCGGTTCTCGCGCGTGCTGGAGGAACTCGAGCGCGGCGTCGGCCCGGGGCGCGACCTGCGGATGCTCGAGGTACGCCACGCGCAGGCCGTCGAGGTCGTCGCGTTCCTGCGCGAGCTGAGCGCGACCAACCGGTCGATGACCGCTCAGGGGGGGCCGGAGCCGGTGTTCGAGGCGGTCGAGCAGACCAACTCCATCCTCGTCGCGGCCCGCCCGGACCAGTTCCCAATTATTGAAGAGCTCGTCCGCTCGCTGGATGCGCAGCGTTCGGCCGACCGCCCGCCGCTGAGGATCCTGCGCCTGCGCTCGACCGACGCGTCGAACCTGGCGCAGGTGCTGCGCCGGAGCTACGACGGGCGTCGCACGGAGGACCGCACGGCCCGCCCGGTGAGCGTCGAGGCCGACCCGAGCACGAACACGCTGATCGTGAGCGCGCACCCGGACCTCCTGCCCGAGATCGAGTCGATCGTGCAGAGCCTGAACGACGCGCAGGCGTTCGATGCGAGCGGGCGGGAGATCCGCATTTTCCCATTGCGCGTGGCGCGGGCGGAGGATCTGGCTCGGACGATCGACGAGATGTTCCCGCAGCCGCCGGTGCCGGTGGACCCGCGGACGCGTCAGGCGCGCCCGGACCTGCAGCCGCCGAAGGAAGTTGTGGTGCGCGCCGACCCGGCGACGAACTCGCTGATCGTGGACGCGCCGGCGCAGCGGCTCAGCGGGTTCGAGCGGATCGTCGAGAGCCTGGACACGGCTCGCTTGGCCGAGGATGTCGAGGTCCGGACCTACCGCGTCGCTCGTGCGGATCCGGCGGCCGTGGCGCGCACGCTGAACAATCTCGCGCGCACTGGCGCGCTCCACGGCACGGCCGGCGCCTCGGCCGCGGCGATCGCGATCACGGTCGACGTCGAGCCGGCGTCGCGTTCGGTCGTGGTCTCCGGGCCGGTGGGGATCTTCGGCGCCGTCGATCGCGTGCTGACGGAACTGGACGAGAAGCCTTCGGGCGACGCGGGCGTGGTGCGCCTGTACGCGCTGCGCCACGCGCGGGCCGAGCGGATCGCGCCGCTGCTCGATCGCGTGCTGAGTGAGCGTCTGCGCGAGCGGCGCGAGCTGGGCGAGATCGACCCGCAGCGGACGGTCGAGAGCCTGCTAGATGTTTCCGCGGATCGCGGGAGCAACACGCTGATCATCTCCGCGCCCGAGGCGATTCAGGCGATCGCGACGGAGCTGATCGAGGCGCTCGACACCGACGGGCCCGGGGCGGCGAGCGCGACGGTGCGCGTGGTGCCGCTCTCGTTCGTGAGCGGGCAGGACGTCGCGCGGGCGTTGACCTCGGCCGTTGCCGGGATGGACCTGCCCGCGGGCGGGCCGGTCTCGGTCGTCGCGGCGGGCGCGGGCGCGGTGCTCGTCACGGGCCTGCCCTCGGACGTGGAGGCGGTGACGGCGTTGGTGGAGCCGCTGGACCGCCCGCCGAGTGACGCGCAGACGCCCGCGGTGGAGTCGTTCACGCTCGAGCACGCTCGGGCGACGGAGCTCGCGCCGAGCCTGGAGCGCCTGCTGCTCGACGACGATCCCCGCCAGGCGCAGTGGTGGCAGCGTCAGAACCCCGGTCAGATGCCCGCGGTGCGCGTGGAGGCGGACGAGCGCACGAACACGGTGATCGTCAGCGCGCCGAGCGCAAAGCTCGCGCTCGCGAAGGCTGTCGTGGAGACGCTCGACAAGCCCGCCGGCGCGGGCGGCCGCAGCTTCGCGAGCTACACGCCCGCGAACGCGGACGCGTCGAACCTTGCCGAGACGGTCTCGCGCGTGCTCGCGGCAACGGCCGGCGAGGGGCGTCGCGTGGAACTCGTCGCGCAGTCGTCGATCAACGCGGTGGTCGCGATCGGCCCGGAGGGTCGCCTCGGCGAGGCGCTGCGCCTGCTGGCGGAGTTCGACGAGCGGACGCCCTCGATGCCGGCGGTGACGCTGCGCGTGTTCGAGCTGTCGCACGCGTCGGCGTCGGCGGTCGCGGGGACGGTGCAGCAGGTGCTGAGCGACCGGGCGTCGTGGCCGAAGTCGTTGCAGGCGGCGGTTCGCGCCGGATTGAATGTGCAGGCGCCGCGTGTGAACGCGGACACGGAGGGGAACCGTCTGCTGGTGAGCGCGCCGAGCGAGCTGGCCGCCCGTGCGGCCGAGCTGATCGCGACACTGGATGAGCCCGCGAGCGGGTCGGTGCGGGAGAGCCGCGTGTTCACGCTGCGGGAAGGCTCGGCGGCGGGCGTGGCGGAAGCCGTTCGTGCGGCGTTGACAGGCTCGGCCCGCCCGGGCGACCCGCGCCCGACCGTGACGCCGGAGCCCGGGAGCAACGCGGTGGTGGTCGCGGGCACGCCGGAGCAGGTGGCGAAAGCAGCGGAACTGGTGCGCGAGATGGACCGCGCGAGTTCGCCCGACGGCGTCGCGGTGCGGACGCTGGTGCTGAAGCACGCGCGGGCCGAGGCGCTCGCGCCGGTCGTGCAGCGCGTGCTGAGCAAGGAGCGGACGGTGGACACGCTCCCGGCGTGGGCGCGGGTGGGGTACATCGAGCGATTCGGGGACGACTCGGCGGGATCGGTGCGCGTCGAGGCGGAGCCCCGGCTGAACGCGATCGTGGTCTCCGGGCCGGCGGGCGTGCTGGAGCTGGCGGAGCAGGTCGTGGCGGAGCTGGACGCGCCCGAGGGCGGTCCGGACGGCTCGGGCGGGCCGCGGTCGGTGCGTGTGCTGACGCTGAAGAACGCGGACGCGGGCGAGCTGGCGTCGACGATCGCGGCTGTGTTTGAGGATGACGCAGGGGGCGTCCGCCCGCCGGTGGTGCGCGTGGACTCGGCGAGCAACGCGCTGATCGTGCGCGCCGATCGCGCGCAGATGGAAGAGGTCGAGCGGCTGGTGTCGCAGCTCGACGAAGCGACGCTGACGAGCAGCCGCCAGATGCGGGCGGTGCGGATCGACCGCTCGCGCGCCGACGCGGGGCAGCTGGCCGAGCAGCTTCGCCGGCTGATGGAGCAGCGCGGCGGGGTACGCGTCGAGGTGATTGGGGCCGAGGAGTTGATGGAGCGCGGCGCGCGGCCGGAGCGCGACGAGCGCGGCTCGCGCGTGCCGTCGGGTCGCGAGCGCCACGTGCTGCCTGGCGCAGTGCCGTCGTCGTGGATGGAGGCGTTGCTCGGCCTGAGCGTGGCGAGCGTTGAGGATGATGACGGCGACGACGAGGCGGACGTGACGATCGCGGTGGACAAGGCGACGAACACGCTGCTGGTGATCGGCTCGCCGCGTGCGACCGAGCGGGTCGCGGCGCTGGCGCGGGAGCTCGAATCGCAGATGCCGGCCGAGCCGGTCGCGGTGCGGCTGGTCGGCCTGCCGAGCGGGGCGGACGCGCGGGCGATCGCGGGGATCGTGCAGCAGACGGCGGGGCGGATCGGTCGGGCGAGCGACGCGAACCCGGGCGGGTTCACGGGCGCGGTCGCGGTGCAGCCGGACCCGGAGCAGGCCGGGCTGATCGTGTGGGCGAACGACGCGGATTTTGAGTCGCTGCGTGGTTTGATCGCGGCGCTGGCGCAGCCGGGGGCGGCCGAGTCGGTCACGGTCAAGATCTACCGCCTTCGGAACGTGCGGGCGGACCGAGCGCTCGCGTCGGTGCGGGACCTCTTGAGCGCGCAGCCGGTCGGGCGGCAGGCGCGGCGTGTCCGCGGGCTGGACGTGGCGTTTGCCAATGAAGACGGCGAGGTTGTCCGCGGCGTGATCGATCCTTCAACCGTCAGCATCTCGCTGGACCCCTCGCGGACGGCTCTGATCGTGAGCGCGCCCGATGCGACGATGCGGGTGATCGACCGGTTCGTGGAACTGATCGACCAGAGCTCGGGCGGCGAGCAGGCGGCGATCAAGCGCTACACGCTGGAGCACGCGGGCGCAGGCGAGATGTCGCGGACGATGCAGCGCCTGTTCGATGCGCAGCGGGACGCGAGCCAAGGCGAGCGCCCGCCGCGGGCGATTTTTGTGCCCGACGAACGGACCAACACGCTGCTGCTGACGGCGACTGAGGCGCAGCACGCGCAGGCGATCGACCTGATCGCGGCGGCCGACACGGCGACGACCGACGCCGACACGGTGCTCGAGGTCATCCAGGTCCGCGAGGCGTCGGCGCAGGGCGTGGCACGGGTGATTCAGGAGGTTGTGATCGGTCGCGACGAGGCCCGGCGGGCGAAGATCGCGATCTCGACGCCCGAGAGCGGGAACCTGCTCGTGGTGCGCGCGCCGGAGGGGGAACTGGAGGAGATCCGTCGCGTCGTGGCGGACGTGGACATCTCGGGCGCGAGCGGGCTGCCGGTGCGGACGGTAAAGCTGGAACGCGCCGACGCGGCGCAGGTCGCGAGCACGCTGCGGGCGTTCTTTCAGGACCGCGAGCGTGCGGCGGCGGGTCGGCGCGGCGGTCGCGCGGCGGCGGGCGTCGCGATCACGGGCGATCGGCGGAGCGGGACGCTGGTGATCGCGGCGAGCGATGAGGATTTCGAGCAGCTCAGCGCGATGGCGGCGACGTTCGACGCACCGGCCGAGGCTCGCCAGCTGCAGTTCAAGATCATCGGGCTCGAGCACGCGCGGGTGAGCGAGCTGCTGCCGACGGTGCAGTCGTTCACGAACGAGTTGCAGTACGAGCGTCAGTGGGGCAACCGCGAGCGAGCCGCGGGCGGGATCGAGCAGGACACGGTCTTTGTGCAGAGCAACGAGGCGCTCAACGCGCTGGTGCTGATCGGGCAGGGCGAGTCGTTCGGGACGATCGAGGCGATCATCCGCGAGCTCGACCGCAAGCCGAGCGATCTGAACCAGCAGGTGGTGCGTGCCGTGCGCGTGGACGCGGCCGACCTGGACGCGCTCCGGAACGTGATCCAGCGTGCGCTCTCGGACCCGAACTGGCCCTGGTGGCGGGGTGAGGATCCGAACAGCGTGAAGATCGAGGTCGATCGTCGCCGGCGTCTGCTGGTGCTGATCGGGCCGCCGCAGCGGGTGGAGCAGGCGGCGGGATTTATTGATGAGCTGGCGACGGCGGCCGAGCGCGAGGGCGTGACGTTCACGTCGATCACGCTTCGTCACGCGCGTGCGGACCGTGCGGCGAACAGCCTGCGCCGGTTTTTCGCCGAGCGTGCGCAGGCCGAGGGGCTGGCGGCGGACCTGATCTCGGTCGTCGGCTCGCTGGACGGGAACCTGCTGCTGGTGAGCGGTGCGGAGGAAGAGGTCGCGCTGCTGCGTGAGATGGTCGCGCAGATCGACCAGCCGGAGCTCGGGCAGGATCGGCGGGTGGAGGTCTACCTGCTTCGTCACGCGCTCGCGAACGAGACGGCGGCGACGCTTCGGGCGATGTTCCCGTCGACGGGCTCGGCCGAGGAGCGTGTGATCGTGACGCCGCAGGGCTCGAGCGCGACGCTGGTGGTTTCGGCGCCGGAGACGGTGCTGCCGCGTGTGGAGGCGTTGATCAGCCAGCTTGACGCTCCTCCTGGTGAGGGCGCGAGCAGCATGGTGACGGTGTCGCTGAGCTCGGCGCGCGCGCAGGAGGTGGCGACGGCGTTGCGTTCGGCGTTGCCGGAGACGGTGAAGGTGCGGATCACGCCGGTGCCGCGGAGCAACACGATCCTGCTGACGGGTCAGGCCGAGTCGATCGAGCTGGTGATGGCGCAGATCGAGCGTCTGGACACCGAGCCGGTGCGGAGCCTGACCGAGTTCCGTCGGATCCCGCTGCAGAACGCGATGGCCGACGACGTGGTGTTCACGCTGGGTCAGATGCTGCGGGGTCGCCCGCGGGCGCAGGGGACGCCGGAGCCCCGGGTGGAGTCGACTTTGCAGGGCAACACGCTGCTGCTGTCGGCGGCGGCGGACGAGATCGCGGAGATCGCGGCGATCGTCGCGCAGCTGGACGTGGAGGACGGGACGGATCGTCGGACGGAGTTTGTGAAGCTGGAGTTCGCGGATTCGGAGCAGGCGGCGCGGGCGCTGCGTGTGTTCTACGGGCGGATGGCGCCGGAGGCCGCGACGCCGGCGGCTCGCGACGTGACGATCGTGCCGGACCCGGCGAGCCGCAGCCTGGTGATCTCGGCGGCCGAGCAGGAGTGGGCGAGCATCCGCGCGCTGCTGAGCACGCTGGATAACGAGCTGTACGACACGAGCCAGCAGCTCGTGGTGATCCCGCTGCGCCACGCGGACGCGTCGAGCGTGGCGCGGGCGTTGAACGAGGGGCTGCGCGCGCCGCTGGAGGAGCAGTTCCGTCAGGAGCAGCTGCGTGTAGAGCGTGAGCTGCGGGCGCGGGGCGGGCGGGATCAGGGGCTGCTGCCGCCGCCGGTGCTGGTGGACGCGTCGGGGACGCCGACCGTCTCGGCGGAGGTGCAGACGAACGCGCTGGTGGTGTTCGCGGGGCGTGAGGACCTGTCGCGGATCCGCCGAATCGTGGAGCAGCTGGACGTGCCGGAGGTGGTGCGTCTGCGGGAGCCGACGATCATTTCGGTGTCGGGGATGCGTGCGAGTCAGCTCGCGGTTCGCGTGCGCGAGCTGTTCGTGCAGGGGCGTCCGGGGATGAACGCGCGGTCGCCGGTGATCGTGGGCGATGACGCGACGCGGACGCTGATCGTGCGCGCCGATGAGAGCGAGCTGGCGCAGATCCGCGCGCTCGCGGAGAGCCTGCAACGCGTGGGCGGCGACACCGCGGTACGGACGCGCGTGGTGCGTCTGGAGCGGACGCCGGCGGCTCGTCTTCGCGACACGCTGGTGCGGACGTTCAGCGCCGAGGCGGATCGCGTGGGGAGCCCCTTGGCGATCGAGGTCGATCGCGGGACGAACAGCCTGGTGATCGCCGCGTCTTCGGAGTTGTTCGAGCAGGTCGAGCGGGTGGCGCGGGAGCTGGATGGCGCGGTCGCGGCGGCTCCGGGCGAGGGCGGTGCGCCGGGCGGGGCGATGCTCGGGCCCGGGCAGGGCGTGTTCATCATCGACGTGGAGCACAACGACCCGGCGACGGTGCGTCAGCTGCTGGAGCAGATGGGCGTGACGCAGCCGCAGCCAGCGGATCGCCCGGGTGTGGTGGCCGAGCCGGTGCGGATCGTGCCGCTGGTGAGCCGTCGTGCGCTGGCGATCGTGGCGAACCCGGCGGACGGCACGTCGCTGACGGCCCTGGTGCGTGCGATCGACGCGGAGCCGGCGGGGGCGGGTCAGGAGATGGCGGTGGTCCCGCTGCGTCTGGCGTCGGCCGACGGTGTGGTGCGCACGCTGCGGGAGATGCTGAACGCGGACGGCTCGGGCCAGGGCGCGTCGCCGTCGCGGGCGCTCGCGGAGCAGGTGCGCCGGATCCAGCTGCTCGCGAGCGGGGCGAAGGACCCGGAGGTCTCGCTGGATCTTTCGACGCCGATCCGGTTGATCCCGGACGCGCAGACGAACTCGGTGGCGATCGCGTCGAGCGCCGCAAACGTGCGCGCGGTGTCGGCGGTGATCCACATGCTGGACACGCTGCCGATCGGGGACGCGGTGGTGGTGCGGATCTTCCCGCTGGAGCAGGCGGCGGCCGAGCGCGTGCGGGGCGTGGTGCTGGAGCTGTTCCGGACCGGCGACGCGCTGCGTCGCGTGCCGGGGACGAACCGCCAGGGGCTGCCGACGACAACGACGGGGCGTGCGCTGGCGGGCGAGATCGCGGTTTCGATCGACGAGCGGACGAACGCGCTGGTGGTCGCGGGTCGCGAGGAGGCGGTGGCGCTGGTCGAGGTGCTGGTGAAGGACCTGGACAGCGCGTCCTCGGCCCGGTGGGTGGAGCCGACGCTGATCCAGCTCGAGCACGCGTCGGCCGAGACGCTGGCGCGGACGCTGCGCGAGGTGCTGGTGGGCGGGCTGGCGGACACGCCGGAGACGCGGGCGCTGCGCCGCCAGGTGGGGCGCCTGCGCGCGGTGCGTTCGTCGGTGAAGGGCGAAGAGCCCGCGGCGTTGTCGCGTGTGATCGAGAGCGACCTGTTCGTGCCGATGAGCGGGCTGACGATCGTGCCGGAGAGCGACCTGAACGCGCTGATCGTCGTGGGGACGCCGAACAACATCGCGGTGGTGCGTGAGCTTGCGGAGATGCTGGACGTGGAGCAGGCGTTCGCGGGCAACCGTGTGCGTGTGTACCCGCTGCGTCACGCGGCGGCCGGGCGTGCGGCGGAGATCGTGCGCGACGTGTTCCGCCAGCGGGACACGGCCGGGGCGCTGCGCCCCGAGGACCGGCTGGTGATCACCGCGGACGGACGGACGAACGCGCTGATCGCCTCGACGAGCCCGCGCAGCTTTGAGGTGATCGAGAGCCTGATCGAGACGCTGGATCAGGCGGACGCGAACTACTCGGTCAAGCTGCACGTGGTGCAGGTGCCGGACGGTGATGTGCGGACGCTGGCGCCGAAGATCGCGAGCCTGATGCGGGACCGGATCGAGGGTGCGCGTCGTGCGGGCGGGGTGTCGAGCCCGGCCGACACGTTCAGCGTGGAGGCGGTGGAGAGCTCGAACTCGCTGGTGATCGCGGCGAGCGACGAGAACCTGGCGATCGTGCGGGAGCTGATCGAGGCGCTCAGCGGCGACGCGCTCGCGTTCGGGCAGGACGAGCAGACGGAGCTGGTGCAGCTGACGGCCGGCTCCGCGGACGAGGTCGCTCGGGCGGTGCAGGACCTGTACGTGACCCCTGAGAACCGCAAGCGTGGGGCGGGGTCGGTGACGGTGGTCGCGAACGAGCGTCTGAACGCGCTGATCGTGAGCGGGACGTCGGCGGACGTCGAGGCGGTGCGCCGACTGGCGGGGCAGTTCGACCAGACCCGCTCGGCGAGCGTGCAGGAGGTTCGCCGGATCGAGCTTCGGAACGCGAACGCGCTCGAAGTGGTCAACATGCTCCAGCAGATCCTGAGCGGGCGCGCGGTGGACGGGCGGACGTCGGCGCAGGCGACGCGCCTGCGGTTCGTGCGACAGCGTCTGGCGGAGGGGATCGAGGACGCGCGGGGCCTGCCGCCGACGGAGGCGGAGATCGATGCGCAGATCCGCAGCCAGGTGCGGGTGAGCCCGGAGCTTCGGACGAACTCGGTGGTGGTGGCGGCGCCGCCGGACATCCTGACGTTCATCGCGGCGATCGTGAGCGACCTCGACACGACCGACGCGGGGGAGCGCCGGATCCGCACGTTCCGGCTGACCAACGCCGACGCGCGCCAGATGGCGGAGGTGCTGCGGGACCTCTTTAACCTGCGCCGTCAGGGGGATCGGTACGTGCTGATCCCGACGCGGCGCGGGCTCGACGCGGAGATGAGCGAGGGGCTGGCGCCCGGCGGGGCGAACGGCGCCGGGCTCGAGGGCGGGGAGGGGTTGTTCGGCTTCGGCACGTCGCTGACGGCGGTGCCGGACGACCGCCAGGAGCTGTCGATCACGATCGACCCGCGGACGAACACGCTGCTGGTGAGCGGGACGCAGGAGTATCTCGAGCTGGTCGCGGCCGTCGTGGACGAACTGGACACGATCGAGGCGGCCGAGCGGGAGCGGTTGGTCTACCACTTAAAGAACGCGAAGGCGGCGGAGATCGAGCAGACGTTGACGCGGTACTTCTCCGGTGAGGCGGAGCGGCTGCGCGCGACGCTCGGGCCCGAAGTCGCCGGGAGCGTGCTGCGCCGCCTCGAGCAGGAGGTGACGGTCGTCGGGGATGAGAAGAGCAACATGCTCGTGGTCTCGGCGTCGCCCCGGTACATCGAGACGGTGGCGGCGATCATCGACGAGTTGGACGCCTCGCCGCCGCAGGTGATGATCCAGGTGCTGCTGGCGGAGGTGACGCTGGACTCAAGCCGCGAGTGGGGGCTGGACGTCACGGGCGGGCCGATCGGCGGGGATGATTACATCTTCGGGGCGCTGAGCGCGGGCGCGACGGTCGCGACGGCCCTCGGCGTGCCGAACCTGACGGTGGAGAGCGCGGACTTCTCGCTGCTGGTTCGGGCGCTCGAGGCGCAGGGCAAGCTGGAGGTGCTGAGCCGCCCGCAGGTGACGGTGAAGAACAACGAGCGAGCGCGGATCCAGGTCGGTGAAGACGTGGCGATCGTGAGCAACATCGACCGGTTCGAGTCGGGGCTGACGCGTGCGAACGTGGAGCGCAGGGACGTGGGCATCATCCTGGAGGTGACGCCGACGATCAACCCGAACGGGTACGTGCAGATCAATATTCAGCCGGAGATCTCGACGGTCAGCGCGCGGACGACGCAGATCTCTGACGACTTCGAGAGCCCGATCATCACGACGCGTCAGGTGGACACGACGGTGACGATCCGCGACGGGCAGACGATCGTGATCGGCGGGCTGATCCAGACGCAGATGGAGGAACGCCGGACGAAGACGCCGCTGCTGGGGGACCTGCCGTTTGTGGGGAATCTGTTCCGCTCGACGAAGGCGGCGAAGATCAAGACGGAGCTGTTGGTGATCCTGACGCCGCGGATCATCCCGGGCGAGGGCTCGGAGGCGGACCGCCTGGTGGAGCGTCTGACGGCCGCGGCGATCGATCAGGTGGAGAACCCGGTCGCGGTGCGTCGGGCGCTCGAGGAGAGCCCGGTGTACCGCACGCTGAAGGAGTTGGGGATCGACGTCGAGGAAGCGGTCCGGGAGGATCTGGACAAGGGGATGATCAAGCCGGAAGGTCTGCGGATCCGTCGGAACCGGAGCTTTGAATGATGAACCGGCTCCAGAGCGTTCGGCGCGGGTGTTTAGGGAACGGCTTGTTCGCCGGGTGGCCTCGCGGCTTGCTGGCGGGGTTGGCGGCGGCTGCGGTGCTGGGGGGGTGTGCGACGAGCGTGCCGGTGGATGAGGGAGAGGGCACCCGCCTGCGCCCGCCGCCGGCGGGGACGACGGCCAGCCGCGTGCTGGTGAGCTCGACGGTGCCGGTGGACACGATGGGCAACGGGCACGGCGACCGCTTCACGGTGGTGGTCTACCTGTTCGGCTCGATGGATCAGTACCCGCTGCCGTTCTGGGAAACGGGGTCGTTCGAGTTTCTGCTGCGCGAGCCCGGGGCGGAAGAGGAAAAGCTGCGCTGGATGATTCCGGCTTCGGAGGCTCGCGCCGCGCGCCAGCTCCTGCAGCCCGGGCCGGCGTACATGTTCGACCTGAGCGTGATCGAGGCGGGCGGGCCCGGTGCGGACGTGTTCCCGGCGCAATCGCTCGAGCTTGTGGTTCGTTTCTACGGGGAACGGACGGGGCTGCCGGTCGAGGGACGCCCGCATCCGATCCGCCTGGGCGGAACGGGGGAGGCCCGGGGCTCCGGGCGCGGGTCGGGAGGCCGGTAAAGGGTCCAATTGAGTCGGTCGGCGGGATTCTTCACGCGGTGTTAACAACGAGCCCGCGGCGTGTGTGTACGGATATCTGTCGTTCGCGATCGGGCGGCTGGGGTGTCCGGGGCGCGGTCGGTCTGTCCTTGGTCGCCAGTGGTTGTGGGGTTGGTTTGGAAAGGGGCTCGCTCATGGCGCGGTTGGGTCTGGCTCGAGTGCTCGGTGTGTGCGGCGCGGTGGTGTGTGCGCTCGCGTTGTCGGTTTCGGCGGGCGAGCCGCGTGTCGATGAAACGCTGCCGGCGTACCGGTCTTCGACGGGCGTCTCGGGGACGGTGATGAGCATCGGCTCGGACACGATGAACAACCTGATGGCGGCGTGGGGCGACGAGTTCGTGCGCGTCTACCCGGGCGTGCGGGTGGAGATCGACGGGAAGGGCTCGGCGACGGCGCCGCCGGCGCTGGCGCAGGGGCAGGCGCAGTTCGGGCCGATGAGCCGTCGGATGCGCCCGAGCGAGATCGACGCGTTCCGTCGCGTGTACGGGTACGAGCCGACGCTGATGCGGACGGGGATCGACACGCTGGCGGTGTTCGTGCACAAGGACTGCCCGCTGGACGTGATCACGCTGGAGCAGGTGGAGCGTGTGTTCAGCGTGAACGGGCCGAGCATGACCTGGGGTGACCTGGGCGTGACCGACGCGGACTGGTCGGGGCGTCCGGTGTCGCTCTACGGTCGGAACAGCGCGAGCGGGACGTACAGCTACTTCAAGCAGGTGGCGCTCGGGAACCACGATTTCAAGGCGACGGTAAAGGAGCAGCCGGGGTCGAGCTCGGTGGTGCAGGCGGTGGGGACGGACCTGTACGGGATGGGGTACTCGGGGCTGGGGTACACGACGTCGGGCGTGAAGGCGCTCAGCATCGACGCGGGGTACGGGGCGTTCGAGCCGACGTACGAGAACGCGCTGACGGCGGATTATCCGATCGCCCGGTTCCTGTACGTCTATGTGAACAAGGATCCGCGTGAGGAGATGGACCCGCTCCGCCGGGAGTTCATCAAGCTGATCTTCAGCCGCGACGGCCAGGACGCGGTGATCCGTCACGGCTACTTCCCGCTCCCGGCGGACGTGGCGCGTGAGGAGCTTCAGAACGTGGGGATCGAGCCCGGGTTCTGAGGACGGTCGGCGTCGGTTCCATCGGCCAGGTAGTCAGGCCCGGGCGTCTGGCGGTTTGGCGTTCTGTGGTGTTCACGCGCCGTGTTGTGGGGTCAGGTTGATGCAGGACGGTCGACACGCCAGACGCCGGACCCGTCCCGGGGTCTATCTGTGGGATCGCGCGGCCGGCGTGGTCATCACGGTCGGCGGGATCGGTGTGCTCGCGACGGTGCTGGCGATCGGTGTGTACCTGGTCGCGGCGGTGCTGCCGCTGTTCCGCGGGGGTGATGCCCGGCTCACGGTGCAGGGCTCGGCGAGCGCGCTGGTGGAGCAGGGGGGTGACGACGGCGTCGCCGGGCTGCTGGTGGACGACTTCGGGCGTTCGCTTGCGGTGATCGGTCGGGACGGATCGGTCCGTGTCGGGCTGCTGGCGGCGGACGGCGGGGCGGTGGAGGTTCTGCTCGAAGCGTCGGGGGGTGTGGAGGGCACGACGGTCACGTCGGTGGGCTTCGGCCCGACCGCGGGCGGGGCGATCGCGTTCGGGCTCGGGGACGGGCGGGTGCGCCTTGGCGAGGTGGCCTTCCCCTGGCGACTGCTGCGTGACGCGGAACTGAGCGAGGCGGCGCGCGGCTTGGGCGTGGGAGCGTGGGCGTCGGCGGCTTCGCTTGGGATGGACGCCGGCGGGACTGGGTATGTGGAGCGGTCGGGGGACCGGGAGTATCGGCTGGTGACGCCGACGGTCTCGCTGGAGGAGCCGGCGGCGCTCCGGGCCGGCGAGGGCGCGGTGGTCCGCCTGGACGATCAGCGTGGCGTGACGGGGCGTCGTCTCGTGGCTGCGGTGCGCGAGGACGGGTCGGCGGCGGTGAGTCAGGTTCGGGTGCAGCGTCCGCTGGGCGGGGGGCCGCCGCGGGTGCGCCTGACCGAGTCGCGCCTGGAGCCGGGCTTCGATGCGTCGGATCTGCCGGACTGGGTGTTCGTGACCGGCGACGGGGAGGACCTGTTCGCGCTCTGGCGCGACGGGCGTTTGTGGCGTGCGGGCGTGGGCGAGGGCGGGGTGTACCGGGTCGCGGAGCGCTCGCGCGGGGTCGGGGAGGGGGAGCGTGTGACGGCGGCGTCGATGCTCCTGGGCTCGAAGACGCTGCTGGTGGGCTCGTCGGAGGGTGTGGTCCGGGCGTGGTTCGCGGCCGGGGATCCGGTCGCGGGGACGTTCGACACGCGGCGACTGGTGCTGGCGCACGAGATCGGGCGGGCGAGCGGCTCGGACGGGGTGCGCCGGTTCGCGATGAGCCCGCGCGATCGCGTGGCGGCGGTGTCGTTCGCGGACGGCTCGATCACGCTCCGCCACATGACCAGCGAGAAACGCGTGGCGCGGGTCGGGGATCGGGCGCCCGACGGCGCTGATGAGCACGACCGGGCGTCGGTCGCCGGCGTGATGGGCTTCAGCGGGAGCGGGGAGGCGCTGATCGCGCTCGACGCGGACGGCGGCGTCTCGCGCTGGCACGTGGAGGCAGGACACTCCGACGCGGGGTTCAAGGCGTTGTTCGGGCGGGTGCGGTACGAGGGGCAGACCACGGGGCGATGGGTCTATCAGTCGAGCTCGGCGGACGACGCGAGCGAGGTGAAGCTGAGTCTGACGCCGCTGATCTGGGGGACGCTGAAGGCGACGGTGGTGGCGATGCTGTTCGCGGTGCCGATCGGGGTGCTGGCGGCGATCCACACCAGCGAGTTCATGCACCCGAAGACGCACCGGGTGATCAAGCCGACGCTGGAGTTGATGGCGAGCCTGCCTTCGGTGGTGCTCGGCTTCGTGGCGGCGTTCGTGGTCGCGCCCTACATGCGGGACTGGCTGCCGGCGGTGCTGGTGGGGCTGATCGTGGTGCCGGTGGGCGTGGCGCTGGTGGCGACGGTGTGGCAGACGGCGCCGTCGCGGGTTGTGGTCCGTCTGCGGGGCTTGCGGGCGGTGGCGGCGGTGGGTGCGCTGGCGGCGTTGCTGGCGGTCGTTTGCGTGCCGCTGGGGCGGACGATCGAGCGTGTGGGCTTCGCGCCGCAGACGCAGGACCTGCTGGTGTTCGCGGGTTCGTACGAGTCGGTGGATCGCGAGGCGTGGCCGGCGTGGGTCGGCGAGCGTGCGACGATGAGCCCGGACGAGGAGCGTCGCCTGCGTCGAGAAGGCTTTTTTTTCCGCGAAGGCGGCGTGGTCCGCCCGGTCGCGCCGGAAGACGCGGCGGCGAAGGCGTCGATGCTCGCGGAGGTGCGCGCGACGGGGCAAGGCCTGCCGGGGATCCGGCGATGGCTCGATGGTTCGATCGGCGGGGCGATGCCGGGGTGGTTCGCGGCTCTGGTGCCGCTGGCGTTGATCGCGGCCTGGGTGGGGCAAGCGCGCCTGGTGGGCCGGCGGTTCGACGACTGGGCGGAGACGGTGGGCCGCCCGACGGCGGCGGCGGGCTACGCGGCGAGGTCGCTCGCGACGGTGCTCGCGGCGATGGGGCTTGCGGCGCTGGGCGCGTGGGCGCTGACGAACGCGGGGTACGACACGCGGGACTCGATCTTCGGGCCGTTCAGCGTGCGGAACACGCTGGTGGTCGGGCTGATCATGGGCTTCGCGGTGATCCCGATCATTTATACGATCTCGGACGACGCGCTGCGGAGCGTGCCGGCGGGGCTGCGGAGCGCGTCGCTGGGCGCGGGGGCGACGCCCTGGCAGACGGTGCGCCGGGTGGTGCTGCCGGTCGCGGGGAGCGGGATCTTCTCGGCGTGCATGATCGGGCTCGGGCGCGCCGTGGGCGAGACGATGATCGTGCTGATGGCGACGGGGAACACGCCGGAGATCACGGCGAATATCTTTGCAGGCTTCCGGACGCTTGCGGCGAACATCGCGGTGGAGATGCCCGAGGCGGCGCGGGGGAGCACGCACTACCGGGCGCTGTTCCTGTGCGGGTTCGTGCTGTTTGTGATGACGTTCATCATCAACACGACGGCGGAGATCGTGCGTCAGCGGTTCCGCAAGCGGAACGCGGCGCTGTGATCGGTCGTGCGGCCGTGGCTGGTGTGGTGAACGCGGTTGGCGGCGGCTTGCGAGGAGCGTGTTCTTGAGCAGCGGCGTTGGACATCGCGGACATCAGAAGCGTCGGACGCCGATGGGGGCGCGCGGCGAGCCGATGGTGTGGATGACGGCGCTGGCGCTGGTGGTGTCGTTGGTGCTGGTGGTGGGGTTGCTTGGGCTGATCGCGTATCAGGGGCTCGCAACGTTCTGGCCGCGCCCGATCGAGCGGGTGACGCTGGCGGATGGGACGCGCTTGTTGGGGGTGCCGACGCGTGAGGAGCGCGTGGCGTTGTCGGCGGCCGAGCGGGGGGCTGCCGCGGAGTCGGAGGTCGAGAGCGCGCTGGATGGTTTTGTGACGCGTCGGCTGTATCAGGTGGGCAACCGGGACGTGAGCCGCACGACGTTCCAGTGGGTGCCGCTGCACGAGGTCGTGTCGGCCGAGCGTCCGAGCGGCGTGGTGATGGTCGAGCGTCTGGAGTGGGGGGTGTGGATCGGCGAGGTGCGTCGCCTTTTGGTTCGGGAGGGGGCCGAGCGTTTCGAGCCGGACGGGGTGGAGCGTGTCGCGGGCCCCGGGGGCGAGGGCGAGATCGAGTTGCGTGTGTACGAATCGGGCCGCGCGGACTTCGGGCGTGTGCTGGCTTCGGCGCACGCGTCGGCGGTGGAGCGTCGGCGGGAGATCCGGCGGCTGACCGAGCACGAACTCGGACGCGTGAACGATCGGATCGATCGCGTGCGTCTGCGGGAGCGGGCGGCGGAGCTGCGGGCCGAGCGTCCGAGCGTCGCGACGGGCCTACCGGTGGCGCTGTGGGGCTTGTGCGTGGCGGGGGCGCTCGGTGCGGCTTTCGGCGGTGTTCGTCTGGCGCGGCGATCGGGGGACGCGATCGGGGCGGGCCGCGCCCGGGTCGCGTCGCGTGCCGGGCTGGCGGCTTTGCTGATGTCGGGGGCGCTCGTGCTCGGGTTGGGCGCGGTGCTGGAGCACCCGTGGGCGTCGCGGACGGTTTCGGCTTCGGAGTTGAGCGAGATCCGTTCATCGCTGGCTTCGGAGCGTGCATGGCTCGCGGCCGAAGCGGAAGAGATCAACGCCCGGATCACGGCGTTGAGCGAGGCCGACGCTTCGACCCGGGTCGAACTGGTGGACAGCGCGGGGAACGTGTCGATCGACCGTCGGTCCGGGGACGGGAGCCCGATCCCGCTGAGCCGCGTGGTTCGGTTTGTGGCGGCGAACGACATCGGTTTCGGCGAGAAGCTCGGCGTGTACCTGTCGCGCTGGTGGGAGTTCGTATCGACGCCGCCTCGCGAGGCGAACACGGCCGGCGGTGTGATGCCGGTGATCTTCGGGACGGTGGTGCTGACGCTGATGCTGAGCGTGATGGTGGTGCCGCTGGGGGTGGTGGCGGCGATCTATCTGCGCGAATATGCGCGTCAGGGGTTGGTGACGAGCCTGGTCCGGATTGGCGTGAACAACCTGGCGGGTGTGCCGAGCATCGTGTACGGCGTGTTCGGGCTGGGTTTCTTCTGTTACGCGGTGGGCGGTTTCATTGACGCGGGGCCGGAGTCGCCGATGTCGCGGGCGTTCGGCGAGGGGGCGTTCGCGGGTGTGCTGGGTTGGTGGCCGATCGCGGTGATCGGGATGCTGATCGTGGCGTCGGCGGTGTCACTGGGGATGCTTTCGATCCCGACGCCCGGGCAGGGGCGGACGGGTCGTCACGTGTGGCTGCGTGCGGGTGCGGTGTGCTGCTGGCTGCTGGCGGCGGGGGCCGTGGTGTGGCTGGTGACGGGTTCGCCGTACTTCGACGGTTTTTTCCGGGAGCGTCTGCCGAGCCCGACGTTCGGGGCGCGGGGCATCCTGTGGGCGGCGTTGACGCTGGCGCTTTTGACGCTGCCGGTGGTGATCGTGGCGACGGAAGAGGCGATCGCGGCGGTGCCGAACTCGATGCGTCAGGGGAGCTACGGCGCGGGTGCGAGCAAGTGGCAGACGATCAAGCGGATCGTGCTGCCGGGTGCGGCGCCGGGGGTGATGACGGGGTCGATCCTGGCGATGGCCCGGGGTGCGGGCGAGGTGGCGCCGCTGATGATCGTGGGGGCGGTGAAGTTTGCGCCGGACCTTCCGGTGAGCGGGCAGTTCCCGTTCCTGCACCCGGAGCGGAGCTTCATGCATCTGGGGTATCACGTGTACGATCTGGGTTTCCAGAGCCCGGATTCGGAGGCGACGCGTCCGCTGCTGTGGACGACGACGCTGCTGCTGATTCTGATCGTGCTGGCGTTGAACCTGGCGGCGATCCTGATCCGTGCTCGCCTGCGGGCGAAGCTGAAGACGAGCGGGGTGTGAGATGCGGATGAGCGTGCCGACAGGGCGGAACCCGATGCAGCCGGATCGTGAGCCGGACCCGGGGGCGGATGGAGAGACCGGCGAGTTCGTCGGTGCTTCGTCGCGAACCGGATACAAGGTGATCGACGCGATCCGTCGGGGCGAGGACGTCGAGCCGACGGTGCACGAGTCGCTGCGGTCGATCGATCCGGTGCTGGAGATCAAGGGTTTCAGCCTGTGGTACGGGCAGGCGCGGGCGCTCTGGGACGTGACGCAGGCGGTGCCGCGGGGGAAGGTGACGGCGATCATCGGGCCCAGCGGGTGCGGGAAGAGCACGCTGCTGCGATCCGTCAACCGATTGAACGACCTGATCGACGGCGTCCGCGTGGGCGGGGACATGCTGCTGAACACCGAGCCGGTCTATGCGCCGCAGGTGGACGTGATCGACCTTCGCAAGCGCCTGGGGATGGTGTTCCAGAAGCCGAACCCTTTTCCGATGTCGATCTTTGAGAACGTGGTGTACCCGTTGCGGATCGACGGGGAGCGGCGCAAGGGCGTGCTGGAGGAGGCGTGCGAGCGGGCGCTGCGCGGGGCGGCGATCTGGGACGAGGTGAAGGACCGGCTCAGGGATTCGGCTCTGGGGCTCAGCGGCGGTCAGCAGCAGCGTCTGTGCATCGCGCGGGCGATCGTGGCGGACCCCGAGGTGCTGCTGCTGGATGAGCCGTGCTCGGCGCTGGACCCGGTGGCGACGCTGCGGATCGAGGAGTTGATCCACGAGATCTCGGCCCGGTACACGGTGCTGATCGTGACGCACAACATGCAGCAGGCGGCGCGGGTGAGCGATTACACGTCGTTCATGTACCTGGGGCGTCTGGTGGAGTACGGGCGGACGAGCGACATCTTCCAGAACCCGCGATTGCCGGAGACGGAGGAGTATGTGACGGGGCGGTTCGGGTGATCGTGGTGGGGGAGGGGGACGCAGCTCGGAGAGCTGTGCCACCGGGGAGGTGGGATGCGCGGGCAGGACGCCTGTGTCACCGGGGAGGCGTTGGAGGCGGGTGTTGGTGTTTTGGGGTGAAATAGCGGATCGTTCGGCGTCGCGGGCCGATAGGGCTGACTAGGATCCGATTCGGGAGCGTTCGTCCGGGTTATCCGGTCAGAAATGAGTTCTCGTGGCCGTCAGCCGAGGTTTGCAATGAGCGTGGCGCCGCGTGCCGTCCGTCCTGGTGTGAACAGCTGGAACGCTGAGTTCCTGGAAGCCGAGTATGAGCGGTTCCGCCGCGACCCGGACTCGGTGCCGGCGGACTTGCGCAGCTTCTTCCAGGGCTTCGAGCTTGGGCTGACGAACCCGATCGGGGGCGGTTCGGGCGGCGGCGGGGGCTCGAACGGCTCGGCTTCAGGGTTTCAGCGCGAGGCGTCGCCTGTGGGCTCTTCGGCCTACCCGGGGGCGGGCGGCCGCGGGCTGGCGGGGGCGGCGAGCCCGTTGCAGGCCCGAGCGGACGCGGTGATCGCGGTCTATCGCGGCTTGGGGCACATGGGGTCGAAGCTGGACCCGTTCGGTCGGGACGAGCCGCGTCCGCCGGCGTTGCACCTGAGCTATCACGGGATCTCGGACGCGGATCTGAACCAAGCGGTGGACGCGACGGCGATCGGGCTGTCGGTGGAGACGCCGCTGCGTGAGGTCGTGTCGTACCTGGAGCGGGTGTACTGCGGGACGATCGGCGTCGAGTTCATGCACGTGCAGGACCGGGACGAGCGGGAGTGGCTGCTGGAGTGGTTCGAGAGCCGCGGCGGGCGTCTGTCGCTCGATCGGGGCGTCCGGGCGCACATCCTGGAGCAACTGGTTCGAGCGGAGCTATTCGAAAAGTTCCTCGGCAAGCGGTACCCGGGGGAGAAGCGGTTCAGCCTGGAGGGGGGCGAGAGCCTGATCCCGCTGCTGGATCGCCTGATCGAGAGCGGGAGCGAGCTCGGCGTGGAGGAGGTCGTGCTGGGCATGGCCCACCGCGGTCGTCTGAACGTGCTCAACAACATCCTGGGCAAAACCTACGAGCAGATTTTCACGGAGTTTGAGGACAACTGGGAAGAGGATTTCGTCGATGGCGGCGGGGATGTGAAGTACCACCGGGGCTATTCCGGGGCCCGGGCGTACGACGACGGGCGGAAGGTGCACCTGGCGATGGCGAGCAACCCGAGCCACTTGGAGGCCGTGGGGCCGGTGGTGCACGGGCGGACACGCGCCAAGCAGCGTCTGCGTGCGGACACGGAGCGTCGGCGGGTGATCCCGGTCCTGGTCCACGGCGACGCGGCGGTGATCGGGCAGGGGATCGTGCCCGAGCTGCTGAACATGAGCCAGCTCGAGGGGTACACCACGGGCGGCTGCGTGCACGTGGTGGTGAACAATCAGATCGGGTTCACGACGCTGCCCCGGGACGCGCGTTCGAGCCGGTATTGCACGGACGTGGCGAAGATGATCGAGGCGCCGGTGCTGCACGTCAACGGGGAGGACCCGGAGGCGGTGGTGGCGTGCGCGCAGCTGGCGATCGAGTACCGCCAGCGGTTCCGCAAAGACGTGTTCATCGACATGGTCTGCTACCGGAAGTACGGGCACAACGAGCAGGACGAGCAGTCGTTCACGCAGCCGGTGCTGGCTGGGCTGATCAAGAAGAAAGAGGGCGTGCTCACGAGCTACGCGCACCAGCTCCGCGACGAGGGTGTGCTGAACGATTCGGACATGGAGGCGATCCGGACCCGGTTCGATCGGGCGTTGGAGCTGGCGCAGGAGTCGGCGCGTCAGAAGCCGCACGACCCGACGATCGATCCGGGCAGCGCTCGCTGGGCGGGGATGAGCACGCGGTTCAGCCACGAGGCGACGGACACCTCGATCTCGTCGGAGACGCTGCGCGAGGTGGCTCAGGCGATGGGGCGTGTGCCGGAGGGCTTCGAGGTCAACAAGAAGCTGAAGAAGCTGATGACCGAGCGTGCGGCGATCCCGGAGACGGAGCTGATCAGCTACGCGGACTGCGAGAGCCTGGCGTTCGGTTCGCTGCTTCTGGAGGGGCACGGGATCCGTCTGAGCGGGCAGGACTCGCGTCGCGGGACGTTCAGCCACCGGCACGCGGTGCTGTTTGATGCGAATCAGGCGAACGCGCACGTGCCGCTGAACCACATCCGCGAGATGGGTGTGGTGGGGACCGAGGACGCGCCGGGGACGCCGGGGTCGGACGGGCGCCCGCGTCAGGGGCGGTTCTGCGTATACGACAGCCCGCTGAGCGAGGCCGGGGTGATGGCGTTTGACTACGGGTACGCGCTCAGCGACCCGAGCATGTTGGTGATGTGGGAGGCGCAGTTCGGCGATTTTGTCAACGGCGCGCAGGTGATCATCGACCAGTTCCTGGCGAGCGCGGAGATGAAGTGGCAGCGTTGGAACGGGCTCGTGCTGCTGCTGCCGCACGGGTACGAGGGGGCGGGGCCCGAGCACAGCTCGGCCCGCATGGAGCGGTTCCTGGAGCTGTGCGGCGACAATAACCTGCAGGTGATCTACCCGTCCACCGGGGCGCAGATCTTCCACGCGTTGCGCCGCCAGGTGAAGCGAGACTTCCGCAAGCCGCTGATCGTGATGACGCCCAAGAGCATGCTGCGCGTGCCGACCAGCCGCCCGCAGGAGCTGGTTGAAGGGCGTTTCCGTGAAGTGATCGATGACCCGGCGTTCGAGGAGCGCGGCGGGGAGCGGGGCAAGGTCGAGCGGTTGCTGTTCTGCACCGGCAAGATCTACCACGAGCTGGCGGATCGCCGCAGCGAGCTGGGGCGCGACGACGTGGCGATCGTGCGGTTCGAACAGCTGTACCCGTTCCACACGGAGCTGGCGAAGGAGATCATCGGGCGGTACGAGAACGTGTCGCGCCGGATCTGGGTGCAGGAGGAGCCTCGCAACATGGGGGCCTACCACCACGTCGATGACATCTGCCGGGAGAAGCTGGGGATCGGGGACCTGCGGTACATCGGGCGGGAGACGAGCGCTTCGCCGGCGGTGGGCTCCAAGACGGTCCACAAGCAGGAGCAGGAGGCGATCGTGTCCGGCGCGATCGGGCCGAAGCCGGACCAGGACGGCACGCCGGTGCGCCGGGTGAGCGGGAAGGTCGTGGCGTCGCTCTGATCGCGTTCTCGAAGAGGGCGACGGGCGACCCGGGAAACGGGCGGGTGTGTGTAAACCGGTGCGCGAGCGAGCGCACCGCAACCAAGAGCGGCAGGACGACGGCTTATGGCGACCGACATCGTGATCCCGACCGTGGGCGAGAGCGTCACCAGCGGCGTGGTGGCGGCGTGGCTCAAGAGCGACGGCGACTACGTCGAACGCGATGAGCCGGTGATGGAACTCGAGACCGACAAGGTCACGATGGAGATCCCCGCGCCGGCGGCCGGCGTGCTCAAGCGCGGCGCGAGCGAGGGGGACGACGTCGAGGTCGGCGCGGTCGTCGGCACGATCGACGAGTCGGCCGAAAAGCCGGCGGGCGGCTCGGCGAGCGAGCAAAAGCCCGCGGCCAAGCGAGAGGGCGGATCAGACGCGGACGGCGGCGGCGCCAAGGGGGCGGTCGCGACCGAGCCGAAGCCGCATGGGGAGAGCAAGGCGAGCGAAGCCAAGGCCTCCGAGAGTCAAGTTCCGGCGAAGCAGGCCCCGTCCGCGTCGGCCCCAAACACCAACGGCACGGCGAACGGCGCGTCCGCGGGCGGCGGCGCGTTCTCCGCGACGCCCCTGGCGAAGAAGCTGGCCGACGAGCGGGGGCTGGATCTCTCGCGCGTGGTCGGGACCGGGGCCGGCGGGCGGATCCGCGAGCAGGACGTGCTGGCGGCTTTACAGGCAGGGACAGCTTCCGGCGGCGGAGGCTCTGGCGGGTCAGCGAGTGCCGGGGGCGGCGCGAGCCGTGCGACGAGCGTGGAGCGGATGAGCCCGATGCGCCAGCGCATCGCGTCTCGGCTGGTCGAGGCGCAGCACACGGCCGCGATGCTCACGACGTTCAACGAGTGCGATATGTCCGCCGTGCTGAGCCTGCGCAAGCAGTACAAGGACCGCTTCGGCGAGCAGCACGGCGTCGGGCTCGGGTTCATGTCGTTCTTCGTCAAGGCGTGCGTCAACGCCCTGCGGGCGTTCCCCTTGGTCAACGCGTACATCACCGAGGACGAGCAGGGCAAGCCATCGATCCAGAAGCACGACTACTGCGACATCGCGCTCGCGGTCGCGAGCCCGAAGGGGCTGGTCGTGCCGGTGCTGCGGAACTGCGAGACGCTCTCGTTCGCGGGGATCGAGCGCGGCGTGAAGGAACTGGCGACCAAGGCCCGCGACGGGAAGATCACGCTGGAAGACATGACCGGCGGGACGTTCACGATCACCAACGGCGGGATCTTCGGGAGCCTGATGTCGACGCCGATCCTGAACCCGCCGCAGTCGGCGATCCTCGGGATGCACGCGATCAAGAACCGCGCGGTGGAGCACCCTTCCAAGCCCGGCGAGGTGGCGATCCGCCCGATGATGTACTTGGCGCTGAGCTACGACCACCGGATCGTGGACGGGGCCGAGGCGGTGCAGTTCCTGGTGAAGATCAAGGAAGCGATCGAGGACCCGCAGCGGCTGATGCTCGAGCTCTGAGTTCTCGCGCACATTCAACGGCAAGCCGTGGCACGGGCGTCTCGCCCGTGTTTTTGTTTGTGGTCTTGATGGGGCTTTGCGCCCGGGCCACGGGGGCTACTCGGGCTCGGTGGGTTTCTCGGTGAGTGTATCGAGGAGGCCTTCGCAGGCGCTCTCGAGCATGTCGAGGACGCGTTCGAAGCCCTCGTCATCGTCATCGGGGCCGAAGTAGGGATCGGGGACTTCGAGCCCGGTTTCCTGGTGTCCTTCGGTGATGCGGTCGAACTGTCGGAGCAGATAGACCTGTTCGGGCGGCGCGCCGGCGGCGAGGAGGGCGTCGCGGTTGGCGCGGTCCATCGCGAGGAGAAGGTCGAAGCGCTTGAAGTCGGCGTTGGGGTCGAGCTGGCGCGCGACGGAGGGGAGCTGGATGCCGCGTCGGTAGGCGACGGCGACGGCGCGGTGGTCGGGCGGGTTACCGACGTGCCAGCGCCCGGTGCCGCAGGAGTCGACGTCGAAGCGGTCGAGCAGGCCGCGTTTTTGGGCGAGGTGGATGAAGACGCCCTCGGCCATGGGCGATCGGCAGATGTTCCCGAGGCAGATGAACAGCACGCCGAGCTTGTGCTCGCTGGTCATGCGGTGGTCTCCGTGACGGGGCGACGGGCGTCAGCATCGCCGGTCGCGCCCGGTTGGGCGGGTGGTCGCCATCGTGCAAGGACGGCGTTGGTGAAGGCTTCCGCGTCGGGCTCCCGGAGGCGCACCGCGGCGGCTCGCGCTTCGGCGAGCGCGCGAGGGGAGCGGGCGAGTTCGTAGGTCGCGCAGAACATCGCGGCGGCGTGCTCCCCGCTGGCGGCGCACCCGGGCACGAGCCCGCCAACGCCCGGAGCGCGATCGGTGGAGGTGACCACGGGGATGCCCGCGGCGTGGCACGCGCCGGCGGCGAGCGCGAGCCCCGGAGAGAGCGGGCGGCCCGGTCGCCCGGGGGCGACCCAGGCGACGTGAGCCGCACGAGCCGCGAGCAGCACCGGGGCGTCGGTCTCGAGCAGCGGCCAATCCAGCGCGGTGCGTCGCTTGAAGGCGGCGGCGCGTTCCAGGGCGGCGGCGTGACGGGCGAGGATGAGTGCGAAGCTGCCGGCGGTGGATTGGAGGAGCCCGCCGGAGAAGACCCCGCTGAACGCCAGCCCGTCCCCGGGCGTGTCGCTGAGCAGGGCGACGGTGAACGCGCGGGGATCAAGCCCGAGGGCCTCGGCGGCTTCGTCGCGGGTCGGGCCCGGGGGGAGCAGGAGCGCGCCCGGCTGAGCGACCGAGCCCGGCGGATCCAGGCGGGCGCGAGGGTCGTCGGCCCGTGCGGCGTTGGTCCTGAGCACGCGGACGCCGGTTCGTTTGCGGAGCGTCCCCGCCGCGGACGCGGGGCCCGCGCCCCAGGCGTGGACAACGTCAAAGGCGTGTTGCCGCACGAGATCGGGCAGGAACCTCGACGCGAGGCGCAGCGAGCCGGCGGGGGTCGGCAGACGCCAGTCCGGGCGGAGCCCGAGTGCGCGGCAGCGGTCTTCGGCGCTCGCGCCGAGCGCGACGACGCGGTGCGTCACCCCCAGGCGGGCGGTCCGGCGGATGGTCTGCGCGCAGAGCGCTGCGAGGGCGTCGGAGCCTTCGTCACGATCGCTGGCGACCGCGCGTCGCGGGCACGCGGCGTCGTCGGCGGGGCGGACCACGTGAAGCACGCGGACGGGCTGTTCTGGCGCTGGCCTCAAGGCCCGACTGTACTCGCCGCGGGCTTCCCGCGTTGCGAACCCGGGCGGATTGAGGCGTGTTTTCGGGGGGTGTGGCCCGGTGCTGTGGTCAGCGTCCGCGGTCAGCGTCGCGCGCTGGCCTGACGCTCGTGGTCGAAGAAGATCTGGGCCATGCCGACGCCGATGCGGGCGGCGAGTTCGTCTTCCAATTGGGCGGCCTCGTTGCGCGTGCTCGGCGCGTAGCCGGGACGCTGCGGGATGCGGATGGTGACGGCTTGCCCGTTGCGGTCTTCGGGCCAGACGCGCTGCCCGCTGACCGCATCGATGACCTTGACCCGGATCTGAGCCGCGGGCTCGACGGTGGAACCGTCGGGGCTGAGGGTGAAGGCGTCGACGGTGGCGTAGATGATGACTTCGGCTTCGACGGCCCTGGCGATCTCGTCGATGGGCATGGGCGAGCCGTAGCGGTCGGCGCTGACCGCCTGAACGGCGGAGTTGGAGGCGATGACGTTGCGGAGGACGCGTCGTTGGAGGAGCGTTTCCTCGGCCGAGCGTGCGATGGTGCCGCGGAGGGCACGGCGCGGGACTCGGTTGGCACGGTCATCGACGAAGACGACGGTGGGTCGGTTGGGGTCAAGCTCGTGGAGCTTGCGGACCTTTTCGGGCCCGTGGATGACGTAGAAGGCCGGGGCGAGGATGTTGCACCCGGCGAGCGCGAGCACGCCCACGCTGAGCGTCAGCGCGGCGAGGGGCGCGGCGAGTGTTCGTCGGGTTCGTCGGTGGTGTCGCATGGTGGGCGTGGCTCGTGTGCTCGGTGGTGCGGGGCTGGGGATAACGGGGCTCGCGTGCGGGGCGGGGGATCAATAGTCGGGGTAGTAGGGTTCTTCGTGGTCGTAGAACAGCCATGTGGTGCGATCGACAAAGCGTGCGAGGAGGACGCTGGCGAGTTGCTGGGCGTTGATGTCGTTGGGCCCGAAGCCTCTGCTATCGGGGAAGCTCACGCGGACGGACCGTTCGAAGGTGAACTCGTCGGGGAGAGGGCCGTCGGCTTCGATGACGGCGATGGTGCCCCCGGCGACGCCGGCCCACTCGTACTGGTTGCCGGGGTCATTGAGTCGGTACTCGGTGAGATCGATGAAGACGATGCGATCGACGCCGAGCTCGTCGGCGAGCTCACCAAAGGGGCGGCTCTTCCACTGCGGGTGGTTGAGGAGCCAGGACATGGTGTGATTGGTCGGGATCCATCCGCTCGCGCCGCTGTGATCGTAAAGGCGTTCGTTCACACGCTGGGTGATCGCGGGGACGATGCCGGGGTGGTTCGCCTGGATGACGCGGTCGGCGGAGACGACGACGGCGTAGGTCTTGCCCTCGAGCCCGCGGTACTCGGCTTCGACTTTTCGGGTGGAGCTCTCGCGGTAGCTCTGGGCCATGCCGCCGACGACGGCGGCGACCACACACCCGCTCATCGTTGCGTTGGCGATCGCGAGCGCCGCGATCGCGAGCAGCCGCGGGGTGGTGCGGCGTGTGAGGCTTGGCGTCTGGTGTCCGATTTGAGTTGGGGTGGGCATCGGTCGCCTCTTTCGATCTGCATGTGGGCCGGTCTGCGGGTGGTGGGCGGTCTCGTGCCGGGCTCAGTACACGACCGGGGTTGTGAGAAGCTTATACGCCCAGGCGGCGGCCCCGATCCCGAGGGCGATCCATAACACCTTCAGCCCCACGGCCTTCCCAAGGGCGCGGGCGAGGGTGGAGCCTGTCGCCGCGACGTAGAGAGTGCCCCAGAATACCGCGGCGGTCGTCAACGCGAGCAGGGCCCCGGCCGGCTGCACAACGACGGCTCGGAATAGGTCCGCCCCCGCGGCGTGGGTGAAGCTCGTGGTCATCCCGCAGGTCGGGCACGGGCGTCCGTGCCTGGCGATCCATCCGCACGTGGGGAGCCCGAGTTGCGTGTGGGTGCCGACGCCTTCGGCGGCTGGGCTCAGGAAGGCCGCTACGCCCAAAACGGCCAGGCATCCCGCGGCGACCAGGGCGGCGAGGACGCGATGGGCCGCCTCGGCCCGGCGCGGGGTCATGGGCTGAGAGCGTGGGCGTGGGAGGTCCGGGGCCGAGGGAGCGGCGGGCATCCGAGATGGTAGGTGGTGGTCCGGGGGCTTAGGCGGCGAGCGGGACGGGGGTGAGGCGGGCGTGGGCGTGCTCGCGAGCGGCTTCGATGGCCGTCACCGGACGCCCCAGGCGGTACCCCTGGGCGTGTGGGGCCCCGAGCTCGATCAGCGTGCGTAGCTCGGCGTCGGTCTCCACGCCTTCGGCGACCAGCCCGACGCCGATCTCGGCGGCAAAACGGGCAAAGTGACGCACCAGCCCCTGACGGACGGGGTCGGTGTCGATGGCGCTGGCGAGGGTGCGGTCGAGCTTCAGCCAGTCAGGGCGGAGCGTGACCAGGCGCTCGAGCCCGTTCATCCGGGCCCCGAGGTCGTCCAACGCGACCCGGAACCCGAGTGAGCGGACGGCTTCGACGTTGCGGGCGAGGTCGCCCGGGGCGGCGTCGTCGGCTCGCTCGGTGATCTCCAGCACGAGGCGCGAGGGCTCCAAGGCAGGGGTTTGGCGGATGTTCTCGGCGATCGCTTCAGGGAAGCGGGGATCGCTGAAGACGGCGGGTGAGCAGTTCAGGAACACTTGGGCGCTCGCGGGGAGGTGGGCCAGCTCGCGCAGGGCGGCGGCCCGGGCGAGGGCCTCGAGGTTCCAGAGTTGCCCGCAGCGGTCGGCGGTGTCGAAGAGCTCGTCGGCGTGGGCGAAGCTCGCGGCTTCCGGGCGCGTCAGACACTCGTACGCGACGGGGAGGCCGGTCTGGAGGCAGACGATGGCCTGGAAGCGGGGGTGGAGCGCCTGGCGGTCGAGGAGGTCGCCGAGGCGGCGGCAGTCGGGCTTTGGCTCGGTCAGCGGGGGCTCGGCGGGAGAAGCCGCGACGAGCGTGAGCGCGGGCGGGTGGCCGCCGAGGGGCTGGGGGTGGGTCATCCGTGTCTCTCCCTCACCGTGGTAGGGGCAGGAGAGGGGCTGGGGCGTATCCCAGATGGCCCGGCCTGCGTGGGGCGAGCATCGGCGTCCGCCGGCATCCGGTTGATGGCGAGGCCAACGGTCCGCCCCGATGGCGGCGGAGAGCTTGCGGGCTGGTCGGGCGGGGGGAGGTGAGCCGATCGGGGCAGGGCGTTCCCGGACGGGAGACGGGGATAACCGCTTGGGATGGAAGGTTTTGGGGCGTGGGAGGGGGAGACACAGCTCAGAGAGCTGTGCCACCATGGGAAGCGGCGAGGGGGCCTCTCAGTCGAATTTGAAGACGCCTTTGCGGTAGCCGTAGATGTAGGCGATGACGGTGGTGAAGAGGAAGAAGAGGATCCGGATGAGCCACATGAGCCCGTCGGGGCTGCCGGGGGCGATGTTGGGGAACGTGGCGGCCCAGGGGTAGAGGAAGACGACCTCGACGTCGAAGACGAGGAAGACCATCGCGATGAGGTAGAACCGGACGTTGAACCGCTTGCGGGCGGTGCCGACGGGATTCATGCCGGACTCGTAGGCGATGCCCTTGGTCTTGCCCTCGCGCTTGGGGCCGATGATCAGGGTGAGGACGACGTTGGCGACGGCGAAGCCGACGGCCATCGTGATGATGAGCCCGAGGGGGAGGTAGCTGACCAGATCAACGTTGGCGAGAGTCGTTGGCGTCATGGCGCGGATGATAGCCTGAATCCGCTTTGTAGGAGGGCCTAAGCATGCGCAGCATCGATATCGCGTCACGAGCAGCGTTGGTCGAGCCGCTTGCGGGCACGATCGCGCGGTGGGCGATGGATCACCCTCGCCCGAAGGCAAGATTGTCAAGCATCGAACGCCTGCCGGCCTCGCGACAGATGCACGTCGTGCGTTGCGTTGTGAAATGGGTGTTCGAAGGCTCCGGGGCGAGCGGCGGGCCGATCGGGTTTGCCCGGGTGACGGAGACCGGTATTTGGGAATCGAGCGAGGACCCAGTCCTGGCGGGTCTGGCGCATGCGGCGATCGGCGGGGTGATCGCTGGCGACGAACCGACCTCGGCTCTGGTGGTTGTGGAGGAGCCCGCAGATTTGGGGCTGCTTCGGGCGTCGGCGTTCCTGTGGACGTGTTTCGGGTGGGGGTGGGTCATGGGGAACGCGGACGGCTCGCGCGTCGCGGCGGTGAACCACGACGGGATGGTCTGGAGCCCGTCCGGCGCGATGCCGTCCTTTCTCTGAGCCGGGAGCGTGCCGCCTGCCAGCTTGGCAGGTGGGGCGAGGTGATCGTGGTCGGGTGACAGGTTGGCGCGGATGGTGGCCGGGGTGGATTGGGCGCAAGGCTCGCTTTGGGGAGCCTTTACGGGTCTGGGGTTGGGTGTGGGGGGGTGTGGCATCGGGTTTGCCATGAGGTACTGATAGCCGCGTGCGTCGGCACCGGCCGTGGTTGCCTTCGGGCTGTCTGAGGACAGGCTTCGGGGGGCCTCGGCTGCGGAAGATCCACCATCCAGACATTCGCGAGACGGAGCAGAAACGCCCATGGCCACCAAAGAACTGACCTTCGACCTCGAGGCACGCCAGGCCCTTCTTGCCGGCGTGGAGAAGCTTGCCAAGGCTGTCAAGAGCACGCTCGGCCCGCGCGGGCGGAACGCGATCATCGACAAGAGCTGGGGCGGGCCGACCGT